>NZ_JBYUPV010000001.1:0-821071 GCF_058133325.1 Paenibacillus sp. MAHUQ-45
GTAAGACCCCTTGAAGACGACGAGGTAGATAGGTTGGAGGTGGAAGTGCAGCAATGCATGGAGCTGACCAATACTAATCGGTCGAGGGCTTATCCTACTAGATAAAATGCAAATTCGTTTCGATCCAGTTTTCAGGAATCAAGTAATAAGAAATAAAGTCCTAGTGGCTTATATTTCGAAAACTTGTGTTCAGCATTTGGCGATGCTGAGACCTGTATAATGCATTTGTACCGCAAATGCCCGTTTGGTGGCGATGGCGGAGGGGTTCCACGCGTACCCATCCCGAACACGACCGTTAAGCCCTCCAGCGCCGATGGTACTTGGACCGAAGGGTCCTGGGAGAGTAGGACGCCGCCAAGCACTAGACCACTGTTGATAATTCAACAGTGGTCTTTTATTTTATTGTGAACTCTTGAATCCTGAGTGAAGGATAGTAGCGTGATCATTTAGATTAATGGTGCTTTTGGTGCTGGCAAAAGTGAAACAGCTTATACGTTAATTCGCTGCCTCCGGCACCCTACCCTACGTATTTGATCCGGAGAATGCCGGTTACTATCTTCGGGCAAGTGCGCCCTCTATCTGATGCCACGGGATTTCTAGGACCATCTGCTTTGGCGTGAAATAATCATTCCATGCTTAAGCATCTTACCCATCATTATAAAGGGATCATTATCGTCCCATGACTGTGGGGAACGAGAATTACTTTGCACAGATCGCAGGTAAGCTAAGAGGGGACGGCATCATTTTACACTGCTGGCTTCGCGTGAGAGCTTATTGAAGCGGCTAGAAGGGCGTGGGGGGGATATGACTCCTGGGCATGCCCAGGAGATCGACCGATGCCTCAGAGGGCTTTCAAGTGAGGTCTTCCACGATCATCTTGATACAGAGCTTCTGAGCGTCTCAGAGGTAGTAGAACTCATAGCATCGTGGGTTGGAATAGAATTATTACAACACGTAGCGTAGAGTCGTTCTCACGGCTTCAGGTAGCCTTAAAGTAACTCAATATACTCCTAAATGAAAAAGAATTATACACTGAAAAAATATTTTTAAAAATATTTCAGAAAAACTGTTGCTATATCCGAAATAATATGATAAGATATTTTTTGTTGTCACGGAAAAACATTAACGCACGGCCCGTTGGTCAAGGGGTTAAGACACCTCCCTTTCACGGAGGTAACAGGGGTTCGAATCCCCTACGGGTCATATCCATGGAGGCTTAGCTCAGCTGGGAGAGCATCTGCCTTACAAGCAGAGGGTCGGGGGTTCGATCCCCTCAGCCTCCACCATATAGATTTTATTTTAGAAGATAAGTTAAATACTTTTTACTGACGCGGGGTGGAGCAGCCCGGTAGCTCGTCGGGCTCATAACCCGAAGGCCGCAGGTTCAAATCCTGCCCCCGCAACCAATTTTCATTCATGCAAATATTCCTGGAACCGTGGTGTAGTTGGCCTAACATGCCTGCCTGTCACGCAGGAGATCGCGGGTTCGAATCCCGTCGGTTCCGCCATCTTTTCTGCTTTAAAGTTGAGAAGTTGTATTTTGCAAGTATGAGCCATTAGCTCAGTTGGTAGAGCACCTGACTTTTAATCAGGGTGTCGAAGGTTCGAGTCCTTCATGGCTCACTTTCTTTAAAGTGTGCCGAATGAAAATTTACCGTATGCGGACGTGGCTCAGCGGTAGAGCATCGCCTTGCCAAGGCGAGGGTCGCGGGTTCGATTCCCGTCGTCCGCTCCATAATTTGCGCCCTTAGCTCAGCTGGATAGAGCGTTTGACTACGAATCAAAAGGTCGGGAGTTCGAATCTCTCAGGGCGCGCCATCTTTAAACTAAATATGCCGGTGTGGCGGAATGGCAGACGCGCTCGACTCAAAATCGAGAGGGAAACCGTGGAGGTTCGAGTCCTCTCACCGGTATTATATGAAACAAGTAAAGGTTCATTGGGCATTAAGCCTAATGAACCTTTTTTATTTATATTTAGAACTACATTCATAGCATTAGCTGACGAAGCCTTCGAACTGTACTTCAAATGAGATTATACATTTGCTGTAGTTGAGTAATCCTATGGCCCAGCCACTCTTAGACTTCTTTCATTCCTACACCAGTTACTTAGATCAATTGCTGACCACTTCAGCCTGGCAACCTCGCTACGTCTCCATTCATAAAAGGCAACAAGAACGCTCATATTGAATGTTGCCTAGGCATCTCATTCAATATGAGCGTTTTGGCTATGGCTATCTTTTGTCGGATAAAAAGGGCTTGCGCATAACGTAACGTGAGGCCCTATACTGGTGCTTGAAAGAAAATATTAATTTTTAATGGGAGTGTTTATAATGTCAATCAATAGGGACAAGCTGCAAGAATCTTTGGCTCCTGCCCTTCGGGTTCCTCCCCGCGTAGGATGGGGTGTTCTCACCTATTTCCTCTACAGCGCAGTCTTCTACGCGATCTTCGTGCTCAACGATATCGACTACACGCGAGTGGGTGAGAGTGAGCGGACCCTTCTTCTCTGGTATATAGCACCGCTGTCTGGCGGTGCCGTGCTGACCATCACAATGGTCACGATCTACGGATGGTGGCACCCTAGCCTGGTTGAAAGGCGGAGTCTTTCCGGGTGGGCGATGACTCTCCCGATCATCATGCTGGTCATCGCGATCGTGAACATGCTGGCCGGCGATTTCACCCGAGTCACGCCCCTCATGTGGCTGTATCTCATCTTCGGCAGTATCATGGTTGGCTTCAATGAAGAGATGATCAACCGAGGTCAGTTGATAGTTGCTCTGCGCAGCCGATTCGGCGAAACCGGGGTCTGGCTGCTCTCAACAGCGATGTTCGCAGTCTTCCACCTGCCGAACATGTTCTGGGGCATCGGGGCGGGAGCCCTGTTCCAGGTAATAATCGCTTTTGGCCTCGGTTCGATTTTCTACCTCGCCCGGCGGTCTACCGGATCGCTCGTGGCCTCTATGTTCCTGCACGGGCTCTGGGACTTTAGCGTCTTTTCAGCGAATGGCGCGTCGGCGTTACCCATCGCTGGTTTACTAGCTCCGTTGTTGGTGATCGCTGCAGTGATCACGGTCCCGATCATCCTCCGCCGTGAAAGAGGGCGCGATAGCGCCCAAAACGTGTCACGATCAGTCGGCTAATTCATCTGTCCGGTCGACGAGCACGCTCCTGTCTCACAGCCAACATGCCGAACAGCCCGCAACTGCTGTTATACTTTGAGAATAGCTAAAGATGCCGAACCACTTGGTGAAGAGAGCAGAAAACAGTCGGATACCCTACTGAGCTACTTTAGAGCAAAATTAGAGGAACCCACCTAGGTTGCGGAGCAATCCCTTTTTACAAAGCAAGACAGAGAATAATGGTTTGCTACACGAGCCTGTCAGGAGAAATCCTGGTGGGCTCTATTATTTACTAGCTGCACCTGTGTAGAATTAGCGGGGATGCGATGCTATAATGAGCTTATTTTTATAGAGGCAATGTTTAGGGGAAAGGTGACAGTAGTGATGGTGAGTTGGTATCAATTAACCGATATTAAACGTATTAGTGATCTTGAGAATTGGAATTCCAATATAAAAAAAATAAAGACCACTATGCTTATTATTGCGATAAAAGGAAATATCCATACCGTTGTAAACGGTGAGTCCATGACCTTGGAACAAGGAGATGCCTATCTGGTCAGACAGGGAGATTTGTGGGAGTGTGGCATCAATACCGAAAAGGATGTCCTTGTTTATTTGTTGTCCTACCATACCGGGGAAACGATGGATAGTGAATATGATATAGATAATCTAAATGAAATAAGATCATTCAAAATACCGGCTACTAGCTTGCCGCCAATCGCTGACTTATGCGCTGCGATCTACCGTCAATTTTCTACTGTGACTCTAGTGGAGAGATTTCGCAGTCAAGCTATTTTTCATGAGCTTCTGTATCAGTCTATGAAATTGATTAGCAATCATCGGGATGATGCAGCAATGTCGGCATTGGGGCGAGTCGAGCATTTTATTGAGCATAATTTTCATAAAAATGTGACAGTGGAAGGACTAGCAGCTGTAGCAGGGCTTAGCGAGCGGCATCTCATGCGCCAATTCAAAGAAAACCATCATTGCAGCATCATGTCATATGTCAATAAACGGCGTCTACAGGAAGCGAAATCCCTGCTTACGGGACAGATGAGGAAAATGTCTGAGGTGGCTGAGCTGGTTGGCTATAAAGACGAATATTATTTTACACGCAAATTCAAGCAGCACGTTGGCATTCCGCCAGCGGCATATATGAGAAACAGGCAGAAAAAAATTGCAGCATACAGCTGGTTTAATTTGGGGCATTTGCTTCCCTTGCAAGTCGTTCCTGAAATAGCACCATTAGATCATTGGTGGACAGATTATTACCGTAATAAATATGCTACCGACGTTCACACACTGCTAAGCCATCATTATGGAGAAAATCGCCGTATTCTTGAGCAGGCTAGGCCTGATTTGATCGTGGCGCTGAATACGATGGACCCCATTGAACAGGGCCGAGTACGCCAAATTGCTTCAACCGTATTTATTCCCTGGATGGAGATGGATTGGAAGGAGCATCTGAGGTTTGCTGCACATCATTTGCAAAGAGAAAAGGAAGCAGAGCTATGGCTGGAGCGTTATGCTTATAAAGCAGCACTGGTAAGAGATTTTGTCGGCCAACGACTAAAAGGGGAGAAAGTATTGGCTATACGTCCTGTTAAGGGAGGCGTTGAAGTATTCGGTAGCAGGAATGTAGGGGCTGTCTTATATGGCGATCTTTCGCTAACTCCTGCGGGAGAAGCAGATCAAATTGCGGTCATCCGCGCCGTTTCTTATGAGGAGCTGGCGGAGTACGATCCTGATCGAATATTTGTGCTAACCAGTCATTCCCTTCATGCTGATAACAATTGGTTAGAATTAAGTGGCACGGATGCTTGGAAGGCATTAAAAGCTGTTGTACAGGAAAAGGTACAGGTTGTTCCAGAAGACCCATGGGTAGAATACACTGCTTACGGGCATGATCGTCAATTATCATCATTAATGAGCCTGTTTGGCGGAAACATCCAAATGGTTAAGGCGCTTTAGTCTATGGGACTATTGCACATAATCCCTTATAATGATTTAAATAAAAATGATAATCATTATCAAGTTGGGGGTTATGGAGTTATATGAATAAAAAAGCAGGTATCGTTGCAGTTTTATTGTGCATTTTACTAATGACAGCTGGTTGTGGAACAGGTTCAAAGAAAGAATCCGGCGAAGGCGCAGCGCCATCAGCAAGTGCTCAAGCACCTTCTACAAAAATATATAAAGATGCAAATGGTAAAGAGGTGGAGATTCCGGAAAATCCGCAAAGAGTAATTAGCTCTGACTTTTTATCGGAAGTATTGGCGCTTGGCGTCGTGCCTGTAGCCGCTCATGACACTGCTTTTGAAGAACCGCTGACCAAAGAGCTTGTTAAAGGTTTACCCAAAATAGGAACTTGGCCGCCCAATTTAGAGGCTATTTCCGCTGCTGACCCCGATCTTATTATTGTAGCTGATTATACGGATGCTGAAACAGACGGAGTGTTATCCAAAATTGCTCCTACAGTTGCAGTGAACTATAGCGATAATGTATTCGAGCGTGAACGGACGATTGCTAAAATTTTAGGCAAACAAGAAAAAGCGGAGCAAGTTATTTCGGCCTATCAGGAAAAACTGGAGCAGGCTCGTCAAAGACTTAAGCCATTTGTGCAAGAAGGGGCCACAGCTGTCACCATGCGTTTTGTAAAGAACCAACTGCTTGTCTTTTCGTCAAAAAGCGGAGAGGAGACGCTGTATACGCCTTATGGTTTTACTGCGCCACTCCCTGTTCAAGAAATTTCGAATAGTGATCAGCCGTTTTTTGCTATGATATCTATGGAAACTCTCCCGAAGTTCGCAGCTGACTATATGTTTGTTGTAGCAGGAAGAAATGAAGAAGAGCAGCAAAGCTTAAAAGAGTTGCAGGAGAGTCCCATCTGGAAGGGGCTGCCTGCGGTGAAAAATAATCGTGTATACGTTGTACCAGAGGACTGGATTAAAACAGATTTGATCAGTATGAACTGGCAGCTGGATGAAGCCGTTCGAATGCTGGAAAAATCTTCTCGATAGCATGTGCGGCTGAAAATCGAGTGGGAAACCGTGGGGGTTAGAGTCTTCTCATTGGTATACAATTAAACGAGTAAAGGCTCATTAGAAGAAAAATCTAATGAGCTTTTTTTTATTTTAAAATCTAATTCATAGCTTTAGAAGGAACAAACATTGGCTGTAGTTGTGTAATCACTATGAACGATCAACTCTTTAATTTCTTTCATCTTTATACCATTTGCTAACAGCAAGTTTGCGCAACTGCGACGTAAATCATGATATTTGATTCTGCGGAAGTTTTATTTTAACTTGTTCTTAGTTCTGTCCTTCTCATTAGTTATGAGCCTGCCATTTAGCGATACGGACGTGACAATGTGATTTATAGTTATGGCCCTGTTATTATTATGGTGGGAATTTCTCGAAACGGAATGAACTTTTAGTTAAATTATAGAAATTATGGAGAGGAGGCAGAAGGTGAAAGATCCTAGATCACCTTCATCTGCTATACAGGTTTAAGACACCCTCGTCAATTTTATTCAAAGTCACGAACAAATTTAGTGTCTTGATGAATTGCTATTTGCCGGATGTGAGGACAGTAGAGCCGAGCCAGCAGCTTATGCAGCTTGTATTTCATAAAGAGAGCAGTATACAATGGGAGCGAACTAAGGAGGGATGAACATGTCGATCCAATCCAGCTTCCGCCGAGCTAATGCTATATGTAACCGGCATGCTACCAAAATTCAAGGTGATGGCCTGTCTATATCTATTTTATATTGGGGATTCATGCCGGCCCATTTCGATAATTCCCTCCACCGCCATTCTTTTTTTGAAGCTTGTTATGTGATGGACGGAGAGGGAAGCTATTATGAACACGACAGGGAGTATGATCTAGTAAAAGGAACGGCGTTTCTATCAACGCCTGGCGTATGGCACCAAATTCGCAGCACTTCCGGATTGACCTTATGTTATGTTGCTTTTGAAATCGATGAATCACAAACGGGGCCCTTTTATCTCGAAGTCTATCGTAAGCTCGCTGAGCAGAGACAAAGCGTTGTAAGCGGGGTTGATTTTCTCGCAACAGGATATTTGTGGCAGTCTTTGGTAGCGTTGTGTGCTAGTTCAGGTTCAGCAATACCGCTGGCTTTGGAAAATGTGGCGTACTCGCTGCTGCTGTCCTTCCCGGAATTGCATGGCTTGACACGAACCGCAGGTGAAAGTGTTCAGCAACCGATTTCTCCAGGGCATGCTTTATTTAGTCAAGCCAAGCGTTTCATCGACGATAATTTAAGTAATGAGCTTACGCTTGCGACCGTTGCGAGTCATCTGCATATCTCTTCCCGGCATTTGACCCGATTATTTCAGGAGCATCTCAGTCAGTCCTTCGTACATTATATTCAGGAGCGCCGGATGCAGTATGCAGCGCAGCTTTTGCTAAATGATTATGTACCCATTAAGGACATTGCATTACAGTGCGGATTTCAATCCGTGCATTACTTTACCCGTGTGTTTACCCGTGAGCTTGGCGTATCCCCTGCCAAATTTCGCCGTTCGCAATTCTCCGAAGGTCGCTCCGGCAAAAATCATTACCCTCCGAACATGTCCTGATTGTACAAAAATAGTGCCCTTTCCTTTAAAGACGCTGCCCCCAACAATTTATACAATGTGAACATACATTGATTACGAGTTGGGAGGCAGCAGCAATGGAAGTAAATAAAGTTCGATCCTTTAATTCGGTTCCGGTTAATCCTGTAAGGCTGCAAGGTCATGAGGCAGTGCAGTCCGATATCGGGACGGGCTATGAGGGATGGCTTCGGCTAATAGAGGACCATTTTAACCAACACAATTCCAAGACATATCATTTAGTCATTGATGGTACCCACGGCGCTACATTTACGACAATCCTTGAGCAACTGCAAGCGTTGTGCCACAAAGAGAACATCGCATACATTGAACTCGATAGTACGCGTTATATGAAAAGCAGTGCAGAGCTATTAACGGCGTTTGACCGTTATTTGACCGATAACCGCGCCTTTGGATTTATAGCTTCAGATGTCGATTTTAAAGACTACTTCAAGCCGCAGGCGCAAGCGGATTGGCAGACTAACGTTGCCGAAATGCTTCATCAATCCTCGGAATCCTTGGAGGGGAATGGTTCTCGTACGATGATTATTACGTATGGACCAGGCGCAGGCTATCTCTCCTCTGCTGCCTCACTATCTATATTTTGTGACATTTCACGCGAGAACCAACAGCAGCTGCACCGGCAAGGAATGGGTTCGCTGCAACTCGGGCAATGTGTAGATTCAGTAGAGACCTATAAACAAGCGTTGTTCCTGGAGTGGCCGATATGGGACCAATACCGTAAGCGCTATCTGAATGATTTTGACTATTACATGGATATGAATGATCCGAAGCAGCCGACGTTTGTTACGCTTCCTTTATTGCGTTCTCTCATGCAGGCTGCTGCGAAGCAGCCGATCCGCGTAAAGCCGTTCTTTGCTCCGGGCATTTGGGGCGGGCAGTATTTGAAGAAGCTATGTAAATTGCCGGAAGAATGGGATAACTGTGCCTGGAGCTTTGAGCCGATCGCACCGGAAAATACGCTGCTAATTGAAGCCTACGGTCATACGTTGGAGCTGCCGTTCCCGCTGTTGCTGTCAGCCCATCCACAGCAGATTATGGGAGAGCGGAATGTCCAGCTGTTCGGAGATTATTTCCCGATCCGCTTTGATTATCTGGATACGATCGGGGGCGACAATCTATCCCTGCAGGTTCATCCCCGCCAATCCTATATTGAGGAAACCTTCAACGAGAGGATGACCCAGCAGGAGTCCTATTACATCATGGAGCAAGAGGAAGGAGCAACTCCCTTTGTAGCCCTTGGTTTTACCGAAGGAACAACCGGAGAACAATTGCTGGACGCAGTAGATAACGCTCATGCCTCGAAAGAACCGCTAGAAGTAGGACAGTATGTGAACGTGCTGGATGCTCACAAAGGCGATTTGTTCCTTATTCCACCTGGAGCTGTTCATTACGCGGGCAGAGGCAATCTCGTGCTGGAAATCTCATCTACCACCTGGTGGTTTACCTTCAAGATTTACGATCACTTGCGTCTGGACAAAGATGGCTTACCGCGGCCCATTAACCGCGACCATGCAAGCCGCAATATGAATGACAGCTTCGATACGCGTTATGTTAACAAGCATCTGGTGCCATCTCCTGTCATTTCTCGCGTACAAGGTAATAGTAGCGAGGAATTACTGGGAGAGCGTGAAGACTTGCTGTTCCAGGTCAAAAGATTAAAGCTGAATGGCGAATGGCATGGCGATACGAACGGTCAATTTCTCATGTTCAATCTAGTCGAAGGCAATCGCGTCCGTCTTACACCGCTGAATAATGAGGAGGCCGCTGTGGAATGGGGGTATGCGGAGGCCTACATTGTTCCCGCCGCAGTGGGGGAATTTCGGATTGAATCGATTGGTGACCAACCATGCAGCTTAATCGTTGCTCAGGTATCTCCAATATGGAATACGCCTCTGCTGCCTCATCATTGGCAAGATGGTGAAGTGTAATGGAGTCAGAGGTCCTGCGAGAGAGCGGATTAATGACGACCATTGCCATTGATGCGGGTGGGACGTACCTAAAGGCTGGCGTTCTGAAGAACGGCATTCTCCTGCCGGAGCTTTCCCTCAGCCGGCCATCGCATTCGCAGGGAACTCCTGATCAAATCGTCGGCGGACTGGCTGATCTTATTCTGGAACTGTCGGCTGCCTATAGAGCGCAGCTAGATTCCGAAGACATTCAAGCTGGATTTGTGATCGGCCTAGCTTTTCCGGGACCCTTCGAATATGAACCAGGTATTTCACGTATTCGGGGGCTGAATAAATATGATTCCATTTACGGCCTTAATTTAAAAGTGCTGCTGCGGGATGAATTGATTCGACGTGCAGAAATAAACCCGGCCGTAACATGGTTGTCGGAGCTGGCTGTGGCACCTATCCGGCTGGGCAATGATGCCGTTCTGTTCTCTCTTGGCGTCAGTAGATTGTTCCCGGAGGACAAAATGCTATGTCTGACGCTGGGAACGGGGCTTGGGTCTACCTTTATTGAGAAGCGAAAGGTAGTCATAGGCAGATCAGGCGTACCTGCCACAGGCATGCTGTATGAAGAGAAGTTTGACGGAGAAGTAATCGATGATGTATTCGGCAGCAGAGGCATATTGTCATTAGCCGATCGTCTGCATGCCCGTTCAAACGCGGACAATGTACATGATCTCGCCCTTGCTGCCCAAGCGGGAGACCCCTCTGCAATCCAGGTATGGAGGGTATACGGCCAGCGACTTGGCCTTATGCTGCGTCCTTATGTAGCGGCCTTTCGGCCCGACAAACTTGTCCTTGGCGGACAAATCGCTAAAAGCCACAAGTTATTTGAAGACAGCCTGCAAAGTGCACTCAAGCCGGAGCAGGTGGTGCTTTATTTTGAAAATGATGTACTTGAGCAAGTGTTTTATGGCATTGATCAATTGTTTGACACCATTCATAAGATAAAGGAGTTCCCAGCATGAACCTTCAACAGCAACTCGAACAGAGCTCTATTCCGATGCCTGCGCGCAAGTGGAAAATTTATGCGATTCACCATTCTCATACCGATCTAGGCTATACGGAGCGTCAGGAGAAAATTGAACAATACCATGTCGATTTCATTCGCCAGGCTCTGCGTATTGTCCAAGATGCTCATAACGGAACTAACCCCGAGTGGCAAGGATTCCGTTGGACGTGTGAGACCTTCTGGGCTGTGGAGCAGTTTTTGCAGCAGGCCAGCGCTGAAGAGCAGCGGGATTTTGCCGAGGCCGTTCTGCGGGGCGACATCGAATTATCCGGCACATATCTCAATATGACCGAGCTGCCAGATTACGATCTTCTAAGCAAAATCCATAGCAAAGCGCAAGCCTATGCCCGTTCGATCGGACATCAGGTGGACAGTGCCATGACGGCAGATATTAACGGTTATAGCTGGGGGTATGCCGATAGTCTGCTGCAAAATGGTATCCAGCATTTATTCAGCTGTATTCATACTCATCACGGCATGTACCCGCTTGGGCGCAAGCAGCTCCCGTTCTGGTGGGAGTCTCCCAGCGGCGAGAGGCTCTTGGTATGGAACGGTGAGCACTACATGTTTGGTAACGAGCTCGGGCTATGTCCGGGAGCGCTTGGCAAATATATGATCCGCGACGAGTTCAATCATAAGCTTTTTGAGCCGGGTGAGATTCACGATCAGATTGCTAATATCCGTATTCACCGCTATCTCACCCAGTTGGAGGCAGAACAGTATCCGTTTGAATTCGTGCCTGTCATGCTCTCTGGACTGCCCACGGACAATGGAGCGCCGAACAGTGCGATCATTGAATGGATTGGAGAATGGAATCGTCAGCACGGTGAGCAGATTTCCATTGAAATGATCAGTTTGAGTCAATTCTTCGAGCGATTAAAGCAGGAAGGATTAGAAGAGCTGCCTGTTCATGCAGGAGATTGGCCGGATTGGTGGACAGATGGCGTCAGCTCCACACCAATGCACACCCAGATTTACCGTGACGCGCAGCGCACGCTTCGTAAGGTAGAAAAGCTGGACCCCGAGCGGAAGCACGTCAGTGATCAAGAGCTGGAGTCTGTCGAGCAGGCACTGGTTCTGTATGCAGAGCATACCTGGGGCTATCACTCCTCCATTTATGAACCGTGGCACAAAAATGTACAAATGCTGGAGGTGCGCAAGCAGGCACATGCCGCAGAAGCAAGCCGTTTAGCTTATCGTGCGCTGGATGCTGTGCTGTTGGCTGAGAATGGAGCGACATTATACCCAGGCCGTCCATATCGCTTCCGTGTAACGAATACGTCGGAGCTTGAAATCACTGAGCTGGTGCAGCTGAGGCTAGAGGGATGGGAGCCGGATGAGCTTCGCGGTGGCGTGGAGGTCATCCGCGAAGATACTGGAGAAGTATTGCCTATGCAATCATCCCATCCGCAGACCATCATCACAGAGCTGACGCTGAAGGGACTGCAGACCTGCATGCTAACCTTGCGTCCGCTGCCACCGAAGTCTGCGAGCACAGGGATATCGGTATCCAATACGAAGCTGGTCGGTAGTGACCGGGTATACGATATGGTCGATATGTATCCTGTTATGTCGGCAGGAGCGGCTGCATCACCAATCACATTGTCTCAGCATGGTCTGGAGTCTCCGTTCCTCTCGCTGAAATGGTCGGAAGCAGGTGGCATTACCTCATGGTACGATAAGAAGAACGACAAAGAGTTGCTGCGCCCAGATGCACAATATGGTGCTTTTACACCGATTTATGAAGTTACAGTTCCTGCTGAGGAATCTGAGGCCTCTGAGGTCTGGGGTGTTCGGTCACGCATGGGACGCAATCGTAAAGGCCTGGGTGTGCAGCGGTCGATCGGCCGGCTTGCCTCTGTCAAAGAGCTGGATAACGGTCCGCTGTATGCTACGCTGGAGCTTCGCTACCAATTGAAGGGAATCTCCTATTTCTCCTTGTTCCTTAAGGTATACGCCAAGATCAGCCGTGTAGATATCTCCGTTCGCTTCCATAAGGACAGTGTCTGGAATCCGGAAAATGTGTATCTTGCGCTGCCGTTTACCGCTGGGGAAAGTAAGCAAGAGACTTTATATGCGGATAAGCCCGGCGGTCTCGTACGTCCTTGGAGAGATCAAATTCCGGGAAGCTGTCTGGACTACTCCGCCGTACAAGCAGGTATTGCTTGGCAGGATGAAAAGCGTTCCCTGATGCTGGCGACTCCAGATACACCGCTTATCCAATTGGGATCGCTAGATTACGGCACCAGACAGGTTCATACTCAGCAGCGGTCTGACGCTAGTCCGGAAACCTACGCCTGGCTCATGACTAACTACTGGGAGACGAATTTCAAAGCAACCTTGGGCGGATTTTATGAGTTCCAGTACTACGTTGCTACAGGCGCTAAAATGGCTCCAGCCAGCATTGCCGCATCCCTGCAGGGCCTTCTTGATCCATTCGTTGTAACCCGGTCTCGCGACTGAGGTAACAAGCTCACTTTGCATATAAAACAACATGGAAGCAGCATTCTCTCCCGTTCGTTCTGGAGGAGTGCTGCTTCGTGTTTTTTTGTTTTCTTGTATCAATAAACTTGACACAGATTGGGGCGAAGGGTACAGTGAATGATAAGATTACATGAGGAGAATGAAGCTGTGGCTAAGTACTCGGTTATCAAAGAAGATATTAAGCAAAGGCTAATAAGTGGAGAGTGGACTGAGGGCTATAGGCTACCATCCAGCCGCGAGTTTGCCCAATATTATGAGTCTAGTGTGAATACGATTGAAAAGGCGATCAAGGAATTGGCGGAGGAAGAGTGGCTCATCCGGGATAGCCGCAGAGGCACCTTCATGAATAAAGAGAAGGAAATCATGCAAGGTGGTACGCGTCTGGTGGCTGCTTTTGTATTTGGCATTGATAATCCGATCTGGGCGACTGCACTGCGAGGTGTGGAAGACGCCTTGTTTTTACGGGGCTATCAGCTGCTGAGTTCAAGTGATGATCGAAATCTTGAAAAGCTGGAATCCCTCGTACGAGGGGCAGTCGAAAGAAAGGTAGAAGGGGTTATCTTAAGTCCCTTTATGAGCGAAGGGCATGAAGAGATTAATAATCGGATCTTCTCCTTACTTCAGGATAATAGGATCAAATACATAAGCTTGGATCGGGTGGTCTACAATACAAGCATTCCGTATGTAACCAGCGATAATATTGCGGGCGCTTACAGCCTGACCAAGCTACTCATCGAACAAGGACATAGACGGATATTATTTATTAAAAATAGTAACATAAGCACGATCAATGAACGGCTTACAGGCTTTAAGCAGGCATTTGTTGACTCAGGACTGTCGTATTCCGATGAATTTGAAGTGTTTATTCCCACCAAGTATGAGGATTTCTCCGATGAATTTGACCATTATTGTGAAATTTTAGAGCGAAAAATGAAAGAAATGTCGTTCACAGCTGTATTTACTGCAAATGATCAAATTGCGGAGGCAGCTCTCCAATCCTTAGAACATATGAATGTTCGTATACCTGAGGATGTATCGCTCGTAACTTATGATGCCGAAAATTTAAACCGCAGGAGCAAACTAAATGTAACAGGGATCACACAGCCTTTTTATGAAATGGGGCAATGCGCTGCCGGGTTATTGCTGAACATGATGGATGGTAATGAAGATCAATTGTTTTACGGACAAGTATGCAAATCGAACATTTATATTGGGGAAACTGTTCGCTCGATAGGGTTCTGAATGTTCTTTTTTGGCACCAATTTGATTAGCGGCTTTGTTGGAATTCCGTTGCGGACTTTCAACGAAGCCGCTTTTTTTCGATTCTTAATTGAGTATCAATTAGTGGGATTAGGGCATTTATCAAATTCATGTATCATTTGTTGTATCATTAATAATCTAAAAATAAATAATATATTGACACAGATATTCATTAGTTGTATTGTTTATTTGTAAGCGGTAACAAGTTGAGGTCTGGAGAAGTTGGAAGTGCCAAGTTGTTGAAGGGGGAAGGCAGAGAGATGGTAACTTCACACAAGTTTTTCAAAAGATTTTGGAAGCAACGGTACTTATTTTTAATGGTCTTGCCCGGATTTTTGGTTGTACTGGTGTTCAGTTATTTTCCAATGTACGGGATACAGATTGCCTTCAAAAAGTATAGTGCGGTTCGAGGGATGTGGGGCAGTGAATGGGTAGGGTTTAAGTACTTCATTTTATTTTTCCAGGATCCTATGGCGATGAGGGTGCTCAAAAACACCATATTATTAGGTATCTATTCCTTGCTATGGGGATTTCCCGCCCCGATTATATTGGCCTTGCTATTCAACGAATTAAGGTTTCCTAAATTCAAAAAAGCGGTACAGACCATCTCCTATTTGCCACACTTTATTTCCACGGTCATTATTGTGGGTATTCTTCGGACCTTTACCGAGAGAGAAGGGCTGTTTAACAAAATTGCGGGTTGGTTCGGCGTCGATCCGATTGTATTTCTGTCAGAGCCCGAATGGTTCAGGACTATCTTTATCAGTTCAAACATATGGCAGGGCATCGGTTTCGGTACAATCTTGTACCTGGCGGCATTAAGCAGTGTTGATCCTACGCTATATGATGTTGCGAGTATTGATGGTGCGAATCGTTGGCAGAAGGTGCGAAATATTAACTGGCCGCATATCAAACCAACGACGATTATTTTGCTTATTTTGTCCCTTAGCGGGATTTTGGGTACGGATTTTCAGAAGATCCTTATGCTGTATAACCCAGACACATATGAGGTTGCGGACGTTATTGGGACCTATCTTTATCGTGAAGGCATTATGGGGTCAAGGTTTGAATATACGACCGCCATTGGGCTCTTCCAGTCGCTAGTCGCATTTATCTTACTTATAGGAGCGAACATGTTAAGCCGTAAAGTATCAGACACAAGTATTTGGTAGGGGGTGCGGGACATGGTAGGTAAAGAAAGTCTGGGTTCAAAAATATTTGACGTGTTCAATATTTTGTTGATGCTGCTGCTATGTGTGGTCATGTTATATCCATTCTTGCATGTCATTGCAGTTTCTTTAAGTAGTTCTGAACCTATTCTTAGAGGCGATATTACGATTTTTCCTAAGGGCTTCAATGTAGGCGGTTACAAATATATCTTCCAGGATCCATTTCTGTATTCAGGCTACGCGCATTCCATTATATATGCACTGGGGTCCACCTTGTTCATGCTGACCTTTACTTCATTAATGGCGTATCCACTGACGCTTCCGGACTTCATGGCCAAAAAATTTCTTTCGATCTTTCTGATCATTACGATGTTCTTTAGTGGTGGCTTGATTCCTTCTTATTTGCTCGCACGGAGTCTTCATTTGCTTGATACCTATTGGATCATGATTATCCCGGGTTGTGTCTCCGCATTTAATGTGTTTTTGTTTAGGTCCTTTTATCAATCCATACCCGCTGATTTACGAGAATCCGCTGTTATTGATGGGGCTAACGATATTCAAATCTTAACCAAAATTTATTTGCCGCTCTCCAAGCCGCTTCTGGCAACATTTGCACTATTCGGCATTGTTGGCAGCTGGAATGGATGGTTTGAAGCACTGGTGTATCTTCAGGACGAGAATAAGTATCCCCTGCAGCTGATTCTAAGAAAATATTTATTCTCCCTTTCCTTCGATTCCGGAACCGGAACAGAAGTCATGCAAGCGATGCTGGCACAAATGAATGTGAATGCAAAAAATATTCAAATGGCGATTGTTGTTATTGCGATGTTCCCAATCATGGTGATCTATCCGTTCCTCCAAAAATATTTTGTGAAAGGTGTCATGATTGGTGCTGTTAAAGGTTAATTTTCCTAGGCTAATGAGAAGAGCAAGTAAAAGATGACAATGATTCCAGGAGGGGTAATAATGAGACGACGCTTCAAATTATCTTCTTTATTGCTTGCAAGTGTATTAAGCATGGGAACCATCTTGGCAGGATGCAGCTCTGACGCGAGTTCCACAAATTCGGCAAACACTGAAACTGCTGAGCAATCTGGAACACTAAGCTTTTCTGTGACCTTGCCTTCCTTTGGCGCCAAAATTGAAGATTCTATGGTGCATAAGGAATGGATTAAACAGATGGAGACCTTAACGGGTAAGAAACTGGATATTAAATATAACTACATTCCGATTGGTGAATACGAGGAGAAATCCAAGCTACTGCTGGCCAGCGGTGATACGACAGATTTGTTTATGGTCATGAGCAAAGACCTCTTTAAGCAATATGAAACAGAGGGCACGTTCCTGGAGCTGAGCAAGTATAAAGACCTTCTGCCTAATTATATGAGCTTAATCGATCAAGCTACAGATGGAAAAATCAAGGCAATCCGCTCGGATGGCCAATTCTACGGATTATGGAATATCGACCTTCCAAGACAAGCGAAGGATAAAGGCATGGGCGTATACACGCCGGCAACCTATCGATATGATATTTTTCAAAAGGAAGGTATCAGTATCCCAAGCACGATCGATGAGCTGTATGCAGCTGCAAAAACGTTAAAAGAGAAATATCCGAATTCCTATCCGGTGAATACGCAAAGCGGTTCCTTCGATCCACTCTTTTATGCTAACCATAATGGAGGCACGTCCATCTATTGGAACGGAAAAAATTATGTTTACGGACCGTTCGAAGAATCGTATAAGGAAGCGCTACAGTTTGCCAACAAGCTGTATGCGGATAAGCTGCTAGATCCTGAGGTATTCTCGGATAAAACCGATGCTATTAAGAAAAAAGTAATGAGCGGCACGAACTTCATTTTGCTGTCTAACTGGTTTACCTTCCCTGGTGACTGGAATCGCGCTTCAACGGGAGGGGAGAAATTCGTTATTTCCCTATTCCCCGATAACCCAAAATACGGGAAAGCATGGCAAAGTGTAAACGACTTCAGCTCCGTAGGGGTTAGCTCGGGTGCGGTGATGGTGGTCAATCCGAAGGCCAAGCATGTGCAGGATTTAGTGAAGCTGTTAGATTTGCAATATAAACCGGAAATTATAAACCTGATTACTTGGGGGATTGAAGGTACGTCCTACACCAAAGATGCCAGTGGCAAACCGACCTTTGTGGATTCGATTAAACATGCGGAGAACCCATGGATTGAAGGCGATAAGTACGGAACGAGATCAAGCAGCTCCTACCGCCCTGGTCTGCAAATGGCCATTGATACTAGAGCATTCGTTGATTTTGCGCCTAAGGACTCCGGTATCGTAGATGGCAAACTGGTTGAAGAGCCGTGGGAGACCGCGTTCAAAGATATGCCGTTCCCTAATGATTACGTGCCTCCAATGATTTTCGAGCCTAGTCTTGAATTTACAGATGATGAGCGCGAGCAGATCACTTCGGTCATGTCGCCGGTAAATACGTATGTAGCAGAGATGCAAAATAAATTTGTAAATGGCAAAGAAAGCTTTGATAAATGGGCAGATTTCCAGGCTAAGATTAAGAAAACAGGGGATCTCGATAAAGTCCTTAAGATTTATGACGATGCGCTGAAGAGATATGAAGAAAGACGTGTAGCGAATAAATAATAATTAACGATCATGCCCGCTATGTTCCTGCTAGGGGGCGGGCATGATTTTGAACATTAAAAACTGGTGGTGGAACCTTACATGGAAGCTGTGGAATGGAAACAGAGAGTAGAAAAGTATAAGGGGATCTTTACGGAGCCTCCGAAAATTGTTCCTACAGACAAGGTCGTCGATAGCCCGGTCATTGGCAATGGCGATCTCGGCGTCACGATTAGCGGAAAGCCTGAACAGCAGCGTATATGGATATCGAAAACCGATTTCTGGAAAGCGCAGCTGATGTACTCGAATGGTAGCCCGTGCTTGTTAGGCGGGATTGATGTTCATATACCCGCTCTGACAGGTGCTTCGTATTATAGCGAGCAGCAGTTGGATCAAGCAACTATCGTATCCACATTTCATGGAGCGGCAGCGTCGGTCACGATGACCTCCTGGATTTCAGCCCTGGAAAATGTGTTAATCGTGGAGCTGAGCAGTGAAAAGCAAGCCGTTTCCGTTACGCTGGATCTGTGGGTGCAGACCGGAAATGGCTCGGAAACGGAGCAGGGACAGGATGGCGATACGGCATGGGCGGTACGTAAATTTACCGGTGAAGGCATCGAATGGCCAACGGAAGGCGTTATTGCTATGCGCTGCTCGGGGGGAAGTCATTCCTTTGAGCTACAGCCTGGAACAAAACAATACATCGTTGCCTACGTGGTGACGAACCATGACGAGGAAAACTACTTGCAGGATTCGATTAGCAGAGCGGGTCTTATCGACGAGAAGCGGATTGCTTCGCTGCGTTCAGAGCACACCGACTGGTGGAGCGGGTTCTGGGCAAAGTCTGCGATTGAAATCGGGGATGAATTGCTGGAGAAGTTCTGGTACGGCTCCCATTATATTATGGCTTGCTGCAGCCGCAACAAGAAGTTCGCGCCGGGCTTGTTCGGCAACTGGATCACGACGGATAACCCGGAATGGGCGGGAGATTATCATTTGAATTACAATTACCAAGCCCCTTGGTGGGGAGTGTATTCGTCCAACCACGTTGAACTGAGCGAACCGTATGATACGCCGCTGCTGGAGTATATGCCAAATGGTCGCCGGTATGCGGAGGAGTACTTGGGATGTAAAGGGATCTATTACGATGTCGGTATTGGCCCGAAAGGTTTGCCTACTGCACTATGTAATACGCCTTATGAGAACGGGCACATGTTTTTGGGGCAGAAGAGCAATTCGGCGCTAAGTACAGTCAACATGCTGATGCGGTTTTACTATACGTATGACTTGGAATATGCCCGTCATGTGTACCCGTTCCTGATTGAGGTGGCGAATTTCTGGGAGGATTATCTGACCTTCGAGGATGGTCGTTACGTGATTTACCGTGATGCTATTCATGAAGTTGGAACCTATACAGAGTCGCACGACAATGAGGATTGGGACCGTGGCTTGGAGGATATGAATCCCATCCTTTCATTAGCGCTCATCCGAATGCTATTTAAAGGGCTACTCGATGTTTCTGGACAATTGCAGCTTGATGGGGATCGTCATGAGAAGTGGACTCATATCTTGGAGCATATTAGCGATTATCCAACGTTTGAGCGTGATGGGAAAACGATATTCCGTTTAACGGAGAAAGGGTACGAGTGGTGGGGGGACAATACGCTCGCCATCCAGCATATCTGGCCTGCTGGCGGGATAGGTCTTGATTCAGATCCGCAGCTTCTGGAGATTGCCAAGGATACGATTACGGTGTTGAATCGCTGGACGGATTATAACGGCTTTCCAACCATATTTACCGCTGCTGCACGTGTCGGTTATGATCCTAAGACTATTCTACGTGAGCTTCGCCGCCAATGCTCGGAGCATAGCTTCCCGAATCTGTTTATTTTCTTCGGTGGAGGGGGCATCGAATGCTGTAGCGGTGTGCCTTCGGCCATCAACGAAATGCTTCTGCAAAGCCATGAGCAGGTGATCAAGCTGTTCCCGGTGTGGCCGCAGGAGAAAGCTGCCCGCTTCCACAACCTGAGAGCCGTTGGAGCATTTCTTGTATCCAGTGAGCTGTCGGACGGAAAGGTAACGCACATTGATCTTACTAGTGAGAAGGGCAGAGCCTGCAGCATCTTGAATCCATGGTCAAACGGCGAGTTCTTTATTGTGGAACTAGATGGCGCCGGCCATCAGCCAAGGGAAATCGAGTGGCAGTTGTCTGCAAACATCATCTCTTTTAATACAGAAGCCGGCAAGTCTTATAGACTGCTGGGCAAATAGATTTAAAGCTACCAAATAAGATGAACAAAGATAGTAACGAAAAGCGAGGAGGAACGAAGGGGGAAGTTTGGAACTGTAGGAGCGAAGCGCTCGCCTTTGTATCCAGATTTCAACCGCTAAAAGCGGATTAGAAAGAAGAAATCTGGATACAACAGCGACCGGAAGTCCAAACATTCCACCGTAGTGACGACCAAGCCTTACGTTTGGTTCTAAAGCTCGGCTTACTTGGTAATGATTAGATTCAGCATGTCAGGAGGAACGTCTGTGTCAAAAATTAAAGAAATACTAGTGCTTCACCACAGTCATTTGGATATCGGCTATACTCATGCGCAGCCTATTCTACTGGAGCTGCAAAAGAAATATATCGATCAGGCCTTGCAACTATGCGAATTGACCGAGGATTGGGCGGAGGAAAATAAATTCCGCTGGACCTGTGAATCCAGTTACCCTGTGCTTCGGTGGCTGGAGGATGCAACCGAGAAGCAGGTTGAACAGTTCCGCCGTTATCTGCACAATGGGCAAATGAGCATCTCTGCTTCGTTCTTGCATACAACACCTCTTGTGAGTGCGGAGCAAACGGCGCATATGCTGCAGCCCATCAAGGAGCTGCGCAGTCGATTTGGGATCGACATCAAAACGGCTATTCACCATGATGTCAATGGGCAGCCTTGGCCTTACAGCCAATTGCTGCTTGATGCGGGTGTAGAGTTTTTCATCATGGGGATCAATATCCATATGGGCGCCGTTCCATTCAAGAGACCGAACGCTTTCCACTGGGAGACGCCTGATCATAGAAAGCTGCTGACGTTTAACGGTGAGCATTATTCACTGTTCAGCCAATTCTGCAACGTCAACGCTAAAAACACGGATATCATGGCAGAAGGCCTTGCCCAATATCTACAGAAGATCGAGGATAATCCAGACTATCCATTCGATTTCGTCTATTTAACCGCAACCAATCTGCCGTTATATGATAACAACCCGCCGGATCAGGAGCTGGCATACCTTATCAAACGATGGAACTGTGAGTCGCATGAACAGCGTATTTCATTCGTGACACCAGAGCAGCTGTACATGAGAGTAAGCAAGTATACAGAGCAGCTCCCTACATATGCTGGGGATTGGACGGATTACTGGAACTTCGGTTCCGGCAGTGCAGCCAAGGAAACGAGGCTGAATCGCCGCACGAAGCAAGGCATGAAGGCAGTCGAGCTACTGGAAGCCTTCTACGGGGAGCCGGATGCAAGATATGCTGCAATCAAACGGCAAGCTTGGGAACAAATCAATTTGTACGACGAACACACCTGGGGGGCATTTAACGCCATCGCCGATCCCGACCATCTGAATGTTGATATTCAATGGGCACACAAAGCGCACTACGCGTACCAAGGAAATAGTCTAACTGGCTACTTACTTGGAAGCCAACTGGAGCAGCTTTCTGGAAATCCGCTTCAGGGTGATGACCCCGAGGGGATCATGCTTGTGAACTATTCATCTGTTCCAATCAAACATGACCTGCGGGTTCCCTCAAGCTTCCGAGCGCCTGGGCGGCATCTGAGCGCCGACAGAATGAGGCAAGTGCTCATGAACAACGATCGCCTTGCAGGCGGAGAGAGCTATGGCGTGATTGAGCTGCCGCCGTTCAGCTGGCGCAAAGTTCCATTCGATAAGCTGCAGAAGGCGGAGCAGGCTTCTAATCTTGAAGCTTTTCCCGGCATCAAGGAGAAATGGAACGATCCGTTTAGTGCAATGAATCAGGGATTTCAGATCAAGGTGCAAAATGGCGTCATTGAATCTCCATACCACCGACTTGAATTCGATCCTGTTCGAGGAAGAATTCTCAGCTTGTATGACAAGCAAAACGGATGGGAAACCCTTGATTTGTCCAGTCCGTGGACGTTGTTCCAATATGTTCAGGAAACGATTGACACGACAGCCTCGGAAAATAGCAGACAAACTATTTTTTCGCGTGATATCGAAAAGGGCAATAACAGCATCAGCTGCTGGAATAATGACTGGCCTGCTGTAAGGCAGACGCACTCCCGCTTGATTAACTGCTTCGTCGAACGAGGGGCGAATGATGCAACACTAGTGCTGCAGTGGGAGGCGCCTGGAGTGGATAATCTGGAGCAGCGCTTCACGCTATTCAGCTACCGTCCGGAGATTGAGATCAAAGTTTCTTATATGAAGCAAGACATCACTACTCCGGAAGGAACGTACTTCGCGATTCCACTCAATTTGCGAGACTGGCGATGCTTCTACGATACCGCTGGACAGCTTGTGGAGCTGGATGAGCAGCAGCTGCCTGGTGTATGTAGGGATTTTGTGACCGTGGACAAAAGCGTTTCCCTATTCAACGGAGATCATGGTGTGACATTGGTTTGCCCTGATGCGCCTTTGGTGCAAGTAGGAGATTTCAATTTTGGCAGGGAACTCAAGGAAATCGACAAGTCGGCTAATCCTTTGCTGTTGGCCTGGCCTATGAATAACTACTGGGAAACGAACTTTAGAGCGCGTCAACCTGGCTTTAATTCCTTTACTTATCTGTTATCGACTTATCGTACATTCGAACCGTCGGCCGTCACTGAAACTTCTACTCAAGCCGTATCACAAATCTATGCCACGCCTGTTCTGGATTGCAAGCAGGAGGAAGCAGGGCAATTCATCACCTTTGAGGGTGAAGATGTGCACATTTTCGATGTGAAACCGGCGGAGACAAGCAAGGGCATCATTGTACGGATAATTAATGTGAAGGACGACAATGCAGAGGCTCATTTGAGCTTTCCAGGCAGAGTGATTGCGGAAGCGTACGAGTCTAATGTTCTGGAGGAGCAGTTGAACCCACTTACTACCCAGGATCTAGACGCACTGCAGATCAGACTTGGAGCCAAGCAAATGAGGCACCTGCTGATTGTATTGGAAGAATAGGACAACGAAGGACGAGAAAAGTAATCTTCACTGGGGCAGCTCAGTGATTGGCGAATCGTTGCATGTCATAGACCTTCAAGCGAATGCCTTGTGATGTCAGCAGGGCATCGTCGCTTGAAGGTTTTTTCTATGAGAATGTAGTGTTCATTTAAGGAATACTCGTCGCTTGAGTAGGGGGCGGGGGTATAGTAGAATAGATCTAAGGAGGCGAGTTTTATGGAATTAGAAATAAATGAAACGGAAAGTTGCTGCTCAACAGATGAATCAACCCGAAAAAGCCATCACTCAGATAAAGTGAAAAGTAATTTGGTTAACCGTTTAAACAGAATTGAAGGTCAAGTTCGAGGTATTAAAGGATTAATCGAAAAAGATACGTATTGTGACGATGTTCTTAATCAAATTGCTTCAATTCAATCGGCTTTGAATGGTGTCGGGAAGCTTTTATTGGAAGAGCATCTTAAAAGTTGTGTAGTGGAAAGAATCCAAGAGGGAGACACAGAGGTTATAACTGAGCTAATGACAACAATGAAAAAGTTGATTAAGTGAAGCAGCAGTGGCTGCTTTTTTCTTTGGGGTAAAATATAGGGTATAGGGGTATATTTTTTGTTGACATTATATAGGGTACCGGGGTATCCTATAATCACGAAGAGGAAATGAATTCCTCATCCCTCAAGGATATGACGTCGTCTCAGAAGTTATTTGATATAAAGGAGTGAATTATTGTGGAGGCAACAGCTAAGCAAAATAAGCAATCGTCTTTTCAAATCACAGGCATGACCTGTGCTGCTTGTGCCAACAAAATCGAAAAAGGGCTCAACAAGCTCCCGGGGGTTACCAAAGCTACTGTGAATTTTGCAATGGAAACCGCTCATGTTGAGTATTCCCCAGCTGAAGTTAACATCGATGATATGCAAAATAAGGTTGAAAAGCTGGGTTATACAGCTGTAGTGAAGCAGGAGAATCAGAAGGCCGGTGATCACCGTGCAAATGAAATTCGCAATCAAAAGCGAAAATTGCTGATATCTTCTATTCTTTCACTTCCGCTTCTGTGGTCCATGGTAGCTCACTTTAAATTCACTTCGTGGATTTATTTACCGGATCTTTTCATGAACCCGTGGTTCCAGCTTATTCTGGCTACACCGGTGCAATTTTATATCGGCAAACAGTTCTATGTTGGAGCCTATAAGGCGCTTCGCAATGTTAGTGCGAATATGGACGTTCTTATTTCACTCGGTACTTCGGCCGCCTATTTCTATAGTCTTTACCTAACCATTGATTGGTTTACGACGAAGGATATTATGCATCATGGAGGACCGTCCCTTTACTACGAAACAAGTTCGGTACTTATTACATTGGTTGTAATGGGAAAATTGTTTGAGTCGCTCGCAAAAGGAAGAACTTCAGAGGCGATCAAGTCCTTGATGAGTTTACAGGCTAAAACGGCTTTAGTAGTTCGGGAAGGCCAGGAAATGACAATCCCGGTTGAAGAGGTCGTGGTAGGAGATGTAGTACTAGTACGGCCAGGGGATAAGGTTCCTGTGGATGGAGAAGTTCTTGAAGGTACATCATCCGTAGATGAGTCTATGCTTACAGGCGAAAGTCTACCTGTTGAGAAGAAGGCCGGGGATAACGTAATCGGGGCAACAATCAATAAAAATGGTGTTCTCCGGGTGAAGGCCACGAAGGTCGGCAAAGAAACGGCGCTTGCGCAAATCATTAAAGTTGTAGAGGAAGCTCAGGGTTCTAAGGCCCCCATTCAGCGTGTAGCAGATGTGATCTCCGGAGTTTTTGTTCCGATTGTTGTCGGCATCGCAATCGTAGCCTTCCTTGTCTGGTACTTCCTCATTACGCCTGGTAATTTTGCTGGATCTTTGGAAATAGCGATTGCAATTCTCGTTATTGCTTGCCCATGTGCGCTTGGACTCGCAACTCCAACATCGATTATGGCTGGATCGGGACGTGCGGCTGAGATGGGGATTTTGTTCAAGGGTGGCGAACATTTGGAACAGACGCATAAAATTGATGTCATTATTCTGGATAAGACCGGTACGGTAACGAAGGGCAAGCCAGAACTAACAGATGTGATGTCAGAGGATAATGAAATGGAATTCCTAAGATTAGTCGGCGCGGCTGAGAAAAATTCGGAGCATCCACTGGCGGAAGCCATTGTGGCCGGTATCCAAGCGAAGAATATTGAATTGCCGCCAACCGAGTCTTTCGAGGCTATTCCAGGTTATGGCATCAAGGCGGTTGTGGAGGGTAGAGAGCTTCTTGTTGGTACACGCAGACTCATGGAAAAGTATCAAATTAATGCTAAAGCTGCCTATACCACAATGGCTCAGCTAGAGAATAGCGGAAAAACTGCCATGCTGGTTGCAATCGACAACCGTTACGCCGGTATGGTTGCTGTAGCGGATACCATTAAGGAAACTTCTAAGGCTGCGGTAAGCCGTCTAAAAGAGATGGGTATTCAGGTCATTATGATCACAGGCGATAACGAACGCACAGCCAATGCCATTGCAGCTCAAGTAGGGATTGAGCATGTTAGAGCAGAAGTGCTGCCTGAAGGAAAGGCCGAAGAAGTTAAGAAGCTGCAAAGCCAAGGCAAGAAAGTAGCGATGGTTGGAGACGGCATTAACGATGCTCCGGCACTTGCGACAGCTGATATCGGTATGGCCATAGGTACAGGTACAGATGTAGCGATGGAGGCTGCGGATGTTACCCTTATGCGTGGCGATCTGACGAGTATTCCAGATGCCATTTATCTGAGTCGTAAGACTATGACTAATATTAAACAAAACCTGTTCTGGGCGCTGGGATACAATACTTTGGGCATTCCGATTGCAGCCATTGGATTGTTAGCACCTTGGGTTGCAGGTGCAGCAATGGCATTGAGTTCCGTTTCTGTTGTTCTTAATGCACTTCGGTTACAGCGTGTGAAGGTACGTCATTAAATTCATTATAGTGAAATGAGGAGGATGAGCGTGGGGGAAAGCATAAAAATCGCCATTAGCCCGGCCATTCAGGTCGGGGGTAGCCTATTCACCCCAAACCAACTCACCAAAATTGGTAGAGTTGTTGGGGCAGACGCAAGGATAGAAATGACAACGTTCAAACAGCTTTATGCAGAAGTACCTGTTGAAAAACGAGAGCTAATCAAGGAAGAGCTTGAGCAAGAGGGGCTAGAGGTGCATCCGGCTGGATTTGTAACCAAAACGCTGATTGCTTGCAACTTCTGTAAGGGGGCCGAAACTGCGGGGCTGGAAATAGCCAAGAAAGTCAACCAGGCGATCGCAGGTCTTGAAATGCCTTCACCCATCAAAATTGGTTATGCTGGTTGTGCGTTAGGGACCAGTGAACCATTGCTAAAGGATATCGGTATTGTCAAAATGCGTAACACCTTTGATATCTATGTTGGCGGTGAAGCAAAAGGGCTGAAAACATCCTTTGCCAAACTATTATGGCCCGATGTGGCAGAAGAGCAATTGGTTACAGTGATCCTATCCTTGCTCGATTTTTATAGGGACAATGCCAAGGGTAAGGAGAAATTCAGCAAGTTTGTGGGACGAATTACTCTCGAGCAGCTTCAACAAATTTTACAATAACAAAACAGGAGTTTCAGATTTCAGCGCATATTTTGCAGATACCCTTAGCATAAGCACTGTTTCTCCATAAGCATTTGCATGCGCATGACTTAGGGCATCAGTTGCTGAGAAGTGCCACCACTTCGAACCCCTCGTAGATGGCGCCCAGGATCAGCAGCACTATCGCGGGGATATACAACCACGCTGTCTCGACAAGCCCGTGCTTGTAGCCCGCCCATCGTGATGTGAACCCATTCGCTTGGGGGGAGAGAACGTATTTGCCAAGTAGGTAAGCACCGAGCATCAGAACAATGTACGCCTGTAGCTCGATGAGCAGTGTCAACGAGTGCGGAAGCAGCACATCCCAGCCTTCATATGGTGCATAGGTCAGGCCGAGGAAGCCGGCGAACAAAGCGTGAATGACGATCCCGGAGAACGGGATTAAGAGAGAGGGTAAGGTAGCCATCCCGAGCGCACCGAAGCACAGGTTCGCGATCAGGATGATTACGGCCAATGTAGGTGCGTTGCCGCTGTCTATTGTTGCCATCACTCCGCCCTGCGCTGGACTCAGTGAGGACACGGAGGCCATTGCATCAACTGAGGCCTTGGCGATGGAAGGGAAAAAATAGCCGAGTATCAGGCCGAGTATCAGTAATCCGTACGTTAATAGGTTGAGCACGAGGTAAGGGCGGATGTTCCGCCCGATGATACCTAGTGGCTTGCGAAGTAGCAGATCTGTGATTTTCATATGAACCTCCCAAGATATTAAAAATGATGAAACCTGCATTCTGTTTACCGACTATATAGTCGGTAATTAGAATATACGTATCTACAGCATATCTGTCAAGGTAATAAAGTAGGATAGCTACCTAATCTCACAATTTTTAGATACACATTCTTTATCAAAAAAAGTGTTGTAAATAATTTGAAATAATGCTATTATCCTTTCCATACAATTCCACTAAGAATAATATGCTATTTCAACCGGACAGCCGGAGATTTCGCTCTTGCGATTTTTTCTGGCTGTTTTTTTCTGCCATGTATCTTAACAGCATTACTAAAGGGAGGTCTTATATTTGGTAAGCAGAAGGTATGAGCAAGAGGAGGGAAACGAATTTCCGGGTAAGACTTACGTGGAAGCCGTGCTAGAACCCGCCTACAATCATGCGAAGCAAGAGCTGCTGTTACCGATGATCGCAGTACATAAAGCGCACCTCGTTATGCTGTTTGAGCAAAGCTTACTCTCCAAGCAGGATGCCACAAACATTGCCAAGGCATTGCTTGGCATTGATAGGGAGCAACTCAGACAAGGAAGTTACAATGGACAATTTGAGGATTTATTTTTTGAAGTTGAGGATAAGCTTCTGAAATTATCAGATAACTCTTCGAGTAATCTGCATCTTGCGCGTAGTCGCAATGATATGGGGATTGCGATTTACCGAATAACGTTACGACAAAAGCTACTTCGAACACTTAGCTCTGCGTTAGAACTGAATGCTAGCCTGCTCTCTTTTGCCGGAAAGCATACGGATACGATCTTTATTGCCCATACCCATACTCAGCAAGCGCAGCCAACTACAATCGCCCATTATATCGCTGCAGTAAGTGATTCACTGGTACGCGATGTTCGCAGGCTTCAGGCTGCATACGCCAATTGTAATTTAAGTAGTCTAGGAGCTGCTGCGCTAACCACTTCAGGTTTTGATATCAATCGTGAACGTGTGGCAGAGCTTCTGGCGTTTGATGGACTTATTGAAAACTCCTATGATGCGGTAAGCGGAACAGATTATGTTGCCGAGATTGCTTCTGGTACACAGCTCGCTGCGATTAACCTCGGACGTTTCGCTCAAGAGCTGTTGCTATGGTGTACGCAGGAATTTGCCGTTGCCAAGGTAGCTGCTCCTTTTGTACAGATCAGTTCGATTATGCCGCAAAAAAGAAACCCTGTTTCGATCGAGCACATTCGTTCGTTATTATCCAGCATTGCCGGGACTTCGCAAACTGTGCTCACCATGATTCATAACACCCCTTTTGGCGATATCGTCGACACGGAAGATGATCTGCAGCCCTATGCCTGGAAAAGCCTTGATACGCTTGAGGCGGTCTATAGACTGCTCTCAAAAGTGATTGATTCCTTGGAAATCAACAATGATGTACTTCATAGACGTGCTGCAGCCAGCTTCGCAACGGTAACGGAACTTGCTGACACATTAGTAAGGGAAGAAGGAATCCCTTTCCGCAGCGCTCACAGCATTGTAAGCAAGCTCGTGTCACAGGCAGTAGAACAAGGGCAGGGAGCCCGCGATTTAAGCCTAGAAGCCCTTAATGAAATAGCTATTGCTACGATTGGAGTTCCTCTCACGCTCAGTGAGGAGAAATTAAAGTTAGCTCTCGACCCTGAGCATTTCGTTCATGTTCGCAAGCTGCGTGGAGGGCCAAGTCCGGTTGAAATCAAACGGGCATTGGAAGCTCAAAATCATAGACTGCATGGCTTGGAGCAATGGCTTAGTGAACGAGAAACACATTTAGCAACTGCCTCAGTACAGCTCGATGATATCCTATCCCATTGGCAATCCCAATAAATGAAAATGGAGTGAGTGAGATGTTTCGCAAATCATTCAAAGTATTTGACATTCATGGACATCTGCCCTACCAGCTTCAATTAGGCGGTAAAAATAGTCATACGCTTATTTCAGGCTACGGTGCCGAGCGCAGTGAACGAATGCGTCTGACATGGGATTTCCCCGAAGCGGTACCTGTGCATGATGGGAGTGACACCACCCCGCTAATTGATCGATGGGTGCAGGAGCTTGATAAATACGGAATCGGTGGACTGAACTTTCTGACAGCTTTAAGCAATGACAATATGGCTGAGCAAATTTCTAGATATCCGGACCGATTTACGGGCTTTGCTTATCATTCGATTGAGGAGGAAGGGGCCGAGGCTGAACTGCGTAGAGCGGTTAATGCGCTTGGACTGAAGGGCTATAAGTTGTTTGGACCGTTAATCTCACGACCCTTTGATGATCCTTCTTTCACCCCCATCTGGAACTTTCTATCTGAAAAGAAATTACCCGTACTCATCCATTTTGGTCTGTTAGGTCATGCGGGAGGCATCGCGCATCATCCCAATATTAGTCCGCTCGCGATTTTTAATACGGCTCGGGATTATCCGGACATTCCTTTCATTATTCCTCACTTCGGAGCGGGATACTTTCAGGAATTGCTGCACCTATGCTGGAGCTGCCCGAATGTATATGTGGATACGTCAGGCTCTAACCAATGGATGCGCTGGATGCCCTATGAGCTAACTTTAGAATCTGTACTTCGCAAAACCTATGAGCTAATCGGACCAGATCGAATCATTTTCGGTACAGATGCCAGCGGTTTTCCTAGAGGGTATCCTTATCGCTACTTACAGGATCAAGTGCGTGCCGCGCGGGATATTCGTATCCCTGAAGACGACATTGAGAAGATATTCGGCAATAATGCGCGGCGCCTGCTGAATTTTGAACAGCTGACTTATGATGGAGTCATTTCAAATCCAAGCTTGTCCAAGCAAGGTTAATGTAGACCATAAAAAAATATAGGAGTGGATATTCATGCAGAATCAAAAAGGGATCAAAACAATCGCAGCCTTGCTTGCCATCATCTTGGTGGCTGCTGGATGCAGCAGTAACAGTAGCGGCAGTAGTAATGATAAAAAAGAAAGCGCAAAGCCGTCCAATGCAGCGAGTGAACCTAAAGCCTCGGAAAAAAGTGAGCCGGAAAAAGAAGTATCCATTGAATATTGGCAATATGAATTTCCAGCCAAGGTGGAGCTGATTGATGAACTCATTGGTGAATTCCAGAAGCTTCATCCTAACATTAAGGTCAAGCAAACCAACTTCCCCTATGACCAATATAATCAAAAGGTAGCCACGCTCGTACCCGCAGGAAAAGGCCCGGATATTATTAATTTGTATTATGGCTGGTTACCGAAATATGTTGCTGCAGGCTACTTGCAGCCACTACCTGAAGATGCCTTCCCTCCTACGGAAATTGAAAACAACTACTATCCGCTAGTTGAAGCTGCCAAAATCGATGGCTCCTACTATGCAATTCCTACCGCAGTACGGACACTCGCTTTATTTTACAACAAAGACCTGCTGGACAAGGCGAACATTAAAGAGCTTCCTACGACTTGGGAGCAGCTTGTAGAAGATTCTATAAAACTAACGGAAAAGGATGCTAAAGGTCAGTTTGTTGTGGAAGGTCTGGCTTGGGAGCCTGGCGCACAGCTGCATCACTGGTATCGTGACGGGCTGCTGTATCAAGCAGGAGGCCAGGATCTAAGCGAGGATCGTCGCAAAATTCTATGGGCTGATACGCCAGCCGGCTTGGAAGCTTTTCAATATTTGCTCGATTTTGCGATCAAGCATAAGGTCGGAATTAATGGCTTCTATGAAAATGATAGCAATGCTTTTATGAATGGCAAAGCAGCGCTCAATATTGACGGTTCGTTCCGTCTAGGCTCTATTAAGAAGGACTTCGCGAATTTGAATTTCGGAGTGGCACCTCTTCCGTCTTATAAAGCCCAGTCAACACCTTCATCCTTCTGGGCCAACGCCATCCCGAAAAACGTAGAAGGGGATAAACTAAAAGCTGCTGCAGAGTTTCTGAAATTTCTGACCAGCAAAGAAGTTCAAGAGAAATGGGTAGACCGGATCGGGGAATTGCCTGCACAAAAAGCAGTAGCAAGTCAGGATCAATATGTTAAGGATGAGAAGCTTGGACCATTCATCTCTCAGCTTGATCATAGCCGTGCGCATTTCTTCATTGATGAAACACAGGAAAAAACACTGTTTGTTGATGCAACCAATGAGGTCTTAGTCAACCATGTTCCTGTAGAGAAAGCCTTTAACGATCTTGTAGCGAAGGTGCAAAAGCTCTACGATGACTACTGGGCTGAGGTCGACAAGAAAAAGTAATAGCAGGATCAGCGGCGCTTAGCTCATAGCTAGCGCCCTGTCCTTCTTAAAGGGAGGAAATATCAGAGATGCTCACACATGTCATCAGACTGACTGCTCGAAAAAGCAGGGAGCTGTTCCGTGTACGTCTTTCCTATAAGACGCAGCGCTACCTGTTTATTTATATCGTGCTGGGTATACCGTTATTGTATTTCCTCAGCACACGCATGATCCCCATTCTGTATGCCTTTAATGTAAGCGTAAGGGACTGGAACTTGCTGTCCTCCGATCAGCCCTTTGTTGGTTTAGGAAATTTCAGCACCATATTCAGCGACGAAATATTTACAAAATCCATTTTAAATACATTCAAATTTGTTGTTATTGGCGTCCCAGGACAGCTCATTGTTGGTCTGGCTGTCGCACTACTGCTGCAAAGTATCCATCGTTTTCGGGGCTTTTTTCGAACGATCTATTTTATTCCCTATGTAACAAGCATTGTTGCCGTTAGCTGGGTATTCCGTTGGATTCTCATGCGTAATGGCTGGTTAAATGAAGTGCTGCTACAGTTAGGGATAGAGCCGCAATTATTCCTGCAATCCCCACGCCAAGCGCTGATCCTTGTTACATTAACGATGATTTGGCAAAGTATCGGCTTTCAAATGCTAGTGTTCATGACTGGGCTGGAGGCGATCCCGCGAATGTATTATGAAGCTGCGTCGATCGACGGGGCCAGCGCATGGCGAAGATTTGTGCACATTACGCTGCCTTTACTGAATCCGGTAATCACCTTTTCAGCAGTGATTGCTGTCATCTCCTATCTACAATCCTTCGGACAAGTGCTGAGCATGACCAACGGAGGACCTTTAAACAGCACAACAACGATGGTGCTCTACATTTATAATTTAGCGTTCCAGCAGTTCAAGATGGGTAGGGCAGCGGCGGCAACAGTAGTGTTATTCGCGATCATATTCGTGATCACCCTGCTGCAATTAAAAGTCTTCAATAAAAAAGTAGAATATTGATCGGAGGCCGGTCCAATGACTTCAACAAGAGAAATCCAAGCGGGCAATAGATTTCCCATTAAGAAGCTTCGTACACTATTGGTTTACTTATTGCTCATCATCGGTGTCGGGATTATGCTATTTCCTTTTTTATGGATGGTCGCCACTTCCTTTAAAATTCCACAGGATGTATATAATCTTCGCTTGATCCCAGAGACGATAACCTTCGATAATTATGCTGCGATTTTTAAAAAGGCTCCGTTTGGTGACTGGATCAAAAATACACTGATAGTTTCTCTAATTGCCACCGCTACAGTGGTCATTTTTGATACGGCGGCAGGCTATGTGCTCGCTAAATTTTCTTTTGCCGGCAAGCAGCTTATTTTTATCATCATTATCAGTACGATCATGGTGCCAACCGAAATGCTTATTATTCCATGGTATTTGATTGCCAATGAATTTGGGTGGTCAGACACCTATTGGGGCGTGCTGTTCCCAAGTATTATTACAGCCTTTGGGATCTTTCTTATGCGGCAGTTTATGGACTCGATCCCCTCTGAGCTGCTGGATGCCGCCCGCATCGACGGTCTTAATGAGTGGCGCATTCTTCTTAATATAGCGATTCCACTTGTGAAGCCTGCTATCGTTACCTTAATCATCCTTACCTTTATCGGGAATTGGAACCAGTTCATCTGGCCGCTGATCGTGCTGCAGACCGAAGAGAAATTCACATTACCTGTCGGGATTGTGTATTTCTCCAGTGAGCTTAAGGATACAAGCAATTGGATTCTGATTATGGCCGGAACCACGGTTTCAATTGTGCCGCTGATCTTGTTATTCCTTATCTTCCAAAAGCAGATTATACGCGGAATAGCCCTAAGTGGTATGAAATAAGAAAGTAAGGGTGATAACGATGAGCGAAGAAAGTCGTCGAATGATACTAAACCTCGTTCTGCAAAACTCTGGTTCCCATAAAGGCGCCTGGCGTCATGAAAGCACGCGGTTACATGATATTCACGATATCAAGCAATATCAGCGAATCGCTCAAAAAGCTGAAGCTGCCCGCATCGACTCGCTTTTTATTGCAGATGGTCTATCTATTGAAACTTCTGCGGTCCAATATAGCCCAATCTTTGGTTTCGAGCCTCTAACCTTGCTGGCATCAATCGCTGCTGTAACGGAGCGGATTGGTTTAATCGCGACTGTCTCCACCACCTTCAACGAACCCTACAATGTAGCCAGATTATTCTCATCTCTCGACCATATTAGCGGTGGCCGGGCGGGTTGGAACATTGTCACGACAGGCGTGGAGCGAACAGCGTTCAACTTTGGCCTGCCAGGGTTACCCCCTCATGCTGAGCGATACGAACGTGCCCATGAATTTACAGACGTAGTATTAAAGCTATGGAATAGTTGGGAAGCTGACGCAATCGTGCAGGACAGAGCATCAGGGGTGTATGCACAGGTTGATAAGGTCCACGATATCCATCATGAGGGAAAATATTATTCCGTGCGCGGCGCATTGAATCTTCCGCGTTCACCGCAAGGCAGACCGCTTCTGATCCAAGCCGGTGCCTCAGAGGACGGCAGGAATCTTGCGGCTGAGTATGCAGAACTACTGTTCACGATTCAGCAGTCCATTGACGATGCCCGCCTTTTTTACAAAGACATTAAAGACAGAACTGTCGCAGCGGGACGTTCCCCGGAGCAGATTAAAATACTGCCTGCCCTTCATGTCATCGTCTCTGAAGATGAGGAAGATGCCCTTCAACTCGCTGCTGAGCTCCAGCAGCTTGCCCCGATCCAAAGAGCGGTGATGTCATTATCCAACCTGCTTGGCATTGATTTCTCAGGATATCCGCTGGATGAGCCGTTCCCTCCGCTGCCTGATCGGAATGGGGGCAATGCTTATCAATCCTTTTATCAAATGGTGCAAAAAGTGGTGGAGAATAGGGCGGTTACCCTGCGCGAGCTGGTTCAGAAGCATTGGGTTGGGCATGGGCAGCTGAACATTGCAGGGACACCCAAGCAAATCGCTGATATTATGGAAGAATGGTTTATAAGTGGTGCCGCCGATGGCTTTACGGTGATGCCCGAACTGGCTAGCGGGGGAGCAGAAGCTTTTCTGGATCTGGTTGTTCCTGAATTACAGCGCCGCGGCTTGTTTCCAACAAGCTATACAGGGCAAACGTTACGAGAGAATTTAGGCTTCGAGCCACTTTAATTGTAGAGGGGAGTTTGTTATTTTGACTGAGCAACATTCATCATATCCCAATGGGCATTTGCTTGTAGATAGCGAATGGCTGGTAGAACATAGAGGTGGGCAGGATCTGGTACTGCTTGATGCTAGAGCAAATAACTACGAAATCTCGCATATTCCGGGTGCCTACTGGCTGAATGTCAAAGCATTAAAAGTACCTGCCCAAAAAACGATTGTTCCCAAAGAGCAGCTGCAAAAATGGTTAGCGGACTTCGGCATCACTAATGATTCAACGATTATCATATATGACGAAGGCAGCAATGTGCTTGCTACGAGAGCCTTTTATGTTCTTGAGTATTATGGGCTGCGAGATCAAGTGAAGCTTCTGAATGGCGGGTTTGCGGCATGGACTGCAGGGGACTATGAGATCTCTAGCATTCAGCCATCACCTCGTACGGAGGGTTCGATAAGTCTAACGGCCACCCCAGATCTCATTACTTTCAAAGAAGATATTCAGGCTGGACTTCAAAATGCTACTCTGCTCGACACACGCAACATTCTGGAGTATATCGGTGAGGATAAGCGAAATAACCGCAAAGGGGGCCGTATTCCCGGCGCCGTTCATAAAGAATGGCGTGACGCACTTAAGGATCCGGATGAGCATGGAATTATTGTCTTTAAAGATAACGCCACTTTGGAAAAGGAGTTTGCCGAAGCTGGTATTCAGCGGACCCAGACCATTGTTCCTTACTGTCAATCCAACCAACGCGGGGCACATACTTATTTTGTGTTACGTTTACTTGGATATCCTGATATCCGTCCGTATGAAGGATCTTGGGAAGAATGGGGGAATGATGAGTATACGGAGATTGAGCTATTGAGTAAAAGCTAAAAAGGAAGGGTCATCGGTACCTCCGAAAAGGGTAAGCGTTAAGATACCTGAAGGAGAGGATACCGATGGCCTATTTTTATAAGGTGAAAAGTTTTAGTTCAGATGGGTATGACTTAGAGTCTCGAGATGCAGTTAATCTACTACTTGGCCTATTACTTTTTGTTTCTAAAAGGTTGGAAGAAGGCACGAATGTCGCGTACCATCGCCTCCGGCTCTTCCAATGCCGTAAAATGCCCACCCGAAGGCATGGTGGTCCAACGAGTGACATTCAGATTCTGCTCTGTCCAGGATTTAGGAGGCAGTAGTATATCCTCGGGAAAAATAGCCATCCCTGTCGGAACTTCAATTACGCCGAGTGGTGGCAAGGAATGTGAATTTTCGTAATACATACGTATTGAAGATCCAATGGTGTTAGTCACCCAATAGATCATAATATGAGTCAATAGCTCATCCTTGCTGTATTTCTGGCTCAAGTCACCTTTACAATCGCTCCATGCACGAAATTTCTCCACGATCCAAGCTGCCACACCTACCGGTGAATCGGAAAGTCCATAAGCAAGGGTTTGAGGCTTGGTCGATTGTATGGATATATAGCCAGCTTCTTGTGACATCCACTCAGCAGCTTTTTTCTTATATGCTAGCTCTTCTTCAGTAAGCTTCGACTCATCCTGGGCAATCATGAGATTTCTTATAATACCAACATCTGTTAGGTGGATGCCAAATAAAAGTTCGGGATGACTTACTGCCAGATATCTTGTCACACCAGAGCCAATATCTCCGCCTGCAGCGGCAAATTTTGTGTAGCCTAATTCTTGTGTCATCAGTTTAGCCCACAACTGGGAAACCTTAAAATTGTTGAAGCCAGGCTGAGTAGGGCGACTTGAGAATCCGAATCCAGGCAATGAAGGGACAATGACGTCAAAAGAGTCCTCAGGATTACCTCCATAACTAGCGGGATCCGTGAGGAGAGGGATAATCTTTTCATAACGCAGGTAACTGTCGGGCCATCCATGGGTAAGAATAATCGGTAGAGGGTTGGGTCCTTTACCGCGCTCGTGCACGAAATGTACATCTATCCCATCTATATTGCAGCGAAACTGGGACAAGCGATTCAACTTTGATTCTTGTGCCCGCCAGTCGTAATGATCTCTCCAATAGGAAACAAGTGATTGTAAATAATCTAAATCTGTTCCTCTCTCCCAGCCCAACTCTTCTAATTGATCAGGCCAACGGATATGCTGCAGCCTGTACTTCAGATCGCTCAAGACCTCATCGGAGACATGAATATGAAATGGTGCAACAGTCATCATGATTTCCTCCCTTTTTGTTGATTCACAACGTTATTATATCCATGGAGGGGGTGTGATACACTGTTATAAGTGAAGCATTTAACTATACTATTTGATAGGTGATGGCAATGCCACAAGTAGATCGACACAAAAAACGTACCGTAAACATAGAGTTTGTAGCCGTGGAGGATTTTGGTGCTCTCCCATATCCGGAGCGTTATACGCTGATTTTTATAACATCTGGAAGGATCAAGGGGATGCTAAACGGGCGTCCTATATCTATTAGTGCTCCCGGTATTCTGTGCTTGGCTGAAGATGATCAGGTGCAGGTGGTTGAAAAGATGGATGCATCTGCGCAATCCTTTAGTTTTCATCCGGCATTTCTTAACACCACTACGCTTTCCGAAACGAAAGAGTATTTTCCCGCACGGCCAAGTATACAAACAGGCCTTTCCCTTTTTCAAAGTAATGATCTATATAGTGGAGTGCCTCGTGTAACGGAAAAAGCATACCCGCTTTTGTTTGAATGGTTTTTCATCCTTGGTATGGAAGTGCAGGCACAAAGTGATGCGCTCTGGGTGTGCAGAATAAAAAAGTATCTCATTCAAATTTTGGGGCTGCTGGAGGAATTGAATCGGAGTAACGAGCAATCGCCTGTCGATGTAGTGCTAGACTACATTCACACGAATTATCCGCGAAAGATTTCATTGGAGGATTTGACGAGCTGTGTTCATTTGAACCGTGTAACGCTAAATAAAAGGTTTCAGGAAAGATGCGGGAATACAGCGATTGGTTACTTGCTTGCCTATCGTTTAAAAGTTGCAAGTGAGCTCCTGACACACACAGATATGAGCCTTAATGAAATTGCACTTGCTACCGGATTTGAGTATGATACCTACTTCATCAAGCAGTTTACAGCTAGAAAAGGGATTTCGCCGACGACGTATCGGATCACCTCCCGTAAATTCGCCAGTGCTCAATAAGCAGATTCTTCGGTGGTTTGGATGGTTGAATTAATAGTAAATATCAGTCGTGTTACGATAATTTTGTTAACTATTTAACAATATATTGCAGGAGGTTGGACATTTCACGATGAGTCATCCGGTCGAAATTAAACAATATATATATGGATTGTACTGGAAAAGCGCTCATTTAAGTGAGCAGTATGGAAGTCTGGAGTTTAGAGAGTTTTTGCAAATGTCCAAAGAACAGGGGATTTCCGAATATCCTGCTAATCTTACAGCTGTACACGTCATTGACTGTATTGGCAATAATGAGCCCATCAACAATACAGCCCTTGCCGAAAAAATGGAATTAACGAAAGCAAGTATAACAAAAATAACGACCACATTATTGGAAGATGGTTTTATTAAGCGTATCCGTCTTAATGATAACAAGAAGGAAATCCATTTCAGATTAACGGCAAAAGCGCAGGAATTATATGTACTGCACGGAAAGTTGCATAAGCAGGAGCAAGACCGGTACTTCCGATTTCTAGAACGTTACACTAGTGAAGAATTAAATTTTATCAAGCGACTGTATCAAGACATGATTGATGAATTAGAGGAAAGAATGATAGAGAGAAAGGCCATTGATTGAGGAATCTCATGAACCGTGGTCTGACGGGAACTGAGGTAACCCAGATACTTTACGAAGAATAAGAATATGATATAGAGAGTACCATGATTACTTTGGAGTGAGTAGGGATGTTATGAGATCAGAGAGCAGTTTCAAGTTAACTATATATTCCTATGAGATAGGGGCAGTGTTAAAAGAGTACTTGAAGTGATTACAGCATATAAAAAAGTCACCTTTAAAAAGGTGACCTTTTAACAATATTCGGAAATCGGGCAAAAGGAAAAGTGATCAGTATCCCTTTGATTATAATTCTTATCTGGATAGATCAAATGGTGGTAGTCGATGAATATAGGGAACATAATGTTGGAATCATAATTATAAAGAGCAAACATTCTAATACCTTCAATTCCGATTTGCCAGTACTTCACTGAATGTTCAGCATCAGGATCTAACAAACTTTTCCCATGTATTTCTTGCTCAATTTGTTTTACTAAAGGGAGTTTATCATCAGGTACTCTATGGCAGTGTTGAAATTGATAATTTGTCTTGAATTTTATTGAATCCCAATTATCGCTCACAACGGGTATTAGTTTATTTAAGATATGAACGATTGATTCAGCAAATTCATGAGGATCTTTAAGCATATTTGTAAAATCTCTTAAGCGAACTCCACTAAGCCAGTTTGGATAAGAAAAATCAAAGGTTAATTTTATACTTGCCCCAGAGGGGGTCTTGTTGTTTGTAACTTCTTTTTTAGTCTCATGGGTGTTTTTAACTCTTCCTCTTGGCATTCTCTTTATGCCTCCAGGCGAGAAACGTAGCATTCGAAAATATCTTCATCTGACAAGAAAAAATGTTTGAAATAATTTTTTATCCATGATAATATATTTAATTCAAAAAAATCAAAATATCCATAGGTGCCTGTGGATAAAATAAATCCTTTCAGTGATTATAGTGACGGGTCTTTGTTTTTACGTTCGAGTACTTCATTTACCGGGACTCCAAGATGAGAGTAGATATTAGCAATTTCCCCTATAGTAAAAAAGTCGATTTGAAATAACAATTTTGAGTTATGGCGCAGTGAGCCTATCAAAAAACGGATGCTGTCCTTCATTGAGGATAACACCCGTTTTTTGGCATATACATGCGGTTATAATCAAGAGAATTGAATCTATATTACTTGGCGATTTTTGCGAAATATTCTAAGGTTCTAACCAGTTGCGCGGTGTAAGACATTTCATTATCGTACCAGGCTACGGTTTTTACTAGCTGCTGGTCGCCAACGGTTAGAACTTTTGTTTGCGTAGCATCAAAAAGAGAGCCGAATGTCATTCCCTTCACATCGGAAGATACGATTTGGTCTTCTGTATATCCGTACGTTTCTGGATCAGATGCTTCTTTCATAGCAGCATTCACTTCATCAACGGTTACGGTGGTGTTCAATACGGCTACGAGTTCTGTTACAGAGCCTGTTGCCACAGGCACACGTTGAGATGCACCATCAAGTTTGCCCTTCAGTTCAGGAAGAACGAGGCCAATGGCTTTTGCCGCACCAGTGGAGTAGGGAACAATATTCTCTGCGGCAGCACGTGCTGCGCGGAAATCACCTTTTGCGTCTGGAGCGTCAAGGGTGTTCTGGTTGCCTGTATAGGCGTGAACGGTTGTCATCAACCCGGATTGAATGCCAAACTTATTGTTCAGAGCATTAGCCATAGGAGCCAGACAGTTCGTTGTGCAGGAAGCGCCGGAAATGACGGTTTCTGTTCCATCCAGTATTTCATGGTTGACGTTATACACGATGGTCTTCATGTCGCCTGTTGCCGGAGCGGAAATAACGACTTTCTTTGCTCCGCCTTTCAGGTGAAGCTCAGCCTTCTCTTTGGTAGTGAAGAAACCTGTACATTCTAGTACGATGTCTACGCCAAGCTCGCCCCAAGGGATTTCATCAGGGTTACGGGTAGCCAGCACTTTAACTTCTTTACCGTTAACCGCAAAGGCTCCATCATGAACTTGGATGTCACCATGGAAAGTGCCTTGCGTAGTATCATATTTGAGCAGATGAGCCAGCATTTTTGCGTCAGTCAGGTCGTTGATGGCTACAACTTCGATATTATCCAACTCTTGAATTCTACGAAAAGCGAGTCTTCCTATCCGCCCAAAACCATTAATACCTACTTTTACACTCATTGAATAGTCCTCCTGTTTTCGTTCGAAATCCATTCCACATTAGTATTTCCAATAGAACTTAAAGGTAAGCACTGCGCCAAAGCCAAACAAGTTTGCCTTTGGATTGGGTTTGTTTTAAAATGAAAAAAAAGGTACCGATCGGTATCTTTATTATAACAGGATTTAATACATTGGCAAGGCTTCGGCCGTAAAATTTGATATAATGTTTGATTAGAATAAGATCATTCGGAGGAAGCTATGAAAAAAGGAGATCGAACAAGAGAGCATATTATTATGAAATCGGCAGCAATCTTTAATCAGCGAGGATATGCCGGTACATCATTAAACGATATTATTGCCGACACCGGAATTAAGAAGGGGGGCATCTATCGACATTTTGCCAGTAAAGATGAAATTGCGCTTGAAGCCTACAATTACGCTGCCAGTTTGGTTAGCGGGAAATTTGCTGAGGCGGTCGATCAAGAGAAGTCTGCGTCAGGACGGTTACTTGCTTTCTTTCGTGTGTATGAAGATGTTGTTGATAACCCGCCATTTATTGGCGGATGCCCGATGCAGAATACAGCAGTAGAAAGTGACGATACGCATACGGAGCTTCGTGACCGGGCAAGACAAGGGCTGCATACCTATTTGGATATGATGAAAAGTATCATTCTTGACGGGATAAATAGTGGGGAGTTTAAAGAAGATCTGGATGGTGATGCACTTGCTTCATTTGCTTTTTCCTTGCTCGAAGGAGGCATTTTGCTCAGCAAGCTGGATGGGGATAATAAGCATATGCAAATTAATACAGCATGCTTTGCGTCCTATTTGCAGAATTGTTGTTTAAAGACTAAATAACCAGAGGTACCGGGTAAGTCGGAACGCAAAGTGTGAGAGGTCTTGTGATGTTTGCATGATTGGGACAGTGTAGAAAGTACATTAGATAGTATATCTAATGTACTTTTTTTATTTGGACATTAATCGAACAGGCCTAAAATGAAGAGTACATTTCCGTAATCATATTCATAGCTTCTTTAGTAATTACTAATTTCTCATAATTCAAAATGGTATATACATTAAGGGAATCAGCTACGGCAGTTTCTACACCAGGGATATTATTGGCACTTTTAAATACAATAGGGTCCATCGATGGTTTAACGATCAGGGATTTTTTAGTTGCTCCAAGGGCATTAAGCATAGCGACAATAGATTTTGTTCTGTAATTCTCTAATTTGATCTCATCTACAACAATAAGTTCCTGGTTCTGTATTTTACTAGATAGTGCAGATTTAATAGCAAGTCGCTTAACCTTTTTATTAAGTTTGTAGCTGTAGTCGCGAGGTTTGGGAGCGAATACAACGCCTCCGCCACGCCAATGTGGCATACGAATTGAACCTGCTCTAGATCTATCAATTTTATTCTGCTTATACGGCTTTCGGCCACCTCCTCGTACTTCACCGCGTGTTAATGCGGATTGTGTTCCTCTGCGTTTATTTGCCAGATAGTTAACAACTGCTTCATGCATAACAGACTCATTGGGAATAATACCGAAAATGGATTCTTCAAGCTCCATTTCATCAACAATATTACCCTCCATATCAAAAACATTGACCTTCAACATTGTTCTTTCCTCCAGACTGTAAACAGTCACGATAGATTTAAGAATATCAGTGACTTTTAATCGAATGAATAACGATATTTGTAAGGTTAACAGATAAAAATTACATAAACTATACACAAAATGGCTCTGTCTTATTTGGTATAACAACGAGGATTAGCTGTAATAAAAAAGCCACCGCAGCCCTAAAGTTAGGGCGTGCCGATGGCGAAATTGGTTATACATTTAGTCTGATTTGCTATAAATTATCTTTCTTATAGCATAAACCGAAAGGCAGTATACTTCGGCAAGATCTTGAATCGAAGCACCGGAAGTATAGGCTTCTAGGATTTCACGATTCCGGTTATCAATCTCTTCTCGCGAACCGGATCGTTCTCCCCAATGTTTATGCTGATCTTCTATTGCCGGAATGTAGATATACTCACCATGAACGAAATCCTGCAATTTTAAAATTAATTCTTTTGGGAGAATTTTATTAGCGTTGATATATCTCATGTAAGTTCACTCCTTCCGTAGAGTTGTCCGCATGCTGCATCAATGTCCGTTCCGAATTGCGTCCGCACAGTGACTTTAATTCCTTTTGATTTTAGAATGCTGACAAATCTTTGTACCCGCTCCTTGTCCGATTGATGAAAGCTCTCAGACGTCACGTCGGTTGCATTGTAGGGGATCAAATTAACATGATATAAATGTTCCCACGGCCCTCTGTTCTTTAACAAAGCAGCAATAGCTTCTGCATGCTCATTGGAGTCGTTCTCTCCTCGAAGCAAAATATAGGCAATATATACTTTTCTGCCTGTAGCGCAAATGTGCTGATCCAGTTTGTTCAACACATCATTAAGAGGAAATCGGTTGTTAATAGGCATTAGCTTACTGCGCTGCTCGTCGATTGGAGAGTGCAGAGAGAAGGTAAGGTTAACCTGCGGGAATTCCGTAGTCAGACGATCGATACCCGGCAGAATTCCGATGGTAGAAACAGTAATTCTTCGATGGCCTAAGGCGAAAATCCGTGGATCAGTTAGCATCTTAAGCGTGTCGAAGATGTTGGGATTGGCTAACGCCTCGCCCATGCCCATAAATGAAACACTATCCAAGGCATGACCATTTAGATGGAAATATAACAATTGATCGGTTATTTCATCAGCTGTTAGATTTCGCTTCAAGCCAATTGTCCCCGTAGCACAGAAGCTACAGCCATACCCGCATCCGCACTGACTGGAAATACAATATGATTTCCAACCGCGCTCATAGCTTAATTGAACGGCTTCAATATGTTCACCGCCATGAATAGCAAAAAGCACCTTGTTCACTTGCGTAGATGTTTTTTGAATGACTGGGGTTAAGCCCAAAACCTGTTCACCAAGATTTTTAATCAATTCTTTTCTTATCTCTTTAGGTAATATAGTCATTCGATCATACTCGCCGATTCTTTGCTTGAAGATGGCGTCTGCAATTTGTTGAAAACGATATGCGGGTTGTTTTAATCCAGTCAATATCTGCTGTATCATTTCGTATTTCGAAGTTGATTTCATGTGTTTTTCTCCTCTTGAGCCGGAGAAAATGTCCTATATCGAACATGAACATTAACCAACTAGTTATAATCCACGAAGCTTGTAGCTAAGTTGCTATGTGCATCTATCAATAGATGGAAAATGCTCCGGCATCCGTTTAATTTGATCGTGAACCGTGCCAACGGATAATGAACGGTTCACTTGTACATGTACAACCTCAAACATTTTTAAAGCCTCCTTAAGATAAAAATCTATGGCTGCATTACAGTCTCATAAATTCAGTGGTGATGTCTTTCAAAACAAAATGGGCTACAAGAAAGTTTCCCTTCTTGTAGCCCAAATAATTACAACTATTCCTTAAAACGTGATGGATTAGTAATGTAAAGCTTTGAGTGAAGAGAATAAGTAACTTCCTTGCCTAAAAAGAATAAAACAAATGATGTTTTATCTTCTCTAACTAAGCAAGAAATTTTACATTACTCTCCTCAACCCCTGTCAACAAAGTTGCTGATAGTTTAGCACAGCACCCCTTTTTTTTCAATCTATATAAGACGAATGAAAGAAATTAACAGAGGGCGGGGAGGAACGAAGGGGGAGGTTTGGAACTGTAGGAGCGTAGCGCTCGTCTGAAAGCTTTCTGCAGGAAAGCTCGCATCGGAAGCACAGGCTGTCTCCGGATTTTATCCGCGAATAGCGGTATAATCAGAAAAATCTGGAGACAACAACGGCCGGAAGTCCAAACATTCCACCGTAGTGACGACCAAGCCTTGAGTGAGAATCTAAAATTCGTCTTATATAGGAACCCTGAAGAATTTTTGTTATAGAAGACTTAATGATTAGTTAAGAAAGTTGTAATGGGCGTTTAATTTCAATTGAAAAGGGCTTGTTCTACAATTCAACTGTAAGCAAAACACAGAAGCATAAAACTTTTGAGGAGATGACGAAAGATGAAATTATTAGCGACAACAACAGCAATAGTGGCCTTATCCATAGCTTTGGCGGGTTGCGGAGTAGCTAACACAGCATCTAACAAAGCAACTAACACATCCACTACTGGGAATGCGGCCGCAACAGCGACGGCAACCACCATGCCGAGCTCTGACTCACCTGATAAAGCAGCTTCTAATGCCAATGCAGGGACCAATCAGGAAACTACTGCAATGATGGTGAAGTATGGCATGCTCAGCGGCAGCAACAAGCAAATATCAGAAGGTAATGTGGAAATCAAGGATGGCAAGGTCATGCTGACGAATTTCAAAACCTCCGAAGGACCAGACCTCCATATCTACCTGACGAAGGGAAAAGATGTTCAGACGGGTAAGAGCTTGGGCAAGATTGATCTGAAAAAGAGTGAGCAGACCTTTGACTTGGCGGGAGCTATTCTGAATGATTATGATTCCATTATTATCTACTGCGATAAAGCACATGTTACATTCGGTACAGCAGATTTGACCGACACACCAATGGATAAACCAGCAACATCTTCGGCAATGGGCACGAAGACGGGCATGCTGAGCGGCAGCAACAAGCAAATATCAGAAGGGAATGTAGAAATCAAGGACGGCAAGGTCATGCTGACGAATTTCAAAACCTCCGAAGGTCCAGACCTCCATATTTACCTGACGAAGGGAAAAGATGTTCAGATGGGTAAGAGCTTGGGCAAGATTGATCTGAAAAAGAGTGAGCAGACCTTCGATCTGGCAGGCGCCAATCTGAATGATTATGATTCTATTATTATCTACTGCGACAAAGCCCACGTGGTATTTGGCACAGCAGATCTCAGCTAAAATAACAATTTTGGGTACCATACTGATTTTAAGGATGGTACCTTTTTTTAAAAGGGGATTCTATAATGAAGAAAGTATCTCAATCTATAGCTGGTTGGGTATTCAGTGCCACTCGCGTGTTGGTTGGCTGGATGTGGTTTAAATCCGGGTATGATAAACTGTCGGGCGGTTTTGGCGTAGAAGGTTTAGTCCCTGTCATAGCAGCCAATCGGGATACCCCGGAATGGTATAAAGCTTTCTTTAGTCATGTGGTGAGTCCGCTTGCGCCGGCTTTTGACGTTATTATCCCTATCGGCGAGATTCTAATCGGGATAGGATTGATACTCGGGCTGCTCATTGTACCTGCTTTAGTGATGTCCGTGTTCGTGAATGCCAATTACATTTTGGCTGATATGATATTCACCTATCCAACGGATATACTAGTAGCAACTATACTTCTTACAGGGAAGAGATTCACTATGTACGTCAGTGTGGAGCGCTGGCTGTATTCGAAATGGCAAGAAGGCAGGAAAGGTGCAGAAAAAAGGATGTGAAGGTAGTTGTTATCGGTCTTGATTGTGGATGACGAGCAGCCGATAGTGGATGTTTGTCAGTTGTATTTGCAAAACGATGGTTATAGGGTATACACGGCGAGCAGTGGGGATGAAGCTGAGAAAATTGTGCAGAGCCAGGTCATTGATTTTATGGTGATTGATGTGATGATGCCTACGATGGATGGGTATGAGCTCGTAGAGTCGCTGCAAAAGCAAGGCTTTGACATTCCATTCTTATATCTGACCGCTTTAAATCAGGAGAAGGATACGTTATACGGACTGGCATTAGGAGCGGATGATTATATAACCAAGCCCTTCAGCCCGCGAGAGCTAGTGTTCCGGATCAAAAATATTATTAAACGGGCGCAAAAAGCAAAGCCGCGAATCGCTGTGCTTCAAGAAGGAGAATTGTACTTGAACCGTGAGGAGCGGGTGGCCAAGCTTCATGGCGAGCTGCTTGATCTCACCAATAAAGAATTTGATTTGCTATGGTTCCTCATTCAGGAGAAGCATCGTGTGATCCCGAAATCCGAATTGCTGAAGGAAGTATGGGGATATGAGTACTATGAAGATGCCAGCACCGTCAACGTTCATATCCATCATTTGCGGGAAAAGTTAGCTGCAAAAGCTGGTCAGGAACCGATATTCATTAAAACAGTATGGGGGCTAGGGTATCAATTCAAGCGGGAAGGGGGCACTGTATCATGAAGCTGCGCACCTTGGTTTTGTTCTCGTATCTGATTAGTCTAGTCATCGTGACCCTGCTGCTATTTGTTGCCTATAAACAGATGTTCCTGGATTATGACAGGCTAAGGATGGCCATGATGATTACAGTGTCCTCCAGCGTGCTTTCGTTGTTAATTAATTCACTGTTTATTTTCCCCATGACGCGAAATATTGCGCAGCTGAACCGGCAGAGTCGGGATATCGCCAAAGGACAGTACGATCAGCGCTTAACCAAGAGCCGGGTTGTTGAATTAAGAGAACTTACGGAATCGATGCACGAAATGGGACTTGAAATTAAAGCAAAAATCAATGCGTTGCAGGACGAAGAACGCCGCCGGAACGAATTGATTGCGAACCTGTCGCATGATATTAAAACCCCGATTGCCTCTATCCGGTCGTATTCGGAAGCGTTGGTTGATGAAGTCGTAACCGATCCTGGTGAGGTTCGGAATTATTTGCTTGGTATTGGAAAACAAACCGAACGGGTGGTGTCGTTTGCTAATGAGCTGCTCGCTATCGCGGCTATCGATGATAAGGAGATTGTTTTCAAGCCGGAGGTGGTGTGGCTGGATCAGCTGATCCTGGATACTTTGCAGGCATTTGAAGCTCAAATTTCGCGCGAAAACCGTCTGATTGATGTTCATATTAGTGAGGGCTGCGTATCTGTGAATACAGACAAGGTGTGCATCCAGCGGATTCTATATAATTTAGTAGGAAATGCAATAAAATTCTCCAAACCGGGAACTAGCATCAAGCTTTATGTTCATTGTGATGGTGCCTATACCTACATGGAAGTCAAAGACGAGGGCATTGGGATTCCCGAGAATGAAATAGATAAAATATTTGAACGGTTTTATCGGGTTGAAAAATCGCGCAATCAGAAGTACGGCGGCTCTGGATTAGGGCTGGCGATCGCCAAGGAGCTTACTGATTTTATCCACGGCAAACTGACGGTAGTTTCCGGTCAGGGTATAGGGAGTACGTTTACTATCCAGCTTCCGCATTCATATCACAGCAAAGCCCGCAATCTCCTTTGAACAAGAGAATGCGGGCTTTTTCAGTATTGATTATGGGAACAGCTTACTTAGTTTTGATGTCATGTAGAACATTGAGAATGTCCTGAATATCCAGACGGTTCGTATAATCAGCATCGACATGGGACAGGCGTACAATTCCTTCTCGGTCAATGATAAAAGTCGCGGGAACCGGTAAAATCCAGCGTTCGGTGTTATTGAAAACAGTCAAATCCAATCCAAAAGTACCTGTATATATGTCCTGAATGTTGTCAGGGAGTTCATATAAAATACCATATTGATCGGTAACTTGGCCATCGGCATCACTTAGCACCTTAAATTCAAGCTCGTCCTTCTCTTTCTGTGTAAGCGAATTGTCCGGACTCTGTGGTGAAATCGCGATCAGCTGACCGCCAAGCTTCTCGAATTCAGGCAATGCTTGCTGATAACCACGCAGTTGAATGTTGCAGAACGGGCACCAGCTTCCACGATAGAAAGTGAGGATGACAGGGCCTTTGGCTAGTTCATCATATAACGTCACTTGACCGCCAAGCGGATCAGGCAGTGTGAAATTAGGGGCTGTAGCGCCTTCCTTCAATCCTGAGACAAGATCAGACTGTTGCAATTCTTGAACATGTTGAAAAATTGTGGATTGCACATCTTCAGGGACGGCAGTAACGTAATTTTCCTTTTGTTGATCTAATGCAGCTTTAATAGACATACTGATCACTCCCTCTAAAGAAAATGGATTGATGACTCCAATTTATACATTGCTTATGTTACAGTGTATTTTTTGGAGTGTCAACTCCAAAAAATACAGGCGGGTTTGAATAGTGGATCATGCACTCCATTTATGTTAAGCTGAATGCATGAATACGACTAGCGAACCAACCAAACAAGGTCATCGGCTGACTAAAAAAGGAAAAGAAACGCGCATGCGCATTGTGGCTGCAGCCGCGAAGATCATCTTCGAACGCGGCGTTGCTGGTACAAGCGTTGAAGATGTACAGCGGGAAGCCAAGGTCAGTGCCTCACAGCTGTATCACTACTTCAAAGAGAAGCGGGAGCTTGTTCTGGCAGTGATTGTGTACCAGACAGAACAGGTGCTAGGCAACCAAGAGCCACTTCTAAGTCATTTGGATAGCGTGGAAGCCTTGCGAGCTTGGCGTGACGCCATTATTAAGATCAAAACAGAAATGAATTTTCAAGGAGGCTGCCCAATTGGTTCTTTGGCCAGTGAGCTGTCGGATAATGATATAGAAGCACGTTCTGAGCTCGCAAACGGATTTATGCAATGGGAGACTGCGATTCGCAAAGGGCTTCGCACTATGTCCGAACGAGGGGAGCTTAGCGAGAAAGCTGATCCGGACGGTCTTGCCCTCGCCCTGTTAACGGCGCTTCAAGGGGGCCTGTTGCTGGCGCAAGTAAGACGAGAGATTGCCCCGCTAAGGGAGGGTCTTGACGTCGTCATTTCATATATTGAATCTTTAGTGGTTAAGCCTTAATTGGCTGTTAACTAACATGTTCCTGATTGTTGTATAGTCTACAAGATGAAGCCTATCCTCTTCTATTGAGAGAACAGGCTTCTTTTATTGTTCAGATTCCGAATCAATGGGTGTAAGCCACGGAAGCCTAGAGCGTGTCTCCTTGGCAACCGCGGTTTCGTGTGTTCGTGCAAGAAGACAAAGTCATAATAAATCTGCGATCGTCCTGATCCCCTCCACAATTTGCGCCTCCGTTACATTACCGAACCCCATAATTAGACTTTCCTCGTATTTTCCTTTGGCAATCGTATATCTCTCTGCTGGATAAATTTTAATATTGTGTTCTTCAAGCTGTGACGCTGTGAGAGTATCGAACTTACGCCCGGGCAGCTTCGCAACCAGATGCAAGCCTGCGGCATCGCCTGAAATATTCACTTTGCTGCCGAACGATTCCTTTAAAGCAGCAATGAGACGAGTGCGTCTTTTTCCATAAATACGCTTCATACGGGTGATGTGGCGTTCCAGATGGCGGTCGGCGATAAATCGCGCCAATGTAATTTGGGACAAGGTTGGGCATTGCATGTCCGTCAATCGCTTTAACCGAAGCAGAGGGTCAAGTAATTCCTGGGGAATCACCATATAACCTAAGCGTAGCGATGGATATAAATTTTTGCTGAAGGTTCCGACATAGACTACTCGCTCGGAGTCGAGTTCTCGGAGAGCATGAACAGGCATTCCAGCATAGCGGAATTCACTATCATAATCGTCTTCAATGATGTAGCCTCCGGTTTGCCGGGCATAGTCGAGTAGTTGAATACGTCTGCTGATCGACAAAATGCTACCGAAAGGAAATTGATGCGAAGGTGTAACAAAGACACACTTAGGCTGCACATGGGTCGGCAAGTCGTCAACACACAAGCCGTGATCATCGACAGGAATGGGGATAATATCGGCACCAGTTGATGCAAAAATACTATGGATGAAGCTGGCGGTAGGATCTTCTATTGCTACTGCATCTTCCGGCTTTAATAAAAGCTTGCATAGTAGAGAGATGGCCTGGGTAGCTCCGGCTGTCACGATCACCTGCGAAGGTGAACATTGGATTCCCTTGACGTTCAGCAGATACCGGCAAATATTTGTGCGAAGCTGCGCATTGCCTGCCGGATCTTCATCATAGCCGAACTCCGATGAAGGAATGCTATCGTATACGCTCAGCGTAACTTCTTTCCACTTCTTATGTGGGATATGTTCAAGTGCCGGAAAGCTCGGACGAAAATCAATGCCGTTAAAATGAGCTGCAGGTTCTGGCGAACTCGTTTCAACTGAAGACTCCGAATCGATGAACTGTGCCTGTAAGGGCCGGTTTCCCCCTAAATCCAAGACATAGGTACCGGACCCTTGCCGGCCCTCCAAATAACCTTCGGCGATTAGCTGCTCATATACCTCAACAATAAGCGCGCGCGATACCCCTAATTCACTGGCTAGACCCCTTGTTGACGGGAGACTGCTTCCCGCTGCATATCTGCCTGAAAAAATACGTTCCCGGAGCAACGTATAGATTTGTTTGGTTTTCGTATCGGCTGTAAAAGGCTCGAAGAGATCGGCCATCCATAGCGCTCCTTCCTACACGCGAATTGGTATACCAATATTAGCATATAAGTGGTACTTATCCATACCAATTCAGCGTGCTAACATTAATTTTACCAGCTCGAGATCAACACAGAAGGAAGATGACAGCCGATGAGTGAACGAAAATATATCCCACGGGCGCCTTCGAGGCAAGATCAAGCCAATGCAGCAAATGAGCCAGTCGTGAGCACCAATAACAAAACGGGAAGTTGGTTGGCAGTTATAGCCCTCTTTATGGCTTCGCTTAATTTACGGCCAGCTGTGACTTCTATTGCTCCGGTGCTTGAAAGCATTCGAAACGATCTAGGTATAAGTGGTGTGGCGGCCAGTTTGCTGGTCTCGATCCCCGTTCTCTGCATGGGGCTTCTCTCGCCATTGTCTGTCCGGTTCGGCAATCGGCTGGGAAATGAACGGGTGATTACCTGGTCGCTAATTCTGCTCGGCGGAAGTACCCTATTGCGTATCGTCGTTCATACCGAAGTCCTGTTGTTTTTAACTACCTTATTAGCTGGTATTGGAATCGCAACGATGGGGCCTTTGCTGTCCGGCTTTATTAAAAAGCACTTGGCCAGTAGGATGCCGCTCATGATCGCACTCTATTCCATGGCTTTAGCGCTTGGTGCCGCTCTTGGTTCGAGCTTGTCTGCTCCCTTCCAAATGAAGTTTCATTCGTGGCAAACAGCACTTTCGTTTTGGGCAATCCTCGCCCTTGCGGCTGTACCATTTTGGTGTGGAATAATGCGACGTAGCAATGTTCGGACTGAAGTGACGGCTGTACCTGGGACATCAAAGTTACCATGGAAAAATAAAAAGGCGTGGCTGCTCTCTATCCATCTTGGACTATTGGCTATGATTTTTTATTCTCTAATGGGTTGGTTGCCGCTTATTCTGATCAACGCAGGGGATTCACATTTGCATGCAAGGATGATGCTGACAGTGTTTGCTGTAGTTCAAATTCCAAGCGGGCTTATGCTGCAGATGTTTATGCGTCGCTTCCCATCCCGGCGGACATGGTTATTGGTCTCAACTTCCATGCAGGGAATCGGCCTTGCCTTCCTCTTCAGTTCCATGCTGTATTGGCCTGGGGTGCTTCTTTGTGGATTTGGTTCAGGGATGTTATTTGCTCTAGGCAACTTGCTTCCTATTGAAGCAGCGTCAAATCCTGAAGAAGCGGCCTCTTGGGCAGCCATGACACAATCCGTGGGATATTTAATAGGAGCGACGGGTCCGATCCTGATTGGCTTTGCTTATGATAGTATGGGGCAGTTCAGTCTGGGGATACTAGGCATGATCTTGGTATCACTGATTATGCTAGTCATTCAATTATTCATAGTTCCGCGAAAAGAAAAAGAAAAACAAAAAGAAATTTCCCATTTTCATCGTAACCTGACGAGCATCGCAATCAAATTATAAATCTGGAGGTTTTTTCATTATGAGAATTTTTGTAGCTGGGTCTACCGGGGTTATCGGTCGTATCTTGCTTCCAAAGTTAGTGAAGGCAGGTCATGAAGTTATAGGAATGACGCATAACCCGGGGCAGCAGCAGACGATTGAGGCATTGGGAGCAAAGCCTATCATTGCAGATGCTTTTGACCGGGAAGAAATGATTAAAGTCCTTGGAGAGATCAAACCAGATGTGGTCATTCATCAGCTTACCTCGCTCAGTAATTGGAGCTCTGCGGATAACGCGCGGATTAGAATCGAAGGGACCCGAAATTTAGTGGATGCTGCTAAGCAGGCAGGCGTACAAAAAATCATCGCTCAGAGTATCTCTTGGGCTTACGAACCGGGAGATACACCTGCAACGGAAGAAGTCTCCTTGGATATCGAAGCACCTACGCCACGGAAAACGACCATTGATGGCATTGTCGCATTGGAAGGAGCGGTAGCAGAGATTCCGAACCATGTTATTCTTCGGTATGGCACACTGTATGGAGCAGGTACTTGGTATGACATTAGGGGCGTGATGGCAGAAAAAGCGCGGAATAGCGAGCTTCCAGCAACGAATGGTATTTCTTCTTTTGTACATGTTGAGGATGCGGCGAATGCCGCTTTACTAGCCTTGGATTGGTCGACTGGAACGCTTAACATTGTTGACGATGAGCCTGCTCCAGGCACAGCATGGATTCCTGTCTATGCCGAAGCTTTAAAGGCGCCTGCACCAGAAGTTCAAGCGGGAGGTAGTGGCTGGGAACGGGGGGCTTCGAATGCAAAGGCACGGAATGAGTATGGCTGGGAGCCGAAATTTCCGACTTGGAGAACAGGATTTGTGCAAGCGTTAAGCTGAAAATCTGATTCGAGCCCTTAAGATTCCTTACAGGGAGATTCGCTGAATTTAAGCACAGCTAAGTCAGGGTAACTGTTAATTTCTAATTGGTGGCCATCAGGGTCATACATAATAAAATCTTGGTATGGCCCATTTTTTCCGTCACCGTATTTAGTTATTTCGCCCACAGCAATATTTTTATTTTTTAAATCTTCATGTAAAGCTTCCAAATTGGATGTTTTAAAGCTTAGCACAGCGCAATTTTCGTTATTGATTGAGAACCTTATGGGTTGGTTCGCAGAAGTTTTCTTTAAGAATAATAACGGGCCTGCAAATAGTCTTAGATTGGCTGCCTCCGGCTCCTCCCAAATGACCTGGTAACCTAATGTATTTACGTACCAGTCAACAGACCTTCGAATATCAGTAACAGGTAAATAAATCTGAACTATTTGGTTGTGAATATTTGGACGCATAGTTTACCAGCTCCTTAAGATATTGGATTGCATTTGTTACCTCATCTGATTCTAGAATAACATATTTTTACATGTGCTTGAACTTTATTGGATCAATAACTAATAATCTTAACAAGATATTGCATTGACATATCGGTAATTATCGATATAATAGCTGATATGGATACTATCGAGATTTTAAAAGCATTGTCTAACGAGTCCCGTCTCCAAATTTTGCAATGGTTAAAGGAACCTGAGCTGCATTTTATACCCCATGAAGGGATTGATATGAGAACAATCGGGGTATGCGTCTGTCAGGTGACTGATAAATTGAACATGACACAATCCACCACTTCCCAGTACTTGACGACCCTGCAACGAGTAGGGCTCATCACCAGTGAGCGCATAGGTAAGTATACGTATTACAAAAGGGATGAGGCGAAAATTAGCGAAGCATTGGCTTTGTTGAAAGGCGAGATTGAATAAAGCACAAGCGGCGGAGTTAGGTGAAGTAATCTTCGCCGCTTGTTCTGATGATTATCCTAGTAGCACAGGAAGATCGATTTATTTTCGATCAATGCATCGACAAATCGGAATGTATCAATTTGAAAACTGCTTTTAAAGCGAAGAATTCAACGACTGGGGGCCTCGTGATGAAAATAAAGGGATAATCTTTTTATTTTTTTTAAAAAAACGCATCGATAAATTATAATATATCAATTCGTTAAAGGGGAAAACATTAATGAAGGGCACGTGGAAAGTATATTTATTGGCGCTTGTCAGTTTTTTGGTGGGGACATCCGAATATGTGATTTCGGGGATTTTAGATAAAATTTCGTTATCTTTAGATATATCGATTACTTCGGCGGGGCAATTGGTGACGATTTTCTCATTCATTTATGCCATTTGTACGCCAGTGGTTATGGCTTTGACAGCAAAGATTGAACGACAGAAGTTACTGGTTGCCGCACTCGGCGTATTCGTGATAGCTAATGTGCTGGCGTTTGTGCTGCCAGGATTTGAACTTTTTGTTGTCGCACGGGCATTAATGGCTTTAGGTGCGGGGACCGTCGTTGTATCAGCATTGGCTATCGCCGCCAAAATTGCACCTGAAGGTAAACAGGCCAGTTCGATTGCCAATGTCACCATGGGCTTCACCTTGTCATTAATTATTGGTGTACCGCTCGGGCGAATGATTGCTGCCCATTTTGGCTGGAGATTGGTATTTGGCCTGCTTTCTTTGGCGGGACTGTTAGTCATGATCGTTTTATACTTCAGCCTTCCTCGTGTGAAAGGTGATGCCCCTGTACCCCTTTCCAAGCAACTGGGCTTCCTTAAAAATAGCAGGGTCGCTCTCGGACTTGCGATCACCTTCTTTTGGCTGGGCGGTTACTCGATCGCTTATACGTACATTTCACCTTATCTTCTTACAGTTGTCGGTTTAAATGAAAATATACTGAGTAGCGTTTTACTAGCTTTTGGTATCGCTAGCTTGATCGGTTCCAAATTTGGTGGTTATAGTGCGGATAAATGGGGCGTTGCCCATACCTTGGGTGGGGGAATGACACTGCATGTAATCGCCTTAATTTTACTAACGATTACGGTTATGCTTACAAATTCATGGATACCGATTGTTGTTATCCTGATGCTGTGGTCGTTCGCAGCTTGGTCAACTGGTCCTACTCAGCAGTATAACATGGTGCGAATTGAACCGAATTATTCAGGTGTTATGCTGAGTCTCAATCAATCCACGATGCAATTATCAATGGCTGCAGGGGCCGGGATTGGCGGCATCGTTGTCAATCAAACCTCCTTATCGCATATTACATGGGTTGGCGCGATCAGTGTATTCATTGCCATTATGGCCTCGCTGATGTTGAATGCACGAATGAAACAAAAGGCGACCACCTCTCGCGTTTAATCACCGGTAAATCAAAGGTTCCTGATCGGCTTTTAATAGCGAAGAAGGAACCTTTTCAATATCGATAAGCTGTTGCTCGAGGCTTCTTACACCGATTGCTAGCAGCTTTAGTTGGAATCCTCAATCGAAATGCCCTTTAACAGCAGCTTGATCGCATTGACATGCAGGGCAGCGTATTCGTCCCCGGTTAAATTTGGCATTGTCAGGCAGAGCTGCGTTGCTCCCGTCAAAGTCGACATTACGCCGAAACTCAACGTTTCGATATCCTCATTAATGAAAACCCCGTGCTCGATCCCTCTGTGCAGCACTTGTCTTATTGCACGATAAGCCATTTCCGTAATCTCTTTTAATGTAGTCAATGCCTCAGATTCGCTGGATAGCGTCTTAGCATACTCTTCAATGGCTGGGATTAATGGACTTTCGCAATCTCTCCCGAATAATTCAGCCATTTCAATTAACTGTTCGATAGGAGAGGTGGATTGCTCGGTCGAATGAAGCCACCTTTGCGACATTTGCTCGGCATGCTGGCTTAGCAACTGGAGAAAGAGGACCTCTTTATTTTTAAAATGATGATATAAATTGCCTTTACTCATCTGTGTCAGTGTACATAAGTCATCCATTGTAGCACGATCATAACCTTTTTCAATAAATAACAGCTTGGCATGGTTTAAAATAATTGTTTTTGCTTCCTCTGCCGGCAATCGCCTTCTGGTCATAAGTCCCTCCTGGGAACCTTACGAACGGTTCCTTCTATGCTTGAAAAATTGAAAAACGCTATATGAGATAACGATAGCAAAAATCCCGCAGAATGCAAACGGCATATCCAGCGCGTAGGCAAGAAAAAAGAGATCTTAAATAAGAAGGATAATTAACGGTATTTTTGTACTCTAAATCCTCTGCAGCTAAGGATTAATGGAGATTAAGTGCAATATTGTACCTTAAATCTACCAGAATAGCCCCTCCGACGTGTTTCTTCGAAAAATAAGATGCAATAATGCACTTATTTCCCTTTTTTGCCTATATAAATGAAAAATAAGGTACAAAAATGCCGTTACTTGGAGTGCTTCCTCTTTTTGAACTGTTAAGACGACTGGTGCCTCTACAACTGATCTATTCGTTCTTCTAAGACAAAGGAAAACTCCCCAACAAGTAGCGATTTATTTATTAAACCTGTCTACTTGATGGGGAGCATATCAAAATCGGCAGCCTTCCGTAATTATAATAGCGAGGTTCCGAACTTGACCTCCGGAAAGCGGCTATCCGGTCCTTTCATTAAGGCTCCGCCTTGATTTTTCAGATACTTATCGAAGAAATCCAGCATATAGGCATTGATAACGGAATTCGCTCTTTCGGGCGCAATCTTTCCTGTAATGCCCAGCATTCTGAATATCGGAGAAATGTATTGTACGTCGGTAAAATTCAAATGCTCTGAATTTTCGATATAGAGGAATTGTCCCCCTGAGTCGGCCGATTCGCGCATCCGTTCAAGCTCTAGCTTTTTGTCCTCCGTTACTTGATCCATCCACTCTTTTGTGTTGCCCATTTGTTTAAGCTCTGCCTCCGTGTAGGCGTGGTTATCCATTACCTTCTTTAATCTTTCGAATTCGCTTTCCGAGTTCATGAACAAGAACGGCTTTCGCAGACCCTCTCTGTCACGCAGTCGATAAAGCGCTCCATCCAGGTCTATTCCAACCGCGATTCGTGGATCGTAAGCAGCGTCATAGGCCGTCGCTCCGCCGATGGAATGACCGAACACCCCGACATGACCGAGATCAATCCTCCCTTTTAGATGACTTGGAATCTGCCCCGATTGGATGAGCGCGAATTGGTCCAATGTAAACGTCACATCGTCGGTTAATACCTTTCCGAGCTTGTCGCGGTTTCCGCTTTCCGTCCGGTAATCATGGTCGGGCGAGAATAAGTCGTTGGTTGAGCTAGTCGTGATTCGACCGTCCGGAAACTCGGTTGCAAATGTATTGTAGGTGTGGTCGATCACGGCCACGATATATCCGTGACTCGCGAGATCTTCGGCTTGCGACGTGTGGAGGAACCTGGAAGAGCCAAAGCCGGGATTCGCAATGATCAGCGGGTATGAAGTCTGTGCCGAAGAGACTTCGGCCCCTGAATAAGCATGACTGGATACGTACTTCAGGTGTTGCAAAGTAAACCCGGGAAGACCATAGTTCGCGGCCATATAACGTAAAATCTGGGTATCAGGAATTAAGGGTGCATACTTGCCGGTGCCAGCTTGAGCCGGATACCATACCTGAACCATTAATTCTCTCTTACCATCTCTGGCTTCACCGAAAATCTCTTCCCTATTTGGATCCACGAAATGAAAAGCCCGCGTTCCTACCTTAAATTCACCTGCCGGTTCAGGCAGTTTAAATACAGGAAAAGCATACATGAGACCCGCTGTTACGACCAGCATTGTCGCTATAGCGGTATAGGCTAAACCCAACAAGACTCGCGGGACCTTTTTGGGTCCGGTTTTTTTGAAATAACTATAACCTGAAATGGCTAAAAAAATGATCGTTATGCAATATGGGAATAATAGCTGGACTCTGTATCCTTCCACTGTCCAATGAATGACCAATAAAAGTGTGGCGATCCCGCTTGCAACGAATACTGGAATTCTACGCTGTCCTTTTTTTAATAGGACTGTTAATGCAAACAAACCGATGTTTGACAAAAAAAGCAACAGTTCAAACAGCCTCATCTCGATTCTCCTTTTAAAAAAATTCTGATTGATTTGTTCCAATCTTATCCTGCCAGACTGGCCTAAACTATCGATTTGCCTTACATCTACCTTACAACTACCTTAAAGCTACCTTACAATTTTGTAATTCGATAGCATATAAAAGAATGCTTGCGCCTGACGTTACGTCAGGTGCTACACTGACGTTAGAAAGGAGCTGAGAAGGATAAGTAAGACATATTATACGATTGGTTCATTCGCTAAACTGACCTCTACAACGGTACGTACGCTTCACTTTTATGATCAAAAAGGGCTGCTTAAGCCAAGCGGCTACAATGAGCAGGGACACCGGACCTATACGGATGACGATTTGTTCCGACTCCATCAAATATTGACCTTAAAATATTTAGATTATTCCTTGGACGAAATTGGAAAGTATTTGGAACAGGATAGCAAGGATTTTAAGACTTCTCTGGAGAGGCAATACGAGCTGTTAATGGAGAAGCAAGAGCATATCCAGCGCGTTGTGGCTTCGGTTAAACGGGTAAAAGAGATTGTTAAGGATAATGACACGATGGATCCTTCGCTCATTATGCTGCTGATTCATTCCATTCAGCATGAGGAGGCGCAGAAGCAGTGGTTCTCCGATCGTGTGCCGGATGAGGTCGTACAATCGGTGTTTATGAGTGAATCAAGTGTAGAAGAACGGATTCGGGTAGAACGTGAGTTTACGTTAGAGATAAACGATCTGATGGTGATGTACAAGCAAGGACTGCCGCCGGAGCATCCCCTTGTACAGGAGCATGCGTTTACGCTGTTTATGATGATCGAGCGGATGCTCGGGCAAGAGCTGTGGAATAGCGAGACCGGAAAAGTGCTGGAGGAGATGGATCCGCAGCTCTTCCCGAACCTGGAACAAGATTTTAAGAACTACTTGATTGAAGCGTTTGGTCAAATGTTAATTCGGCAATGGGGAGAAATAGACCGCGTTTGACTATTACAACTATATAAGCTGAACTTAAGAATTAGAAAAGCTGATTGTTGAATGGCGTATTCTTAAGTTCACTTCGACAGAAGGAGCAGTATATCAATGAAAAAACTTAGCGCTACAATACTAACCCTGGGCCTGCTTACCTCTGGACTTTCTTCCGCTCATGCAGCTGAGAAGGCCTCGTCCGTATGGCTAAACGGTGAGCAGATCCAGTTCAGCAATTCCGCACCCATTGTAGAAAAAGGGGTGACCCTTGTCCCACTCCGTCCTCTTCTGGAGAAGCTGGGTGTCAACGTAAAATGGGACCAAGCGACGCATACCGTCAGCGGCTCCAAAGGAAGCCTTTCCTTGTCCCTGAAGATTGGCAGCACAAACGCCACTGCAAACGGCAAAGCCGTCAAACTGGATGCAGCGCCAAAGCAAATCCGGAATGTAACCTATGTGCCGCTGCGCTTTGTCGCTGAAACTACAGGTTATCAAGTGGCCTGGAATCAATCACTGCGCAAGGTTACTCTTACTTCAAAGCAGCATACAGAAGGCCGCGGCTTTCTGTGGAAGGTGGAGAATAAAGGTAACACGGTGTATGTGATGGGTTCAATCCATCATGTACCCGAAGGGATGTATCCGCTGCGTCCGGAGATTGAGAATGCGTTAAAAGCTGCCAACTACTTGGGGGTAGAGGTCGATATGTCGGCAGTCACTTCCGAAGATTTACAAAAACAGGTATTGGAATTGGGTGTTTATAAAGACGGAACCACACTGAAGGATCATATCTCCGCAGACACGTATAACAAAGTTACAGCATTCCTGAAAGCCAATGGAATGCCCGAAAATAGCTTCGATATTTTCAAGTCATGGTTTGTCACACAACAGATCATGAACATTCAAGTTGCCAAAGATGGCTTTACGCCAGAAAAAGGGATTGATAATTATCTGATTGAAAAGGCTAATGAAGCAAAAAAACCGATAGTCTCACTAGAAACTATGGAATCCCAGATGAAGATGAACAACAACTTCTCCGACGCCTTGCAGGAAAGACTGCTGCTTCAGAATCTGGATCCTAAATCTGTGACGCCTCCTTCTCCGGATGTATCGATAGATTATCTGAATAAAATATGGATCCAGGGCGATGAAAAAGCTTTGAATGAGTTCACCACTACTGGCTGGGATGCTGAATACTTCCAAGGTCTAATCAATGACCGCAACGAAGAAATGACCCAAAAGATTAAAGGCTATCTGAATGGTGATAAAAAAGAGACCTATCTGGTTGTCGTTGGAATGCTGCATTTGCTGGGTAATGAAGGAATCGTTCCATCGCTGGAAAAGGAAGGCTTCAAAGTAATAAAACAGTAGCACTTATTTATCATTCTTGCTTATTACACAGTAGAGCTAGCCATTAGGTTGGCTCTGTTATTTTCTTCAGGAGATCAGCTCTAATCCATTTGTTTGTTAGGAGGGAAATACTTGATTATTACAACAACCGCAGTCGTTGAAGGTTCCCCAGTCAGAGAATATGTCGGTGTGGCAACCGGTGAAGTCATTATGGGAGCTAATGTCGGGAGGGATATTCTTGCCTCATTTAGAGATTTGGTAGGCGGGCGTTCGAAAGCCTATGAAACGAAGCTAAGGGAAGCAAGAGATGCGGCATTCAAAGAAATGACCCAGCACGCTTCGACGATGGGGGCCAACGCTGTAATCGGCGTAGGGATCAATTACGCAGTTGTCCGCCAGGACATGATGATGGTCGCTGTTAGTGGAACAGCAGTTGTTATCTAAGTAGTCGTTCATAATATTGCAGGGCTAACCATTAGGTTAGCCCTATTTTTAATTTAGTTTTTTAGTATTCAGGCAGCTCCATTTGATATAAGGAGTTTGACTAGGGAGCTCTTTTTTTGACTATATAAGATAAACAAAAGAAAGTAACAAAAAGCGAGAAGGAGTGAAGGGGGAAGTTTGGAACTGTAGGAGCGAAGCGCTCGTCTGAAAGCTTTCCGCAGGAAAGCTCGCATCGGAAGCACAGGCAGTCTCCGGATTTTATCCGCTAATAGCGGTATAATCCAAAAATCTGGAGACAATAACGACCGGAAGTCCAAACATTCCACCGTAGTGACGACCGAGCCCTATGTTAGGATTTTAAGTTCATCTTGAATAGAATAAAAAAATGCTTGAGTGTAACGTAACGTTACACCTTATACTGATGCTAGAAAGGGGCTGAGAAAGATAAATAAGAGACATTATACCGCTGGTGCATTCGCTAAACTGACCTCAACGACGAAACGGATGCTGCATTTTTATGATAGCAAGGGATTGCTTAAGCCAAGCAGCTACAGTGAAAAGGGATACCGGGCCTATTCCGACGAGGACTTGTTCCGGCTCCATCAAATATTAACCTTAAAATATTTAGACTACTCGTTGGATGAAATCCACGAATATTTGGAGCAGGATGGCAAGGATTTTAATGCTTCTCTGGAGCTGCAATATGAGCTGTTGTTGCAGAAGCAGCAACATATCCAGCGCGTTGTCGATACGGTTGAGCAGGCAAGAGCGATTGTTAAGGACAACCATACGATTGATCCAGAGCTTATTATGCAGATGATTCGTTCCATTCAGCATGAGGAGGAGCAAAAGCAGTGGCTCTCCGAGCGTGTGCCGGATTCACTCGTACAATCTATTTTTAGTGTTGAAGTAAACCTGCAAACTGAGCTGATGATAGTGTTTAATGATCTACTCGTTATGTCCAAGCAGGGGCTGTCGCCGGATGATCCACTTGTACAGGAGCGTGCGCAAGCTCTAAAGCTGTTTTTCGAGCAGATACTTGGACACCCGCTAGAGGAACTAGGAACGAACGAGACGGGAAGAGTGCTGAAGGAGGTGGATCCGCAGCTCTTCCCGAACTTTGAGCCTAGCTTTGCGAATTACTTGTCTGAGGCGTTCGTTCATTTGTTCCGTCGTATGTGGGAGGAGAAGATGAAGGAAGAGCAATAGGTTACAACCCCAAACGAAGTTGTCCGTCGACGCATAATGAAGGTTGCTTATAGAGATAGAGATAGAGATAGAGATAGAGATAGAGATAAAGACAGATGTAGAAATCGGATATAAAAAGGTTGCTTTCTAACGATTAAAACTGCGTTTTATTATTCCAACTAGAAGGAGTTATATACTAATGAAAAAAATTAGCGCTGTAATACTTTCCCTGATCTTGCTTACTTCTGCATATTCTTCCGTTCAAGCAGCGGAAAAATCCTTATCCGTAAAGTTAAACGGCGAGCAAATCCAATTCAGCAACTCCGCACCGATCATTGAAAAAGGAGTGACACTCGTCCCATTGCGTCCGCTCCTGGAAAAGCTGGGCGTCCAAGTGAAATGGGATCAAGCGACTCGTACCGTCAGTGGTTCGAAAGAAGGTCTCTCCTTCTCTTTGAAGATTGGCAGCACGAATGCCACGGCAAACGGGAAAACGGTTAAGCTGGATGCAGCACCAAAGCAAATCAAGAATGTAACGTATGTACCGCTCCGCTTTGCTGCTGAAACTACAGGCTATCAAGTGGCTTGGAATCAATCGCTGCGCCAGATTAGCCTTACCTCTGGACAGCAATCCGAAAGCAGCAAAGGCTTTTTGTGGAAGGTAGAGAATAAAGGCAACACCGTGTATATGCTTGGTACAATCCACACCGTCGACAAGACTATATACCCGTTGCGTCCGGAGATTGAGAATGCGTTCAATGCTGCTGACTACTTGGGCGTAGAGATCGACTTTACAAAGATCGTTCCCGACGAATTAACTAAATTGATAACTGATGTGAGTGAATATAAAGACGGAACCACACTGAAGGATCATATCTCTGCAGCAACCTATAACAAAGTTCAAGCATTCCTGAAAGAAAATGGACTGCCGGAAAATAGCTACGATAACATCAAGGCGTGGTACGCTTCGCAACAAATGGGGACCATTCTATCGGCAAAACAAGATTTAGACGAAGGTATGGGTATTGACATGTATTTCATGGGCAAAGCCATCAATACGAAAAAGCCAATTATTGGGCTAGAGACTTTTGAGTCCCAATACGATGTTTTCAATAAATTCTCCGACTCGCTACAGGAAAAGCTGATCCTTCAAATGCTGGATCCAAACTCTTTGCCTTCTTCTGCTACGGAAATGTCGATGGATGATATTCTGAAAGTATGGAAAACTGGCGATGAAAAAAACCTGGTTAAATTTGTCGATGCGCTTCGCTGGGATGATGACTATTTCAAAGGTATGCAGACGGACCGTAATTTAGCAATGGCTGAGAAGATTAAAGGCTATCTGAACAGTGATAAAAAAGCAACATATATGATTGCACTTGGAGCTTCACATTTTGCGGGCGACTCTGGTCTGGTTACAACGCTGGAGAAGGCGGGATACAAGGTGGTAAAACAGTAACATTTAAGCAGCTTGGGTGAGGATGCTATAATTTCTGCATTAGCATGTAGTAATAATACCTATAACAACGAAGGAACTAATGTAAAAAGGACGATGCAATATATGTTTCTCCAGAAGACAGAGTTAGTAGTACCCATAGACTAGGAACTGAAAGAAAATATTAATTTATACCATCCCTCTCCATTGAATGCTGTTCAGGCAACATCATTCAATTGGAGAGTTTTTGCTATGACTCTTTTTTTTGTTGATATGATCAAAGAAATAATGCTTGAGCTTGACGTTACGTCAGGCGTTATACTGACACTAAAAAGGAGATGAGAAAGATAAGTAAGACATACCATACCATTGGTTCATTCGCTAAATTAACCTCGACGACGGGACGTACGCTGCGCTTTTATGATCGTAAGGGGTTGCTCAAGCCAAGCGGCTATAATGAACAGGGACATCGGATGTATACCGATGAGGATCTGTTCCGACTCCATCAAATATTAACCTTAAAATATTTAGATTACTCCTTGGATGACATCGGCAAGTATTTGGAGCAGGACGGTAAGGATTTTAACGCTTCTCTGGAGATGCAATATAATATGCTGCTGCAGAAACAGCAGCATATCCAGCGTGTTGTGGCTACGATAGAACGGGTAAGAGCGCTCGTTAAGGACAATCATACGATCGATGCCGGGCTTATTATGCTAATGATTCATTCCATTCAGCACGAGGAGGAGCAGAAGCAGTGGCTGTCCGACCGTCTGCCGGATGCACTCGTACAATCGATGTTTATGAGTGGTTCAAGCTTGGAGGAACAGCTTGAGCTAGAACGTGAGCTGATGATGACGCTTAATGATCTGCTTGTCATGTTCAAGCAAGGGCTGCCGCCGGATCATCCGCTTGTACAAGAGCATGCGCTTCCTCTGAAGCCGATATACGAGCGGGCGTTTGGACAACCGCTGCAGGAGCTGTGGAAGAACGAAGCGGTAGGAGTTCTGGAGGAGATGGATCCGCAATTGATCTCAGGTCACTTCGATCCGGAATTTAAGAACTATTTGAGTGAGGTGTTTTTTCATATGATGGTTTCGCTGATTGAAGGAGGGGGCGAATGATTAGGTCCATATAAGTGATAGCTATTCTATATGTTTCGGATTAAATTTTAATTTGATAGAGTCATGCCTAAATTTATTCATCGAATGTTGTCCAAACTACTCCATTCGATCGGAGAATTTCGGTTATGGCTCTTTTTTGTGCTGATATGCCCAAAAGAATGCTTGCGCTTGACGTAACGTCAAGCGATAAGCTGATGCTAGAAAGCCACTTTTTATTATTCTAACTAGAAGGAGCTATACACCAATGAAAAAACTTAGTGTTGCATTAATTTCTCTATCCTTGCTTACCTCTGCATTTTCTTCTGTTCAAGCAGCAGAAAAAGCTCTATCTGTGGGACTCAACGGAGAGCAGATCCAGTTCAGCAAATCTGCACCGATTATCGAAAAAGGGGTGACACTCGTCCCCATGCGTACCCTTCTGGAGAAGCTGGGCGTCCAAGTAAAATGGGATCAAGCGACCCGTACCGTCAGCGGTTCGAAAGAAGGTCTCTCCTTCTCCCTGAAGATTGGTAGTACAAATGCTACTGCAAACGGCAAAACAGTCAAGCTCGATGTAGCACCAAAGCAAATCGGGAATGAAACGTATGTGCCGCTCCGCTTTGCCGCTGAAACTGCAGGCTATCAGGTGGCCTGGAATCCGTCACTGCACCAGGTGATGCTGACCTCTGGGAAACAGTCTGAAGGAAGTCATGGTTTTATGTGGAAGGTAGAGAACAAGGGTAACACCGTTTATCTGTTAGGTACAGTTCACGTAGCCGACGATAGCATGTACCCGCTACGTCCGGAGATTGAGCGTGCGCTCAATGATGCTGATGATTTGAGCGTAGAGGTTGACATGTCAAAGATTGATCCCAAAGAAGTACAACAACAGTTAATGGAACTGGGTTTTTATAAAGACGGGGATACGTTGAGTAATCATGTCTCCGCAGAAACGTATGTAAAACTTAAAGCATTCTTGAACGCCCGTGAAATGCCGGAAAATAGCTTTGATAACTTAAAGCCGTGGGTGATCCAGGGACAGATTAGTTACTCTAATATTGCAGATGACGGCTTAGAAACGGGAATGGGTATTGACCTGTACCTTATTAATAAGGCCAACAAAGCGAAAAAGCCTGTTATTTCGCTGGAAACTACAGAAGGTAATTACCGGCTTAATAATAGCTACTCCGACGCTCTACAAGAAAGAATTCTACTCCTAAGTCTGGATCCAAAATCTGTGGTTCCCCCTGCTCCGGATGTTCCTGCGGATTTCTTCCCGAAAATATGGAAAGCAGGCGATTATAACGCCTTGGCTGAAGCAAGCAAATCAACTGGCTGGGATCCTGAATATTACAAAGGCATAATGTCCGATCGCAATGTAGCAATGTTCGAGAAGATTAAAGACTATCTGAACAGTGATAAAAAACAAACTCATTTGGTTGCAGTGGGGTCTGGGCACATGCTGGGCGACAAGGGGATTGTTCCATTGCTGGAGCAGGCAGGCTTTAAGGTGAAAAAACATTAGGATTTAGAAGATCATCGTTCAAAATACTAAAGGGCCAACCGTGAGGTTGGCCCTTTTTAAAGTTCAAACAAGTGCTTGCCCCTGACGTAACTTCAGGTGCTATACTGGCGCTAGAAAGGGGGTGAGCACGATAAGTAAGACGTATTACACCATTGGTTCCTTTGCAAAACTGACCTCGACCACGGAAGGAACGCTGCGCTTTTATGAGCGGAGGGGGTTACTCAAGCCGAGCGGCTACAATGAAAAGGGACATCGTATCTATTCTGATGACGAATTGTTCCGGCTCCATCAAATATTAAACTTGAAATATTTTGATTACTCCTTGGATGAAATCAGCAAGTATTTGGAGCAGGACAGCAAGGATTTCCATGCTTCTCTGGAGATGCAACATGAGTTGCTGCTACAGAAGCAGCAGCATATCCAGCGCGTCGTGGCTACGATTGAAAGAGTAAGAGAGGTCGTTAAGGATAACGATACGCTTGATCCTGAGCTCCTCATGCTGATGATTCGTTCCGTTCAGCATGAGGAAGAGCAGAGACAGTGGCTTTCCGGTCGTTTGCCGGATACGCTCGTACAATCGATATTTATGAGCGGAGCAAGCCGGGAAGAACGGACCCAGCTAGAACGTGAGGTCACAATAGGGCTTAATGATCTGCTCATCCTGTTCAAACAAGGGCTGCCTCCGGAACATCACCTTGTGCAGGAGCGTGCGCTTGCTCTAATGCAAATCATGGAACAGTGGTTTGGAGAATTACTACAAGGGCTGGGGAGCAGCGAAGCGGGAAGTGCATTGGAGGAGACGAATTGGCAGCTCTACCCGGGCAGCTTCCCGCCTAATATTGAAGTGCTGCTGGTGGCGCGTTTTTTCCAGGCGGCTGGCCTGGCCTTACTATTACCTCTTATGATGAATGCCATACTGATTCTTTTCCCGGCAGAGAAGCGCGGTGCAGCTATGGGATTGATGGGGCTTGTATTGACGCTTGCGCCTGCTTCTGGTCCAACCGTTGCTGGTTTAATTATTGAAAAGCTGTCTTGGCATTGGATTTTCTGGATTTCCGGAACAGTTCTTTTTATTTCACTAATCTTCGGCATAATCTTCTTGAAAAATATATCCGTGATTACACGTCCGAAAATTGATATTCTTTCGCTACTGCTTTCAACAATCGGTTTTGGCAGTCTCTTATTTGGGTTCAGCAAAGCCGGAGAGAGTGGCTGGAGTAGTATGTTGGTTATATCTTTCATAATTATCGGCGTAGTAGCCCTTATTCTCTTCACTTGGCGTCAATTGCGTATAGAATCGCCGATCATGAATCTCCGTACGTTCCGTTTTCCAATGTTTAGTTTGTCGGTGGTGCTATTTATTGTAGTGATGATGCTGCTTTTGTCATCTATGCTGTTGTTGCCGATGCTCTTACAGAACGGTCTTGGAAAAAACACCTTACAGGCCGGACTGCTCTTACTACCTGGTACGCTCATTAGTGGTATAATGGGTCCTCTTATGGGTAAAATGTTTGATAAGTACGGACCAAGAAGGCTAATTATACCTGGTCTGATTCTAATTGGTGCCGTTATGTTTCTCTTCTCAACGATTACGGTGAATACCTCAACTGTGTTAATTGTTGCCTTGCATTGTACGTTCTTGTTAGCTTTGTCGATGGTCATGATGCCAGCAAAAACCAATGGGATGAACCAGTTGCCGGCTGAATTATATCCACACGGTACAGCAATAATGAGTACGCTGCAGCAAGTGGCTGGAGCGATTGGCAGTGCGTTGGCGATGACGATGCTGGCGACAGGTCAGTTAAACTATTTGCGTGATCAAGGATTTGATATGAGTAATGGGCTTAATCTTGCTCAACTAGATCCCGCGATGTTAGCTCATTTGCCGTCCTCCTTTGTTTTTGGCATCAAAGGCGCCTTTATTTTCGCTGGTGTCATGTCGATTATCGCCCTGTTCATCTCGTTTTTTATGAAGCGTGTCAAACCAAATGCCCAAGAGGCAGGATTAAATCAACCTGAAAGTGGAACTGTTGTCCATTAGTAAGACAGGCTTCACAGGTACCTTGCCAGTTTAATCAGTCAGTCGCCGGAAATCCAACGGTGACTGGCTATTTTGTTTACCCAGAAAATCCTACTCGTTATGGGGAGTTTGAACTAATATGGAGATCTTTTTTAATTAGAGTCCAAAAAAAGGACTTGAGGTTAAAGTAACTTTAAGCTTTATACTGAAACTAGAAAGGGGCTGAGTAAGATGAGTAAGAAGCATTATACCGTTGGTTCATTCTCGAAATTGACCTCAACGTCGACACCTACTTTGCGATATTATGACCGCAAGGGGCTGCTCAAGCCAAGCGGATACACCGAGGGTGGATACCGTACTTATTCTGATGAGGATTTGTTCCGTCTCCATCAAATATTGGCCTTGAAATATTTAGATTACTCCTTGGAAGATATCAGCGAGTATTTGGAACAGGACGGTAAGGATTTTAATGCTTCTCTGAAGCTGCAATATGGGCTGCTGCTAAAGAAGCAGCAGCATATTCAGCGCATTGTGGATACGGTTGAACGGGCAATAGCAATCGTTGATGATAACGACACGATTGATCCAGGACTTATTATGATGATGGTTCGTTCCATTCAGCATGAGGAGGAGCAGAAGCAATGGCTCTCCGAACGTCTGCCGGATACATTCGTACAATCGGTGTTACTAAGTGGATTGAGCGCGGAAGAACGAGATCAGGTAGAACGTAAGATCATGATAACGGTGAACGATCTGCTCGTGATGTCCAAGCAAGGGCTACCACCGGAACATCACCTTGTGCAGGAGCGTGCGCTTACTATAAAGCTGATAATCGAGCAGATGTTGGGCGAATCGCTACAGGAACTGGAGACGATCGAAACGCTAATAGCGCTAGGGGAGTGGGATCTGCAGCTTTTTCCGAAATTCGAACCGGAACTTATGAACTACTTGGTTGAAGCGTTAGTTCATCTACTCAGTCAGAGCACGCCACCCGACATTACGTGAAAGCAGTGAAGTTATAAAAATAATAATTTATAGTGGGAGTGTTTATGATGTCAAATAATAGGGACATGCTGCAAGAATCTTCGGATCCCGCCCTTCGAGTTCGTCCCCGTGTACGATGGGGTGTTCTCACCTATTTCCTCTACAGCGCAGTCTTCTACGCGATCTTTGTTCTCAATGGTGTCGACTACCCGCGAATAGGCGAGAGTGCGCAGACCCTTCTTCTCTGGTACGTAATACCACTGTCCGGCGGTGCCGTGCTGACCATCACAATGGTCACGATCTACGGATGGTGGCGCCCCAGTCTGCTGGAAAGGCAGCGTCTTTCACGATGGACGATGACTCTCCCGATCATCATGATGGTCATCGCGATCGTGAACATGCTGATCGGTGACTTCAGCCGTTTCACGCCCCTCATGTGGTTGTATCTCATTGTGGGTAGTATCTTGGTCGGCTTCAATGAGGACATGATCAACCGGGGTCAGTTGATAGTCGCTCTGCGCAGCCGCTTCGGTGAAACCGGGGTCTGGCTGCTTGCAACCGCGATGTTCGCAGTCTTCCACCTGCCGAACATCTTCCTGGGCATCGGGGCGGGTGCCTTGTTCCAGGTATTGATCGCTTTCGGCCTCGGTTCGATCTTCTATCTTGCCCGGAGGTCTACCGGATCGCTCGTGTTCGCCATGCTCCTGCACGGACTTTGGGACTTTAGCATTTTTTCTACGAATGGCTCGTCGTCGTTTCCTCTCGCTGGTGCACTAGCTCCGGTGTTGGCGATCGCTGCAGCGATTACGGTTCCGATTATCCTCCGCCGCGAAAGAGGGCGCGATAGCGCCCAAAGCGTGTCAAGACCCGTCGCCTGATTCATCTGTGAAAGAAGACGATAAAATGCACATTGCCCCATAGAACAGAATTACTCTCTGCTAAAATAGAATATCCTTAAAAAGGAAAGCTGCGGGTTATTAACCTCGCAGCTTTTTTGCAACACAAACGCTTTTATTTTTGCTGATCTAATAACGATGATTGCCCTCTCACTAGGATGGAAAGGAGTCAGGCCTTGCCGGTTTTCGCTTAGCAGGGCAACCAAATCTCAATTTTCGTACCTTGCCACACTTTGGATTGAACAAGGATTTCGCCGCCATGCGCTTCCACAATAGTTTTGGCGATGCTCATCCCGAGCCCGGAACCTTCCGTCTTTTCTTCAGTATTTGTTCCCCGGTAGTAACGCTTAAACAAATGATGTAGTGTCTCCTCATCCATTCCTTTGCCATTGTCGATTACTCGTATGCATGCCTTGTTATTCACCTTGCTAATAGCGACGGTAACGACTACGCCCGGCGGATTATGCTTCACGGCGTTGGACAGCAGATTATCCATCAGCCGCTGCAACCAAATCTCATCTGCCTTCACCACCAGGGGAAGCTCATCCCCAACGTAGTGAAACTGATATTCCGACATGGTGGCGTCGTTCACGTACTTCAGTACAGAGCAGCGTACCAGTTCGTCCAAATCCAGCTCCCGGAGCTCCATAATGTAATCTCCTTGCTTGAGCTGATGAATCATAGAAAAGTCGGAGATTAACTCAAGCATATACTCACCCTTTTCGCGAATCGTCGTGCCCATGGTCCGCATATCCTCGTTACTCCATTCAGGCAAGCTTTCCAGCATATATCCATAGCCTTGAATCGTAGCCAGGGGCGTGCGCAGATCGTGGGAGATTCCTGACATCCACTCCGATTGCATCTTTTCCAGCCGTTCCCGTTCCTTCTCGGTCTGAGCCAACTGATGAGCCATTTGATAGAAGGATTCTATCACTTCTTTATAGAGTCTGTAACGAATTCGCAGCGTGCCGTTGCGGCGAAATATTTTGCGTTTATCCTTGGCAGTCAGTACCTCATTGTATTGTCCTCGTCCCATCCGTTCGAACCAGCCTGCGAACAAAATCAGCGGCTGACCGTAGCGATTACCATGCCAGATGGAGATGGGTACCGCCAAGAGCAGGACAAGACCTGCAAACCAGGTGAGGTTACGCGTTGCCGAATCATACACAGGGTGCTTCAATGGTTTTCCTGCTGTATTGGTTGTATAGAGAATCCATTTCATTCCACTCTGCTCGTCCCGATGAGTGACAATATTCGTGTCATAATAGCTCGGTGATTGCTGGATCGTCAAAATATCTAACGGACGGTACGCTTTATGTTCATAAGCTTTATCCCCGATGCCTTGTACAATATGGCTCTCAGGGTCGATTACCTGCAGGTAGGAGCCCGTCTGGCGCAGCTGCTGCTCTAGTAGAGGAACCGCATTGCTCCGCACCTTTCCCTGCTGCCCATAGGCATTGAACCAGGACGTGAGCTGGTCAAGTTCAGAACTTTGGTAGCCCAGTATGTACAGCAGCGGCCCGTTAGAAGCCGAAGTCAGCTGAGTGTGCACAGCATACGTCCCAATCTTCCGGGTTTCTTGGATATCCAGCAGCCCGGAGGTGGAGTAAGAGGCAGGCAGTAAGGGATGAGCAACGCTATTGACGTTGTAGATAACTTCTCCTTCAGCATTGACAACCTGTAGCCACATCCCTTTCTCCGTGATGAGCTTGTCCCATTCGGGGGAGAGATGAATCGTTCCGCCCTTCAAAGACGCTTCTTGGGCAATAAGCTGCAAAGCGTCATCCGGAAAGTTGCGGCGTAAATCATTATTCGTAATGTTCTGGTAGAACAAGACGCTGGCAGCCAAAGAGAGAGCGAGAATCACCAGGGCATAAAAGATCAACTGGTATGTGAAATGGAAAGCCATACGTTGTTGGATCTTCATCGGTCTTGCGGTTCCTTCACCAATTTGTAGCCGAGCCCGCGTACGGTAAGAAGCAGCTGCGGATCGCCTGGATTGATCTCAATCCGCTCGCGGATGCGCCGGATATGGACCATTACAGTCGCGTCATCTCCTTGTCCGTTGATCCCCCACACCTTGTCATAGAGCTGTGTTTTGGAAAATACCACTCCGGGATGCTTACAGAAGTGCAGCAGCAATTGGAACACCTGAGCGGGACAAGGAACAGGCTGTCCCTCCACAATCAGTTCGCCTTCGGCTTCGTTGATGGTGAAACGGCCGAACCGGTAAATCCCCGGATCGGGCTGCTTCACTGGATTGGCTATGGACGCTTGAGGCTCCAAACGACGGATGCGTGCCTGAATTCTTGCGGTCACTTCCAGGGGATTGAAGGGCTTCGTAATATAATCATCCCCACCCATGGCGAAGCCGCGCAGAACATCGAGATCGGAAGCCTTGGCAGTCAAAAACAGAATATGTGGATTACCGTATTCGCGAAGCTTCGAGCAAAGCTCTAGTCCGCTGCCGTCCGGGAGCATAATGTCGAGCAGGACGATATCGGGGGCTATGCGCTCCGCTATGTCGAGTGCTTCTGCACAGGTGGAAGCTGCGTACAGCTGATGGAATCCTTCCCTGCGCAGCACCATTTGCAGCATCGTGACAATCGAAGGCTCGTCGTCAACGATTGCGATTTTAATACCGGATAGATTTGTCATCATGTTCACCCCTCTCCATAGTAGCCTACTCACATTAACAGAACCTAAACTGAGGCAGCAAACTTAAGCTAATGTTTATCTATTCGTTTAGGCTCTGTTTCACAGGGGCTGGTAGGATAGAATCCATAAGAAATAGGTTCAGAACAACGGATAACACACTAGTTGTTCTTAGGAGGCAGTCACTTGATTATTACAACCACCGCGGTCGTGGATGGTTCTCCAGTTAGGCAATACATTGGCGTGGCTACGGGAGAAGTCATCATGGGAGCTAATGTCGGAAGAGATATTCTTGCTTCATTTAGAGATCTTGTAGGCGGACGATCGAAAGCTTATGAAACCAAACTAAGGGAGGCAAAAGACGCAGCTTTTACAGAAATGACCCAGCAAGCTTCGCAGATGGGAGCCAATGCAGTTATCGGTGTAGGTATCAATTACGCAGTTGTCCGCCAGGACATGATGATGGTCGCTGTCAGTGGAACAGCAGTGATTATCTAATCTTGATGAATCATTGTTCCACTCTATAATTTCACGAAAAGGAGCTTATACGCAGATGAAAAAACTTAGCGCTACAATACTTTCCCTCAGCTTACTAACCTCTGGACTCTCATCCGTTCATGCAGTAGAAAAAGCTTTATCCGTATCACTGAATGGTCAGCAAATCCAGTTCAGCAAGTCCGCACCGATCGTTGAAAAAGGAGTGACACTTGTCCCGGTACAACCGCTTCTGGAGAAGCTGGGTGTCCAAGTGAAATGGGATGCCAAGACCCGTACCTTAAGCGGTACTAAAGCTGGTCTCACATTATCCCTGAAGGTTGGCAGCACAAGCGCAACTGTAAACGGAAAAGCAATCAAGCTGGACACAGCGCCTAAGCAAATCCAGAATGTAACGTATGTTCCACTCCGGTTTATCGCTGAAACAGCAGGCTACAAAGTTGCCTGGAACCAATCACTGCGTCAAGTTAGCCTTACCTCGCAGCAACAGAAGCCGACCAATGAAGCTGCAGTAACTAGACTACAAGACGACTTCTATGAAGCAGTAAATGCGAAATGGAAGGCATCGACCGAAATTCCGGCAGGTAAAGTCATCATAGGCGGTTTAAGTGACCTTGGTGATACAGTAACTAAGCTGTTGTCGAAGGATATGGCACAAATGGCAGCCAACGGACGTGACCAAACAGATGACGAGCTCGGCAACATGATTAAGTACTATAAACTTGCCGCTGATCGGGGAACCCTTAACAAACAGGGGTACGAAGCTATTAAAGGTGATATCCAGAAGTTGAAATCGATAAACAGCTTGGCCGATTTTGCAAAGAATCAAAAAGATCTCTATATTAGGGGACTTGCTTTACCCTTTACTTTGGATATCTTGTCCGATATGAAGGATGCAACGAGAACGATCCTGTACATCAATTCCCCTAAACCGAAATTTGAAAAGAGCATGTATTCACCTGACAATCCTCAAGGTCAAGCAATGGTAGGACTATACAAGAACATGCTGGCAGATCTATTGGTGAGTGTTGGGGAAACCAAAGAAGCAGCCGAACGAATTGCCGGTGAAGCGGTAGCATTCGAAGCAGAATTTGCCCAATATACAATGACAGCAGAAGATCAGAGTAATGTTGAATCCTTCTATACTCCAAAAACATTGAAAGAGTTAAAGGCATATAGTAAAAATATTGATCTCGAAAAATTCATCGTCGATGTTACGGGTACAACACCAGAAAAGGTCTCATTGATGAAAATGGATTATTTCAACAATCTGGATAAGTTTATTAATGAGAAAAATTGGGAGAAAATGAAAAGCTGGACCTACGCCACTTTTGTATTAAACTCTGCGAGTTTTCTATCTGATGAGATGATAGCAAAATCAACGCAATTGAGCAGAGGCACCGCTGGTCAGGAACAAATGGCAGTAACGGATGACACGATCTACGATATTGTTAACGCTAATTTCAAAGAGGTTGCTGGACAATATTATGGTAAGACCTATCTTGGAGAACAAGCAAAGCAGGAAATTTCCAAGATGGCAGACAATATGATTAGCGTTTATAAAAATAAATTCCTGAAAAATGACTGGATGTCTGAGCAGACGAAAAAAGAAGCGATTAAAAAACTGGATCATTTGAAAGTACACATTGGTTATCCGGACAAACTGGATGACATGTATGGTGCGCTTAAGGTCGATGCAGGCAAGACATTGTATGAGAACAATCAGGCGATCCAAGCAGTCCTTACAAAAAGCAAATTTGCAAAAATTGATCAGCTCATTGACCGGAACGAGTGGAGAATAGCAGCGAATACAGCCAATATGATCTCCGAACCGCTGACCAACACCATTACATTCCCAGCAGCGGCTCTTCAGGCGCCATTCTATGATAAAAATCAAAGCGCAAGCCAGAATTACGGCGCTATAGGTGCGGTTATCGGGCATGAAATCTCTCACACCTTTGATTCCAATGGCTCCAAATTTGATGGGATTGGAAATCGGACCAACTGGTGGACAGCCGAAGACTTTAAGAAATTCGAAGCTAAAACTAAAGCTGTTGTTGACCAATATAACAAATTAGAGTATCTGGGCCAAAAAATCAACGGACAACGGACACTACCAGAAAATATTGCCGACATTGCCGGATTGCAGGTTGCGCTTGAAGCGGCTAAACAATTGCCGGATGCCAATCTGGAAGAGTTCTATAAATCATGGGCAACTGTGTGGAGACAGAAGGTTGTTCCTGAAATTGCATCATTTCTGCTAGCCGTCGATCCTAACCCGCCTGTGAAATTCAGGGTAAATGTCGTAGTTGGTAACACTGATGATTTCTATACTACATTTGGTGTGAAAAAAGGTGATGCAATGTATATTGCTCCAGAAGATAGAATTACTCTTTGGTAAAAGAGGATATGAATAAAATGAAGCTGCGGGGTTATTAACCTCGCAGCTTTTTTGTACAAGAACGCTTTTATTTTTGCTAGTCTAATGATGTTGTTGCTTATAGCCCTCTTTTTGTTGAAGCAAGAGTGCTTGGGTAAGTATCTGGAGTGGGGACGACAAGGATTATCAAAGTGCAATTAACGGCATTTTCGTACCTTAATTCCTCTACAGCTAAGGGTTAGTGGAGATTAAGTGCAATATTGTACCTTAAATCTTCCAGAATACCCCCTCCAGCGTACTTTTCCAGAAAATAAGATACAATAATACCCTTATTTCCCTCATTTGTCTATTTTAAAGAAAAATAAGGTGCAAAAATGCCGTTAGTTGAGGATGTAGCCCTCTTTTTCACTCTAAGGCAACTAGTGAAGGGGGAGTTGAGATTAGCAAAAAAAGAAACGTTTCATGACACGACAGGCTAACCGTTAAGGTGGTCCTTTCTTTTATGGTGCTACAGTAGTTGTGGGCAAATGTTACTTTTGGTGCTGTTGGTTTTAAATTATAGGAATACGACAGAAAAATAAATGATATTAAAATAAAAACGACGGATATTCAGTTACTTATACATGTAAAACAAAGAATTAATCCTGTAAACTATAAATCGCTAGAATTTATAGATTAGAGGTGTTATTCATATGAACCGAAACATGGCCTCATCCTCGCAGAGTGCCACGAGTAATGCTTCTGCTGAACGTCTTCCATGGGGTGGATTACTGGCATTGGCGATGACGGGGTTTATCTGTATCCTAACCGAAACGCTTCCAGCAGGGTTATTGCCCCAGATCAGTGATGGGCTTGGAATTTCGGAAGCTCTCGCCGGCCAGCTTATCACCTTATACGCGCTAGGTTCCACCTTGGCTGCGATACCGTTAATTACGGCTACACGGGGTTGGAGAAGACGGTCGCTTTTGCTGATGTGTATCGTTGTTTTTCTTGTGTTCAACACAATCACAAGTCTATCTACGAGCTATATTTTGACACTTGCGGCCCGTTTCTTCGCGGGGGTATCCGGTGGTGTTGTATGGGGAATAACAGCAGGCTATGCACGCCGTATGGTGCACGAATCATTAAGAGGACGAGCGCTTGCGGTGGCGATGATTGGTACTCCACTCGGACTTCTGCTTGGTGTTCCCATTGGAACATTTGTCGGGGGCTATATAGGATGGAGACTTGTCTTTGGGATCACATCTATACTCTCGCTGCTACTTATCTTTTGGGTATTCAAGGCAGTACCGGATTTTCCAGGGCAAGTTGGCCAGCAGCGGCTTCCACTTCGTAAAGTTTTCTTCATACCTGGGGTACGATCCATTCTCTTTGTTGTGTTGTTCTGGGTACTCGCACATAACGTCCTCTACACCTATATTGCACCGTTTCTTACGCTGGCAGGACTTGCTGGGCGAGTAGACTTGATCCTGCTTATATTTGGTATTGCCTCTGTTGTTGGCATTTGGGTGACAGGCATGCTGATCGACCGTTGGTTGCGACTGCTTACCTTATTCAGCCTGGCTGGTTTCGCCGCAGCATCTGTATTGCTTGGTATTGGCAGTGGTCAACCTGTGATCATCTATTTCAGTATTGTCTTGTGGGGGCTGACGTTTGGGGGAGCGGCGACATTACTTCAAACAGCGGTCGCGGAAACAGCAGGCGAAAATGCTGATGTAGCTCAGTCCATGCTGGTAACCAGTTGGAACATAGCTATCGGTGGGGGCGGTATCATTGGAGGTGTTCTGCTTGGAACACTTGGTGTCCATAACTTCCCTTGGGTAGTGCTCGTCCTGCTCCTGCTTGCTCTATTCGTTACAGCACGTGCCAAAGAACACGGATTTCGAAGTTTGAAACAGTAAAGACAAATTCTATAACGATGAATCGCAAAAAAAGAAATCCGGTTTGAATGCCGGATTTCTTTTTGTTTATAGCTTCTAATTTTTATTGATAAGGGTGCTTCCAGCTTCAGAAATAAAGAATTTATGGTCAATAGGTGATGACATGACAATGAGAATGGTATAAGTTCCGTATTTATCGCATTGATCTCCGAATTTCTCCAGAGACTGTATGGAATCAGTAACGACTTTCAACATGTAATTATATTCTCCGCTTATCCGATGACATTCAATGACTTCAGGAGCGGAGTGGCAAAAATCAATAAAACCGTCACAGTCTCTTGTATGAAGCAGCATGTAAGCTGCGGCCTGTTTTCCGACCTTTGCGGGCGAAACAATCGTACGATACTGTTCGATGATTCCCTTTTCCTCCATCCGCTTTACTCTTTCCGTTACAGCCGGTTGTGACAGGCCGACGGATTTGCCAAGCTCTGTCATGGGAATTCGCGCTTGATGCTGAAGGTGGTACAGGATATTCTGGTCAATCTGATCCATGGTTGAGCTCTCCTTTTAAAATTAAGGTGTTATTGGTAAATGAACTTATTTTCATTTGAGAGATAATCTCTTATCAGGGAAAACTCATGCTATTAGTGGAATACTCATTATGAGTATAAACTGTCTGGATAAAAGAAATCAATCACATGAGTATTGGATATGCTAGAGAATTATTGACTATGACGATCGTCATAATATATGATTATGATGGTCGTCATAATCGTACTTAAAAAGGAGAATTATACTATGCCAATGATCGATGTGTACACACCAGAGCATCTTTTCCCAGCAGGTACAGAAAATGAATTAGGAACAGCATTAGCCCATGCTATTCTTAGAGCAGAAGGCGTTGTTTCACCTAGCCCGTTTCATTTGGACAATACAGCAGTATTTATTCACCGGCTGAAAGCAACAGATATTCATACTGGAAGCACAAACGCGGCGAATAATGTAAGAATCCAAATTATTACACCACCAGGTGTACTTAATCGGGAGGGGCAGAAGCAGGTAACGAAGGAAGCGACAGAAATTGTAGCGCGGATTGCTGGTGACGATAATCTTCTCAAACGTACCTGGGTCATTCTTACAGAAGCTGCTGAAGGTGGTTGGGGAATGCAGGGAACTGCATTTGGCGTTGAAGAATTTAGTGCGTTGGCCGCTCGTGCAGCCGCTGCTCAGGCGGCTCAAGAAGTCACAGGAGATTAAATTTCAAATCAAAAAACTTAGCCTGTAACACTGCATGATCCAGTACGGATTTGCAGATTACAGGCTAAGTTTTTTTAGCAGGAGAACCTTGTTTAAAACAGGTATTATTCCGTTTCCCGTTGTGAGTTGGACGCGCTCTTTACCATAATCAGCAGTTGCTCTGCTACCGTATCGAAAGTATCGAAAGATTTTTGCGCTTTACTGATAGCCACAGCGCCTTCGCAGGAAGCAATGATAACATTCGCTAGTCCCTTTGCTTTGTCCGGGTTCAGACCGCCAGCAGCCAGCATTGCTGTTAAGTAATCGCCCCATTGTTGGAATACAGTTGCGGCTTGTTCCAGCAAGTCTGGCGAGTCCGATCCTACAGTTACCGCGAGCACAGAACAACCCATTTCAAAGTTGGAGTGACTTAATAGCATTCTCCACAGTGAAATGAACTTCTCGGTGACAATTTCAGCGGGTTGGTCTTCAAGGGTATTTAAAAAGCTTATAGCGCGTTGTCCAGCCAGATCAATAGCTTCCTTGACAAGTTGGTCTTTACCCTCAGGGAAATGATGGTAGATGGACCCTCTTGGCGCTCCAGTGGCTTTCATAATTTCAGAAAATGAGGCAGCCTGCACCCCCCGTTGGCCGAGGAGCTGTATGGCACCTTCAATCATAAGTTCTCGAGAGTTTAGAGTCATGTTTACACCTTCCTTTTGCCTTTGCACATCTCAGCTTATCAGCTTCTATAGTAACGATTGTACATTTCAAATGTGCAAACGTACAGCGTAGAGACAACAGAGAGTATTTAGTCCTTCCAGATAATTATGTAGGAATTGTACTATGGAATGTCGATTCTGTTAGCTGTAACGGGGACTATAATTCTATAGAGTAGTAGATATTATACGATTCTGTTACACAACATAATTAGGAGGTTATCTTCATGAGTAATCAAGAATTGGTTCAACAGCAACAATGGTTTGTTAATCAAAGGCTTGGCATGTTTATTCATTTTAATAGTGCTACATTTCAGTTCGCAGATACGGAAGTGGAAGATTGGGAATATGGCCACGAAAATAACGATGAACCTCGCAGATTTATTTTTGATCCCAAAGACTGGAATCCGACGCAGTTGGACTGTGCCCAATGGGCCAAGGCTGCAAAATCTGCAGGAATGAAATTTGCGGCGCTGACAGCGAAGCATCATGAAGGATTCAGCTTATGGCCGACCCAATATACCGATCATTCTGTAAAGAACGCAACGCTAAAATCAGACGTAGTTAAGGAATATCTTGATGCATTTAGGCAAGAAGGGATTGAAGCAGGTCTTTATTTCTCCGCGCTGGACTTGCATCACCAAATCGGCCGGAAGAAATGCACGCCTGAAGATAAACAGTTCATTAAGAATCAAATTGAGGAGCTGTTGACAGGTTACGGAGAAATCCCGTTCCTGATTATTGATGGGTGGAATGCACCTTGGGGTGGCCCTAGTTATGAGGATCTTCCTTTCGAGGAAATCGATGCATTGGTCAAAGGTCTGCAGCCACAGTGCTTGTTGATGAACATTGGCTGTGAGTCTGGAGTAGAGCAAACGGACATTGCATTTTTTGAAAATGCTGCCGGGCAAGAGGTCGATCACTCTTTTAACGGTCCCGGAGCGAGCTGCAACATTTTAACCAAGACCTGGTTCTGGAGAACATCAGATACTACTATGGAGCTTAGAACAGCTGACTGGGCATTGGACAAAATCATTGAATGTAACAAGCACAATGTATCATTCTTGCTTAATGGGGCACCGAACCAGCAAGGCGTGCTGGACGACAACATTCTGCAACGCTTTAAAGAAATCGGCGAACGGTATCATCACCCGGCTGATCTCACCGTTATTCCGGACAATTGGTCTTATAGAAAATAAGTTTCACATTTAATAAGGAGCTGCGCCAGGAAGAAGCGCCTACTTCTAATATTCGTACGATCGTTATTTATCCAGAAATAGCACTTTTTCAAAACAAAATAGATGTTAAAAAATCGCTGCTTGGCTCATTTATTGACCAGGCTGCGATTTTTTTATTTTTCAATCCTCTTATTCCACGATAGATACTTCTACAACCCCTCTTAGTATGACCAAGGCCCCTGATTTGCTAGTGAGATTCAATATTTTGGATATTCTAATTGAACAAATCTATTGGACAGTACAGATTCGTCAATGGTAAATTTAGCTACAATTCATATTAAACAAATTGGAATAATCAAAATTTGGGGGGCTGAAAATTATGAATCGTCATTATCGTCGAACCATGCTCTTTATCGTTATTGCACTCATGCTCGTGTTATCTGCGTGCGGTTCATCAGCAAATTCACCATCTTCATCATCAACGCAAGAATCGGCAACGCAAGCAGCAGCTACGGACAAGCCTAAAGAGGCTGAGCCTTCTCCAAAAAAAGAAGAGAAAGAGAAAGTTGTATATATAGGAATTGTGAACGTACCCGTCACGCTGAATCAAATTAATGATCAGGGCGATTCCGCTGCTGACAATGCGATTGCATTAATTAATGACTCTCTGCTTGATCTGAATGAGAAGTTCGAATTTCTGCCAAAGATCGCTGATTCTGTGGAGACGACAGATAATCAAACATTTGTCGTTAAGCTGAATCCTGCGGCTAAATGGAATGATGGGCAGCCGTTCACTACAGCTGATGTTGACTTTACCCTAAAAACAGCCCTTAACCCGAAGGTAGAAACGAACTTTAAGCTGAACTTCATCGAAGGCTTGAACGATGCTGGTAAGCTGGATGAAGGAAAGACCGAGATCAGCGGCTTGAAGATTGTAGATGATAAAACATTCGAGGTCAAAACGAAAACCCCAATTGATCCTCTTATTTTCAAGGAACGTTTCGGCACCAAAGTGTTCTTCCTGCCGGAGCATATTCTGAAGGACGTAGCACCGGATCAGATCGCAACGAACCCTTATTTCCAGAAGCCAGAAGTTACGATAGGCGCCTTCAAGATCGCTAACTTTGCCCAAGGACAGTATGTTGAGGTAGTCAAAAATACGAACTATTACCGCGATGAAGCCAAGCTGGATAAAATCTTCATCAAAGTTCTGCCAGCCGCCAATCTTGTCGCTCAACTGCAAACTGGAGAAATTCAGATGAACTCTGTACCTGTGGGTCTCATTCCGATTACAGATTATGAGAAGGTCAAAGGATTCGAGAATGTCGACTTAGCTTCAGGCAACCCTTCTGTACCTCCTGAAATCTTTTTTAACAGTGAAAAGATAGCAGATCCAAAGGTACGCCAAGCCATTGCTTATGCGTTGAACCGCACCTTGATTGTGGATCAGCTGCTTAAAGGCCAAGGGGAAGTCATAGACGGAGGGATTCCGAGCTACCACCCTTACTTCAATAAGGATATTGTGAACTATAACTATGACCCGGAGAAAGCAAAGAAACTGCTGGAAGAGGCTAAATGGGATAAGAAGAAGCCGATTGAGTTCCTCATTCCGGTGGGCAACAAAATCCGCGAGCAGGCTGCTGATATACTCGTGCAGAACCTGACAGCCATTGGCTTGAACATTCAGGTGCAAAAGTTTGATTTCCCAACCTTAATCCAAAAGGTACTGAAGGGCGATTACGACATTACAATCTTCACCCGTGACTTTTATATTGAGCCAAGCTCTTACTTCACTCTCTTTAAGAGTACTAATACAGGAAACTTTTTGAAATACAAAAACCCGCTGGTTGACGAACTGATCGCCAAGGGCGAAACGGAAGCTGATCCGGCGAAACGGAAGGAAATTTATAACAAGCTCCAGGAGACCCTTCATGAAGATGTACCTTCCCTGGCTGTCTATTCGGAAAAAAGATTGCTTGCGGTGTCCAAGGACGTACTTGTCGGCAAGCCGCTTGATATAGGGATGTTCAACAACATTAATGAATGGGATCTAAAATAGCAGGAGGAGAGTATGAGTAAAAAACAACTGGTTAACTGGCTTGAAGATAACAGATCCACCTATGAGGAGCTTGCGCTGCGTATCTGGAATCGCCCTGAGGTGGCTTACACGGAGGCCTTCGCCTCAAAGCTGCAGTCAGAAACGCTAGAGGCGGCGGGTTTTCGAATCACTTCCGGCATAGGTGGCGTACCAACAGCTTTCGTAGCTGAGTATGGCTCGGGTGAACCAGTGCTCGGTATTCTTGGGGAGTATGATGCGCTTCCGGGGCTTTCACAGAAGGTGAGTGCGGTTCGTGAGCCTATTACTCCTGGCGGACCTGGCCACGGTTGTGGCCATAACTTGCTCGGGACGGCAGGCGTGGAGGCCGTTATCGGATTAAAGCAACGTCTGGATGAAGAAGGATTGTCAGGCACGATTCGTTATTATGGCTGCCCGGCGGAAGAGGTTTTATCTGGAAAAACATTTATGGCGAGAGCCGGTATTTTTGATGACCTAGATGCTGCGCTCACCTGGCATCCCGGGAACTCGAATGCCGCTTGGAGTATTCGAACATCGGCGCTTACTTCTGTTGAATTTTCCTTCAAAGGTCGTGCTGCACATGCGGGCGTAGTCCCGCATTTGGGGCGCAGCGCTCTGGATGCCGTCGAGTTGACCAATGTCGGAGCAAATTACTTGCGTGAGCATGTGCCAGACGGATCGCGTATTCATTATACGATTACAAATGGGGGAGAAGCACCCAATATTGTGCCCGATGAGGCAAGCGTCTGGTACTACCTCCGCGGCGTCAACCGCAAGCATGTGGACGAACTGCTGGAGCGATTGATCAAGATCGCTCAAGGAGGTGCACTGATGACAGAGACGTCGGTCACTTGGGAGATTAAAGCGGGTGCTTATGATTTGAATATAAACGAGACGCTGAATCAATTGCTGGTTAAGCAACAGGATGATGCAGGAGCGCTGAACTTCTCACCTGAGGAGCAAGAGCTGGCGACAGCTCTTGCAGCTACGCTTGATCCGGATTTGCTGCAAGCAGCTAAGAAACGTCATCAAGAGTGGGGGAAGAGTGACGAGCTTCTGCCTACGGGTTTCTACGAAAACCGAGCTACTTCGCAGACCACGGGTGGCGGTTCTAGCGATGTCGGTGATGTATCCTGGATTACGCCAGTGGGCCAGATTACGACGACCTGTGCGCCGCTTGGCGTACAGGTACATACTTGGCAAGCGACGTCTGCTTTTGGTTCGCCCATCGGTCTTAAAGGCATGCACCATGCCGCCAAGCTGCTTGCCCTTGCAGCTTATGAGCTGCTAACAGACGGCGGAGAGGGACTGAACAAGGCCCGAGCAGAATTCCAAAACTCGACACAGGGCAAGCCCTATGTTCCGGCGATCCCGCAGGATGTGCACGCACCCGTTCTTATTTGAGAAGTTAAACGCGGACGGCGTCATTTTGTCAGAAAGGCGGTGAATCACATCACTAATCTATTGGAAATCGATCGGCTGCAAACTGTATTTTGGAATGGGAAAGAAGACGTAGTTGCTGTTCAGGATATTAGCTTCAGTCTGAAAGCAGGGGAGACGATTGGCATTGTTGGTGAATCTGGTTGCGGGAAAAGTGTGACCTCACTGTCAATCATGAGACTGCTCGGTAAGAATGGCCGAATTAAGCAAGGGGAAATTCGCTTTAATGGCCAAAATATAGCTGCACATTCCGAAAAGGAGCTCCGTGCCTTAAGGGGCAAGGAGATATCTATGATATTCCAAGAGCCGATGAGCTCGCTGAATCCGGTTCTGACGATCGGACATCAGCTGGTGGAGATGATTCAGTGTCATACGAATCTATCCCGTAAGGAAGCCAAAGGCTATGCCATTGAAATGCTGCATAAAGTCGGATTGCCCCAGGGCAAAAATCTAATGAATACCTATCCGCATACGCTTTCTGGCGGGATGCGCCAGCGAATCATGATTGCGATGGCTTTGTCCTGCAAGCCTAAGCTGCTGATTGCCGATGAACCGACGACAGCACTTGATGTCACGATCCAAGCGCAAATTTTGGAGCTGATGAAGGTGCTTCAGGAAGAGAGTAAAGCAGCGATTATGTTAATTACCCACGATCTGGGTGTCGTAGCCGAGATGGCAGATCGTGTAGTCGTTATGTATGCTGGCCAAATTGTAGAGTCGGCGGACGTATTTACGCTCTTCCGTGAACCCAAGCATCCCTACACGCAAGGGTTGATGGCATCCATCCCGAGTGTTCATGGAGAGAACGAACGACTACAGGCGATTCCCGGTACCGTGCCTTCCGTCACAAAGATGCCTGAGGGCTGCCGATTTCATACCCGTTGTGCCTTAGCAACCAACCGTTGCCGGCAAGAACAGCCTGAGCTTAAAAGTGTGGAAGGTGAGCATCAAGTACGATGCTGGGTTGTCGAGGAACAGGCTACACCTTTATCAGACAGAGCAAATTCCCAGCAACAGGAGGCTAGCGTATTATGATCGCAGATGCTCCGCTGCTTCAAGTCGAACAGCTGAAGACGTATTATCCGATTAAAAAGGGTGTTTTCTCGCGTACTGTCGGTCATGTGAAGGCGGTAGATGATATTAGTCTGAGCATTCATAAAGGCGAAACGCTCGGACTTGTTGGTGAGTCCGGCTGTGGCAAATCGTCCTTCGGTCGCTCGATTGTGCGACTTGAGGACCCTTTTGAAGGGCGGATATGGTTTGAAAATGAGGATATTACTTACCAAAAGCAAAAGGAACTGAGGGAGGTTCGGACGCGGCTCCAAATCATTTTCCAAGATCCGTATGCTTCGCTTAATCCACGTCAACGAGTGGCCGACATCCTGGCAGAACCGTATATTGCACATCATTTGGCAACAGGCAGTGAGGTGCAGGCGCGCGTGAATCGATTGCTTGATATGGTCGGATTGCCACAAGCTTATAAAAACAGGTATCCGCACGAGTTCTCCGGTGGTCAACGCCAGCGGATCGGAATTGCTCGTGCTATTGCATTTGAGCCTAAGCTAATCGTCTGTGACGAGCCGGTATCTGCGTTGGATGTATCCATTCAAGCACAAATACTGAATCTCCTGTCCGATCTGCAACAAGAATTGAATCTGACCTATCTTTTTATTGCCCACGGCATCGGTGCAGTGAAATATATTAGCACTCGGGTTGCTGTGATGTATTTGGGAAAAATCGTCGAGATTGGCGATAAGGATGAACTATTTCGCAGTCCGAAGCATCCTTACACGCAAATCTTACTTCAAGCCTATCCGAAGCCAGATCCGACCCTGCGCGCAGACAAGCGTATCGTCATCCAGGGCGATGTGCCATCTCCGGCCAATCCTCCCAATGGCTGCCGATTCCATACCCGCTGTCCGTATGCGCAGGAGCTATGCCGCCTGGAAGAACCGGCATTAGACGAGAATCCGCATGCGGTGGCTTGTCATTTTCCTCTTGCCCAATAGAGTAATGAAAGAGAAGGGAGGAGCCGGCCATTTTTCAATATATTATCCGCCGAATCCTGATTGCGATCCCCGTCCTGTTGGGGATTACAGTGCTTAATTATTTCATTATTAAGCTTGCGCCTGGCAATCCAGTTGATATGTTCATCGATCCCAATACTCCAAAGGAGGTCCTTGAACTCAGGAAAGAGATTCTCGGACTGAATGATCCTGTGGTTCTGCAATATTTTAAGTGGCTGCTGAATCTGCTGCACGGTCAGTTAGGTTATTCTTTCAGCTCCTATGCACCAGTTACCCAGATCATTGGGGAAAGAATTGGTCCAACGTTAATCCTGGCTTCTGCTTCACTTATCTTTGGTATGCTTATTGCCATTCCTGTGGGCATCCTTAGTGCTCTTAAGCAAAATACGAAGTTCGACTATATTATAACAGGTCTATCTTTTATTGGCACATCGATCCCGCAGTTTTTCCTCGGTTTGGGGCTGATCTACATATTCGCTGTTCAATTGAAATGGTTCCCTACGGGCGGAATGGCTACACTCGGCGGTGCAGGGGGCTTCTGGGATCGTCTTAGCCATATGATTCTGCCTGTGTTTGTGCTAGGCATCGTCATTGCAGGGAAAAAAGTGCGCTATGTAAGGGCGAGTATGTTGGATGTAATGAATATGGACTATCTGCGTACAGCGAATTCCAAAGGCCTGCATCCGTTTATTGTCACGAATAAGCACGCGCTGCGTAATGCGCTCCTCCCCATCATTACAGTGGTTGGCATGGAGATTCCCTTGTTGTTAGGTGGTAGTATTCTAATAGAGCAAATATTCCAATGGCCAGGTATCGGTCAGTTAACAATTCAATCCATACTGTCCCGTGATTATCCAATACTGATGGGGCTGAACCTGGTAGCAGCACTGATTGTACTTACGACCAACTTGCTAACGGATCTCCTGTATGCAGCGGCTGATCCGCGTATTAAATATACCTAGAGAGGGTGATCGACGTGGCATTATCTCCGTATGAGCTTAATGAGGGCTCAGTGTCTGCAGTGATCCCTGCTGAGAGCATTAAACCGGAGACGGAGGATGCTTTTTTTAAGCAGTTATTTACTCGCTTTAATCGCCATAAGCTGGCCGTTGCCGGGCTGGTTATAACTGTATTGCTTATCCTTGTGGCATTGCTGGCACCGTGGATTGCACCGAACGATCCCGCAGAAGTAACGGGAGTTTTTTCAGCACCGCCTTCGGCAGAGCATTGGCTCGGGACGGATCAGGTTGGACGTGACGTGCTGAGTCGTCTCATTTATGCGACGCAAATTTCACTTCTCGTCGGGTTCGTGACAGTAGCTCTATATGTGACCGTTGGAACACTGATCGGTATCGTGTCCGCTTATTTTGGCGGCTGGCTGGATATGGTGATTATGCGGATAACGGATATGTTCATGGCGTTTCCCTTTCTGATGGTTATTCTTGTAGTCATTAGTATTCTAGGCTCGAACATGACGACGATTATTCTCGTCTTGGCCTTGTTCTCCTGGCCAAGTGTCGCACGACTCGTCAGAGGGAGCGTGCTGACGATCAAGCAGCTTGACTACATTAATGCAGGCGTAGCTCTTGGACTAAGCACTCCAAGGATCTTGTTCCGGCATATTTTTCCTAATGCTGTTGGACCCATCATTGTGAATGCGACCTTTGGCATTGCTTCTGCTATTATGAGTGAAGCGGGCCTTAGCTTTCTCGGTATGGGGGTGCAGCCTCCGACAGCAAGCTGGGGAAATATGCTTACAGACGCACAATCATTGACGGTATTAACCGATCAGCCATGGCTGTGGGTACCACCGGGGGCAATGATCCTGCTCACTGTACTTGCTATCAATTTCGTAGGTGATGGTCTGCGCGATGCACTAGATACCCGCCAGTAGTCTGGCGTTCCTTGTACACAAGGCCTATACCATTAGCGTAAAAGGAGCTTATCATGAAACCTGTTATCGGCATTACAAGCACACTAGCCAGATTGAACGCTTACAGTGAAGGGGTATACGTTCATCAGGATTATCACATTGCGGTAGAAGCGGCGGGTGGTCTACCCATCGTTCTGCCGCTTGCTTCTATAGAAACAGTTAAACAATTGATTGATCATTGCGACGGTCTGATTTTTACGGGAGGAGAAGATATCGATCCTTCCAGATACGGAGAAGAGGCTATACCTGAACTTGGACAGATACTGGCGATCCGTGACGAGATTGAGCTGGAAGCGATTCGTTATGTTCTAGATACCGATAAACCACTGCTCGCCATCTGCCGCGGAGTGCAAGTTCTGAATGTTGCACTCGGCGGTACGCTCTATCAGGATTTGCCGAGCCAGTATGAGGGAGCTTTAGAACATGTGCAGCGAGGCGTACCCAGAAGCAGCGATACTCATGATGTATTAATTACCCCGGATAGCAAATTAGCTAATATCTTGGGGAGCACCCAAGTAAGGGTCAACAGCCTTCATCATCAGGCTCTTCGGGAACTCGGAGAAGGACTGCAAGTGACGGCAACATCACCTGATGGTGTAATTGAGGGGGTTGAGTACAAAGATAGAAGTTTTACAATCGGGGTACAGTGGCATCCTGAGAATATGGCAGCAGCTAACGAGCCGCAAATGACGAAGCTATTTGCAGCTTTTGTGGAGCAGGGCCGTACGTGGAGGGATCGGAGTACAAAACATCGGTGAATAAGGCTACGCTTAAGAAGATCGGGCGGACTCCGATGGTAATTATAAAAGTAAATATACGAAAAAAAGGATTCGATGCATCCGTTATCCAGGCAGGTTGCTTTGCGAGAGTGGCTGCCCTTAACGCCGAATCCTTCTAATCGCATGTTGTACGCCTGAGACGTAAATTGGAAGCCGTGATCCGAATGGAGCACGGCTTCCAATTTACGTCTATTTTACTTGTCCACTGCTTGACGGTATCCAGTACGAGCTGCACATCGTTTCGGTCTGGCCAGGTCTTTCATAAGCTGCGAGACCTTCTTGATTCTGTATACCGCTTAGATGTCCAGTTTTACGTTTTCCTCACCTGGAACAATTTCTATATTGGTGATCAAGTTATCTGCGACAGTAAAGAAATAATAAAACAGTTGAGGACTTCCCGGGAAATTGCCGCTGGTTAGGGAAGTTACAATGACTATTCCGTGTTTGTCTTCCACGTTTATAACCTCGGATCTCAGCTTAAATTCGTCATTGGAGTCTCCGCGCCACTTCTTAATAGCCTCAAGTCCATTGAAATGATTGTTTTCACCGATATCATGAACATGAGCATCTTTTGCCATGCAACCGTCAATGACAGCATTGTCATGGGTATTTAGCGAATCCATGTAAATTGCAATTGGTATCGGTAGTTGAAAAGACATGATTACTCCCCCTTTATAATTCAACTGTATCATTCATAACTAGACTACAGTATGTCATGTTATGAATGATATTATTATTCCAACCTGCAAGATAAAACCCCACTAAACAGATGAGATAAGTATTGACACGAAAACATCTATCTCTTACACTTAACTAAAATTAACAAATAAAGAAACAACTGTTTCTATAATCGAAACGGTTGGATGATCCAGGGGGATGCAAATGAGCGAAATAATACTAGATGGAGAGAATTTGAAGATTGAAGACATTGTTAATATTTCTAGAAATCATGCACAGGTCCGAATCGCTGAATCCAGTAGAAAAGAAATTATTAAAGTCAGAGAATACATAGAGAAGAATTGGATCAGAAGTGATGCACCCCCGATCTACGGTTTTAATACTGGCGTGGGAAAATTGAAAGATTTCAATATTTCGGTTGAAGATAATGATTTGTTCCAAAGAAATATTATTTTGTCGCATTGTGGGGGCGTTGGTGACCCTGCATCAGAAGAAGTAGTTAGAGCGACCATGGCGGTAAGATTAAATGCTTTTTGTCAGGGCGTGTCGGGGCTCAGAATTGAAGTGGTGGACAGGCTGATCGAAATGCTGAATAAAGGGGTACACCCTGTAATTCCCGTGCAAGGCTCTGTTGGAGCTTGCGGCGATCTGGCGCCATTGGCACATATGGCCTCTGTTCTCATCGGGTATGATGCTGCTGAAGCTTACTATGAAGGTGAGATTTTACCTGCTCCAGAAGCTTTAAAAAGAGCGGGCATCTATCCGATCAAATTCGAGCTGAAAGCAAAGGATGCACTCGCGCTCATTAATGGAACGACGATGTTTGCAGGAATGGCTGTGCTTAATTATTTCGATGCTGCCAAGCTGGTTAAAGAAGCAGAAGCTTCTGCCTCGTTAAGTATTGAGGCTATGCGTGGAGAATTGGCGGCATTTGATGAGAGAATCCATCTTGTCAGACGGCAAAAAGGGCAAATTGATAGTGCCAGCAATATTAGAAGACTTGTCAGAGATAGTGAGCGTACAACGGAAGATGCAAGGAAGGTTCATCTTAAGCACGATGTTCTGCATCCAGAATATCAGCCGCGCGTTCAAGATTTATATTCCATTCGCTGTCTGCCACAAGTCCATGGTTCATGTAGGGATAATCTGAACTATGTTAGAAAAATTCTGGAGCGGGAAATCAATGCGGCTACAGACAATCCACTTGTGTTTTGGAATGAACAAGGCGAGCTTGATTTCTTAAGCGGAGGGAATTTTCATGGTGAGCCGATTGCCTTTGCCATGGATATTCTAGCTATGAGTCTAGCGGAAATCGGGAATATTTCGGAACGCAGAATTTTTGCACTATGTGATTCAACGCTTAACTACGGCTTGCCTCCAATGCTTGCGGGAGAACCAGCGGGCTTGAATTGCGGATACCCTGTTATCTCATGTGCAGCTGCAGCGATCGCTTCCGAGAATAAAACATTATGTTTTCCTGCCAGCGTAGATACCCTGTCTACGAAAAGCAATCAGGAGGATCATGTAAGTATGGCCCCTTGGGCATGTAGAAAGACAAAGCAAATCATCGATAATCTTCCCAAGATTATTGGGATCGAATATTTGCTCGCCTCAAGAGCCATCTATATCACAAGAGATGTACTGGGTGATTTTAAACTAGGGGCAGGCACGCAAATCGCATATGACGTATTACTAGATGCCATTCCGTTCACAGACAATGATACATACATGCCGTCGCTTTCTAAAGGAGCTATAAAACTAGCTGAATCTGGTGAGATTGTGAAAAAAATCGAAGCCGCAATTGGAGATTTAATTTAGTGGATTCATGTTTTAAAAACATACAATTAAAGGGAGTGGATTTTTTATGAAAAAGAAAGTTCTCAAACAATGGATGCTTATTAGCTTAGTAGGGGCGTTAGTGGTGCTATTATCGGCTTGCGGAAATAAAAACGATGATACCCAGGATGCACTGGCTGCTATAAAGGCTAAGGGGAAAATCGTAGTTGGTAACAATGCTGTGTTCGCTCCATTTGGATTCCATGCCATCGTTGACGGTGAAGATCAGAGAGTTGGCTTTGATATTGACTTAGCTAAAGAAATTGCCAAGGATATCGGAGTGGAAGTGGAGTTCAAACAACTAGATCTGGATGCATTGATTCCAGCCCTCAAAGCTGGCCAGACGGACATCCTAATTTCAGCTTTATCGGCAACAGAAGAAAGAAAGAAACAGGTAGATTTCTCGGATATTTATTATCTGTCCCAAGATATTGCGTTGATTCAAGCTTCGGACAAGGACAAATATAAAAGCCTGGACGATCTAAAAGGAAAGAGAATCGGCGTGCAGCTGAACTCTACGGAGCAAACGCTAATGCAAGCTCAATTCCCGAATGAGAATCTTGTTCTGATGGACAACATGAATACGCTAAACCTTGCTCTAAAAGCTAAGCAGGTTGATGTTGTTATTAGTGAAGGTCTTGTTGCAAAAGTTGCTGTAGCTGCCAATCCCGAGCTTGCGATTGCTGATGGAATCGTTATCGATGATTCTGCTTTAAACAGCGCTGGAGTTGGAGTTGTCGTCAAAAAGAATGAAGATGCTTTGCGTGAATCTATCAACAAAACCATTAAACGACTTCAGGATTCTGGAGATCTTGATAAATATATTCAAGCCGCTTCCGAATTGGCCGCAAAAAATCAGAAAAATGAATAGAGAGTCCGAATTAAATATGCCTGGATAAGGTTTACGTGTATAAAGAGGAGGCATATCATTGCTTGATTTTAGTTCTCTAGATCGCTATATCCCTAAATTTCTTGAAGGTTTAAAAGTTACCATAGGCTTATCAATAGCAACTGTTATTTTAGCTACGATTTTAGGCTTTATCATCTATTTCATGAAAGCATCCAAGTCCGGCATAGGGAGATTTAAACCTATAAGCGCGTTCGCTGTGGTTTTTATCGAGCTGATGCGAGGAACTCCACTGTTATTGCAGATATTGCTTGTTTTTTCGGGTGGTAAAATGCTGCTGGGTATCGATATCTCAGCCTTTCAGTCGGCGGTTATTGCCATTACCTTAAACGCCAGCGCATTTATAGCTGAGATTGTCAGAGCAGGTATTGAGGCTGTGGATAAAGGGCAAATGGAAGCGGCAAGAAGCTTGGGCATGTCTCGTAGCTTGGCTATGAGACTTGTCATTATGCCACAGGCCATCAAAAATATTTTACCGGCTATAGGGAATGAGTTTGTGAATATCATCAAGGCTTCTTCAATGGCCTCCGTAATTGGCGTTGGAGAATTGACATTAGCAGCCAAGATTGTGCAGGGAGCCACCTATCTTGCTCTTGAACCGTTAATCATTTCGGCCGTGTTTTATCTTATCCTAACGTTCTCATTGGGTAGGTTGATGAGCTGGATCGAAAGGAGATTTAAGAGCAGTGATATACGTTAAAGAACTGTATAAAAACTTTGGCAAGACCCCTGTATTATCGGGCATCAATCAACATTTTAAAAAAGGGGAAGTAACGGTTATTATTGGTCCCTCCGGTTCGGGCAAATCCACCTTGCTGAGATGCTTGAATCTACTGGAAACCCCCACCTCTGGATCAATTATTTTCGATGGTCAGGATATTACGGATAAAAAGGCAGATATCAATAAGATCAGGCAGAGAATGGGCATGGTATTCCAACAATTTAACCTCTTCCCCCACAATAACGTTATCAATAATATTATGCTCGCACCTATTCATGTTAAGCGGATGTCTCAACAGGATATTTATAAACGTGGGTTAGAGCTGTTAAGCCGGGTGGGTTTGTCCAATAAGGAAAAGGATTATCCGGCTTCTCTCTCAGGGGGACAAAAGCAGCGTATTGCTATAGCCAGAGCCTTGGCGATGGAGCCGGAAGTCCTGCTATTTGATGAACCTACATCTGCGCTTGACCCTGAAATGGTAGGGGAAGTACTGGACGTCATTAAAAATTTGATTAAAGAAGGGATGACAATGGTGATTGTCACCCATGAGATGGGGTTTGCCAGAGAAGTTGGCGACCGGATTCTATTTATGGATAGAGGGACCATTTTAGAAGAAGGCACTCCAGAGGAAGTATTCTCTAACCCTAAACATCAAAGAACAATAGAATTCCTATCGAAAGTTTTATAGTGATAAGGAGAATTTATGTCAGATAACGATACAGACCAACTGCAAACCCTGGATAAGGGATTAGAAGTTCTTATGAGACTGGTTGAACGGGATGGGGCATGGGGAGTAGCTGAACTTGCAACTGCTACCGGCTTCAATAAATCAACCACCTTCCGTATTCTTCGTACCCTTCAACGGCGAGGGTTCGCTTCCCAATTGCCGGATGGAAAGTATGAAGTTCGTGTGGAAATATTTCAATTCATTATGGACCGTCTGTCCGGGAGATTGAATTTCCAGCGGATTGCACGTGGCGAGTTAGAACGTCTGGCTCATGAAGTGAGAGAAACGGTTACTTTATCCATTATTTCTAATCGTCAGGTGAAATGTCTGGACAAAGTGGACAGTACAGCAGCCGTCCATGTTACACATCTGCTCGGGCGTTTGAGTCCAATTAATAAGGGATCATCAGGAAAGGCAATTCTTGCTTATCTTGATCAAGAAGAGCAGGAACGGTATATGGATTCCTCTGCGTCGAAGACATCTTCTGAATATGAAGCTGTGGATCGCCAAAAATTATTAAAAGAGCTTGAGATAACCCGTCGCATGGGATATTCGGAATCACACCAAGAACTGGACCAAGGTGTCAGTGCGGTAGCTGCTCCCATATTCGATCGCTTTGGCCGGGTAATCGGGAGCCTTACCGTTCTAGGTTTTACACAGGATTTCACACCTGATATTTGCATACAGTATGGATCAGCCGTTAGAAAAGCAGCTGCTACGATTTCAACGGTCCTCGGTCATTCCTTGACACCAAAACCAATTTGAAAGAAGATTGATATTTAAATATTTTAGATTTTTGCATGGAGGTTAAAAGGCATGAGCTATGATGTAATTATCATTGGTGCAGGTTCAATGGGAATGGCCGCGGGTTATTTTTTAGCCAAGAGTGGAAAGAAAACTTTGATATTAGACTCCTTTAACCCACCACATAACAAAGGGAGCCATCACGGGGAAACCAGAATTATCAGGCACGCTTATGCTGAGGGTGAAGAATATGTTCCTTTTGTTCTAAGAGCGCAAGAATTATGGACTGATCTTGAAAAGGCTACTGGGAAGGAATTGTTTCTTCAAACAGGGGTTCTGAATGTAGGTGAGGAAGGGTCTCATTTTATTCAAAATATTATCTCTAGTTCTGAAAAATATTCGTTGCCACTCGATATTATGGATGCTGAGCAAGTTCATCAGCGTTGGCCTGGCGTCACTTTACCCGGCGACTATGTCGGGTGTTTTGAACCAGCGTCAGGAATACTGAAAAGTGAGGAATGTATCCAAGCTTATAAAGAGCTCGCCGAATCGCATGGTGCTACAATCCTCACCAATAGTAGAGTTCAAGAAATTTCCATTCTAGATGACAGAGTATCCATTAAAACGGACGAAGAGACCTTTTTCTCGGATGCGTTAGTTGTTTCCGCAGGAGCATGGTCCGGAGAGCTACTCTCTACGATGCTCGATTTGGATCTTCCTCTTACCGCCGTGAGAAAGACATTTGCTTGGTTTGATGCTAATGAAGATATTTATAGTCATGAGCAGTTTCCAGCCTTTAACTTTGAGACTCCAGAAGGTATTTATTACGGTTTTCCAAGTACTGATGGTTGCGGCTTAAAGGTAGGTCGGCATGATGGCGGGGATGAAATAAATCCAGATGAATTGATGAAAGAGTTTGGTGAAGTAGCAGGCGATAAAGAAGATTTGCAGCTATTTTTGAATGGATATATTCCTGATATTCAACAATTAAAGTATGGAAAAACTTGCATGTATCCAATGATTCCTGATGAGAAATTTATTATTGATTTACATCCAAAGTATCCTAACGTTGCGATTGCTGCAGGGTTCTCAGGACATGGCTTTAAATTTAGCAGCGCAGTCGGACAAGCCTTGAGCAACCTGATTATTTCAGGTAAGAATGACATAGATATTTCTCAGTTCTCGCTTGCGGGTCGGATTTTGTAATGAATTTCATAAGACAGATATAATGTTAAATCTCAATAGAGTAAGTAGTAAAAAGGTGACTTCTGAATGAATCAGAGGTCATCTTTTTTGTTCTTGTACTACAAATCCGGCTAAGGAGTGATTTCCAAAATTTAAAAAGCGGCTTGACGAACGAAAAAGTTCAAGATATTATTGAGCAGTAAATTAGTAATTTAGTAAATTAGTAAATGAGAAGAGGGAGCAAGATGAAAATTCCTACAACGTTAAAGCATAAACCTGTAGTTGTAGTGGAGAATTATGAGAAGGTTGACGGCCGATTGGCCAGAAACACGGACGCACAGGGTCTTTCCCTGGGATTAGCTCAGTGGAATGATCGGGGTAAGGTCGATATTTCGGCTAAAGTTTGGAGATACACAGGAGAAAAGTGGTCAAGACAATCGGAAGAACTGCCTCTCCATCGTGTATTGGATTTGTCCATTTTAATCTGTCGGACCTTGGCTCATTTTCAAGAAGCATATCGCTTTGAGCATTTATATGATCCGAAGCAGCCGGTTCTCGATCGTATTGCCCTGCAAGGTGACGCTATGACCGTAGCGGTTGATGTGGACAATGAAATGATTAATAAAGATATTCAGCTGTTCAGTCAGGCACTCAGTGATGATGATGAAATGATCAGCGAGCGTCTGAGTGCGTTAGCCAAAATTTTAGAAGATATGGGGTATTAAAAATGTTTGCGAATCGCTATGTTCGAACGATTATCCTCTCCCGGGTGCTGCTGCAGCTGGGGATATGGGTCCGGAATTATGCGGTCCTGCTATATGTTTCCGAATTAACGCATAATAATCCGGTTGATATATCGCTAATTTCGGTTGCGGAATTTGCACCGATCTTTATATTTGGCTTGATTGGCGGAACCTTTGCCGACAGGTGGCGGCCGAAGAGAACCATGGTCTGGAGTGATTTGTTGTCTGGTTTGTCCGTTGGGGCTGTGCTGCTTGCGGTCATAAACGGCGGCTGGGTTGCCCTTCTGATCGGGTCCTTTGTTTCTGCCAGCTTATCGCAGTTTTCTCAGCCTTCGGCGATGAAACTATACAAGCGACATGTACCTGCTGATCAACTGCAGGGCGTGATGGCGATGTCTCAAACGTTGGTCGCTGTCTTTACAGTGCTGGGACCGGTCATCGGTACATTTATTTTTATTAAGTTTGGGATTAGCGTTTCTCTGATTTTGACGGCAGTGATGTTCCTTGGTTCTTCCTTCATCTTATCGACCCTTCCGCGTGATGAGGCGGAACCGAAATCAGAGAATACCGGCGGCTTTATCAAGGAGCTGACGGCTGGCCTGCGCTATATCAAGGACAATAAATCTTTAAGAACGCTGAGTATGACGTTCTCGGCAGTCGGTTTGGCTTCTGGATTGACTCAGCCGCTGCAAATCTTCCTGGTTATCGAGAATTTGGGGCGGGATAGACAATTTCTGCAATGGCTCGTGATGGCCAATGGGGCAGCCATGCTGGTAGGCGGAGCCGCCATCATCGCAATAGCCAAGAAATTTAAGCCACAGACATTGCTTTTAGTCGGTTTGCTTGTCAATGCTGTCTGTACGGTAGGAATGGGCGCGTCCAAGCAAATTTGGCTGACCATTGCCCTACTCGTAATCAGTGGTCTGTTCTACCCTTGTATCCAAGGCGGAATTCAGACGCTTCTTGTCCGGAACACAGAGGGAGCATTTATTGGTCGGGTATCGGGAACGATTATGCCGATTTTTATGGGGATGATGGTAGTCGGTATGTTCATCTCCGGTTATCTCAAGGATGCATTTTCCTTACTAGGGGTATTTGCGGCGAGTGGTGTATTTGTGATTATCGGTGCGCTTCTACTGCTCCCTATTGTTGTTAAGAAGAGTAGTAAGGCCGAAGCAGGCCGGACAGCATGACGGGTAGAAAGGAGAGATAATAATGCAAAAGCATGAAGAATATTATTTGTCACCTGAGCGACTATTGACGGATGCGGAAAAGATGCTGGTGTGGGAAAAGCCAATGTCTCATAAGCCAGGCGAAGAAGAACAGCGTATTAGCAATGAAGTGAAACGGAACTGGAATCGTGGTGAAATGAAAATTGCCAATATTCTCTTAGAAGGCGATGCTGGTTCTGGCAAAACCCAATTAGCCAAAGCATTATCCGCTAATTTTGGGCTACCCTACACAAAAGTAACCTGCTTTGCGGATATGGATAAATCGGATATTATCGGAGCTATTTTACCGGTGATTTCTTCTGAACAGTTGGAGAAGCTGGACCCTGTAGAGCAAAGCATATTGAAGGTTCTATATGAAAGCGATGGTTTTCAAAGCACGACTGAGATTTTAATGGAAGCATTGGGGCTAACACAGGAGCAGGCCGCTGTAAAGATGAAGCAATTGCTGAAGCTTGCTGCGGAGCAGAGTAACGGAGAAGCCGTGGAGTACCGTTTTTACCCATCAGAGATTGTCAGGGCGTATCAAAAAGGTTATCTTCTAGAAATACAGGAACCAAACGTAATTCGAGATGCAGCGGTACTCATGGCGTTAAACTCTGCTTTGGAACTGGACGGCAGTATTAATCTTCCTACTGAGATCATTCACAGACATCCCGACTTCATCGCGGTCATTACCACCAATCGTAGTTATGCTGGGGCGAGACCGCTAAATGAAGCGCTGCGGGACAGAGTTCAGCACTCGGAGAAAATGGATTTGCCAACGAAAGAAGTCATGGTTGAACGGGCAAAAGTCAAAACCGGCTATCAAGATGAGCAGGTCTTAAGCGTGTTGGCAGATACGATTATGATTTTGGATACAACCGCCCGAGCTAATGCCATCAAAGGTGTGGCCGGAATGCGTTCCTTCTTCTATTGGACAGATGCGGTTGCAGGCGGAGCCTCGGCCAAAGAATCCCTGTATCATAAGGTTATCTACAAAATAACCACCGATGCAGAGGAAATCAGGATTTTGGAAGAAGCCCTGCAAAAGCAAGATCTCATCACAAGCTTAGAGACCCTTACTACGAGTGGGCTAAAAAAAAACGAAAATCTAGCGATGATGCAGCCATAGAGATCAAGTTATGGGGGGATATAGGCGCCACTGATGTTGATCATGCGAACATTGAAGATGAAAAGGCGGTCGCGCTAAAAAAGTCTGCGGATAGTGAAGAGAACTCTTCCCGTGTATCCGATGACTCAACTAACATGAGAAGTACGGATACCGGAGAAGATGGCGCTCCGCAATACCATCAGGCCAATCCCGAACCGATGTCTGAAGAGGCGAAACAAAAAGAACGCAAATTCCGTAAAAAACTCAATCAGACCGCAAGAGCGATGGTGTCAGATTCCATTCATGAGTCGGTAAAACTCATTGTTCACCGTCCCGATTACGTTCAGGAACATCAAAAGGAATATGTTAGTCTAAGCAAGGAACTTATGCCGATTGTTCAGGAAATTGCCCGCAAGACTCTTCCACTTCTGGAACATGAGACATCTTCCGAGTTTGAACGTAATCGTTACTATGGCAGCAAGTTTCAAGCTGATAGCGTGGCGTATAAAGATTACAGGTATTTTGCCAAAAAAAGACCGCCAACGGAATCCCCTTCCCTTGTGGTTGGTCTAAGAGTGGATGAATCTGCATCGATGGCAGCGTTCGGGCGACTAGAGGCGGCCAAACGAGCAGTCATCGCGGTCTATGAGTTTTGCCAAATATGCAATATCCCTGTATTAATCTATGGCGATACGGCGAATGTGTCCAGGTTGGAGCAAATGTCGATCTTTGCCTATGCTGACTTTGATAAGCCAGATGCTAATGATCGCTACAGACTGATGCGGATTCAGGCTCGTAGTAATAATCGTGACGGTATGGCCCTGAGAATTATGGGCGAACGGTTAGCCGTTTCACCAGAGCAGACGAAGCTATTAATTAGCATTAGTGATGGGCAGCCCAAAGCAATGGAGAATTATACCGGAAGATATGCCACTTCAGACATGCAACAGACCATCGAGGAGTATGAACGGAAAGGCATTACTTTTCTGGCGGCCGCTATAGGTCAAGATAAGGATGTTATCAGTGAGATTTATGGTAACGAAAGATTTTTGGATATTACGAATTTACGTGAGCTTCCTGCGAAGCTAGTGCGGATTATTGCGCGGTATTTGTAAGTTTCGATAAATATTGATTATATAAGATAAGGAGAGAAAGATATGGATATGAAGAAGCGTAAGGAACTGCTTGAGGAATACAAGCAAATTAAGATTTATATGGGTGTTGCCCAAATCAAGAATAACATCAACGGCAAAATCTTCATCGACAGCTATCCCAACTTGAAAAACAAATGGTTTACTTTGCAGATGCAGCTGGATCAAGGACGATTCGCAAATGCCCAGTTGCAAAAGGATTGGAAGGAATTCGGAGCAGATGCATTCACTTATGAGGTGCTGCAGCAGAAGGAAAGCGATAAGATTACAGATATGCGGTGGGAACAGAAACAAATCTTGAAGCCGTGGCTAGAGAAGCTGCAGCCTTACGGTGACAAAGGATACAATAAACCTCCAAAGGAATAAATGATTTCATAGATATAATGAGGCTAGAAGCCCGTCAATTGAACAATTGGCGGGTTTTGTGATTCCATTGAAACCTGTCCAAAGACGGATTTGACTAACAGTGTAATTAGAGATAAGATGAAACCGTCATTTAGTAATTTAGTGAATAGGTAAACGGAATGAGGGAATGAAAGTGAAAATACCTACGTATTTAAAACATAAACCTGTTGTCGTGTCGGAGAATTATGAGAAGGTTGACGGCCGGATGGCCGGTAACACGGACGCGAAAGGTCTTTCCTTGGGACTAGCCCAGTGGAATGATAGAGGTAAGGTCGATATTTCAGCTAAAGTATGGAGATACACAGGAGAGAAATGGTCAAGACAATCCGAGGAACTGCCGCTTCATCGCGTGCTAGATCTATCCATTCTGATTTGTCGGTCATTGGAACATTTTCGTGAAGCCTATCGATATGAGAATTTATATGACCCAGAGCAGCCTGTTATCGACCGGGTAGGTCTGCAAGGGGATGCTATGACTGTGTCAGTATGTACGGACAATGAAAGAATTAATGAGGATATTAAACTGTTCAGCCAAGCGTTAAGTGATGACGATGAAATGATCGGCGAGCGTCTGCGAACGTTATCTAAGATATTGAAGGATATGGGTTATTAAACAAAAAAGTGGCAGTCATGAGGACAAAGGTATGCCCCCGTGACTGCCACTTTTTTATCAGATCATCACCGTTAATTTACAGACGCGATCCACCACTTGCATCAATTCGTTGACCGGTTACCCAGCGGCTGTCCGATGAGGCAAGAAAGGCGGCGATATCGGCGATATCTTCCGATTCTCCCCATCTGTTGAAGGTTGAGAGGCTAGCAGCAGACTTCTGTCCATTCGGATCTTGCAGTGTACCTGCATTCATCTCTGTATTAATAATGCCCGGCTGAATGGCATTCACTGTAATATGACGACTTCCAAGCTGCTGAGCCAAAACATGTGTAAATGTATCTATGGCACCCTTGGACACGCTGTAAGTGAACACACTAGGTGAGGCCACACGTGTAACAAACGATGAGATATTGATAATACGGCCTCCATCATTCAGGCGTGGCAAAGCTTGTTGGGTAACAAAAAGGGGTGCTTTGACATTAATGTTCATAACTTCGTCAAACGACTCTTCTGTTGCCTCTTCCAGCGTTAATATTTGACCGATTCCGGCGTTATTCACAAGAATATCAAACCGATTATCACCGGTCTGTTCCCTAAGAGCTTTATCCAAAGAAGCATATAAATTAGTAATGCCGTTAGATGTGCTTAGATCAGCTCCAATCGTAAAGGCGGTACCTCCACTTTGCTTGATTTCTTTCACGACATCTTCTGCTTCATTGCGTCTTGCCCCATAGTGTACAGCTACCGTGGCCCCCTCTTGTGCCAGACGTAACGCTATACCTCGACCAATCCCACGGCTTGCACCGGTTACTAGAGCGATTTTACCTTTTAAATTCATCCTGTTTCCATCTCCTTGTGTCGAATTCATGGTTAAGATTATCACAGGGAGAGGTTTGAAATGTTGCTCTCATATTCTACAACCCGCGAAGAAGATTGATAGTACAATCGATTGAAAAGGTTGATTTTATCAAGAAGATGTTTATAATATGTTTATGTAATTAAACGGATGAACGAAAGGGAGGGAGTGGTATGAGCCAAAATACTGAGCTTATTGTGGAACAATTTAAAGAATGTATTCCTTTGCTGGAAGTGCTGACAGATGAGAAGCGTCAAGCGATCATTTTACTGCTGGCACAGCATAAAATGGGGCTTAATGTTAACACTATTGCGGAGCATATCAATTTGTCCAGACCTGCCGTTTCCCATCATTTGAAGGTGTTGAAACAGTCTGGCTATGTTAGTTTTGAGAAAAAGAGTGTGGAAAATCACTATATACTGACTGTCCGCAAACCGCTTGAGCAGCTCAAATCATTAATTGAGGCCATTGAATCCCAGTGCAATCACCTTAATAATTAGTATTGATGCAAGAACGTTTTTTCTTGCACATTAGGTCCATATGTTTAAACTAATGATCATATACTGATAGCATAAATGAAGACCATGATCATTTTTATATAAAAAGTATTAAATCATAATTTGGGAGGTGCTTATTCAGCATAAAGCATAACTTAGGTGCCAAAACTACATTTTGACGCACAATACGTTTATATGTTTATATGTTTAAACTAATGAACTTAATAGAAGTGATAGAAGTGAAAGCTATGTTGATTGAGAAATACGGAAAAGATGTACCTTTATTGATGAAAGACCGCCCCATGCCTGAGATTGGAGAAGACGATGTACTGGTGGAAATTTACGCGGCCAGCTTGAATCCAATTGATTTTAAAGTAAAAGAGGGAAAAGCAAAGTTCCTGCTCAAGTATGATATGCCTTTAATCTTGGGCAATGATTTTGCAGGTGTGATCACTAAAGTTGGCGGCCGAGTGAAAGACTATAAACCCGGGGATGAAGTGTACGGGAGACCGCGCAAAGGCCGGATTGGAACATTAGCTGAGTATATAGCGGTTCATCAGGATGATATTTCATTAAAGCCGCGGAATCTAAACTTTGTCGAAGCAGCATCCATACCGTTGGTCGGACTTACGACATATCAAGCCTTTCACGATATTTTGAAGCTGCAAAAAGGACAGAAGATCTTGATCCACGCAGGGGCAGGCGGTGTAGGCACCTTCGCTATCCAGTTGGCTAAATTAATGGGCGCTGTTGTCGCCACCACGGCAAGTGATAAGGGATATGAATTGGTTAAATTGATGGGTGCTGATCACATTATTAATTATAAGAAAGAGAATTTTGAAGAGCTGCTTCATGGATATGATGCTGTGTATGATACCTTGGGCGGCGAAGCCTTGGAAAAATCATTTCAGATCCTGAAGCCACATGGAAAAATAGTCTCTGTCTCCGGCTTGCCCAACGCAAGATTTGGGAAGGAAGCACAGCTAGGCTGGTTGAAGACAACCATTTTATCCATCGCCAGTCATAAACTCACTGCACTCGAGAAGAAGACTGGGAGTAGTTATCATTTCCTTTTTATGAAACCGAGTGGTACGCAATTAAAGATCATTAAGGAATTTATTGAAGAAGGTCACATTAAGCCGGTGATTGATAAGGTGTTTGATTTCAAGAATGCTGCGCAAGCGCTGAAATATCTGGAGGGCGGAAGTGCCAAAGGAAAAGTTGTCGTTAAAATAAAGTGATGGTAAAGGGAGACTAATAATGAAACTGATTTTGAAATGGAAATGGCTTATTGTCGCGATTTGGGTTGCAGCTGCAGCCTTGCTGATTAATTATATGCCGGATATGGAGCAGCTTGTTCGTGAAAAGGGTCAGGCCAGTGTTCCTGAGAGGTACTCTTCCAAACAAGCAGAACGGCTGATTCGGGAGTTGAATGGACAATCAGAGAATGCGAATGAAATGTCAGTCGTCGCAGTTTTTTACAGTGAGGATAAGCTGAATACAGCGCAGATGGATCAGATTGAAACAGGCATCCAAGCGCTGGAGCAGCAGAAATTGGACTTAGGCATTCGTTCCATTCTGTCACCGGGCAATGAGGATATGAAGGAGCAGCTTCGCTCTAAAGACGGAACTACGGCTCTTGCTGTGGTTACAGTGGATATAGGCAACCGCTCCAAAGAAGAGATCAGAAATCTTCTGATGGACAAATTGGAGCAGGTAAAGGTGGAACATTATCTCACTGGATCAGAACTCATAATGGAGGATTTCGTCAAGACCACCCAAGCTGGTGTTAAAAAAACAGAAGGTGTTGCGGTCGTCTTCATTATTGTCGTCCTGATCTTAATCTTCCGTTCACCGGTGACCCCGATCATTTCACTTGTGACTGTAGGAATAACATTTCTAATCTCGTTAGGTACTGTAACTCAGTTGGTCGACAAGTTCAATTTTCCCTTCTCCGGCTTCACACAAATTTTTTTAATACTGGTCCTATTCGGAATTGGCACAGATTACATCATTCTATTATTTATGCGATTCAAAGAAGAGTTGTCCCGGCGTGAAACGACCTTGGATGCGATTATTCATACCTACAAAACCGCAGGCCGAACCGTATTGTATAGCGGGGTAGCGGTGTTGATCGGTTTTAGCAGCTTGGGACTGGCTGAATTCCAATTGTTCAAATCTGCATCAGCAGTCGGCATCGGTGTGGGAATCTTACTCTTGGCTTTGTTCACGATTGTACCGATATTTATGGGACTTCTGGGTCGCATAAGCTTCTGGCCATCCAAAGCAACCGGTGAGCATAACGGAAACAAGCTGATCTCTGGTATCACAGGATTTGCAGTAAAACGCCCAATCTGGGGGATTCTCATTACGATCGTGATTGCTGTGCCCATCTCTCTGTTCTATTCCGGGCATTTGAGCTACAACTCACTGGACGAGATTAAGGATTCATACCCGTCTGTGAAGGGAATTCATATTGTTTATGATCATTTTCCGGCGGGTCAGGCCTCGCCTACAACAGTGGTCATGAAGGCAGGAGAGTCCCTCGATTCGTCAGCGAATTTGGCTTTTATCGATAGCGTCACCGAGCAATTAACTTCTATTGATGGCGTAGATAAGGTATTTAGTGCGACCCGACCTCATGGGGAGAAAATTAAAGAACTATACACTAGTGATCAGTCCGCCTCGCTTAGCGAAGGTATTGGAAAAGCGAATGACGGAATTGGCACGATTAAGGATGGATTATCCGGCGCAGTGGATCAGCTGGCAACTGTTCCGCTGGATCAATTCAACAAAGTGAATGATTTGGTAACTGGAACAAAGAAGGTACAAGAGGGGATGAATCAGTCCATTGCAGCACTGAACAAGATTTCTGCTGGGTTGGACAAAGGAACGGTTGGCGCAGGAGAGTTGAAACAGGGCTTACACAATCTGAATGGGAATTTGGCGAAGCTGAATGAATCAACGGCCACGATAAGCTCCGGTCTCCCCAAGATTACAGAGGGGTATAACACACTCTACACACAGTATGACAATATCAAGAAGTCGCTGGATAGCATCATCGCAGTATCCAAAGGTATGAACGATACCATCGGCCGCTTGGAAGAGTCTAATGGAGATTTGAAGAACAGCGCTGACTTTTTAGTATTGAAGAGTACGTCAGCAGCGCTCAGTGAACAGTTAACAAAGCTAAGTCAAGGGATGAACCAGTTAAACCAACAGTTCAATGCAGTGAACGGTCAACTGGTTACTGTTAAGCAGGGCATGCAGCAAATTCAGCTTGGGCAGAAGAAGATCAGACAAGGCTCTGCACAGTTGGAGGACGGTGCTGCCAAACTTCAGGAAGGTCTTGCTCAAGGCAGTGCGGGGCAGAAACAGGTTACAAGCAAGATGCCTGCTCTAGCTGAAGGAATGAGTAGCATTGTACAGGGACAAGTGGAGTTAAATAAAGGACTGAGCAATTTAGCAAGCAACCTTCCTCAGCTGAAAAATGGGTTAGGGGATAGTGTAAAAGGATTAGAAAAGATTTCTGATGGGCTGACGAGTACGACTCGTTACTTGAACGAAGTTGTTCGAACAGGTTCCTCCGAGACCTTCTTTATTCCAGAACAAGTACGGACAGGAGCAACCTTCGCCAAGTCGTTGGATACGTATATGTCTCCAGACAGACATGAAGCCCAGTGGACGATACTTCTGAAGGAAGATCCTTATTCTTCCCATGCAATGGAGACAGTACAGCAAATCCAGGAAAGATTCGACCAATTGCTTCAGCAGTCGGAATTTGCCAAGGCTGAATATGGTATTGGGGGCATATCCGCGCAGAACCAGGATCTCAATACGATGTCTACGGGAGATTTTACGAAGACAGCAGTCATTATGCTCATTGGGATATTCATTTTCTTGATGATCATCACCCGGTCCTTTTGGATCCCGCTCGGGGCTATCATTTCGTTGGTACTGGCTTACCTTACAGCATTGGCAGCAACAGAGTGGATCTTTGGTACATTCACAACTCATAAAGATCTGACATGGACCATTCCGTTCTTCTCGTTCATTATGATCATCGCTTTGGGGGTAGACTATAGTATCTTCCTGATCATGCGCTATCTGGAGTACAAGGATTGGAATCCGCGGCAAGCGATCTATGAAGCCATGAAGCACACAGGTGGGGTAATCATCTCGGCGGTCTTTATTCTTTCAGGCACGTTTGCCGCTATGATTCCATCAGGTGTATTAACCTTGCTGCAGTTGGCTACAGCAGTCATTATTGCTTTGGCTTTACTGGCTCTGTTGCTATTGCCTCTGTTCTTACCAGCCTTTATTAGTCTTTCTACAGCATCATTTTTCAAGAAAAAGACTGATCATTAGAACTGGCTGAATTTTTTCGAGCCGCCGTATGGTAACCCGTATGGACGGTGGTGTGAGAGAGGACGGGAGCTTGCTGCTCCCTCCTGCTTGATTAGAATGGTGTAATTAAAGGCATTTTTGTACCCTAATTCGGATGCAACTCAAAAATGCTGTTAATTTGGAGTTGTGTGCCATTTCGTGATCCGGGAGGTGTTGAGGATGTTTATGCTTCCCAGAAAGCCTTTATCTCTTCAGCGATGGCTTCTTTAGCAAGTTCAAGGCATTGATCCATTGTTTTTGCGTAAACTCTCTTGTTGCCAACCATTACATAAGGGACAGCCCTGCACATATTGCACATCGTCAAACAATCCGTTCTCATGATGGCAACTTCGGGAAATTCGTCCTCCAAATCTTCCAGGGGAAGCGCAGCGATGGAATTCCGGGTACATACTTCAACAACAACAAGTCCTAATGACATAATAATCACCTACTGTAAGCTTTTTATTTAAAATTTTAAGTTTTCTGCGTTTGCTTTATTATCGCACATTTCTGCTTATTGATGTTCTTTTTTGATTTTCTCTAACTCAGCTTGTAATCTGGCATTCTCTTTCAATAACTCTGCGTTCTCTTCTGATAGTCTCTGTACATCCGGGATCTCTTTGCCCGATACCCAGCCAGACAAATCGTCTCTTCTTGCATACTCTGGGAGCAGGTCACGAATCACCATGTGAATGTGCGGTTCACTTTCAACATGAAATATAGGAACTTGTTCCATTACGGATTGTTTGAACGCTTGGAGCTCTGGATAATTTTCCATAACTACAAAGTCGTACGGTTTTTGTCTTAAGGCTTCATCTGTGAGGACAAAAGCAAACCTAGGTTTCCCCAGTTCTCCGGCATAATCATATTCCGAGTGCGTATAACTCAGGGATTCATCTGGAAGCAATGGACCATAGTACCCTCCGAGAATCAGGATAAAGATATCCGATTCCTGAATCCATTTCTTAGTCAATTCCGTTTTATTGTACTTAAAAATCAGTTCCATGCCCGCAGGGATGTGACCGGCTCTGAGTATAGCTTGCACAGCAGCTTGGCGTTCCTCAATCAGGTCGTTAAAAGTAGAGGAGATGAAGACTTGCAATTTTTTTCGCATAGGCCACCTATATTAATTAAATTTTAATATAAATGGTATCATCGGGTTACGCTATAGTGCAAATTCATCTCGAAGGTTTGTTCCACATGCTGGACACCCCACGCTTTGTTCTCACGTTCTCCAGTTTTTCTAAACCCTACTTTCTCATACATGGCAATCGCCGTCTTCTGGTCTTCCGTTGTCTCCAGGAATACTGTCTGATACTGCTTGTCCCGGCAATATTGCAGCGCCTCACCCAGTAGTTTCTTGCCAAGCCCAAATCCGCGATAATCCGGATGCAAAATAAACCATCTCAACTGAGCTTTCTCGGATGAGTGTCCGATAATTGCGATCGCGCCAACCAGTTCACCACCGGCTTCCGCCAGCCAAAACCGATCTTTATCTGGGTTATAGTGCTCCAAAAATTCATAGAATGTCTTGCACACATACCCTTCAAAGGAGTGGTTGTAGCCACATTCTTTGGCATAGACCCAGCCGTGCAATTGAATCAAGGTACCGATATCTCCCGGTCTAAGATCATGGCGGATATGAATGTCTGGTTTTGCTTTTACATCAGCTTCGTCTGACAGGGCTTGTTCGATTACGGTCATGCTCTTAGCTAGCGCTTGTTGCTCTTGATCGGGCAGCGTGCTGATCATCTGGTGAATCTGCTGCTCAGACCTGGTATTCAACTGGTGAAGGATATTTTTTCCTTGTTCGGTCAAATACAAGTAATAAGATCTTTTATCTTCCTCAGACGGCATCCGGTAGGTGAGATTCTCCCGCTCAAACCGTTTCAATATTCTGCTTAAGTACCCGGCATCCAGTCTCAGTCGATCAATAAGAATCTTGGCTGTACATTGTTCGTTATTCCCGATTTCATATAGAACACGTGCTTCAGACAACGAAAAATCGCTATCCAGTAAGTGCTGATCGAGTAATCCGAGGACATTCGTATAAAAACGGTTGAATTGCCGGATGATTGGAACTACTTGAAGTTGTTCAGACTGTTCAGACTGCATTGCAGGCTACCGCCTTTCATTATTGAGTAGATTCAATTTAAGATTTTTAGTTGACTTTGTCAAATAAATTTCAATGGTAATGTTATCACTTAATAATGCTACCTCTTAATTATGGAGAGGGATGATCCTAAATAGCTTCATTTACTTTATAAATATCATATGTTACTATGATCATAGGTTATCGATAACGAAATAAAACGATGAAGTCAATCTGCCTGTTCACTAGCAGAATGAACTCCAATTGAGGTGGAATTATCATGGATCAACAATCTTTATACAAAACGGAAGCAGGAAAAGCTGCTGTGTTGGATATATATCATCAACTGCTGGCCAAGCTCACGGTTCCTTATGAAGAAATGTATTTGAACACACCACACGGAAAAACGCATGTGATTGCAAGTGGAGCGGAATCGTCACCGCCGCTAATTCTTTTGCATGGCTCTGGTTCAAATGCCACGATGTGGGTAGGGGATATCGCACATTACTCCAAAAGCTATAGAGTATACGCCGTAGACATTCCTGGAGATCCCGGGAAAAGTGAGGATGTACAGCACCCTCTGAAGAGTCCGGCTTATTCTGAATGGATGGATGATGTTCTGCGCGCTTTACAGGTTGAAAAGGTAGCGTTGATCGGGATTTCTCTGGGGGCTTGGATGGCTGTCAATTATGCAGTGAAACATCCGGAGAAGGTGGAGAAGCTGGTGCTGATGTCGCCTTCCGGGATTGGCCCGCAGCGAGTCTCTTTCCTGTTCAGAGCGATGCCGTTCTTGCTAATGGGAGAGAAGGGAAGAGATAAGGTTTCTCGTCTCGTTAATGGCATTGTGGAGCTTCCGGAACAGTCCATGCAGAATACGAAGATTATCGCCCGCCATTTTCGCTTTCGGTCAGAGACGGTGCCGATTTTTACAGATCAAGAGCTTAGCCGGTTGACCATGCCTGTCCTATTAATTGCTGGCGCCAAGGATGTCATGCTCCACTCGCACAAGACCGCAGCACGGCTGTCCAGCCTGCTGCCTCATGCCAACATTCAACTGTTGCCGGAATACGGTCATGTTCTGATCAAACAGACCCCTCGTATATTGCCATTTCTAATGGACAATTCGAAATGAGATAACAGAAGCCAATAAACTAAAGAAGAGCAGAAGCACCTATCAGGAAAGGGATAGAAGCCTCTGCTCTTTTATTCAACAATTATACTTTTTTAACAATTTTCAATTAATCAACATGGAAGGTAGAAGTATTCTCCTTCAGAATGACATCATGGGCGCCGCCTTCTACGAGACTTGTTGCGGATACAAGGGTGATTCGTGCTTTCTCCTGTAGTTCGTGAATAGACAAGGCGCCACAATTACAGAAGGTCGATTTGATAATCCCCAGCGATTTGTCCAGGTTCTCGCGCAGACTTCCGGCGTAAGGCACATAAGAATCTACACCTTCTTCGAACAATAGTGTAGCTTTGCCGCCGGTATCGTATCTCTCCCAATTGCGTGCCCGGTTGGAGCCTTCGCCCCAGTATTCTTTAACGAAATTGCCGCCAATTTTCACCTTTTTCGTAGGGCTTTCATCAAAACGGGCAAAATATCTGCCCAGCATGATGAAGTCTGCGCCCATAGCAAGGGCAAGCGTAATATGATAATCATGCACAATTCCGCCATCCGAGCAGATTGGTACATAAATACCAGTCTCCTCGTAATACTCGTCTCTAGCCTTGGCAACTTCCTGCACCGCAGAGGCTTGTCCCCGTCCGATGCCTTTTTGTTCGCGTGTGATACAGATAGAGCCGCCGCCAATACCTACTTTGATGAAATCAGCACCAGCTTCAACCAAGTAACGGAATCCTTCGCGGTCGACCACGTTGCCGGCGCCGATCACAACATCAAAGTTCTCTTTCACATATTGAACCGTCTCTGCCTGCCATTCTGTATAGCCGTCCGATGAGTCTACTACCAGCGCATCTACGCCAGCTTCCACCAATGCGGGAACCCGCTCTTTATAGTCACGAGAATTAATCCCTGCGCCGACAATATAGCTTTTTTCACTGTCCAGCAGCTCATTAGGAAATTCTTTGTTTCGGTCATAGTCCTTACGGAATACAAGATGAACCAGTTTTTGCTCGCCATCAATGAGAGGCAATGAATTGAGCTTATGTTCCCAGATCAGGTCATTGGCTTCCTTCAAAGTCATGCCGGCTTGACCACAGATCAGGGATTCAAATGGGGTCATGAATTCACTTACCGGCTTGTCCAGCGAATCGCGGGAAATCCGATAATCTCTTCCGGTCACGATCCCTAATAATTTTCCGGTAGCTGATCCATCTTCGGTTATAGCAACAGTGGAGTGGCCATGCTTCTCCTTTAGTTCCAGTACATCTTTGAGCGTATGCTGGGGTGTGAGGTTGGAACGGCTGACCACAAGTCCTGCTTTGTACGCTTTAACCTTCCGGACCATTTCAACTTGGCTGCTGATGGACTGGGAGCCGAATAAGAAAGAAATCCCGCCATTTTGTGCCAGGGCAACCGCTAACCGGTTATCGGATACGGACTGCATAACAGCAGAAGAGAACGGGACTTTTAACTGCAGGCGTGACTTCTCCCCGCGTTTGAACTTAGCAATAGGCGTCGTTAAATCAACCTTGTCAGGTGTACAGCTTTTGGTAGTCAAATTCGGGACAAGCAAATACTCACTAAACGTACGCGAAGGTTCTGAATAATAATAAGCCACCTGTTAAATCCCCTCTCTGATTGCAAAAGTAAATTCATTTCTTCATTAAAATTTGAAAGTATTATACTTATCATAATTACAGATGTCAAACGAAAAATGAAATGACGCAGGCTTAGGAAATAAGAATTGACAGATATGATAAGTGAAATATATTATGATCATAATATTTTAGAGAGGGGGATTATACACAAATAGAATGGATTCCAGGAAATCAGGCAACTACTTAAGATAAATAAACACTAAAGGAGCTTACTATAATGGATATTTCACAACAAGTCGCACTGGTCAGTGGCGCCAACCGGGGTCTGGGTAAGAAACTGGCGCTGGAGCTGCTGGATAGAGGAGCCAAAGTATACGCAGGTGCCCGTAATCTGGACACAATCGATTTCCCTGGAGTTATCCCGGTTCAGCTTGATATCACCAACCCAGAGTCAGTGGCTGCTGCAGCCAAAACGGCAGGGGATGTGACACTGCTGATCAATAACGCAGGGATCTCCACAAAAACGGATCTACTGACGGGGTCACTCGAAGATATTAATCTGGAATTCAACACGCATTTCTTCGGCAACCTCTCGATGATTCGCGCCTTTGCACCGGTTATTGAACAGAATGGCGGCGGTACAATCCTGAATATTCTATCGGTATTGTCCTGGTTCAGTATTGGTGCTGACGGTGCGTATTCCTCAGCGAAATCTGCCGAGTGGGGATTGACGAATGCCCTGCGTTTGAAATTGACGGAGAAGAACATTAGAGTGGCCGGCCTGCACGTCGGTTTTATGGATACGGACATGACGGCTGGGATTAATGCCCCGAAGGCAGATCCGCAAGATGTTGCGAGAATGGCTATTGATGGAATTGCCTCCGATCTTTATGAAATCATCGCCGATGATATTAGCAAGCAGGTCAAAGCAGGACTCTCTGGCGACATTTCGGCGCTCTACTCGCAATTACGTAAATGAGGTTTGTCTTCAGAAGAAGCATCACGGGATAGTCTAAAGGTATAATTCCGTAACAGCTTGCGCTCTTTTTTAGAACGATAAGTCTCGAATTATTATGTGTGTTGTCACAAGTTGAAATCAAAAACTGCGCCCAATGTTAGAGCGAACTAACAACACGGACGCAGTTTTTATTTATAGGAAGTTACTTGACCTGTTTAATAAAACTTGAGGCTGCATGAGTTAACGGCATGTTACGCATCGTCATGATGCCCACATGAGAAGGGGGGAGTGTAATATCCAATTGGATTTCGAAAAGAGAGCCTTCCTCCAGCTCTTTCGCTACAAATTCTCTGGTTACATACGAAATGCCGAGTCCTCTGCGCGCAAATTCAATGAGTAGATCCACACTGCCTACCTCAATCTCAGGCTTCAGCGTATATCCATAGTTCTGAAATAACTCCGTAATCGCCATCCGTGCCCGACTATTGCGCGAGAAGAGAATCACGGGATATTGCAGCAATACTTCTAAGGATAGAACGACATCTTTTAAAATGGTATATTGCGGGCCAGCGACAAAGCAATCTTGCAGCTGAATGGTCTCTCTGGCTTCAAGCTGGGGGTCGAGAATCGGCAGACGAACTACACCAAGGTCGATGGTACCTTCTTTTAGGAACGTCATGATCTCCGGTGTGGTACCGTGGTTCAGATGCAGCTTGATCCCTGGATAGTTCTTATGGAAGTCTTCCAGGTAAGGGAGCAAATAATGCTTGAATAAGGAATCGCTCCCGCCGATTCGCAGTTCGCCGTTGTCTAGATTTTTTAGTGCGGCCATCTTCTCTTCAGCCATGGAGATCAGAATCTGCGACTGTTCAATATAGGAATATAGAATCGTGCCTTCTTGAGTAAGAGCGACACCTTTCGAGTTACGGTAAAAAAGAGTGATTCCAAAGTTCTGCTCAAGCTGCTTAATGGCATGACTGACGCTAGGTTGGGTGAGATACAATGCCTTGGCTGCTTGCGTCAAACTTCCGGTCTTGGCGGCCCAATAAAAAACCTTATATAACTCATAATTATTAGTCATAGATGGTGTTTATAGCTCCTGTGAAATTTATTAATTACATGTATAGCTCCTAAAAGTATTATAGTGGAACTATAGAAGAGAAACCACTGCGTAAAAGTTGTCAGAAGACTAGAGTGCAGTTACGGCTCCATGAACATATCCGAGATATGTAGTGGCGCTATTGGAAGGAGAGATGATATGGATTCACATACACTTGTTTTATTTGGAGCAACGGGTGATTTAGCCAAGAGAAAAATATACCCGGCCCTTTTTAATTTATTTATCGATCATAAGCTGGCCTTGCCGTTATCGGTCATTGGTCTGGGAAGAAGAGAATGGTCGGATGAGACCTTTAAACGCAATGTCGAGCAGTCCCTGCGTGAGTTTTCCAGAAGAGCTCCTCAAGATGAAGCGGCTTTACAGGCTTTCCTTGAGGCCTTTCGTTACTGCACACTGGATATCGGCAAAAAAGAGGATTATCAAAAGCTGCTGAAGTTAATCGAGCATCGTGAAGAAGAGCTTGGTCTTGAGCCGAATCGTCTCTTTTATCTGTCGGTTGGACCAGAATATTTTGAGACGATTGCTGCCCAAATTCAGGACAACGGCCTCGGTTCGGAGCAAGGCTGGAAGCGTCTTATCATTGAGAAGCCATTTGGCCATGACTTGCCCTCTGCAAGAGTGCTGAATGAGAAATTAAGCGTTGCTTTTGCCGAATCCGAAATCTTCAGAATCGATCATTACCTCGGCAAGCCGGTTGTGCAAAAGCTCGAAGCGCTGCATCAAGCAAGTCCTGAGATTAAGGCGCTGTGGAGCAACCGTAAAGTAGCCAATGTGCAGATTACGGCTAGTGAAACGGTGGGTGTTGAAGAGAGATCAGGTTACTACGATCATGTCGGTGCGGTTCGGGATATGTTCCAGAATCACATGCTGCAACTTCTCATGATGATTGCCATTCATCTTCCGGATAAGGTGAGCGCTGATGAGGTAACTGAGGTACATCTGCACAAGAAACGGCTAATGAAATCTCTGGAGCCGCTGCACAAGCATAATGCTGCTGCTAGCATCATTCGGGGGCAATATAAGGAAGGCAGCATCCAAGGCAAGCCGGTGGTGGGCTATACGTCAGAGCCAGGCATTACAGCCGAATCTATGAATGATACTTTCATTGCAGCGAGATTGCAGATTAATGATAGCGACTGGCAGGGAGTACCTTTCTACATCCGCACTGGTAAACGAATGATCGACAAATCTACGAGAATCGTAGTGGAGTTCAAGGAAGAGTCTGGGCAATTCGGCTCAACTCATGAGAAGAGTAAAGCTCCGAACCTGCTGGTACTGGAAATGAGTCCTGGTGAGGGCATTACACTGCAATTTAAAGGCCCTAACTTTGAAGGTGCAGAGAAGCTTAACCCGATTAACGTAGATTTGCCAGAAGGACGCGGAGATGGCCGCGAAGCCTATGAAAATCTGATCCGCGATGCCTTGCAAGGCGATTCTACCTTCTTCGCTCATTGGGATGAAGTTGAATTGTCCTGGGAGTGGGTACAGCCGATTCTTGATGCTTATGCAGAGAACATGGTCCCTCTTCAATTGTATGCCGCAGGCAGCTGCGGACCGGCTGAATCCGATGCCTTGCTAGCCAAGGATGGGTTCCATTGGTGGTTCGATGATATTGCGAAGCAAGAGCTTGCGGCACAGAAAGAGAAAGTGGTACAGCAAGAGAAGACGCTGGTTTAACTTACGCTCAGGTTTAAGGTACTCTCAACATTCAAGGATTGAACAAGGCACGGCTCGTTCACAGTCCCGGTCACAGTCCCGATCTCGGTCACATTTTCGGTCTAGCTGCCGATGGCCCCTTATCGGCGAAAATAGCAATAGCAACTAAGGGCATTTTCGTACCTTATATTTCTTGTTTTTAGGAAAAATAAGCAAATAAGAGCATTATTGTAGCTTATTTTGTGGAAAATACCCAACAAGGGCCGAATTCGGAAGATTTAACATACAAAAATGCGCTTAATTTTAAATCGACCCTCTTTTGCCTCAATTTAGGGAGCGAAAATGCCGTTATTTGCACTGCGGAGCAGCTTGAACGGAGCTTTTTCTCCATTTAAGAGCGATAGGAAAAACCCTTCGCACCCGTAGCATTTTTTCGAAGGAATTGAAACGGTTATACCGATTAAAAATAACAAACTACACCCAAAAACGGAGGTTATTCAAATGAAATTTTTTATCGATACAGCAAATGTGGAAGATATCAAAAAGGCCTATAAAGTTGGAGTTCTTTCTGGTGTAACGACTAATCCTTCGTTGGTAGCCAAAGAAGGCGTGAAGTTCGAAGATCGTATCGCTGAGATCCTGCGTGCTGTGCCTGAGGTGGAATCGGTATCTGCGGAAGTCACTCCTGATGCGGTAACTGCTGAGGAAATGATCGCGCAAGCGAACGAACTCATCAAGATCAACAACAATGATAAGAACATTACGATTAAGCTGCCAATGACGCTTGAAGGACTGGAAGCTTGTCGTTACCTTTCCAAAAAAGGTGTGAAAACTAACGTTACTCTAATCTTCACCGTAAACCAGGCGCTGCTCGCTGCCCGTGCAGGTGCGACTTATGTATCGCCGTTCCTGGGCCGCTTGGATGACATCTCTGAAGATGGCGTACAATTGATCGTGAAGATTGCCGAATTGTTCCGCATTCATCAGTTGGATGCCCAAATTATTGCCGCTTCCGTACGTCACCCGGACCACGTTACTCGTGTAGCGATGGCCGGCGCACATATTGCCACCATTCCATTTTCCGTTATTGAACAGCTGTCCAAACACCCGCTGACCGATCAAGGTCTGGAGAAATTCGCTGCGGACTGGAAGAAATCTGTTCAATAAAAAGGAGTGAATCACCATGAGTATTAAATTTGATTATTCAAGCGCACTGTCGTTTATGAACCAGCATGAAGTCGATTACTTCAGCGAGTTTGTCGGAACGGCTCATCATATGCTGCATGAGAAAAAGGGACCGGGCTCGGACTTCCTGGGCTGGGTGAACCTGCCGCTGGAATATGACCGGGAAGAATTCGCCCGCATCAAAGAAGCGGCTAAGCGTATTCGCAGCAATTCGGATGCATTGATCGTAATCGGGATCGGCGGCTCCTACCTTGGAGCCAGATCCGCGATCGAATCGCTGTCGCACACCTTCCACAATCAGATGAGCGGAACAACACAGGTGTATTTTGCCGGACAAAATATCAGCTCTACGTATCTCTCGCATCTGCTTGAGCTGATCAAGGATAAAGACATCTCCCTGAATGTGATTTCGAAGTCCGGTACAACAACAGAGCCTGCCATCGCTTTCCGTATCCTGCGGGATTACATGGAGAAGAAATACGGCAAAGAAGAGGCCAGAAAGCGTATTTTTGCAACGACTGACGCCTCGAAGGGTGCGCTCAAGACATTGGCGGATGAAGAGGGATATGAAACGTTTGTCATTCCGGATGATGTAGGCGGACGGTACTCTGTACTTACGGCTGTGGGTCTGTTGCCAATTGCTGCAGCGGGACTGGATATTGACCAGATGATGGCGGGAGCTGCGGCAGCCGCTCAAAAATATAACAATCCGGATTTGGCGACGAACGAGAGCTATCAATATGCGGCTGTTCGTAATGCGCTTTATCGTAAAGGAAAAACTATCGAGCTGCTGGTGAACTTTGAGCCTTCCCTGCACTATGTGTCCGAATGGTGGAAGCAGCTCTTTGGTGAAAGTGAAGGGAAAGACCAGAAGGGATTGTACCCGGCCTCCGTTGATTTTACAACGGATCTGCACTCCATGGGTCAATTTGTGCAAGAAGGACGTCGTGATCTCATTGAGACTGTAGTAACGGTGAATAAGGCACGGATCGAGCTCGCGATTCCAGAGGATATCGATAATTTGGACGGATTGAATTTCCTGTCTGGCATGACCATGGATGATGTGAATAAAAAAGCAGCCGTAGGCACACGTCTTGCGCATGTGGATGGCGGCGTACCGAATCTCATCGTCGAGCTGGATGAATTGAATGAGTACACTTACGGAGAAATGGTGTATTTCTTCGAGAAGGCCTGCGGCATCAGCGGTCTGCTGCTTGGTGTGAACCCGTTCGATCAGCCGGGTGTAGAGGCATACAAAGTAAATATGTTTGCCCTGCTAGGCAAACCGGGATTTGAAGCGCAAAAAGAGGCGCTAAACAAACGTTTATCAGCCGATTCTGCAACAGAGCAGAAGTAACATAGGGGGAGAAGTGAACATGAAAAAACAACAGATTGGTGTAATTGGTTTGGCAGTAATGGGGAAAAACCTGGCTCTGAACATTGAAAGCAAAGGTTTCTCTGTAGCCTTGTTTAACCGTTCAGCAGACAAAACAAAAGAACTGCTTGCGGAAGCACCGGGCAAAGATTTTGTCGGTACTTATAGTGTTGAAGAATTCGTACAGGCTCTGGAAACACCTCGCAAAATTCTGATCATGGTCAAGGCTGGAGAAGCTACAGACAGCACGATTAATCAATTGCTGCCTTACCTGGATCAAGGAGATATTCTGATCGACGGCGGTAACGCTTATTTCCCTGATACCCAAAGAAGAAATAAAGAACTGCAAGCACAAGGCTTCCGCTTCATCGGCGCGGGTGTATCCGGCGGGGAAGAAGGCGCGCTGAAGGGCCCTGCGATTATGCCAGGGGGACAAAAAAGTGCGTATGAATTGGTAGAGCCGATTCTGACCGCAATCTCTGCTAAAGTGAACGGTGACCCTTGTTCCACTTACATTGGTGAGGATGGCGCAGGCCATTATGTGAAAATGGTGCACAACGGAATTGAATACGGCGATATGCAGCTGATTGGTGAAGCGTATCACCTCTTAAAAGATGTGCTGAACGTGAGCGCAGAGGAATTGCATTCAATCTTCTCAGAGTGGAACACAGGCGAACTGGATAGCTACCTTATCGAAATTACGGCTGATATCTTCTCCAAGAAGGACCCTGAGACTGGCCAACCGATGGTCGATGTCATTCTGGACTCTGCCGGACAAAAAGGAACTGGCAAATGGACCAGCCAAAGCTCCCTGGATCTGGGCGTGCCATTGTCCATTATTACGGAATCCGTATTTGCCCGCTTCATCTCTGCGATGAAGGAAGAGCGCGTAGCAGCAAGTCAGCAGCTGAGCGGCCCTTCAGCAGCAAGCTATGACGGCGATAAGGAGCAATTCATCGAAGCGGTCCGCAAAGCGCTGTATGCCAGCAAAATCGCTTCGTACGCGCAAGGTTTTGCGCAAATGCGTGCGGCTTCCGAGGAATACAACTGGGATCTGAACTATGGCAGCATTGCGATGATCTTCCGTGGAGGCTGTATCATCCGGGCGAGATTCTTGCAAAATATCAAGGATGCGTATGACCGCGACCCAGCATTGAAAAACCTGTTGCTCGACGAGTACTTTGCAGACATCGTACAAAACTATCAACAGGCTTGGAGAGAGGTTATCACGGTTGCAGTAAGCCGCGGTATTCCGGTGCCGGCCTTCACCTCTGCGCTGGCTTACTATGATAGCTACCGTACAGAGAGACTTCCAGCGAACCTGCTGCAAGCACAACGTGATTACTTTGGCGCACATACCTTTGAACGTGTGGATAAAGAAGGAAGCTTCCACTTCCAATGGATGGGCAACAATTAATTTTAGAACTTATAAAAAAACGAGAGCAGAGTTGATCTGCTCTCGTTTTTTTATGATTAGGTTTTTGATGATTACTTAGAGATCTCCGTAATCTTGACCATCTTGCTGGACATATCGCCCCACAGGTCCAGATCCAGTCCCCGGTTCATCAGCGCGCTGCCGCTTAGAGGTTGTTCAAAGCCGTCAACCTGATACAGAGCCTCACTCTTCAGACCGCGCAGATAAATGCGAGGGGAGTGATTTTGGAATTTTTGTGGATGCATCAGTGCGAAGAGCACGGATTCACGCTGGTCCGTTGTTACATACTGCACAGCAGTCGTGCTACCTTCTCTTGGCGAAAGCAGACGATACTGGTCACCCTTTTGCACGATATGTCGAATACCTTTATATACCTCAACCCATTTGCGGGACTCTTCCAGCTCTTCCTCAGACCAGTTCAGCAGGTTGCCGCCAATGCCAAGCGATCCCATCATCGAGGAATGGAACCGGTATGCGACAGAAGCTGGACGGTTCTTCATCCATTTTCCGGCGTCGGCTACCCAGCACATCATAGACTGCGCGTTGTAAGCAAGGGAGTAACCTTCTTGGATGAATAGACGCTCATAAGGATCGGTGTTGTCGCTGGTCCAGACCTCATCGGTCAACTGCATAATGCCCAGATCGATCCGTGCACCACCGCCGGAGCAAGCTTCAAAGGCAACATTTGGATGGTTGGCGCGCAGACGAGCGAAAATGTCATACAGCCCTTGTACGTGACGCACCCATACTTCCTTGTGCTGCTCTTGCGGCGCGTCGAGCCAGCCGACTTCGCTGAGCGAACGGTTCATATCCCATTTTACAAAAGCGATATTGTTCTCGCTCAGCAAATTGTCCATCATCTCGAAAATAAAAGCCTGCACTTCCGGGTTCGCTACATTGAGTACCAGCTGATTTCTGCTCTCGGTACGTGGACGATTAGGGAAATGATACACCCAATCCGGATGGGTTCTGTACAGGTTGCTGTCCGGATTGACCATCTCTGGCTCCACCCAGATACCGAATTTCATCCCCAGTGCCTCGACCTTATCGATAAGCGGCTTCAGGCCGTTCGGGAATTTCTCCGGATTGACGGTCCAGTCGCCGAGTCCTGCACGGTCATGATTGCGCTCGCCGAACCAGCCATCGTCAATAACAAACAGCTCCACGCCCATCGCAGCCGCTTTCTCCGCCAGCTTCGTTTGTCCTTCTTCGTTAACATCGAAGTAAGTTGCTTCCCATGAATTGTACAGTACAGGGCGCAATTCTTTTGAAAGTGGCTTAGGCAGTACATGCTCACGCTGATAGCGATGGAAGTTGCGGCTTGCTTGGCCGAAGCCTTCGCGTGTATAACCGCCGACAAAGGCAGGAGTTTGGAACTTCGTGCCGCCAGCCAAATGCCAGGAGAAATCGAAGTCATGCACACCGCCGCTAACTTGTAGCAGTTTGAATGGGCTATACTCTACTGTGATTTTCCAGTTGCCGCTCCATGCAAGCGCCCCGAACCATACATCACCGTGGTCTTCGGTCGCTGTTCCACGGTCAATGGCAAACCACGGGTTCGCCTGACAACTTGTATTCCCGCGTCTGCTCTCCAGTGTTTTCTTCCCAGGAGTGATCTCGTCCTGATAGATTTGGGTCTCTTCGATCCATTTGCCCGCCAGATGGGTCAGGCGGTAACGGTCGCCTCTTGGTGCATGCCATGTTGCGGAGAGGGATTGATCCAGTGTAATGGCCTCTTCACCAGTATTCTCAATTACGGCAAAACGCTCGATAATATCATGCTGCGGATAGAGACGGTAGTGCAGATGCACCAGCAGCGGATAGACAGTATCCTTCAGCACGATGATTAGTTCTTCATGCTCATTACCCTCTATGATCTCATGTTCTTTGTAAACCAGCTTCGTATCACGAACTTGATCAGGGAAGGTGGCTTTCAAGCAAGGTTCATAATAGTACATGCCACCCCAAGCCGGGAATTCCTGTTGTAGGATCCCTTCGGATGGCTCGAAAGAAGAATGACGAACGATTGATTTATCAGAAGCCGGCAGGTCTGTAAGATAAGGGAGTTTAGGACCGTAGTAAAGGTGCTGCAAAGTGCCGTTCTCATGCACGCCCAAACCGTACGATAAGTTGGTTCCTTGAAGGAGCCAGCGAGATGTTTCTTTGTCATATAGCAATGCCATTGAAAATCGCCTCTTCTCTTTAGTGAATATTTACTTAATAAATATATATTAATTCACTAAAAAAAGAAAATGATTTTTATCATTTTGGATATAACCAATGAATATTTATATAGAAAACGCTTTTAAGTATATAAATGTAAATAGTTGTTGCTAAGCTTAAAATCATCTGCTATGATTTAATCACTGAAATATTGAAAAATATTCACTGAATAAATGGTCCATCACCCCAGCGTTTTTCACTGTTGCAGCTAAATGATAGATGGCGATGTTCTTTTCGCTGTAGTGGAAATAAAATTGTTAACTTCCATGAAATCATTTAGAATTAAGAATTAATCTATATAGACAGGGTGAAATCATGGCAACCATTCGTGATATTGCAAAACTGGCAGGGGTGTCGAGTGTGACCGTCTCCAGAGTACTTAATAAGGATAATTCATTATCGGTATCTGACGAAACCAGACAACGGATACTTGCTATCGCCGAGGAACTGAACTACCAGACACCTCGCAATCGCAGAGCAGCAAGCGGCAAGGAAGGCGTAGATAATAACGAGCTATCGAATATCAAGATTGGCACCGTGATGTTTTTGACCGAAAATCAGGAGGAAGATGATCTCTACTTTCATGCGATTAGACAGGGAATCGAGAAAGAGTGTGTGGCATCCGGCATTAGATCAGCTGATATCTTCAGATTAGAACTGTTTGAGAGTCCGAAGATGGATTTTGGTGATGTTGACGGTGTGATTTTCATCGACAGGTCGTACGATTTCGATATTCAGAATGTAAGCACATTAAAGCATGTAGTTTTTGTCGATTCTGCTCCCGATGTGGAAAGCTATGACTCCGTGGTGATTGATTTCGAGCGGGTGGTTAAGCTTGCACTGGACCATTTTTTTGATCTTGGACATACAAACATCGGCTATATCGGAGGTAATCGTACATACGGTAAGGATCAGCGGCAGTTCTACTTTGAGCGTTATATGAAAGACAAGGAACTGCTTAATCCAGAGCATGTTTATATGGGTGGTTGGTGGATTCCGGAAGGGAATCGATTAATGAAAGAAGCCATTGCGAAAGGTAATTTGCCAACAGCGTTTTTCGCTGCTAATGATTCATTGGCCATTGGAGCAATTCATGCCGTCAAGGAAGCAGGGCTGCGCGTGCCTGAAGATGTGGCAATTGTCGGGTTTAACGATATTGATATTGCGGAGTATATGAGTCCTCCTCTTACAACAATCCGAAGTCAGCCAGAGATGATGGGGCGAATGGCAGTAAAACTGCTGATTGATCAGATTAAGGGTAGAGAAACTCCAGTACAGGTGATTGTGCCTGCCAAACTAATTGTACGTAACAGCTGCGGGTCATAGGCCCGCAAGCATATTAAAGGAGGTGAGTACGATGTAGTGCTACTGCTTGGTGGAGATGAGATACCTGCATACGAAACGGGGCAGTTGCGCTTGAGGTTTGTGTTTTTATTGAAGAAAATTAATAACTATTATTCAAGCGTGGTCAGAGTATGGAAAATTGACGAGGGGTGTTTAACAAATGCGTAAATTGAAACCGCTTTCATTACTTTCTTTGGTTTTTGTTTTGCTTTTCTCGTTGACTGCTTGTAGTGGCGGTAGTCAAAATTCGTCTTCTGCTTCCCAGAATGCAGGCAATACAGCTAAAGCAGATGCTACTAACGAACCGGTAAAAGAAGAAGAAGTTAAACAAGAAGAAGTCAAACCGGAAGAGACTTACGACCTTGGCGGAAGAGAAATTAAAATTGGCGCTTGGTGGGATGGAACACCAAAAGCTGATACGCCAGAAGGTGAGAAGGCCATTCAGAAGCAAGCGGAAATTGAGAAGAAGTACAACATCAAGATCAAATATGTCGCTGTAGACTATTTTGAGCTTGCTGAGAAATTTACTTCCACAGTTATGGCTGGCGATCCTTTCGCTGACATTATGCTGGCACCTGCCGCTTATATACGGAGCTTCGTGAAAGGTGGATATTTGACAGCGCTTGATGACGTGATGAATGTCAAAGAAGAAACTAAGCTTTCTGACAGCATCATTGAAGCAGGTAGCTATGGAACTGGCAAAACCTATGGTTTTGTAACAGGTCCACCACTCTTCGATAACACTGGAGTGCTGTACAACAAGCGTCTTTTCGATGAAGCGGGTCTACCTACACCTGAAGAGTACATCGAAAAAGGGGAATGGACTTGGGATACCTTCTTAGATGTTGCGAAGAAATTAACGAAGAGCAAGGGCGGCAGCGGGAAAATTGATCAGTGGGGCTTCACTGGATCTCCGTTCTCTATATCTACAGCCTCGATTTATTCTAACGGTGGCGTAATTTTTGATGAAGATACACAAAAGATCGCGATAGATTCACCTGAAGCTATGGAAGGTCTTGAGTTTGCGAATAAGCTCTACAACGAGTACAAAGTGGTTAAAAAAGATGAGGGTAACGACTGGGAAGATCCTGCGAGATACTTCAGAGAAGGTCAAGTTGCAATGTATCCAGTGCAATTGTTCGAAGTAGCTCCGCGCTTCCAAAATCAGATGGAAGACCCATATGTTTTCGTACCTTTCCCAAGCGGACCTAAATCTGGTGGCAAGTTCATCATGGGTATGCCGCAATTGCACGTGAACGTCATTCCACGCGGGGTGAAAGATGCGAATGTTGTCTACAAGATTTGGGAAGATCTGCAAAGCTTTGATACCATTGATGAAGATAACCAAACGATTGCCGAGTCCTGGTTTGATGATGAAATTTCCGTTAACAACGCAATGAACACATTTAAGATTATGAAATTTGCGCGTTATGCAGGCCTGGGTGTCGAAGATAACCTGAACCAGTTATATCGCGATATCATAGCTGGAAAAACAACTCCGTCAGCTGGGGTAGCGAAAATTTTCCCTGCTCTGGAATCAGCTGCAGATAAAGTTCTTAAAGGCGAATAGTCTATTGAAGAGAGGGGAGTAGACAACCAGGTGAAGAATGCCTAGGGGGGCTGCTCCCCAAGTTACACAAACTAGGACCATAAATTATCAGGCAGGGTAGGGGATTGCGTTGAATATGCCTAAGGTGTTGCGCGTCGCTGTTGCATTTGCCATCCTGTGTACGACTGTGATTCCCATGAAGGGAGGGACAGATCACGGGCAACAGATTCATGCTGCAGGAGATAGCAAGACAGGACAATTGGAAGTTGTGGAAGCGCTTCAAACGGATAGCTATGATAGTTATTTGCAGCGTCATCAGAATGCGGGTAGACCGGTACAAGATATCGTAATCCATGGCGGTGATTACGTGAAGTTTGATGGCCCCTCACCGAAAAAGGTCAATTCGGTAGGAGATCAGGAAGGGTCGTTCGTAGAGAGTTATGATACAGGTTCAATATCATGGGAGGTTAGCGTCCCTGAAGACGGGCTGTACAACATGACTCTTCGTTATTACACGCTCGAAGGTAGATCATCTTCGATCGAGAGAGAACTTCTGATCGACGGGGAGCTCCCGTTCGCTGGTGCAAGAAGTTTTATTTTCCCAAGGCTTTGGATGAACGAGAAGCCGGAGATCGAGCAGGATAATCAAGGGAATGATATCCGTCCTCGCCAGATTGAGGCACATGGATGGCAGGAGATACCTTTCCGGGATGCAGAGGGCTTTTATGAGAAGCCGTATGCTTTTTATCTGTCGGCTGGTAACCATACAGTTACGCTGAACTCTATTAAGGAGCCGATGGTGATCGGCGAGATCAAGATCGGTCAGATCGATACGCTGCCTAATTATGAAGAGATGAAGGCGCGTTATCAGAAGCTGGGACTACAAGAGGCCAAGGGACAACAAGTGAAGGTACAGGGTGAGGATGCGAGGCTCAAATCTGCCCCCACATTGTACCCTATCACAGATCGTTCCAGTCCAAGCACAGAACCAAAGTCCCTTTCGAAGATTCGCATGAATACCATAGGCGGCAATAACTGGCGTATGCCGGGCGATTCCATTACTTGGGTGATTGAAGTGCCGGAGGATGGACTTTACAAGCTTGGCATCAAGAGTAGACAGGAGTTTTTGCGCGGGGTGTACTCTACTAGAACCCTGTATATCGACGGTGAAATTCCTTTTAATGAAGTGCAGGAGATTCCTTTCAACTACTCAAGTGACTGGAAGATGACTACGCTCGGCAGCGAGCAGGAGCCGTATCTGTTCTATTTGACTAAAGGAAGTCATGAGTTGAAGCTTGCGGTCAGCCTTGGTTCAGTTGCACCACTGATTCGTCAAGTGCAGAGTAGTATTCTAGAGCTTAACTCCATTTATCGGAAAATATTGATGATTACGGGTAGTGTGCCGGATCCGTTCCGGGATTATAATCTGGAGCAAAAAATTCCCGAGATGACTGCTGTCTTTGAGAAACACAGTAAGATTCTAACAGGTGTAGCCGATCAATTGAACGAGATCACAGGTGAGAAAAGTGATCAGGTGGCAATTTTGACGAAAATGGCCTATCAGCTTGAGGACTTGGCTAAGCATCCAGAGACACTGCAGAATCGTCTGGAATCTTTCAAAATCAATGTTGGTGGTCTCGGTACCTGGGTTCTGCAGGTTAGAGAGCAACCACTCGAAATTGACTATATCGTTCTCGCTTCCCCTGAGCAGAAGATGCCTAAGGCGGCTGCATCCTTTGCTAGCAAAGCCAAGCATGAGGTAACGAACTTATTTAGCTCGTTCTTTACAGACTATAACAGCATGGGGAATACAAGTGAGAATGAACGAGCAGTAACGGTTTGGGTAGGAACCGGACGTGACCAGGCACAGGTAATTAAAGCGATGACTGACGATACATTTACAGAGCAAACAGGAATTAGCGTGAATTTGCGACTAGTCAATCCTTCTGTCCTTATGCCTGCTACCCTATCAGGACAAGGACCTGATGTAGCGATGCAAATTTCTAATGATATTCCCGTCAACTATGGGATGCGGAATGCCATTGTGGATCTGACTCAGTTCAAGGATTACGAAGAGGTTGCCAAGCGATTCCGGGAGAGTGCGATTACCCCGTATAAATTCCATGATGCTGTTTTCGGTTTGCCAGAGCAGCAGATCTTCCCAATGCTGTTCTATCGCAAGGATATTCTGGGCGAGCTTAACTTGAAAGCTCCACAGACCTGGGAAGATATGTATGAGATCATTCCGGTGCTCAAAAAGCATCATATGGATTTGGCGCTGCCCCTTGCTCAGACCGTTGGGGTATCCACACTTGAACCGAGTAAAGCCTTTGCGATGCTGTTGTATCAGCAAGGCGGCGAGTTCTATAACAACGATGGCACTAGAAGTGCCCTGGATTCTGAACCGTCTATGCAGGCTTTCCGCCAATGGACTGACTTCTTCGTGAACTATAAGTTCCCACTTCAGTTCGATCTAACGACTCGTTTCCGGACAGGTGAGATTCCAGTCGCGATTTCGGACTACACATTCTACAATACGCTGGCGGTATCCGCTCCAGAGATTAGAGGACTGTGGGACTTTACGGTTGTTCCTGGACTTGAACAGAAAGATGGCAGCATCAAGCGGGATGTATCGAGCGGTGGTTCGGCTGTCATCATGATGGAGCAAACGAAGGACAAAGAAGCAGCTTGGGAATTCATGAAATGGTGGACCAGTAAGGAAACACAGGTGCGCTTTGGTCGAGAGATGGAAGGACTCATGGGTGCAGCAGCTCGTTATCCAACTGCGAATGTGGAAGCTATGGAAGAATTGCCATGGCCAAGTAAGGATCTTCAGAACCTGAAAGAGCAGTGGGATTGGGTGAAGGGTGTTCCTGAGGTACCTGGTGGATACTACACGGGTCGTAACCTTGATAATGCTTTTAGAGAAGTCATTAACAATAAAACGAACACGAGAGACGCTCTCTATGATTACGTGGAAGAGATCAATCGTGAGATCGAATTTAAGCAAACAGAAATCAATCTGAAGTAGAGACCGAGGTGATCTAAGTTGCAGCAAACCAATGCATTACCGGCATCCGCGGGTGAGCCTTCGCCTCAGAAAGGCGTGAGCACCAAGCATAGTAAACTCCGGTTTAATCTGAAGCGAATGAAAAATGACAAGCATCTCTACGTGTTGATTGCTCCATATATGGTGCTGTTCTTCATTTTCACTGTGCTTCCGGTTGTCATGTCCATGCTTATCAGCCTTACATACTTCAATATGCTGGAGTTTCCACGCTGGGCAGGCTGGAGCAATTATACAAGGTTGCTACTAGATGATGATATTTTTCTGATCGCTCTAAAAAATACGTTGATCTTCGCAGTGATTACGGGTCCGATCAGTTATATTGCCTGTTTCGTATTTGCCTGGTTAATCAATGAGCTCAGGCCAAAGGTACGGGCCTTTATGACCCTTGTCTTCTATGCGCCTTCGATTTCCGGGAATATCTATTTTGTGTGGCAGATCATGTTTTCTGGAGATTCCTACGGTATTGTGAACGGTTTCCTGATGAGGACTGGTTTTATTAATGAACCGATCCTATGGTTCCAGAATCCGAAGTATACGCTCATGATCATTATTATTGTTCAGCTATGGCTGAGTCTCGGCACGAGCTTTCTGGCGTTCATTGCCGGTCTACAGACTGTGGATAAGACTTTGTTCGAGGCGGGTGCGATGGACGGAATTCGCAACCGGTGGCAGGAGCTATGGTATATTACGCTGCCTTCTATGCGACCACAGCTTATGTTCGGGGCGGTTATTCAAATTACGGCATCCTTTGCAGTGGCAGACGTAGCGATGAACTTGGCGGGATTCCCAAGTGTGCAGTATTCTGCCCATACCATTGTTACCCATTTGATTGACTACGGTACGATTCGATTTGAGATGGGTTATGCCTCAGCCATTGCAACCGTATTGTTCGGTATTATGCTGTGCTCCAACCTGTTGATTCAGAAGATGCTTAGAAGGGTAGGTGAATAGGCCAGTGAGACTAGCGCTTAAATTCAGATTGAGCGGGGAGAAGAGAATTAACCGCTCGTGGCAGGTGGACGTTCTATTATTCCTTCTTCTAGGCCTGTTCGGCGCCTTTATGGCCATTCCACTGATCTATGCGATCAATAATGCGTTCAAGCCGCTCGATGAGCTGTTTCTGTTTCCACCGAAAATTTTTGTCCGGAACCCGACCTTTAATAACTTTCCTGATTTGTTCCATTTGATGGCTAAATCATGGGTTCCTTTTTCACGATACATTTTCAATACGGTGTTCATCACTCTAGTCGGCACGGTCGGACACGTTCTGCTCGCTTCGGCAGCAGCCTACCCGCTGGCCAAGTACAATTTTATTGGTTCTAAGACCCTGTTCTCGATTGTCGTACTGTCGCTGATGTTCTCCTCGCAGGTGACGGCGATCCCGAACTATATGACGATGTCCTGGCTGGGCTGGATTGACACGTACTGGGCGATCATTGTGCCAGCATTTGCCTTCCCGCTCGGGCTCTATCTGATGAAGCAGTTCATTGAGCAGATTCCGATGGCCTTGATTGAATCCGCCAAAATTGACGGTGCGAGCGAGTACCGCGTGTTCTGGACGATTGTTATGCCGCTGGTTAAGCCAGCATGGTTCACGCTTATTATCTTGTTGTTCCAGATGTTATGGGCCACCGACGGCGGCAGCTTTATCTATAGCGAAGAGCTTAAGACCATGCACTATGCAATGGGACAAATTATTCAAGGTGGTATTGCCCGGGCAGGTATAGCAGCAGCGGTAGCTCTGCTATTGATGAGCGTTCCGATGGCGTTGTTCGTCATCACTCAGAGCCAGATCATTCAGACGATGGCATCTTCCGGAATGAAGGAATAGCACGGGAGGAACGAAAATGAAGCTTATTAAGTCAATTAGCAAAGTAGTGCTTGTCTTAACAACAGTAAGCTTATTAGCATCACCGCTTCAAGCGGGAGCTGCTCCCTATGAGGGGTACACCTACTCCTACTGGGGTGATAGTGTGAATACCCCTAATGCTTACATTCCGTCAGGCACGATTGATGGTAGCGAGCAAGGTATTGGCAAGCTTTTAGAACCGAGCGATATGTATGTTGCTGAGGATGGCTTGCTTTATGTACTGGATGCAGGGAATGGACGAATTGTCGTCTTTGATACAGATTGGCGGGTTGTTCGAGAGATTCGCGGCTTTGTGCGAGATGGGAAGAATGAGAAGTTCAATAGTCCGCAAGGAATCTATGTTACGAAGCACAACCATATCTATATTGCAGATACTGAAAACCGCAGAGTGGTGGAGCTAACAGGAGAAGGAGACTTTGTGCGCGACATTGGAGCTCCGAAGTCTGATGTCATCCGCTCTGGCTTCGAATATTACCCGATCAAGGTTACTGTAGATCATGCGGGCCGGATCTATGTTGTCGGCAGAGGGGTCTTCGATGGAATTATCGAGCTTGATGCGGACGGCAACTTCACTGGTTTTATGGGGACGAACCGAGTCAAGTTTGATGCATGGGACTACTTCTGGAAGAAAATGTCGACCAAAGAGCAGCGCAGTAAGCTGGAACAATTTGTTCCGCTAGAGTTCAACAATGTGGATCTCGACAGCGAAGGCTTTTTGTATACGACGACATCTGAGCCGACCTCTACCGATCCGATTAAGCGGCTGAATCCAGTTGGAGAAGATGTCTTGCGGCGTCAAGGCTACTGGTTCCCAAGAGGAGATATATATTCCATGGGAACGAGTGAAAGTTCACTCTTGATCGATGTCAAAGTCGGTGAGAATGGGGTATATAGTGCGCTTGATTCCCGAAAGGGGCGTGTATTTACCTATGACCAAGACGGAAATCTATTGTACATTTTCGGTCGTATGGGTGAGCAGGAAGGCACGTTCCGAACCCCTGTTGCTTTAGAGCGAAGAGGGGATGATTTCCTGGTGCTGGATAAGGCGATGAATCGAATCAGCGTATTCAAGCCTACCCGTTATGGTGCATTAATTAATGAAGCGAATCATCTGCTGTTCTCTGGCAAGTACGATGAGGCGGAACAGAAGTGGAAGGATCTGCTTAAGCTAGACTCCAATAATGAAATCGCTTATGTCGGTATTGGCAAGGTGATGCTCCGCCAAGGAGAGAACAAGCAGGCACTGGAATATTTGAAGCTTGGTTATGACAGGGAGTACTACTCTAAGGCATTCGGCAAATATCGCAAAGAGGTGGTACGTGAATATTTTGGGACAGGGATGACCATCGTGATCGTCCTGGGTGTAGCTCTGGGGGGCTTCAGCCTCTTAAGAAGAAGGGCGAGAGGGAAGGTGAAGACAAATGTTACGTGAGATGACCAAAACCCCGTTTTATGTACTGCTTCATCCTTTTGAAGGATTCTGGGATTTAAAGTATGAGAATAAGGGCAAACTGCGCGTTGCCCTGACCATGCTACTACTACTGACGGTGGCGACCATTCTGCTACGGCAGTACGCTGGTTTTGTTGTTAACTTTAATTATCCCTATGATCTCAATAGTATTAATGAACTGCAATATATTGTGTTGCCATTCTTTCTATGGTGCGTAGCTAACTGGTCTTTGACGACGCTCATGGATGGTGAAGGGAAATTCAGGGAAATTGTGATGGCTACTGGTTACGCGCTGCTTCCGCTGATCTTGATGAGATTCGGGAATGTGCTGATCAGTAACATCATTACTACGCGCGAATCCGCCTTCTATTACATGATAGATTCACTTTCTGTACTATGGTTTGTCTGGCTGCTGTTTATCGGCACGATGACGGTACATCAATATACAGTTCTGAAGACCATTGTCACGATGGTGCTAACCTTGGTGGTTATGGGGATTATCATGTTCCTGGGGCTGTTATTCTTCAGCTTGCTTCAGGAAATGATCGGTTTCGTGGTATCCATCTATAATGAGATTTCATACCGCATCTAGGAAGGAGGCTGGCAGACGTGAAAAACAAATGGAGAGCGGCGATTGCTGCGGCAGTTGTAATCAGTTTAGTAACTGCTGGAAGCGGGCCAATCGGGCATGCTGAAAATGTTGCTGCTGCGCCCAATTCCTTGGATGCGCCGGTAACTCAAAGTGACTCGTCTGAAGAGGTGGTTCATTCTTCCGGCGCAGCAGCTTCGGCTCTAGAGTCCATGACGCTGGCTGCCGAGAACGAAGCATTGGCACTTTACTATAGTCCCAAGACGACAGAGATTGCTGTCAGTAATAAGAAGGATGGTACAATTTGGTTCTCGAACCCGCAGGATCGGGATAAGGACGGTAAAGCGTCTGGGATGAATAAATCAATGTTATCCAGCCAATTGCTGCTGAATTTTTCGGATAAAACAGGCAAGCCGCAGCAATATAACAATTTCAATCAGAGTGTGGAGTACGAGCAATTTGAAATTGAGAAGCTGGGTGACGGCCTTAAAATCGTCTATACCATCGGCGAAAAGCTGCGCGGTGTAGAGCAGATTCCAAAGTTTATTAGTGAAGAACGTTTCCAAACACTGATCCTGGATAAGATCAAGGATGAGAAGAAGAAAAAAGATGTCCTTAGCAGATTCAACTTGGATGAGAATAGTAAGCTCTATGAGCGGCGTGATACTGCCTTAAAAGGGATGGCGCTGACCAAGACACTGCGTACGCTAGAGGAAATCGGATATGGCGAAGAAGAGATGGAGATTGACCGTAAGAACAGTGATGCGGTCAGCCAGGCTTCATTCGTGATTCCTGTGACTTATCGTCTTGCTGATGATCAGCTCGTAGTGAATGTATCCGCTGAGAATATTGAGAACAAAGGTTTCTTTCTACACTCCATTTCCGTTCTACCTTACTTTGGTGCTGCGGGTACCAAGGATCAGGGCTACATGTTCGTACCTGACGGCTCTGGTTCGCTCATTCATCTCAATAACAATAAGTTGACTGCCTATGGTTATAATGTGCCACTGTACGGAGCCGATTCCGTTAGCTTGCCGAAAAAGCAGGTGCCAGGCGGATTAACAGCTCGTTTGCCGGTGTTTGGTATGAAAAAGAATGATGCAGGTTTTGTAGCCATCGTAGAAAATGGGGACGGAATCGGACGCATTGAAGCCGATATAAGCGGACGGGCTAACTCCTACAATTATGTGTTCAGTAGTTATGAGATCACTGGTTCTGATCCGCTTGCGCTGACAGGATTCTGGATGCAGCAGTCGGTTCCCAAATTCCAGGAAAGACCTTATAACGGCGATATTACCGTTCGCTACGGTTTCTTGCAAAAAGAGGATGCAAGCTACAGTGGGATGGCTTCCTACTACCGTTCGTACTTAATCAAGAAGCATGGGCTTACGAAGCTGCAAGAGCAGGAGCAAATTCCGTTCAATGTGGAATTGATTGGTGGAATTCCAACACGGAAATTCTTCCTGGGTATTCCTTATACCTCTTATCAGCCACTGACCACGTTCAGTCAGGCGCAGGACATTCTTAATCAGCTTCAGAACGATGGTATCCACAATATTAAAGTCCGCTATACGGGATGGTTCAATGGCGGGCTAAATCATAAAATTCCATCCTCTGTATCCGTGGATAGCAAGCTGGGCGGGAAAAAAGGACTTGCGGAGCTACAGGATTTTGCCAATAGTAACGGAATCACGCTGTATCCCGATGTATCATTCATGAGAGTGCTTCAGGATAAAGGGGATTTCAAGCCTAAAAGAGATGCGTCACGTACAATGAATGGCGTAGTAGCAACGGTCCATCCTTACGATATAGCTAGTTATTTCAAGCTTACGTATTTGGAGCCGACCTATCCGCTCTCTCCTGCAAGGCTGCCTGTAGTTGTCGATAAATTTATAACTCAGTACAACAAGCTCGGGCAAAAGGGATTGTCTCTACATGATATGGGAGATGAACTGAATTCCGACTTTAATACGAAGAATGTCCTTACCAGGGAAGAGAGTAAGAAGGCAGTAGAAGAGCAGCTTGCGAAGCTGCACACTTATCCGAACATGATGGTCTCTGGTGGTAACGCATACACTCTTCCTTTTGTAGATAGTGTCGTTAATGCACCGCTGGAGAACAGCGGGTATAACCTTACCGATCAGAGCGTGCCTTTCTATGAGATGGCCCTACATGGGTACATTGATTATGCAGGGAAAGCGCTCAATCTCTCGGATGAGCAGGATACTCGTTATCATGTCCTAAAATCACTGGAGACTGGCGCTGGGCTGTACTTTACTTGGTTCTACGAGAAACCATCTCTGGTGAAGGAAACAGGGTTCGACTATCTGTATTCTGCGAGCTATCAAAATTGGATGGATGAGGCGGGACGTGCATATGCCGAAGTGAACAACGCGCTTAGCAAAGTACGGACCCAGAGCATACAGGATCATCAAATGCTAGAAACAGGTGTCTATCAAACCACCTATGAGGATGGGACAACAATAGTAGTCAACTATAATGATTATGCGGTCAACGTAGGGGGCGCTGCTGTTGAAGCAATGGGATACCTGATTGGAGGCGAGCACAATTGAAGCTACCCAGAGTCGGGCTAACGCTGCATCAGCGGCAAAAGTATAAAGGCGTATGGTTTATTCTCCCCTGGTTCGCCGGATTCCTGTTATTGTTCCTTGTGCCGCTTATTAATTCGCTGCGCTATAGCTTCAGTACACTGAAGGTGAACGATAATGGATTTTCTATGCAATCTGTAGGTTGGGCTAATTTTAAGAATGCTTTGTTTCAAGATGAGCATTATGTACGAACGTTGACTGAATCCATGATGAACATGGCCATCAACGTACCGCTCATTGTTATTTTCAGTTTGTTTGCAGCGGTACTGCTGAATCAGAAGTTCAAAGGAAGAGGTTTAGTTCGCGCCATATTCTTCTTGCCGGTTATTCTAGCCTCTGGTGTTATCGCTGCAGTTGAAAGCGGCGACTACACCCAAGGAATCATCAAAAGTGCGACTCAGACGTCAAGCGGCGAGTTTGCTCTGTTTCGTAATCTAGAGCTCGCTAAGCTGCTGCTGAACTCGGGTGTCAACTATCATATCGTTCAATATCTGGTCGAGGCGGTTAACCGGATCTATCAGATCATTACCGCCTCTGGCGTGCAGATTCTAATTTTCGTAGCAGGCTTGCAATCCATTTCTGGATCGCTTTATGAAGCCTCCAAAATCGAAGGTGCAACAGGATACGAGTCATTCTGGAAAATTACGTTTCCGATGATCAGCCCGTTGATTTTGACGAATGTGGTCTATTCTATCATTGATAACTTGCTTACAAGCCCAACAACCCAGCAAATTCGGGATACGGCCTTCAAGTCCTACCAGTTTGGACTTAGTGCAGCAATGGCGTGGATCTATTTCGTCGTGATCTCGCTCTTCTTATGGCTAGTTACGATGCTCATTTCCAGAAAAGTATTCTACTACGACTAAGTTAGGAGGGAGCCTGCTATGAAAGCTGAAAGTCTTAGAGAAAAGGCGCATGTGCTACCTTCTTCCTTGGAGCGCATGACTCATAAGAGTTTTTGGACGAATAAGGTGAAAAATTGGCTTTGGGTTTTTGTTCGAAGTGTTCTTCTTGCTGGTATATCCTTTATTATCTTGTATCCCATTCTGATTAAGGTCATGATTGCGATCAAAGACCCTGTTGATCTGTATGATGCTAGTGTAGTCTGGATTCCAAAGCACTTCACGTTAAGAAACTTTGTGTTAGTTAGCGAATCGCTGAATTATCCGAAGGTTCTGCTCAACACCTCGCTATTGTCTATCCTGGTCATGGTGTGCCAGACTTTGTCTTGTGTTCTTGCCGGTTATGGATTCTCCAGAATGAAGTTCCGGGGGAGCGGTTTGTTGTTCGGCTGCGTGATCTTTACGATTCTAGTGCCACCACAGACCATTATGATTCCAACCTATTTGACTTATAAAAACTTTGATATTCTCGGTATCATTACCTTCTTCACAGGTAAACCTCTGAATCTCATCGATACTTACTGGCCGTTCTTTATTTCCTCTATTCTAGGAATGGGGCTGAAGACAGGACTATTTGTTTACATTTTCCGTCAATTCTTTAGAGGGATTCCTAAGGATTTGGAGGAAGCAGCTTGGGTGGATGGATCGGGAACCTTCGGAACCTTTATGCGGATTATTCTGCCTAACGCGGTTCCGGCACTGGTCACAGTCATGCTATTTTCCTTCGTGTGGCAATGGAATGATTCCTTCTTCACGGGAATGATCTTGAATGAGACTGGCGTAATGTCATCCATGGTATCGAGCGCCTGGGGCCAGATTATGTTCTATCTGCGATACACGGAGACTTCTCTCGGTATGGACCCGCTGTATGCATCCATGATTCGTAATACTGCAGTATTGATGGCAATTCTGCCGCTGATTATTATGTACTTGTTTGTACAGCGCCACTTTGTAGAAAGTATGGAGCGCAGTGGTCTTGTGGGTTAATCGCTAGCTCTAATCTGAATCGGGCGCAAGAAGGTTGAATGCTTTCTTGCGCCCTTGTTTATACGACAATAGGTGGAAGGGTGGATGTAAGCTGATTAAGAACAGAAAGCTAATACTTGCCGCTCTGCTTCTTATCATTGGAGTTGTGGTTGTTTTTGTATGGCTTAGTAATCCCCGGGGGGAGGAGAAGGCTATAGATTCACCAGCGAAAGATACGGTAGTACAGGAGCAGCAAGCTGCTGCAGAATTGCCAGCGGCGAATGCGACCGAGCCACCAGCACCGACCCTATATGAATTCCAAGCTAATGATTCTCGCAACACTTTGAAAGGACCGCATACCGAAATCGCTGATTGCGCACCGTGTTCTGATGGCAAACAGGTAGGGGGTCTCTTCGAGGGCGGTTCAATACAGTTTAATAATGTAGAGGTAGAGGAATCTGGGAAATACATTGTAACCGCTTACTATGTGTCGGGAGATCCACGTACTTTTTATGTTAAGGTTAATGACAAAGATTCAGAGAAAATCGACTTTCCAGAAGTTGCGAAAGACGACTGGGAATCAGTGGGCAGCTTTGATTTTGAGATCGAGCTAAGCGGTGGCAACAATGTCCTGCTGTTCTCTGACGGTGATTGGTACTCTCCGAATTTGGATCGAATTTTGATCAAGAAGGACCCTGATAGCATTAATGTTGGACAGAATCCAGCGTTCCAGTGGGGCGATTCGGCCAATATTGGTGAGGCCAGTGCCATTTTGAATTTTGGAGATATTAAGGTGTCGCAGCATAGCTCTGGATTTACAGTGAATAGTGGTACTTACCAATTGCTTTATAATACGACAACCGGATTATCATCATACTCCTGGGATGGCAAGATGATTGCTAAGGGGGTATATAGCAGCTTCAAGCTGAATGAGGATCTGGTCTACAATAATGAGTATGATACACACATGTTGCTAACGGATCAGATTGAACAGATTCAGGATGGACACGGGAAGGGTATTAAGTTCATTGTCCGTAATGAAAAGCAAGGGCTACCAACACTTGATCAAATCTATTATGTGTACGAGAAGAGCAACTACTTTATCAAAGCTGAAGAAGTGAGCGGCAGTAGTGAGCTAAGTAGTAACGAGATGGCTCCAGTGGTGCTGGAGACATCTGGTGGGATCGATCTTGGACAGTATGGTGATAACCGCGTGCTTATCGTGCCGTTCGATAATGATGCATGGGCGCGTTATGATTCCAAGTCGATGAACACACACTTGAACACGAAGAGCAATATTAGTTCTGAAGTGACGGCGATCTTTGATAATGCCAGCCGTAACGGTCTGATCGTCGGATCGGTGACTCATGATACATGGAAGACAGGAATTCACTGGAGCGGTACAGATAATCGTCTGGATCAGCTTAAGGTATTCGGTGGCTTTACTTCCAAAAAGGTCACCTATGATAGCTTGCCACATGGTGCGATCAAAGGAAAGATACTGAAGTCGCCGCAAATTTTCGTCGGTTTCTACAGCGATTACCGTGACGGGATGGAAGCTTATGGCCGCGCGAATGCAGTAGTAGCGCCTCCACTAGCCTTTGGACCGAATATTCCGCCAGGCGTTCCGGTAGGCTGGAATAGCTGGGGAGCGCATGCAGAGCATCTGTCGTACGATAATCTGATGGCAGCGTCTAACTTTTTCCATGACCATCTCCAAAATGCTTCCTTCAATAATAATGGTGCTGTGTTTATGAATATGGATTCCTTCTGGGATAATCTGTCGGATGAGCAGCTTGATGAAGCTGTGGTGAAGATCCGCAAGAACGGACAGATTCCGGGAACATACCATACACCATTCGTATATTGGGGTAAGAATATGATTGCTGTAGTGGAAGGAACAGATGGGCAGTACACTTATGGCGATATCATCCTCAAAGATAGTGAAGGGAAGCTCGTGCCGTATGGGAATGGAATCGCCCTTGATCCCACTCATCCAGGTACGAAGATGAAGATCGATTATGATATTGCCCGCTTCAAAGCCCGTGGCTATCAGTTCATTAAGCTCGACTTCCTTACTCATGCGACAATGGAAGGGAAGTTCTATGATGAGAAGATCACGACAGGAATACAGGCTTATAACGAAGGGATGTCCTATTTGTTAAAACAGATTGGTGACAGCATGTTCATTAGTGAATCTATTGCACCGATCTTCCCGAGTCAGTACGCGCACAGTCGGAGAATCTCTTGTGATATTGATGGCTCGGCGTCCTCTACAGAATATCAGTTGAACAGTCAGACATATGGCTGGTGGCAGAATGGGACGATCTATCATTATACCGATCCAGATTATATGACCCTGCTTAAAGGTGGAGGCTACGCGGGAGCCCAGTCCCGCGTGAATGCAGCTGCCATTTCGGGGACAGTGTACTTCAGTTCGGATGATGCGACTAATAAAGATGCACAAAATCTGATGAAGAAGCTACTCACCAACCCGCGCGTGAATGCACTCGCTGTCAAAGGCAAGGCGTTCCGCAATGTGGAGGGCAATACAGGAACCGCGGCTTCGGATACATTTGTTCTGGAAGATCAGGGAGATTATTATCTGGCTGTATTTAACTACGGTAAGGAATCTACGGAGAAAATCGTTGATCTCGAGCGCGCAGGGATTCCGGTGAATAGCAGTATACTTGATCTGTGGACTAATAAGCCGGTCTTATCCCAAAATGGGAAGCTTACGCTCACCCTTAGCAAGGGACAATCCGTATTGTATAAACTGGCTCCAAAATAAAGGCTGGCTACAAGCATTGAGATTCAAGCGCTGATTGGACATTGTCCAGTCAGCGCTTTTTTTGGATATGCCAAGTAATGACCCAGGCTAAACGTCTTCGTCATTTGATATTTAATTAAAAAATCAAGTTCACGATTTCGAATCAAAGTTATGACCTTGAGTGATCTCTTTCTCTTTTGTATACGCTGCTGCATGTTTAAAGCAAGCTCTATCATTACGTCATATTAATGTTATTTAATATTACATTTAAAAGTTATATTTTAAGTGTAAATGGTATGAAAATACTATTTCCGTTCTATGATCCGATAAAATTAAATTATACGTGTCATGTATATTGACGTTATTTTGGGTTCGTGCTAAATTGTATTCAAAGTTAATCAACTCATCAAATAATTTAATTAAAAAATTAAAAAAAGAATTGGGGGAGAGGCGAATGTCAGCCATATTGGTGGAGAACTTGTCCAAAAGGTTTTCGCGCAAAGGACAGTGGACTGAGGCTTTACGTAACATCGATTTGGAGCTTGATAGCGGTACATTCGTCAGTCTGATTGGACCGAGCGGATGTGGAAAATCAACGCTGCTGCGCATCATCGGCGGACTGGAGACCGCGGATGTCGGAGGGGTAAGTATCGGCGGAATGACCCCGCTTGAGGCGCAGGCCTCGAAAGTGTTCGGCTTTGTCCCTCAGGCGCCCGCTTTGTTTCCTTGGCGCACGATTATTGAGAATATGCAGCTGCCGCAGGAAGTGAACCGCAAAGGCGGCGCAGCCTATGAGGGCAACCGCGAAGACGAGACGGAATTGCTGCGAGCTGTCGGTCTCGGCGACTTCACCAACGCATATCCGAAGGAGTTGTCGGGCGGCATGCAGCAGCGTGTGGGGATTGCGAGGGCGTTCGCAAGTGGTGCGCCGATCCTGCTCATGGATGAACCCTTCTCCGCGCTTGATGAAATCACAAGAGAGAAGATCAGTCACCAGTTGATGAGTATCTGGGAGAAACATCAAAAAACCGTTGTATTTGTTACGCATAACATCCGCGAAGCTGTATTTCTATCGGATAAAGTTGTTGTCATGTCGAGCCGTCCCGGGCGAATAACCGAGATCGTCGACATTAATCTGCCGCATCCTCGAACGAAGATGGAAGAGAATGATCCGATTTTTCATGACTATGTACATCAAATCCGTGCTTTGTTGCAGGAAAGGTGGGATTGACTATGGTGGTCGTTGATAAGCAAAACACATCGAGATTAAACGCAAAAGGAGCAGGTGTAACGATGATGGAGATTAAATTGAATGCCAATAGGAAGTCTGGAATTACGTTTGATCCGTCGTCCGCACCTTCTAACAAGTTTTCGAAAACGCGTCGGGCCTTATCATCGTCGGCACCGCCGACGGTTGCCTTCATTGGCTTCTTCCTTGTCTGGGAGGCGCTCGTTCGCCTGATCGGTCTCAATGCACTGACGCTCCCCGCACCAAGCTCAGTGCTTTCAGAATTGTTTGGACACTTCTCCTTCTACTTGCCACATGCTTGGACAACACTGTACGAGGCGATTGGAGGATTCCTCCTTGGGTCTGTGCTAGCCCTGACGGGTGGGATCATCATGGCGCACTCGCGTTTGATTGAGCGCTCGCTGCTCCCGCTCGCCGTACTTGCCAACGTGACACCGATCTCGGCGATCGCTCCACTACTCATGATTTGGTTTGGTTTCGGGGCGTTGCCCAAGGTGCTGATCGCGGCAATCGTCACTTTTTTCCCGATGCTGGTCAACTCGATTACAGGCTTCCGCTCTGTTGATGCTAACAACTATGAATATATGAAGTCGCTCCACGCGAGCAAGATGGAGATTTTCTTGAAACTACGGCTGCCGAATAGTCTACCCTATCTGTTCTCTGCCGCTCGCACCTGCGTTAGTCTGAGCGTAATGGGGGCGGTCGTTGGCGAATGGAGCGGCTCGACGGAAGGACTAGGCAATCTGGTAATGCTGTCAAGTAATAATATGCAGATGAATCAGGTATTCGCTTCGATCCTACTGCTCGCACTGATGGGGATTATACTGACCAATCTCGTCCGTTTGGTCGAACGCAGGGTGCTTTCATGGCATAGCTCTGAACAGTCCAAAGGATAACTTAGGCGTACAGCATCACGAGTAATCGATAACAATAGAGGTGGAGGTCTGGGATATGGCAAAGAATAAAGGCTTTAAAACAGTAAGTTCGGTAGGCGCACTGCTGACGCTGTTCGCGATGGTACTGGCGGGCTGCGGAGGCAATTCTGGCAATTCCAGCAGCTCCTCTTCTTCGGCAGCAGCATCGCCTACCGCAATCGTGTCGACACCTGCTTCGGCAGAATCGGACTGGGCAGCACGCAAGGCGTCCAACGAGAAGGCAGGGAAAATCAGGTATATGACGGGATTTTACTTCGGGGCATCGCCGCCTGATCTGGAAGTTGTTGTTGCGGATGAGCTCGGATACTTTAAGGATTTGGGCATCGATGTTGAGATTCAGGGTGGTCTTGATTCCGAGGGGATGAAGTTCCTTGCTGCGGATAAGATACAGATCGCTAGTGCAGGCGCCCCTAGCCTTGTCATCCAGTCGGTTGCTAGCGGTGCTGGTATTAAAGGGATTGCTACCTTTGGCGCCAAAGGGAACAACGCGCTGATGGTTATGGCTGACTCAGGCATTACGAAACCACAGGATCTGGTAGGTAAAACGATTGGGTACCACGGGGCGTTGCCGCCAAACTATGTAGCCATGTTCAAAAATGAAGGGATTGATCCAGCCTCGGTTAAAGGCGTCTCAGTCGGTTATGATCCGAGCGTGCTGAGTTCCGGCAAAATCGACGCGCTCACTGTCTACAAGTCTAACGAACCACACATTATGGAGAGCAAGGGATTCAAGGTAAATTTGATTGATCCTGGTGACTACGGTGCTAAGACGTCATTTGGCGTCATCGTAGCTAATGATGAGTTTGCCAAGGAGCATCCGGATACGGTTGCGGATTTCCTCCGTGCTGTCGCCAAAGCCCATGAATGGGCGCTTGCTAATGGTGAAAAAGCGCTCGATATGTTGAAGAAGCGTTCACAATCGGGGTACGATCTGACCTCTGAGACTAATCGGTGGGCGGTTGAAAGTCAAATTGTTAAAGATGCACAAGACTCAAAGCACGGAGTGGGATGGCAAACGGACACACAGTGGCAGAATGAGATCGACATGCTGAAGAACGCAGGCGTGCTGACGAAGACACTGGCTGTTACAGATGTCATGGACAACCAATATCTCAATTCCATCTACGACGGAGCTAATCTGATCTGGCCAAACAAATAACAAACATCAGCTGCAGGAGGATACGAATATGACAAAAGGTATTGATTATAACAATGTGGACTTCGGCGTCTTTTTACCTATCACGAATGGAGGCTGGATCATATCGGATTCTGAGCCCCGTCCAGACGGTAGTTATCTACTCAATCGCGCAGCTGCTGTGATCGCAGAGGAGACCGGATTTGATTTCATTATGTCGATGGCGAAGTGGAAGGGGTATGGCGGCACGACAAATCACTGGGGCACTTCACTTGAATCGATGACGATGATGGCGGGCCTGGCTGAGGCAACCTCTCGGGTTAAGGTGTTCGCTACGGTGCATACGCTGCTCTATCATCCGGCTGTCGCTGCCAAGATGTTCGCGACACTGGATCAAATCAGCGGCGGACGGGTCGGCATGAACGTTGTGTCGGGCTCTTATGCGGGAGAATTCAGACAGATGGGCACATGGCCGGAGCATCTGGACCATGATGCCCGCTATGACCTGGCCCGTGAATGGATGCAGGTCGTGAAGAAGCTGTGGAAGGAGGAGCGTGTCAATCATAAGGGCGAGTATTTCGAACTGATCGACTGTGAGTCTAATCCGAAGCCGTTGCAGCAGTCACCTCGTCCGCCGATCATCTGTGCAGGTCAATCTGAGAAAGGGATGGGCTTCACTATTGAGGAAGGCGATGCCTGCTTCATTGGTGGCCGTGATCTGGACGAATTGGCGGCCTTGTCGAGACGCGCCAAGGAGATGGCTGCAGAGCGGGGGAAGACAATCAAGACGTACTCGATGTTCGGAGTGCTTCCGGCAAATACACAAGAGGAAGCGGAGGCCAAGCTGAAGCATTTTCAAGATGGTGCTGATATTGAGGCGATAAAAGGGTTGCTGCGCAGCTACGGAATGGATCCGGATGGCCGCGAGAATGCAATGCAAGCACGTGCCAAGAACGTGTTCATGAATGAAATGCTCGTTGGCGACGCAGATTCACTCGCTTCGCAAGTTCGCCACATCATTGAGCATACGGGTATCGATGGTATGATGCTGACGTTCTCGGACTACACCGAAGATCTCCGCTATTTCGGGGAGCGCGTAATACCGCTGTTGCGCAAGGTGGAAGAATGAAGACAGCGCTACTGATTATCGATGTGCAGTATGACTTCTGCGCGCCGGACGGTGCGGTAGCGGCATTCGGTGCCGATCTGTCTACAATCGATGGGACGGTGGACAGGATTGAGCGACTGGTAAGTGGGGCCCGTCGCGCCGGTGTCGATGTCATCTTCATCCGGCTTGAAACGGAACCGAAATTAGACTCGCCTGCAATGCTTAGATGGTATGAGAGACAGGGCATCGATCCCATGGTAGCGGCGGCCGTATGCCGTAAGGGGGAGCCGGGGGCGGATTATTATCGCCTCTTCCCTGCACCGGGCGATACAGTTGTCTCGAAGACGCGGTATAGCGGCTTCGTCGGCACGAATCTGGAAGAGGTGCTGAAAGAGAAGGAGATCGGTATTGTGTACGCGACAGGTGTCACGACAGAATGCTGTGTAGAGTCGACCGTGCGCGACGCATTCATGCGAGATTACGACGCTTTTGTTGTTAGTGATGCGTGCACAGCCTACGAGGAAGAGCTTCATCTTTATTCGTTGCGGGCGATGGCATTGAACTTCGCTACGCTGATTGACACGGAAACGCTACTGGCAGAGTGGTCAGATATCGGGGAGGTATAAGCATGGCGGAACATCGTAATCTCATAAACACAGAGGACGGAGCCGGCGCAGATGCAGGGCGAATCGCCGAAATAGAAGACCTCGTCCGGCGCCATATCGACACTGAGGAGCTGACCTCACTTATCCTGGAGTTGTGTAACATTCGCAGTCTGGCGGGTTATGAGAAGGAGGCGGGTGACTATGTATTCGCCTGGATGGAGCGGGAGGGCTTTGCTCCGAGTCGTGTTGGTATGGTCGAGGATCGGTTCAGTGTCGTCGGTAGACTGGGTGGAGAAACGCCGGAGGCAGGTAGGAATTTGCTGTTTACGAGCCATCTGGATACGGAAGCACCGCAGTACAATTGGCGTGATCAGTGGAAATACCGTCCAGGCGGTACAATTGATGATCCGGGTTGGACGACAGCCTCGCTAGTCGAGGGGCGCTTCTCCGGGCATCCGGTGGAGAATGATCGGGGGCCGATGGCATGCTTTCTTATAGCAGCCAAAGCGTTGAAGCTGGCAGGTCTGCCCCTGGCGGGACATCTGTACCTGACTGCTTGTCCAGCGGAGATCGGTCCCGAGCATGTTGAGGAGTTCAAGGGTACACAGTATCTGGGTAAGGAGATCGGTGCGCACTATATGATGACACATGGCGGTGTTGCACCGGACTACGCGATTGCGGCTGAAGGTACTGACTTTGGCATCTCTTGGGTAAGCTGCGGCCATGCGCTCTTCCGCATCGATGTCTATGGTGAGGATGTGTTCACGCCACTGCTGGAGCATCCGGCTGAATTGAAGGATCATCCGAGTGCGCTTGTACAGGTTGCGCCGCTCATTGTGGACGTGCAACTCTGGGCTGCAGATTACGAAATCCGGCAAACGTACCGCTCGCCGGGCGGCACAGCTGTTCCGAAGGTGCAGATCTCAGCCATTCGTGGCGGTGATCCTCATATCTTTGGCGGAGGAAGTGAGGTCTGTTCGCTTTATGTTGAGGTAAATCTAACTCCTGCTCAGAACGTCGCTGATGTGCAGCGCGAACTGGAGGCGTTACTGAAGCGCGGCCGTTATAACGGCGCTGTTCGGCCAATAGTCTACCGCCAAGGTTTTGAAGCGGACGCAGCACGAATCGATCCTCTGCGTACCGCGCTGGCTGCAGCGGGCGAAGCTAGCGGACGCGGGGCGGCGCCAATCGCGCACCCGGTCTATTCCAGCATGTGGCGGGATCATAACGTGTTTAACATGTATAACATACCGTCGGCGACTTATGGTCCGACCCGGTTCCAACCGAGCCTAAAGGATATGGTCGATGCAGCTGTCGTCTATGCTGTAACCGCCTGGCAGGTATGCAACAGCCGAAGATAGCCGGAATATCAGTGAACAATTGTAATTTTGCTTCGATTGATTGGGAGGGATAGAGTATGGAAGGTACTGCATGGAGAAGCGTGATGGGGAAGTTCGCCACGGGAGTTACAGTAATTACAACGCTCGATGAAGCAGGACAGCCGATAGGGATGACAGCCAATGCATTCACGTCTCTGTCGCTCGAACCGTCGCTACTTATTATTTGCTTGGATAAGGGAAGCAGCACACTGGTTAGCCTGCTTGCAGCAAGGAAGTTCGCGGTCAACTTCCTGGCCGATACGCAGGAGGACCTATCTCGGTGCTTTGCACGAAAGAGCGAGACTGACAAATTCGCAGAGATTGACTATCGTGAGGGCGAACTGGGGCTGCCCATACTTGGCGGCTGCCTTGCTTCAGTTGAATGCCGTCTGGCGGATACGCTGGATGGAGGCGACCATCTGATTCTGGTTGGACAGGGCGAATTCCTGTACGAGTCGGAAACGCAAGCAAGCCCCCTATTATTTTACCAGGGTAAGTACAGAGCGCTGCAGGCGCTGGAGGGCTAAGGAGGGTTCTTATATGCATATCGCGGTTATTGTTGGTAATCCGAAACCGTTATCAAAGACCTATACAATCTCGCTTCGCCTTGCCGAAGCGATCGCTGAGTATGCCGAGCATACGTCACTTCATGTGACCTATGAATTGATCGATTTGGCGCCACATGGTGGCTCACTTCTATCATGGGGGGACCCTGTGGCAGCCGAACTAAATGAGCGTATTGCCCGTGCGCAAGCTGTTGTATTCGCTAGCCCTACATATAAGGCTACCTATACAGGGCTCCTGAAGCTGTTTGCGGATCAGCTGCCGCCGGAGGCGTTGGCTGGCAAGTTAGCTATTCCTCTGCTCGTGGGAGCGGCTCCGCATCACAGTCTGGCTGTCGAGCTTCACCTGAGGCCGCTGCTCATCGAACTGGGGGCTTCCTGCCCGACAAAGGGTCTGTACGTGATGGACTCTCAGTTGGACGACTTCGGGACAATCGCGAAAGAATGGGTGTCACAGAACGATAAGTGGCTGCTGAACCGGGTTTGAAGATATACTTTAATAAATTGGAAAGGAGGAAAGGAAATGATTGGACCAGGTCCGGCAGAAACCAAAATAAATGTTCAGGAACGCATTTTAATAGCTGCGGAGGAGGTTTTTTCCGCTTGCGGCTTTGCGGGAACGCGTATAAGTGAGATCGCTGTTAAGGCTGAAGTTAATCAGGCGCTTATCCATTATTACTTCGAATCGAAGGAGAAGCTATATGAAGCAGTGCTCGTCAGTCTGTTCCGACAGTGGGAGGAGTACGTTAATAAACTATCCTGGAGCGGGATGAACGCGCCGGAATTTCTGGCAACCTACATTCGTGCACAGTTCCGTCTTAAGTGCCAGATTCCGAATCTGTACAGAATATTCCATTGGGAAGCGATGGAAGAGGGTGATCTGTTCACTAAATATGCCTCCTCTACCTGGTATGAGGATTTCTTGAAGCACACAGAGATGATTCTCGATTGGCAACAGGAAGGTGCGTTAGACGCGGGTATGAATAGGAAGGCGTTGCTATTCCTGCTGTGGGGCATGATGAACCAATTTTACTTCCGTTCGGAAGATAACTTGCGTGAAATCGTAGGGGGAGAGGGTGATCTGGAATCGCTGCAGGACCGGGTGGCCGATCAGATGATCCGGCTGACGCTGCACGGTGTCGTGCCTGCCCTATACGGCGGAGGGAATAAGGAGGCAGACCCCAAGTGGCGCGAGACGGATTTTATTTACAGTGTTGGTTCTGCCTCAGTTGAGGAGGGCAGTGAGTGCGCAGATATGTGCCTCTGGTTACAGGATTCACTTCGCCAGCCATTGCTGGCGTGGGAGGAGGAGCGTGACACGAGCGGTGGACGGGCGGAGAAGCTAGTATTTGTATTCGCTTCCACTCTATATGGCGAAATGCCGCCGCCTATCGTCTCGTGGTTAGAGGATTTGAGGAATAACCCCAATGTGGAAGAGGTAACCGTTGGTATCTGGGTAGAGCGCGGGAGCGCAGGATCCGAGGCGTTGCAGCGCCTGTTGGAGGATGCCGTCAATAGAATTGGCGCCTATGCTGTAGCTCGTACAGCGGATATAAGCCCGCTGAATTATGCCAAGCGATGCCTCAAATGGGCTGGCCTGCGGGGGTAGAGACCACTTATTAGCGAAACGGAGTGAACGACGATGCAGACGATGCAGATGAAGGCTGCCCTGCCCGGCAAATCAAGACTCAACTGGACGATGGCCGGCTTATTCGTCAGCATCTTTTTGACACAACTTGATCAGACGATCGTCTCGACAGCCCTTCCCACGATTGTGAAGGAACTGTATGGATTGCCACTGATGTCCTGGGTGTTTACGATTTATATGCTGACCTCTACCATGATGATGCCGATCGCCGGCAAGCTGTCGGATTTGTATGGCCGCAAACGTTTTTATATGCTAGGTCTTGTTGTCTTCATACTCGGATCAGCGCTGTGCGGGATTGCTCAGAGTATGCCGCAGCTGATCTTTTATCGGGCGGTTCAGGGCTTGGGTGCAGGCTTCCTCATCCCCGTCACCTACACGCTGGTGTTCACGAACATGCCAAAGGAACGTGCAGGTATTTATCAGACGCTATATATGGGTGTATTCGCAGTGTCTTCCGTGAGTGGCCCGGCGCTCGGCGCCTGGATCACAGAGCACTTGGACTGGCGTTACAATTTCTATATGAACATACCGCTCGGCATACTGGTTTTCGTGGCGATGAGCCGGCTGCTGCCGGTAACGCCCAAGTCGGATGTCAAGCCGAGCGTAGATAAGAGCGGAGCCTTCCTACTCGCCGTATCCACCTTCTCCATCCTGCTGGGTCTTAAGCTCGGCGGCGAAGGCGAGGGCTGGATGTCCTGGCAGGTGGCCGGTTTGCTCGGCTTGGGGTTGATCTGCCTGGTGGCGTTCCTGCGGGTTGAGGTCGTCACGCCAGAGCCGATCTTACCTCTAGTCATGTTTCGTAACCGGGCCATTGGCGGGACGCTGGCAGCGACCTTCCTGCAGGGCGCCATTATGTACGGATCGCTCATATACATTCCGCTTTTCGTCCAAGGTAGTCTGGGTGGTGACGCCTCGGACACCGGGGGCGTCCTGACGCCGTTCATGTTTTCCGTTATGGTGGGGGCCGCAGTCAGCGGTTCGCTTATCAAATGGTGGAGCTGGCGCGTCTGCATCTTTGTTGCTATGTTGATCAGCGCCGGGGGGCTGCTTGGGATGACTGTGGCTAGCTTGAATATCGGCCCATGGCATATCCGGTTCCTGATGATTCTGATTGGTGTTGGCGTCGGCATTATGATGACGGTCGGGCAGATGGCTGTCACCTTCAGTGCTGACGAGCGGATCAAAGGGGTCGCGACTTCATCTGTAGGCTTCTTCCGCTCCGTTGGTGGTGTGTTTGGTACGGCCGTCATGGCGGCTGTTATCAACATGCGGCTTGTCCACGAGCTTCCCGCAGGAGCTGCGGGTGAAGGTAGCGCTGATCAACAGATCCAGCGGCTGCTAGAAGGGGCAAGTGCGAATGGGCAGAGTGCCGCCGCTACACAGGAGGCATTGGCCGCAGCCGTGCATGCAGGCTTCTGGTTTCTGGCAGCCGCAGCTGCGTTCGGTCTTGTGGCGGCATGGTGGACGGGCCGCAGCCGTTTTACAGACACGACTGTCGAGGAGTCGCGAGTAGACATGGCGTCGATGGGCTAATTATGATGGCGAGTACCTGGTGGCTGTTAATGTGGTTGAGACATATCAGAATATTATGTGATGAACAATAGGACGATGTTCTTGGCAAAGCGTGATATGCCTTGGACATCGTCCATTTATAGTGCAATTATTTGATTTGTGAATAAGCAGAATTTATTGACAATATTTCTTCTCTATGACTAAATTAATAATGATAATCAATATCATAATAGAGAAGAGGCGTATATTAGAAAGTGAATAGAAAACGTATTATTCCGTTGCTTATTTTATTAGTAGTCATGATTAGTGGGTGTGGAGCTCAAAAGGCTGTGAATGATTCCTCTTCCCCAAGCCCAAGCCCAACTGAAGCGGCGGCTTCCAATCAGGCGGGAAATAATGATACAATCGTCTATCAATCGGAGCGTGGACCCGTAGAAGTACCTGCTCATCCAAAGCGCATTGTCGCGCTGACCAGTGCTTCTAACGTACTGTCACTCGGCATACCGCTTGTTGGCGTTGATGAATGGACTTACGGTAATCCACTATTCGCAGACAAGCTACAAGGGGTAAACGTGGTGTCCGATGAGAATGTTGAGAGTATTCTGGATCTTGAACCGGACTTGATTCTCGCCGCGGCACACAACAAAAATATTGATAAGTTCGAGAAGATTGCTCCGACTGTAGTCTACACGTGGGGCAAAAATGATTATTTGAAGCAGCATCTGGAAGTCGGTAAGCTCTTGAATAAGGAGAAGGAAGCGCAGGCTTGGATCGATGATTTTACTCAGCGTTCGCAAGAACTGAGCCGCAAGATCAAAGCAAAAATCGGGGAGAATGGAACAGTGTCTGTGCTGGAAGGCGATAACAAGAGCTTCTACGTCTTTGGCAATAACTTCGCGCGGGGAACGGAATTGCTCTATCAAATGATGCAGCTGAATATGCCTGACAAAGTGAAGAAGGATGCGCTCGGTCCAGGTTTATATGCCGTATCTACTGAAGTGCTGGGTGATTATGCCGGAGACTATATCGTCCTGAGCAAAAACGCCAAGGTCGATAATTCCTTCATGGAATCGTCAATCTGGAAGAACCTCCCGGCTGTTGCCAATCATCATGTGATTGAGATTGATACGGAATCCTCCTCTTATAGTGATCCCATCACACTTGAGAATTTATTTAATATTTTTGAAAAAGGATTTTTGCAGTAAGTCCTCAACTATTAATAGTAGGTATAAAGCTTCAAACGCTGATTGGACACTGTCCGATCGGCTTTTTTTATATGTTCACAGCAATCGTGCAGCCTGTATGGGAGCAAAACGTTCAGGGCAAGCTTGGTTAGTGAGCAGACTTCTGGAGAATAATGGGGACGATTTTTTTAGGTTTGAAAAATGTCGCAGTTCATCATAAAAATAAGATATAAATCCATTCATATCAAGTCCTTTGTCGTAGCTTTTATGCTTTGCGTTTGAGAAAATATAACCCAAGGAGATAAGAACAAATGCTTACAAGCATCGATGCAATCGTTTCCAATAATCCTAAGATCCATGCTATTTTGAAAGATTGTCCCTTTGAAGTTTTACGAGAAATGGAGATTCAATCGTTCAAGAAGAACAAGTTTTATTTACCACAAGGGGAGATGCATGCCTTCGTATACATTGTCGTAAGCGGAAACGTCAAAGTCTATGTCATGAATGAAAGCGCTAAACAGGTAACGTTAGATATCTATTCATGCGGTAATTTTATTGGTGAGCAAGAAGCGATGATCCATAAACCATATAGTGCATCTATAGTGAGCATTGGTGAAGTAACTTTAATAAAGATACCTGATAAGGCATTTTTATATTGGCTCTCAAAGGATGCTAATTTCAATCAGATCGTGATTGCTTCTCTATGTGAGCAGATGTATAAGCTTACCAATCGAACGATAAAATACAGCTTAGACAGTGTGCGATCACAAATCATTTCATCGCTTATTGAGGAGAGTAATGGGCAGAAGTCAACAATCATCCAGAAGAAGGCCATTTTAGATTCAGTCTCCTCTACCAACCGAAGTGTCTACCGTGTCTTAAACCAGCTTGAGGTGGAGGGGAGCATCGTCATCAGTGGTGATGAGATAGAGATTGTGGATCGTGAGAAATTATGGATTGACCCTGAAAGGAAGAGATAGGATATGACAGACAAACAAGCACACATTCAACTAGATAGCTCAATTAATGTGCAAAAAGCCATTTTGGTTGGAGATCCGGCCAGAGTAGATAAAGTTGGCGCGCTGATGGATAACGTACAGCCCCTGGCCTATAATAGAGAATTTAAATCGATCAAAGGTAGTTATCAAGGCGAAGATATCTTGGTTATTTCTACTGGGATCGGAGCCCCGTCCGCTGCTATCGCCATGGAGGAGCTGCACAATATAGGGATCACCTCGGTCATCAGAGTAGGAAGCTGCGGCGCGATGCAAAAGAACATTCCGCTAGGGTCTTTAATTATTGCTACAGGGACCGTTCGTGATGATGGTCTATCCAGTAAATACGTTCCATCCATTTATCCAGCCATTCCAGATGCAGATTTGTTGCAGCTAGCTAAGAAGCATCATCCTGAGGGCTATTTCGGAATTACCAGAGCACATGATGGTTTTTACATGGATAACAATGAGGCTGTAGAACAAGAATGGTCTCAGTATGGTGTACTTGGCGGTGATATGGAGACCAGCATCATCTTTGTATTAGGCACATTGCGTAAAATGAAAACACTCTCAATTCTAAATAATGTTGTCTTATACCGTGCCGATTTGTCTGCCGGAGTTAATCAATTAGTCTCAGGAGAAAACACAGTAGCGATTGGTGAACAAGCATCGATTGGGTTGGCATTAACGATTTTAAGTGAGCAGGAGGCTTGAGTCATATGGAAAACACACAACAACAATCATGGTTATATAACCAATTCTTTAGCGGTTGGAAAAGATTCGAAGTAACTTATGCGATCGTATTGATCCTGTTACAGGTGGTCGCATATGTGATTGCCCCGGATTCCATTATCGGTATGGTGAGTGGTGTAGCCGGTGTCATTTGCCTTGTATTCGGGATGAAAGGGAAGAAATTAACCTTTGCCTTCGGCTTGGTCCAATGTATAGCCATGACAATGATTGCTTGGCAAAGCCACGCTTATGGCGCATTTGTGATGAATATATTCTATGTCATCTCCCAGCCGATCGGATGGTTCTTATGGGGAAATGATGAAGCGGTAAATACGATTAGTCCCAAAATGAAACGGCTTATTTTCCTCGCTGCCTTTGTTGCCTGGGCTGTAGGTTGGTTTGTATTAGCAAGAACAGGCGGTCAATTGCCTTATTTCGATAGTATTAACCTCGTCATTTCGTTTATTGCACAGGTGCTATATATCTGTAAATACAAAGAGAATTGGTCGCTGTGGATCATCGTCAATATTGCTAACCTGGCCTATTGGGCTGTTCTAACGTATCAAGTGGCTACGGGTCATACTGATGTCGGTACCGTGGGCGGATGTTTATCTCAAGTAGCGCTCCAAGCGGCATTGCTATTCAACAGTATTTACGCCAATAAAGTCTGGAAATCGTACGAGCAGAACATGAAATAAGCTAAAACATTTAATTCCGATGAGAATTGTATAAAATGATTGACAAACACTCATTCACAGTAATATTATTAGTTAAAATTATTAATTAGTAATTCTCGTTTATTGTATTTTAATAATCTGGACCCACCGTACAGATGGAGGTCTTATGTTCCGAGAGGGACATGAGGCCTCTTTTTTTGCGAATTTGGAGGGAGGCTAATCTTGGACTAGGTAACAACAAAGATTTGTATCAAAAATCGGAAGACCAATCGAAAGGGGATAAGATTATGAAGAGGAAACAGCTTTTTAAACAGTGGGGGAAGAGCAGGAGAGCCTTCCTGACGATTACAGCAGCAATACTGCTGACGATTGGAATTTCAGGTTGCTCCACAGCAGGAGGCGCAGGCTCAAGCTCGGACACGATTCAGATCGCGACCAAAGGGTTTGCGGAGTCGGATATTTTGGCCAATGCATTAAAGCTGCTTATTGAAGATAAGACAGATCTGAAGGCGATCGTCAAGAAACTTGATAACAATCTTCTGTGGACAGCCTTAAAAGGAAATGAAGTAGACACTTATGTGGAGTATACAGGAACGGCACTCATTAATATTTTGAAGGATAAACCTGAATATGATCCTCAAGTGGTCTATGACAAGGTGAAGAAGGAGCTAAAGGAGAAAAATCAGATCACGGTGCTGGATCCACTGGGCTTCACTAATTCCTATGCGTTCGGAGTGCGCAAGGAGATCGCAGAGAAGCTGGGTCTCAAGACAGGCTCGGATATTGCCGCGAAATCCTCAGAGCTGGTCTTCGGAGCAAGTGAAGAGTTTATGAATCGTCCGGATCTCTGGCCGCCGGTTGTAGAGAACTACAAACCTAATTTTAAGGAGATCAAAACGATAGCAGGGGGCTTGGCGTATCAGGCCATAGACCAGGGCGTAATCGATGTAGCGATGGTGCAGACAACCTCCGCCCAGGTTCTGGTGAGACCGATTACGGTGCTTGACGATGATAAGCATGTGTACGTGCCGTATTACGCCATCCCAATTGTCCGTGATGAAGTGCTGAAGAAGCATCCGGAACTGGAGCAGGTTCTGAACTCAATCGCAGGGAAGCTCACGGATCAAGAGATGCAACGCCTGAATGGCGAGGTGGAAAATAAGCAGCGGGCTCCGATTGAAGTAGCAAAAGAATGGCTGATTGCTAATGGCTTGATAAAAGGGTAATGGCATTTCAAAATCTCTTTTGAGTTTGTAGATACAGAATATGGCGCATCTTAAAGAGCAGGGGGATAGATCCCTCTGCTCTTTAACTTGTTGCTTCGCTATTTTGATCGACTTGACTTAAAGTGAACTTTAACTTGTAGGATATGAATTGTGGTTCAATACTTGTGAATTGGAGGCATGACAATGGACTTATACAATAAGATTTATATCAATGGGGAATATGTTATACCATCGGGTACAGAAGAGCTGGAGCTCATCAACCCTGCGAACAAACAAATCACCGGTAAAGTCGTATTGGGGAATGTTGAGGATACTCGAAGTGCCATTGCAGCAGCCAAAGCTGCATTCAAAACATTTTCGAAGACGAGTGTTGAGGAACGGGCTGAAATTCTCTTAAGGCTGCACCAATCTCTACTGGAGCGGTCCGACCGATTAACAGAGGCAACCGTTAAGGAATACGGCGCTCCGATTTCCGTGGCCAGAATGTTGACTCATATTGCTGTAAATGCATTTTTGCATACGAAGGAAAGTCTCGAATCCTATTCATTTATACGGACGGCAGGCTCGGCACAAGTTCACATGAAATCCGTCGGTGTCGTTGGCGCCATTACGCCCTGGAATGCAAATGCTACGCATATGGCGAACAAAATAGCACCAATACTGGCAGCAGGCTGTACCGTAGTTGTTAAGCCAAGCGAGTTCAGTGCAGCTCAAACGGAAATATTTATTGAAGCTATCCATGCTGCCAATATCCCACAAGGGGTTATCAATATCGTTAATGGCAAGGGAGAAGAGGTGGGAGAGGAATTAACCCGCAATCCTGATGTCACCGGCATAACATTCACAGGCTCCACTCAAATTGGGAAACGTATCGCGGAAGTGGCCGCTGCCAATCTTAAGCGGGTTACTCTAGAGCTTGGCGGAAAATCTCCAACTGTCATTCTAGAAGATGCCGATTTCACCAAAGCAGTTCCGCTTGCCGTAAGCGCTGGGTTCATCAATAGCGGGCAGGCGTGCCTGGCGGGTACAAGAGTGCTTGTTCCAGAGTCGCGTTTGGAGGAGGTAAAGTCCTTGATGGTTACTACCATCGAAGCTTTAACAGTCGGAGATCTCTATAATGAAGCTTCAGTTATTGGGCCAATGGTGAATCAGAAGCAGTATGATCGGGTTCAATATTATATTAATCGGGCGATCGAAGATGGAGCTGAAGTGGTCGTTGGTGGTACAGGCAGTCCTGAGGGGTTAGATGAAGGCTACTACGTTAAGCCAACGGTGTTCTCTAATGTGACTAATGATATGACCATCGCTCAGGAAGAAGTATTTGGTCCGGTCCTGTCCATTATAACCTATAAGACAGAAGACGAAGCGATAGACATCGCGAACGATACAGCGTATGGCCTACAAGCATTCGTCTTCTCTGGAAGCAAGGAGCGGGGTAACCACGTGGCTGATCAGATTGTGGCTGGCCGGGTTTCCGTTAATGGCGTGCATGACGAGCCAAAAGCGCCTTTCGGCGGGTTCAAAAATTCCGGCATAGGCAGGGATCATGGCACCTACGGTATCGAGGAGTATCTGGAGCCTAAATCAATTCTGGGATACAATGCAGTGATTATATAAGTTAGTCGGTACGAAAGCTGACGGATACTACTACCACAAGAAGGATTGTCTTCTTGTGGTTTTTTTATTTTATCTCAGGCAAGAGGTGTGAAAATGGTTTGAATCATTTATTTTAAAATTAAACGAACAATGTACTTTACGAACACTGTTCGTTATGGTATAAATAATGTGTAAACAAGATGAACGAGAACAAAAGGAGGGTGGTGCGCTACTACGATTGGTTCTAAATAAGCACACGAAATTTCAAGTTGATGATGACTATAATAAAGAAAAGAGGTGGTTCTTCTTTTGAACACACAAGCTCAAGGTGCTCCATCCGAATTCTCAATGAAGAAGATCCTGCCGATTCTGCTTGCAGTGGCAACGGGAATGTTTCTAATTATTTTGGACAGTACAATTATGAATGTAGCTGTTCCTAAATTAGTGGACACCTTTCATTCCAATCTCGGCACGATTCAATGGGTGATTACAGCGTATACGTTGGCGCTCTCAGCGGTCATTCCACTCGCAGGGTGGTTTTCGGATCGCTTCACACCTAAGCGTATGTTTCTTGCAAGCATTGTATTATTTGTTATTGCATCAATGCTTTGTGCACTGGCTCAAACACCAGAGCAGCTGATTATTTATCGCATCTTTCAAGCGCTAGGCGGCGGAATGGTCTCACCAATCGGTATTGCCATGGTGTTCAAGGTATCGCCTCCAGATAAGCGCGGTTCCGTGATGGGGATCCTCGGTATTCCTATGCTGCTCGCTCCGATTTTCGGACCTATATTGTCCGGCTGGTTAATCGAATTTATTAACTGGCACTGGATATTCCTTATTAATCTGCCTGTCGGAATCTTTGCTTTCTGGATGGCATGGCGTTACTTACCGGCTTCAAAGCCAGGTAAAGAAATGAAGTTGGATTTCCTGGGTGCAATTTTAGCCCCGATTGCCTTTGCTTCGTTAGTGTTCAGTGTGCATCAAGCCGGGGAGAAGGGCTGGCTTGACGAATGGACCTTGGGGTCTCTCGGACTGGGTGTTGTTACCTTGTTATTATTCATTTGGAATGAGCTTAAGCAAAAGCACCCCCTGCTTGAGTTGAGAGTGTTCCGCTCGAAGACATTCACGCATGGCATCATTCTGGCCTGGATGAACCAAATGGCATTATTCGGGAGTATCCTGCTGTTTACGCTATATCTGCAACAGGCTAAGGGACTCTCTCCTCTGGAAGCTGGATTGTACGTTATTCCTCAAGCGATCATGTCAACGATCGGGATTAATGTAGGCGGGAAGCTATTTGACCGGTACGGGGTTCGTCCAGTTACATTCCTTGGTATTTTATCATTAGCCGGTGCCTTGTTTGCCTTAACGCATATTACTACGAGTACCAGTGCAGTTTACATTATGTGTAGTTTTGCTTTTGTGGGACTTGGTCAAGGTTTAACCATGATGCAGCTTAATACGCATGTGCTTAAATCAGCTCCAATAGAACTCGTAAACCGTGTGACACCGATCACCACTTCCGCGCAGCAGATTATGTCTTCCTTCGGGATAACGATTACAGCCGCGTACCTGACTAAGCAAATTAGAAACTTGCCGGAAGGACATACATTGGAACAACTAGGACAATCATTCGGTCACACGTTCTGGATCACATTATCCTTTGCACTTATTGCTTTGGTATTGACGTTCTTTCTGAAAAAATCGTCGGCTCCTCCTAAAAAGGCACGCTAACCGCCCATAAATAGGATAGGGGGCAATATATTTTTGCTATTAACGAACAGTGTTCTTAAAGAACGATGTTCAGTGAGTGCTTAGATCTTTTAATTCTCTAGAAAATGAACATAAGAAAAAACAAAAGCGAGAAGGAACGAAGGGGGGAGTTTGGAACTGTAGGAGCGTAGCGCTCGCCTTTGTTGTCAGATTTCAACCGCTAAAAGCGGTTTATTAAAGAAGAAATCTGACAACAACAGCGACCGGAAGTCCAAACATTCCACCGTAGTGACGACCAAGCCTTACGTAAAAATCTCAGGTTCACTTTATACAAATTAAACTTACATGAAGGAGATGCATTACAATGACAACAGTATCTAAAGAACAAAAACGAATTGCTATTATCGGAGCAGGACCAGGGGGATTGACACTAGCCCTAATCTTGCAGCGCCAAGGCATTCAGTCTGTAGTTTATGAGCGGGAGCTTCATGACACTAGTCATGAAAGAGGCGGTACCTTGGATATTCACGAAGAATCCGGTCAAAGAGCACTTAAAGAAGCTGGGCTGTTGGAGGAGTTCCAACGTATTGCCCGCTTTGAAGAAGAGGACTTCCGGGTACTTGATAAAAACGCGAAAATTTATGTTGATGAAGATTCAGATTCAGAATCAGGCGGAGCAGGGACTCGTCCCGAGATTGACCGCGGCGTGCTGTGTGATTTGCTGTTACGCGATCTTGATCAAGGTACGATCAAATATGGTTATAAACTCGCAAAGGCTGTTTCGTCAGAGAACGGCATGACCGAGCTTCATTTTGAAAATGGTGCTGTGGATACGGTTGACCTCTTGATTGGTGCGGATGGAGCCTTCTCACGTGTACGCCCATTGCTCACGGATGCCGATGTTGAGTACTCCGGTCTGACTATGATTGAACTAAACATCCTGAATGCAGCCCAGAATCATCCGGAATTAGCGGCGTTTAATAAACGTGGTAAAATGTTTGCACTGGATGATCATAAAGGTATCCTTGGTCAATTGAATGGAGATGGACGAATTAAGGTGTACGCTAGTCTTCAGGTAGAGAGAAACTGGTTAGAGACAAGTGGGATTCCGTTCGACCAGCCTAAAGAAGCTAAGGAGCGGCTATTGGATCTATTCAGTGATTGGGATGAGCAGCTAAAAGACTATATCCGTTACGCTGAAGATGCTATTTTGACTAGACGGATCTACATGCTTCCTATCGGATTCAAGTGGAATTATAACCCTGGCGTAACCTTGATCGGGGATGCCGCCCATGTCATGTCGCCATTCGCGGGTGAAGGTGTAAATATGGCGATGTATGATGCCTTGGAGCTAGCACTTGCCATTGCCCGGAATCGTGGTGATTATGCCAAGGCAATCATGGAGTACGAGGAAAAAATGTATGCATTCTCATCCGTCAAAGCTCAGGAATCGGATTACAGCCTGCAGCTTACGTTCTCAGACAATGCCGCTGCCAAGATGGCTGAATTAATGCAGTCCTTCCAAGAGCAATTCGAAGGTCAATAAACATGTTGAATTTCTGACTATGCTATATTATAAAGAGACTATGAAGAATTCTAATCGAATTATTGTAAGCCGTCGTGACCGTCCGGCCAAAGAGCCGTTAAGCCGTGAGCTCATCGTTAAAACCGCCTATGAACTCCTCAAAGAGCAAGGGATGGCAGGGATGAGCATGCGTAAAGTTGCAAAAGCATTGGATACAGGCCCTTCTTCATTGTATGTGTACGTTAATAATCTGGAGGATTTAAGCTCTTATGTTCTGGATTACGGACTTGGTGAATTAGTGCTGCCTGATTCCAAGCAGGGTTCATGGAAGGAAAGATTGTTCGGAGCCCTTACTGCGTATTTCCTGCTATTAATCGAGCAACCAGGTCTCTCTGAAATTTCACTGTCCACGATGCCACGGGGAGACCAATACCTTGAGTTAGTCGAATACCTCCTTACCGCGCTGCATGAAGGTGGAGCCAAATCGGCGGCAGCAGCCTGGGGAGTGGATCTGCTACTGTTATACGTCACATCTACAGCCTTCGAGAAGCATTCCTGGAGGAAACATGGCACTGTGGAGATGCCTGCCATCAAAGAATCCTTTGAAAAAGCAGACCCTGTTCGTTTTCCGTTCATTCACAGTCTGACTGAAGAATTATTCTCGGGAGGCGAGGTCGTCATGGACCGGTTCCATTGGGGACTTGAAGTGATGTTACAGGGAATTAAGCTGGACAAGAATTAAGAGGAAATAATCATATTTAAACAAGGAAAAGCAACTGATTGATTTCGGTTGCTTTTTCTTTATGATTTGCCTTGTTAAATTATCTAACGGTTCAGCATTAGATTGAGCTGGCGTACATAAGGTGCTAACTCGCTGACAGAATCCAAAAAGTTGGTGTATACCCGAATAAGGGTACTATTAGGCTTTGATTGTCCTAACTCCGTCTTCAGCAGTTCGATGACCTCCAGCAATTCAATCCGAATCTGCTCTGGTTGTGGCAGCCCGCGGATCTTATCGGCAAAAAACATCAGAAATTCATCCAGGTTGTTCTGCCGGGTGTCGTTATCCATTGGATTGATTTGATTGAAAAAAGCACTCGAGGTCTTAAGCACAGGTTCAGGATTGCTGGCGATCAAGTCCCCGATGACTGTATCCAGACGATCGACGAAGAAGCCTGCTAATTCGGCCATGGGAACAGCGATCACAGCTTGGACCGCATGCGACAGATATTCTTTGATCATGCCGCGGAAGATGGTCACAACATCCCCGAGATAAGGAACAATCGGCTCGCCATACGCTTCATAGAAGCAATCCTGATGTAATGTCAGCAATGAGGCGCGTTTTTTTCTCCACTCCACTACAAAGTTGTCATTGCTTGTGATCGGGAGCTCTTTAAACTCACTGGTGAAAAAATAATTTTCAAGCATATATTGCATCTGATATTCGATCTTAAGACGCAGCACTTCCTTCGGTGGAAGCCCCTCAAGCGAAAGTCTCCGATCAAGCTGCCTGGCCTCTTCGAATAGAATTCTGTGTACCTCGACAAATACGCCAGTAAATAAATCTTCTTTAGATGGAAACACTTTATAGATGCTGGCCTTGGCCATGCTACAAGCTTCTGCGATATCCTGCATGGAGGCAGCGAAATATCCTTTTTTCCTAAAAATGCACATTGCTGTTTCAATAATTTGCTGTCTTTTGAATTGTTCCAACTTAACCACCCCTACACATTCTGACATGTCCCTTCCATGTGGTCAATAAAGGAATTTGACGACAAAACCCCAAAGTCATATAATGAACTTGTCAGTTTTATGAACTTATTTCTAAGGAGGTGAGCCAGAGCATTCGCTTTGGCGCAACATGAAAATTAACGATCAGATTGAAATGCTAGTGCTTACTCTTAAGATGGGTGAGCATGACTTTATCATTAACCCGGTGGCGATCCGCGGTGAACATTCTTATGTATTAGTGGACACCGGTATGCCTGGTTCTTACGGCCAAATCACGGAGCTTTTAACCCAAGCGGGAATTGACCCTGCGGCCCCTCATTCCATTATTTTAACCCATCAAGACATCGATCATGTAGGCAGCTTGCCGCAGTTCAAGGGTGAAGGCATAGAGGTGTATGCCCACGGGGATGACCAGCCTTATATCGATGGACTGAAGCCGATGATTAAGTTCAGCGGGGAACGTAAAGAAGGACTAATTGCCTCTCTTCCGCAAGATCTTGCTACTGCCTTTGAAGCTACTTTTTCTGGAAAAGAAAAGAATGTGACTACGTTACTGGCAGACGGAGAGAAACTGTCTTTCGGCGGCGGATTGACCGCAATTCATACACCAGGGCATACGCCTGGACATATAAGCCTGTATCATGAGCCTAGTAAGACACTCATTGCAGGGGATGCTTTAAACGTTGAAGACAGTAAACTGATCGGTCCTAATCCGGCAGTTACGCCAGATATGCCACTCGCACTGGAATCACTCCGCAAGTTGAAGGATTATCCAATCGAGACTGTAATCTGCTATCATGGAGGCATTTTTAAAGGAGATGTTCACAAGGCTATCGATGAAATAACGGAGAGCCTGTAATGGACGGCGACACACCTCGGAAGGTATTAGGGAAGGAGAACAAGTGGCTCCGTTTTGCGGTGACTTGTGCCATTGCCGTTCTTGGCGGATTTGTTTTTCAACTGATCCATATGCCAATTCCATGGCTACTCGGCTCGATGGTGTTCCTTGTGATCGGCTCCAGATTATTTAAAGGGATCTCCTTTTACTGGCCTGGGCAAGTCCGCGACACGGGTATGATTATCATCGGTTATACCTTGGGACTCTCGTTCACCCTGTCGACCTTAACGCAGATCGGACAGCAGCTGCCGACGATGATTTTGTTTACGGCGTTGCTGCTGTTATGTGCCGGGGCTATTGCATTTTTAATTTCGAGATTGTCCGGTATTCCTTTCCCGACGGTGCTTATGGGTAGTATTCCCGGGGGCCTCAGCCAGATGATCACGCTAGCGGAAGAAGTGAAAGGAATTGATATCACAGTCGTCACCTTTTTGCAGGTGTCCCGGCTAATGATGATTATTTTCTGCGTACCGCTGCTGATCTTCAGTCCATTGTTTCATGTCAGTGGCAGCCACAATGCCGTAGCTGCTGCTGCGAGCGGATCTGCTGGATATGCTGCGCTATTTCCGCATATTTTGGTCTTTGCCGCAGTATGCGTACTGAGTGCGTTCATCGCCAAAAAGATCAAGATGCCAACGGCTTTTCTGCTTGGACCAATGATCGGCACGATCCTGCTTAATTTGACCGGGTATGAGGGCCATGCACTGCCACCCATCGTACTCAGTCTTTCACAGCTGATGATCGGAGGCTACATTGGGCTGCTGCTGGATCTGGAGAGTTTAAAAAATAAGACGAAAATTGTTCTGCTCGCAATATTGAGCGGGGTGCTGCTGATTGGGGTGTCGATGGGGCTTAGCTTGCTGCTGACACGAATGCATGACATCACAATCGTCACAGCTTTTCTTGGCTTGTCGCCAGGCGGTATGGACCAAATGGCCCTCATCGCCAAGGAAGTGAACGGCGACCTGTCGATTGTTACGTGTTATCAGCTCTTCCGAACATTGTTTATCTTCTTTGCAGTGCCGCCTGTGCTGAAGCTGGTTTTCCGGTCGATGCTAAAGGATAAGAAGGTTACTGCATAGACTGAACAAAGGGAAGATGTAGAAGGCGTGAAGGGATGACGTGGAAGAGTGTCGAGAGTGCTGAGGGTGTCTTAAGAGCATCGAGAGAGTCAAGAGTGTCTCAGAGTATCGATAGTGCCAAGAGCATCAGAAGTGTGGAAGTGCTAAGGTGCTAAGAGTGTTGAGGTGCTAACGGTGCTGAGAGTGTTGAGGGTGCTAAGAGTGCTGAGGTGCTAAGAGTGCTAAGAGTGCTAAAAGTATTAAGAGTTAAGGGTGCTAACGGTGCTAACGGTGCTGAGAGTGCTAAGATTACCAAGAGTGTTGAGAGCATCGAGAGTATCCCAAACACCTCTCTAGCACCTCTCATGCATCTCCAAATTGTAAATAGAGGCATTTTTGTACCTTAATTATCAGGAACGAAGGGGTTAGCTTGAAATAAGGGCAAATTTGCACCTTAATTTTACGGAATTCTACCGAATAGCGGTTTTTCTAGAAAATAAGCTACAATAATGCCCTTAATTGCGTATTTTCTCTCAAAACGATGAATTTAAGGTGCAAAAATGCTCTTAATTGGGGATGCGAGGGGTTGCGACACTTAGCCTCTTTAAGAATTCTGGACAACTGTGGCCGAAAATCCCACCTTCACCGGAACTACGCCGACTTGATCTCTACGTCTATCTCTATCTCTATCTCTATCTATACCTCTGTATTTCAAATCCATTTTATTTAATAACTCTATTAGCTGAATGAAATCCCCGAATCAAATACCGCAGCCAGGGCAAATTTTCTTTTGCTCTGGCTATTTTCATGCCTCCAGACGCAGTCATTAACTGTCCCGACCGGAGTCATCAGCGTCATCAGTTGTCCCGCACGCAGCCATCATTTCTCATCCATACGCTGCCACTGGTTGCCCTCCATTTCTCTGTTTTCGATAAAAAATAATAGTTTCGTACAAAGCTTTTCCGGGAGAAAACCACTAATATAACTACTATATATAATGAAGAAACTTCTGGAGGCAGATTTGATGAGCGCACAGAAACTATGGTACAACAAACCAGCGGCTTCATGGTCCGAAGGTATCCCGGTCGGAAATGGCAGATTAGCTGCAATCGTATATGGCGGAGCAGAACAAGAAGTTTGGAATATCACGGAATCGACTTACTGGTCCGGGAAAAGAGAACTGATCACCAGCCAATCTTCCGGCAAGGATGATCTGGCGCGGCTCAGACAGCACTTTTTCGATGGAGATTATGAAGGCGGCGAGCGGTTAGCGAGCCAATTACTTGAGCCAGGCAAAGAGAATTTTGGCACCAATCTGCCCGTATGTGATGTAATCTTGAAGTTTAAAGCTGCCGGAGAAGATGTCATTCGAGAGCTTAATCTTGAAAACGCAATCACGAAGACAACGTATCAAGTTGAGGGTGCGAAGGTACACCGCGAGCTATTTGCTTCCCATGCGGATGGACTGATCGTCTGCCGGTTATGGAGTGAACAACCGGAGGGCGTTTCGTTCAGCCTGCATCTTGAAGGGAAAACGGATTATTTCGAGAGCTGGAACGAGCCACAGAGCGCAGGCAGACTCTTCTTTAAGGGGCAAGCGCTGGAGCAGCTGCATAGCGATGGACAATGTGGTGTGCGTAGCCAAGGTAGCATTCATGTTACAACACAGGGTGGAACAATTAGTGGAGACGCGGGAAGGCTTGAGGTTAGTAATGCGCAGGAAGCTATTATTTATTTTGCGATCAATACAGACTATGGCGTGACCAGCGACGACTGGATGAATGTGGCGGAGAATAGGAACCTACTAGCGGTAGCCAAAGGATATGAGTCTCTTAAATTGGATCATATTGCAGACTATAACAGTCTGTATAATCGAGTCAGCTTAGAGCTGGGAACATCTGAACAAACGTCATTACCTACGGACGAAAGAATCCGCAATGTGTCACAGGGTAAAGGTGAGGATGCTGCTTTATTCGCGTTATTTTTCCAATATGGTCGGTATTTGACCCTCTGCGGGGCAAGAGAGGATTCGCCTCTGCCGCTGCATTTACAGGGGATCTGGAACGATGACCAGGCTTGCCGTATGGGCTGGACCTGTGATTACCACATTGATATTAACACGCAAATGAACTACTATCCGACGGAAACGACTCATTTGTCTGAGTCTCACCAGCCGTTAATTCGCTACATTGAGCAGCTCGCGGAGAGCGGAAAAGCAGCGGCTCGGGATTTCTATGGATGTGAAGGCTGGGTGGCGCATACCGTATCCAATGCTTGGGGTTTTACAGCTCCGGCCTGGCAGAATTCCTGGGGGCTGAACGTCACAGGCGGTCTGTGGATTGCGATGCAATTGCGGGATCATTATGAATTTACGTTGAATGAACAATTTTTAAGTGAAACTGCTTACCCTTTTTTAAAAGAAGCGGCTCTATTCTTTCTAGATTATATGGCCCTGCACCCTACGTATGGCTGGCTTGTCACGGGACCTTCGATCTCCCCGGAAAATACCTTCCATGCCAATGGCACACAGGTGCATCACTATCTATCCATGGGGACGACGCTGGATCAGGTGTTAGTGAGCGATCTGTTCGAATTTGTCTTGGAGGCAGCAGAGAAGCTTGAGGTGGATGAGCAGTTGCAAGCTGATTTGAAAAAAGCTATTGCCTTGCTGCCACCGCTGCAGATCGGGCAAAAAGGACAGCTTCAGGAATGGCTGGAGGATTACGTGGAAGCGCAGCCTGAACACCGTCATTTGTCCCATTTACACAGCTTGTATCCAGCTTATCGCGTTACTCCGCAGCATACCCCTGAACTTAGCGAGGCTGCACGTGTTACGCTGGAGGGTCGTAAATCAACCAGCAATCATGAGGATGTGGAGTTTACGGTAGCTGCCTTTGCCGGCTGCTATTCCCGTCTGCATGATGGAGAAAATGCTTATGAGCAGATTTCGCACCTGATTGGAAGCTTGTGCTTTGATAACCTGCTGACCTTCTCGAAGCCGGGGATTGGCGGCGCGGAGAGTCCGATCTATGTGGCGGATGGCAATTTCGGCGGAACGGCGGCGATTGCGGACATGTTGCTACAGAGTCATGCAGGGGAACTTCATTTACTGCCAGCCCTTCCGGCATCATGGTCTTCAGGGCAATATCGTGGACTTCGGGCCAGGGGTGCCTTGGAGGTAGACGTCATCTGGTCGGAGGGACAATTGGTCGAGGTGTCTGTGCGAGCATTGACTACGGGACATACCACGCTGCGCTATGGTGAACAGACGCTGCCGTTCAGTTATGAAGCGGGACACAGCTACAGCATAGATTCCGAGCTAAGAATACAGTAAAGAGCACATCGTAGAATTCCCTAAAAGGGGAAATACTTTAGCAAGAACTTTGAAGGGCTGTCTCAAACGTGGATTTCCACGATAGAGACAGCTTTTTTTCATTAGCAACTTCTCTCTAGAGTGAACGAGACCCTGAGGAATTTGACTTAAAGTTCAGTTTAATGCTAATAATAGAATAAGTGAAATTATGAACACTGGACTTGGGAGGAGAGCACTTTGTTTACAATTAAGGAAGCATCGGAAAAATTAAATTGCGCTGCTCACACGATCCGATTTTACGATAAAGAAGGATTGTTGCCCAACATCCGCAGGGACGATCACGGCAACCGCATGTTCGAGAAAAGAGATCTGGACTGGATTCGCTTAATGACTTGTTTTCGTGCGACAGGAATGAGTGTAGCGGATTTGAAAAAGATTGTTGATCTTGCCTTGCAGGGGGATGAAACGATCGGGCAGCGTAGAGCCATACTGGAAGCCCATCAAGCAGAGATCAAACGGAAGCAGCGAGTGCTGGATGAGGCTTTTGAAGCTGTTAGCCAGAAGCTTGAAGTGTATAACAATATTGAAAAGGGCAATCCAGAGGAACGTTTTCTCACGTACATCGAGGAATTAGATACACCCATATAAGAATTGTGATGGTGACAAGTCACTCTAACGAAGAATAGGGTGACTTTGTTGTAATCATAGACCTTGCCTTAGAGTGCACTTTAAGGTATATACTGGGACTATTAAAAAATAATATTCATCGGAATAAGAAAGCAGGAGAGACTGGATGAAATATGTAATAATCTTGTTCGCACTCGCATTAGTAATTTTCTTAATTTTGAGTTATTATCCTCCTCTTGGTGGAAAGAGTTCAGCCGATAGTCAGCAACGGATTCATGAATCCGCTAACTTTGTCGATGGGAAGTTTCGCAATCAAATACCGACACCGATGGATTACAGCTTAAAAGATACTGCTGGGGCTTTATACGATACGATAAAAGGCAACCCGAATGGCCGGCCAAAGGTAACACTTCCGATGGAGGTCTTTAATGCAAAAGCATTTTCGGACAGTAACGAGGATCAAGTCATCTGGTTTGGTCATTCGACCTTATTGATGAAAGTCAGTGGAATGAAGCTGCTGATCGACCCGGTATTTAGTAAATATGCCTCTCCAGTTTCTTTTGCAGGGCCAAAGCGTTATAGCAATAAGCCGCTAGCACAGATTGAGGATCTGCCTGATATTGATGTCGTCTTGATATCGCATGACCATTATGATCATCTGGATTATAGTTCGATCCGCAAGCTGAAAGGAAAGGTTAAACAATTTATCGTTCCGCTAGGGGTCTCTGGGCATTTGACAAAATGGGGCGTTGATCCTAGCCAGATTCAGGAGCTTGATTGGTGGGAAGAGACATCGTATCAAGGGTTGAACTTCGTTAGCACGCCGGCAAGACATTTCTCTGGCCGCGGCACCCGTAGTGGGTCCACGTTATGGAGCTCCTGGGTTATTCAAGGTAACCAATCGAATGTATATTTTAGCGGGGATAGTGGTTATGGGCCTCACTTTAAGGAGATTGGTGATAAATACGGTCCGTTCGATCTTGCCCTCATTGAAACAGGTCAATATGATGTGAAATGGGCCAATATTCATATGCTTCCTGAAGAGTCCGTGCAAGCGAATCTGGATGTACAGGGGAAAGTAATGGTTCCTATTCACTGGGGAGCTTTCACGCTGGCATTGCACAGTTGGACAGACCCTATTGAGCGGGCGAAAGCAGCTGCAGGTGAGCGGAATGTAGCTTTGGCTACGCCAAAAATTGGCGAAAAAGTGATGATCGGTTCAAGTGAATTCCCTACTTCAAGCTGGTGGGAGTCAATTAAAAAATAATCCTTGCCTTAAAGTGAACTTTAAGGGTTACGATAACTCATGAGCCCAGCTCAATCCGTTATCAGGAGGGAATACACTTGAGTAAAACAATTTTAATCACAGGCACATCAACAGGTTTCGGAAAAGAGTTGGTTCTCCAATTTGCGAAGCGTGAATGGAATGTCGTAGCTACCATGCGGGATACATCGAAAGCTGCCGCTGAATTTAGCCAATATAGTAACGTACAAGTCCTGGCATTGGATATTACTAATGCGGAAATGACCCAAGAGGTTGTAGATGCGGTAACGCGTCAATATGGAGCAATTGATGTACTGCTCAATAATGCTGGATATGCGCAAGCAGGCATTTTTGAAGAAGTAACTGTTGACCAAGCACGTAAGCAATATGAAACGAATGTGTTTGGTGTGATGACCACCATCCAGGCTGTTCTTCCACAAATGCGGGAAAATCGCTCCGGTCATATTATCAATATCTCATCCATGGGCGGCGTACAAAGCTTGCCAACGCTGTCTATCTACTGTAGCTCCAAAGCAGCACTTGAAAGCTTGAGTGAAGGTCTGGCGGCTGAAGTCAAGGATCTGGGCATCAAGCTCACGCTGGTAGAGCCTGCAGGATTCAAAACTGGCTTCCAAGGAAATACTCAGGAAATCACAAGCAGCATTCCAGACTACCAACCGCTGTATGATTGGTATAATGATCTTGCTGAGACCGCGCCTTACGGCGATGTTGAAAAAGCGATGTCAGCCGTTGCCGATATTGCCGGCACAGATAATGCTCCGAGAAGACTAGCGCTCGGAAGCATGGGCCTTGTGATGGCGCGTACGCAGCTGAATGGCATGCTTGAGGAATATGACAAGTGGGAACACATTACGGCAAGCGCAGATTAATATGAAGAAAGAGGAGTGGATAATTCATCCGCTCCTCTTTTTTTTATATTAATGAATCCACAATATTTATATATAAGCGAACGAACGTGTCTTAACTCACTGTTGATATACCACTTACATTCATGTTGACAGAGTCCACTAGAAATAATACATTATTAGTAGACAGAGTCCACTAGAAAGGAGACAAGCATGGATAATAAAGTTATTGCAGATATACGTCAATTCAATAGATATTACACGGACGTACTAGGTCTATTAAATAAAAGTGTATTAGATACGGGCTACTCATTGACAGAAGCACGAGTCATTATAGAAATTGGCTTGATGGAGCAATGTATTGCGAACAATCTGGTTGATTTACTTAATATTGATCGAAGTTACATGAGCAGAATCATTAGAAAGCTAAAGAAAGATGGGCTGATTATTAAGGAGCCATCGACCTCGAATGTCAGAACGAATCTCATTCGCTTATCTCCTGAAGGTGTAGCACTTTTTAATGAAATAAATAAAAAATCGGATGAACAATTAGTGGATCTATTCCAAGGTTTATCACGGAAACAAATCAATGAGATACACACTTCTATGTTAGCTATAAAGAAGAATTTAGATAGTTTGGAGAGAAAATAAAGTGATACGATTTGAAAATGATTACGCAGAAGGCGCTCATCAGCGAATTCTTGAACGATTATTAGAAACCAATGACGAGCAGACACCTGGATATGGAATGGATGAGCATTGTGAAAAAGCTAGAGGGTATATTCGAAAAGCCTGTAATGCTGAAAGTGCAGATGTCCACTTTTTAGTAGGGGGAACACAAACCAATACGACTATTATCGCTTCGATTTTACGTCCACATCAAGGTGCAGTTTCGGCACATACGGGTCATATCGCAGTACACGAAACTGGGGCAATTGAAGCTACTGGTCATAAAGTCCTTCCTATACCAAGTGAAGATGGGAAAATCCGAGCGGGGCAGGTCAAAGAATTGTATGATGCTCATTGGAACGATGTCACTCATGAGCATATGGTACAGCCAGGTTTAGTGTACATTTCACATCCAACTGAAAATGGGACAACCTATCGCAAATCAGAATTGGAAGAATTGAGTAAGGTATGTCGTGAATCCGGGATACCTTTGATCATGGATGGTGCCAGATTAGGGTATGCTTTGGCTTCGAAGGACAACGATATCACATTAGAGGATATTGCAAGGCTATGTGATGTATTTTATATAGGTGGAACTAAAATTGGGGCATTGTTTGGTGAAGCAGTAGTTATAACGAATGATTCTCTAAAGAAAGATTTTCGCTATATTATCAAGCAAAGAGGCGGACTGCTGGCTAAAGGTAGACTTTTGGGAATCCAGTTTGAAACCCTATTTGAGGATGGTTTATACCATGAACTCTCTAATCATGCTGTGGAAATGGCAGGGATGATTAGAGATGCTTTCGTTCAAAATGGTTTTTCATTACATTATGATTCTACAACCAATCAGCAGTTCCCCATTTTGCCTGAAGAGGTAATTGTTGAATTAAGCAAAAAGTATGCATTTCAATTCTGGGAAAAAATCGATGCTACACACAGTGCTTTGAGATTTTGTACTAGTTGGGCTACGAAAAAAGAACATGTTGAAATGCTAATAGAAGATATTAAAGAAATGAAAATAGCTACACCATACTTAGTATAAGAAAAAGCCCAGTTGAGTTGATCGACTGGGCCTTACTCAAATTATCTAGCGATAGCTCGTTTGTCTTACATAGTAATTATAGTAATAACAACACTTATCGTTGTACCGAGGCATATTAAAGTGCCGATTTTCGCGCCCCAATCTTTGAGATGATTTAACCCCAAGAGGAGGCCTGGTATCGTAAGAATTAAGACAGACAGGGATAAAACCGTATGATTATGAAGTCCAATCTTGTCTCCTAGAGTTTCAATCACAGGAATGCCATTCAAGCTAGATGACCAAAGTATCGATAGGAACCCCAGATATAGCGCCCAGGTTCCAGTTCCCCTACTTGCTTTTTGCTTCGTCATTATTATATTCCTCACTCTCAATATTCCAAATAATTGTAATTATGAAAATCCCATCGGTATAGTCGGCCGTAATGTTATGACCCATCTGAGTGAGCAGCGATTGACATATGGAAAGTCCGAGTCCAGTGCTGTCATTTGTTCTGCTGCTGCTTGTGGTATATGAGCGGTCGAACACATGGGACAGCTCTTGTTTGGTGATGAACTCACTTTCATTGGCAAAGGACATCACGATTGAGCCGGACTCCACCTTGCTATCCACCCGTAATTTATTTTTTCCATGTTTCTTGGCATTCTGGAGCACATTCTCAATGACCCGATGTACGGCGTTGGCATCCGCAATAACCTTTGGGGCAGCAGGAGGAAGAGAAACGTCCACTTGAAATCCAGAGGATTCAAAATCGTCATAGACTTCAGCCAGTAAATTCAGACCAATCTCGTTGACGTCGATTAAAGTGGATTCAAGCGCATATTCACCTTCATCCAAGCGGGATAGATCGTAGAAATCCCATATAAGACGATGGAGCGCACGGGCCCTTTTCTCCACAATACGAAGATAGTGCGATTTTTCCTGATCGGTCGCCTTGTTCTGGATCAACATGTGTAGATAGCCTAAAATAGCTGTTAACGGTGTTCGCATATCGTGCGAAATATTGGAGATTCTTTGATGCAACTGCTTTTCATTCCACTGATAAGACCGCGCCATCTGTTCCTTGGCACCGATCAGCCGATTAATCTCAATCACAAGCTCCTGATTCAGCTTGGAGGGAAAGCTCATCGTGACGAGTTGGGATCGTTCTTCATCGTTCAGTTGTCTGAGTTTTTGCATCAGCCGCCGCGTCTGAGAGACCTGCAGGCTATAGAGGATTGCAAATAAGCAGGCTGCTGCACCTAAAACGATCATCACAATGAGCATATCGGTCTCCTTAAAGTTCTTTTTTGCGGAATAAGAAACTACCAACACCTAGTAGCACGACAACACAGACCACTGGGATGATGAGCATTACAATCTGCAGCGTTACAGAGGGTGCGCTGTTCTCAGCCACCGGATTTAGGTAAGCCAACACTTTGCTAAGACCAGGGAAGGTTGAACTTAGCATGTTGCTTACATTAGAAAATATCGTGCTACACAGAATACACACCAGGATCAGGGAGGCTGTCTTTTGAATCAGCACACTAAGCATCTGGAACAAGGCGAGATAGGCAGCGATACTGAGAAAATTAGAAATCATCGTCGTAGAACCCATTTCTTGAAGCATAGTATTCCCATCTGCTGCACCGAAGCTATAAAAGACTGAAGCCAAGACGGAAGCAGAGCATAGTATCCACATGAGCAATAAGAGCAGGAGTCCGCTGAAATATTTGGAAATAAAGATCGTCATGCGTGTGATGCCGCTGGTTGTATCATTTTTATACAATCCCAGCTGCATATCTTCTCGGAATGTGTATTCTGTAATGATTAGCGTGATAAAGAAAAAGGCTGCATACATGAGGCTAGGAACAATGCGGACAACGATGGATGGAGCATAGTGGCTGCCTACGCCAATGATCAGCAGGGCCGGAACAGCGATCAAAACGAAGCACCATACCAAAAAAGAAAAGCGGGTACCAATACGATATAAATCAGCTTTACAATAATTAAGCATTTGATCTCTCTCCTAACAAGCTTATGAAGTAATCCTCGAGATCTTTTCTCTCTTCCGTTAATGAGAATACGTCTACGCCATTCTCGTTAAGCTCCCGATTGATCTGCTCCGGATGGTCCACTGGGTCGTAACAGCGAATAATATTCTCAGGAAAAACTTTATAATTCTTATAGCCGCAGATATCCAGCACCGTAGATGCTTTTGCTGTGTTACTGACTTTGATGACCAGTGCGCCTTTGGATTGTAACTCGAGTTCCTTGGCGCTAACCTGCTCAATCAGCATTCCGTTGTCAATGAACCCATAATGGGTGGCTATGGAGCTGAGCTCCTTCAAAATATGGCTGGAGATCAGAATGGTAACACCCTGTTCTTGATTAAGCTTCAGGATCAATTCCCGAATCTGTGAGATTCCCAAAGGATCAAGACCGTTCGTAGGCTCATCCAGCACCAGAAACTCCGGTTTACCAAGCAGTGCACGGGCAATGCCTAGCCGTTCTTTCATGCCTAAGGAAAACTGGGAGAATTTTTTACGGCCTACATCCCCCAGACCTACAAATTCCAGCAACTCGTCAAGCTCATTAGTAATCGGTATTCCTTTTTTCATGCAATAAATCTTCAAATTTTTCTTGGCTGAAAGGTTGGGATAAAATGTGGGGGACTCAATCACACAGCCAATGCGTGTGCGGCTCTCTTCGAGCTTTCGGGAATCACTATTTCCAAACAAAGTAAGTGATCCCGACGTCGGATAACTCTGACCACAGATGAGTCTCATCAATGTGGTTTTACCTGCACCGTTCTTTCCTACCAGGCCATAGATCTGACCTTTTTCTATGGTTAAGGAACAATCCATCAGTGCAAAGGAAGAGTTGTATTTTTTAGATAAACCATTCGTGGCGACGATGTTTTCGCTCATGACCATACCTCCTTCGATGTACTTATCTTAGCTAACGAAGAATACAAGAGCATGAAGGAATTCTGAAGACTTTCTGAAGTTCACGGATTCAAGCGATAACCTATGCCACGCACGGTCTTAATGTATTCCTCGCTGTCTACCTGCGCAATTTTACTCCGAATACGACTGATATGTACGTCTACTGTATTATCTTCACCCAGAAACTCTTGCTTCCAGCAAGAAGTGAAAATATTAGAACGGGTAAATACGCGATCCGGATGCTGCAAAAAGAGGGTGAGGATCTGATATTCTAGCGATGTGAGGTCGATGGGTGTTCCATTAATGCTAACCGTCATTGTTGCGGTATTACATTCACAATTTTTATGACGAAGCAATGTAGCGGATGAGGGGGTAGTGCTTTTAGAGAAGACTTGGCTTCTTCTGAGTTGTGCCTCTACACGAGCTAATACTTCTTCATTTTCAAAAGGCTTGGCGATGAAGTCATCCGCTCCCAGACGCAGCGTGGCTACGCGAGCATCCGTACCCAGCATGGCGGAGATGACGATGATGGGCATTGTATGCTTCTCCCGAATCGTTGCAATCAACGACTTCCCGTCCATTCCCGGCAGCATCAAATCCAGTAACAAGCAATCAAATGTCTCAAGTCTCATTAACAGGTGGCCTTCCGAACCTGAATAAGCGCTGGTCACCGTGTAGCCGTTATCGTTCAATATTCGTGCTAGCAGCTGATTAATATCCATATCATCCTCAACAATTAAAATGCGGTAGCTCATGATTTATTCCCCTTTGTCCGTTTCAAATGTGTATAAGTACGTTAAATTGTAGGAAATATACGATGAAATTGCAAAGGGCATCGAGAGCTTATTTACAACTGTTGCAAACACAACCCATTGGCTTATAATTGTTGGAAAGGATATTTCGATTAATTAGGAGATTATAGGATGCCCAGAAATCATGAAAAAGATATTCAACTCCGTGAAGAGCGGAAAAAACAAATTTTGAAATCGGCTCTCCCACTATTTGTAGAGAATGGGCTTCAGGCCACAACGATCAGTGAAATTGCTAAAGCTGCGGGCATGAGCAAAGGTCTGATCTATAACTATTTTGAATCCAAAGTTGAGTTGTATAGCATTTTGGCTGTTGATATCCTAGGTTTATCGGAGGAAGATGCGAATCATCTCCTGTATGTGATGGAAGGGACAGCCTGGGAAAGACTTTGTCAATTGGCTAAGGATGTAGTTATCTTGCAAAAGTCTAAGCTCGCTGGGGATGCCGTCGAAATGCGATTTAATCTGGCCTTTTCCATGCAATTTCTCAATTTTGAACATTTGCCTGAGCCTTATAAGAGTGACGTGGATAAAGCTTATACTTTTAATCGGCAAACCGTTGCCGAAATCATCAAGCAGGGGCAAAACGCTGGGCAGCTCATCGAAGGTGATCCTTACCAGCTGGCGATTCATTATTCCTCGATCGTGAATGGCATGTTTATGGAGAATACTAGGAATGAAGGACTGTTTGATAATAATAATGTTGAAAATGCGCTGAAGCTGTTTCTTCGTCAATAGCAGCTATAAATATAAAAAACCGTGAATCGCTTGATTTACCAAGAGCTTCACGGTTTTTTGACGTTTTATTAAAGGGATTCATTCGTTACATAACGGTTCTGCGGAATACGTAAATCCAAATTTCCTCTAAGCGTATCGCTGTCATACTCGGTTCGGAACAAACCGCGTTCTTGCAGAATTGGCACCACTTCACTTAAGAAGTCATCCATTCCGAAAGGACCGAACGGGACCAACATGAATCCGTCTACGGCGCCTGCTTCAAACCATTCCTGTAGTGTATCTGCGACTTGGGCCGGTGTGCCCATAAACGGACTGCGCGGAGTTGTAGCTTCTAAAGCCAGCTGGCGGAGCGTTTTTCCGCTTTTCAGAGCTTCGGTAAAGTTCTTCAGGGAACCTTGTTGAGTCGGGACAAGATCGAGCAAATGCAATGCTGGCTCATCCAGTGGATACTGCGTCAAATCATGGTGATTAAAAAAGCGGCTGGTGTATTTAAGGGCATCCGTGATCGTGACGAGGCTCGCCATTTCCTGATATTTCTGCTCTGCTTCCTCTGCGGTTCTACCCACAACTGGAGCGATGCTTGCGAAGACTAGAATATCGTCCCCTGATCTACCGAAGGTCTCCACTCTTCTTCTCATATCCTCTCTAAAAGCAATGGATTCTGCGATTGTCTCGGGGATGGAATAGATGGCATCCGCCTGCTCTGCTGCAAAATTGCGACCTACTTCTGATGTTCCTGCTTGGAAAATAACAGGCTGACCCTGCGGCGAACGTTCAATGCTCAGCGGTCCTTTGACAGAGAAAAACTCTCCCTTATGGTTCAGGGTATGCATTTTGGCAGGGTCAAAAAACACGCCGCTTTCCTTGTCGCGTACGAAGGCATCCTCTTCCCAGGATGACCACAATCCTTTTGTAACCTCCAGAAATTCGGTGGCCAATCTGTACTTCGCATCGTGCTCAATATGTTTTTCGTTATAATTATCCGCCGCCCCATCAAGCGTGCCAGAAGTCACAACATTCCAACCGGCTCTTCCCCCGCTAATTTTATCAAGCGTTCCAAACTGGCGTGCCAGTGTAAAAGGCTCACTGAAGGTGGAAGATACGGTTCCGACTAGACCAATGTTGGAAGTTACTGCCGCTAAGGCACTCAGCAGCGAGATGGGTTCAAAGCGATTTAAAAAATGGGGTAGTGACTGTTCTGTAATATACAAGCCGTCCGCAATAAAGATGGCATCTAAAAGGGCAGACTCGGCTTTTTGGGCCCACTGCTTATACAACTCAAAATTCACACTGGCGTCCGACTGAACATCAGGGTGTCTCCATTCAGAAATGCTGTCCCCAACGCCACGAAAGTTCACAGCCAATTTTATTTTTTTCAGACTCACAACGATTCCTCCCACCATTTGATCTACTAAGAGAATGAGTATACTCGGATTAAAGTGCAGATCGCCCAACAGATTGACCGTTCGTTTAATTTGTGAATCATTATAGCTTGCTTCCTACCTGGCTGTCAATTCGAATATATGTCATCAAAATAACTAATTTGAAATAAGAAAATTTAAAATTGACAGTGTCATAGGGAGTGAATATAATTGATCACAAGTTGAACGCGCGGTCAACTTGTGCTTTAATTCCATGTATTCCTATGCGAAAAAAACAAGGGGTGTAACCATGAATCTTTCTTTTCCAAAGTTTAAATGGGCCATTGTTATGGCTATTGGATTTTCATTAGTGGTCTCAGGATGCAGCAGTGGTGATAAGAATGCTCCTGCTAATACAGCATCATCAGATAAAGCTCCGGCATCTACTCCTGCTGCGGGCGGGGAGTTAACCTTCGCCCTTGCGGGATCTCCGAGCACGCTGGATGTAGGGGTCACCTCTTCTGATATTGACTTCCGGGTTGGCCGGAATATATTCGATAGTTTGGTGGGCGAGCTGCCAGATCATACGATCAATCCTTGGCTGGCAGAGTCCTGGGAAATTTCAGCAGATAAGAAGAGTTATACCTTCAAGCTGCGTACAGACGTTACTTTCCATGACGGTACGCCATTCAACGCAGAGGCAGTAAAAGTCAATTTTGACAGAAGTGCTGATCCTAACGGGAAGTCCGTTTATGCGAAACAATTGCTAGGACCGTACGAATCTTCCGAGGTCATCGACGAGTCCACGATAAAAGTGAATTTTAAAGAACCGTTTACGCCTTTCTTAAGCAATCTGGCTAAATCCACGCTGGGCATTCAATCTCCTGAATCCTTTAAGAAGTATGGTGAGGACGTTGGTCAGCATCCTGTAGGAACCGGTCCATTCAAGCTGGCCTCCTGGGTTGCCAATTCCGAGATCGTGCTGGAGAAAAACAGTGATTATAAATGGCCTTCGCCGGCTGCTGAACATAGTGGTCCAGCTTATTTGGATAAAATCGTATTGAAGCTTATTCCGGAAGAGGCCACTCGTGTCAGCAGCTTGCAAAGTGGTCAGGTGCTTGCCGCCGAATCTATTCCGGCACAAAATATTGTCGTATTGGAGAAAGACGCTAATTACCAGATTCAGAAGGCGCTACTCCCAGGTGCTACTTTCCAACTCACCTTTAATAATGAGAAAGCACCGTGGAATAATGTGAAGCTTCGCCAGGCGGTACAGTCCACTGTCGATATCGATGCGATTGTGAAATCTTTGTATCTTGGCACATTCCCGCGGTCATGGAGTCCATTGTCCTCCTCAACCTTAGGCTACGATTCTTCCCTGGAAGATTCATATAAGGTAGATATTCAGCATGCTAACCAATTGCTTGATGAAGAAGGCTGGAAGTTAGGTGCGGACGGTGTCCGCGAAAAAGACGGCAAGCCACTGGAGATCAATTATATTGATATCACCGGCAATAGAGAAAAACGCGGCGACATCATTAAAATGGTGCAGCAGCAGGTGAAGCAAATCGGCGTGAAAATGAATGTTTCGATTATGGCTGCTGGTCCTTATGTAGATGCACTGAAAGCTGCCAGCTATGATCTGGTGGGCCACAGCTTTGCTGGCGGAGATCCTGATATTTTAAGAACCATTTTCTCCAAAGCGAACTGGTCTACGAATGAATATGCGAACTCCAACTTTGCTCGTTTCTATGATCCGCAGATTGAGCAGCAGTTAACAGACGCTTACCAGGAAGCCGATCCGGAGAAGCGGGTTGCGGTGTATAAAGAACTGCAACAATACTTTGTGAAGAATGCCGTGTCTATTCCTGTATATGTGTTCCCATACACCATTGCTGCAAGTAAAAAAGTGAGCGGAATTACATTTGACTTCCCGGGGTATCCACAATTCTATGACGTTGCAGTCTCGAAATAGGCAGCAGGAGGGAGACGGGGGGAAATGCTTAGAACTATTCTTTACCGACTACTAGTCTCCATCGTGGTCTTGCTCTGCACCGTAACACTTGTGTTCTTTCTTCTGCACCTCCTGCCAGGAGATCCAATCAATATTAAAATCGCAGGAAATCCCGTATCCCCGGAGGTTGTGGCCAAACTGAAGCATGAATTCGGGTTGGACCAGCCGCTGTATAAGCAATACCTCCAGTATATGGGCAAGGTATTCCGAGGGGATTTTGGAAAGTCGCTCGTGGATAATGAATCCGTTATGACCAAGCTTATGGCGCAATTCCCTGCAACATTGTGGTTAACGCTTCTAAGTATGGCTATATCCATAGTGTTTGGTGTGCTGCTAGGCGTTGTGTCTGCTGTGTACCGGCATCGCAGTCTTGATCATCTCATTCGGCTGCTCAGTATTTTCGGCATTTCGATGCCGACGTTCTGGGTAGCTATTCTTCTTGTGCTCCTCTTTTCCGTTAACCTGCAATGGCTTCCGGCTTCAGGAGTGGGAGGGTTTCAGTATCTCATCCTCCCGGCAGCGACGATGGGCATTGTAGGCTCAGGGCTGATTGCTCGTATGGTGCGAGGCAGTATTCTGGAAGTAGTGCATGAACCCTTTGTAAGAACGCTGCGTGCGAAGGGGCTGCCGGAGAGAAGCGTGATGTATCAGCACGTCCTGCGTAATGCGCTCATTCCAGCGGTGACGATGATGGGGATGCTCCTCGGAGAACTGCTTGCGGGTGCGGTTGTTATTGAATCCGTGTTTGCAAGGCAAGGGGTAGGCAGAGTAATTCTCGATGCCATTTTGGCAAAAGATCTGCCTGTAGTCCAAGGGGCGATTCTACTCACGGCTTCAATCTATATTCTGGTCAATCTATTGGTTGACCTGTCGTATGCGATCATTGATCCAAGGATTCGCCAAGCCTAACTTGAAGGCATAAAGGCAAACCATGAGCCAATTGGCGAAGCAGAAAGGGAACGAATAAGGTGAACGCTAAACGAAGTCTTTTTTCAAGGGCAATGATAGCCGTCTCCATACTGATGATTGCTTGTCTGGTGCTGTTTGCGATTGTTCCTGGCTGGATTGCTCCTTATTCTCCTACCGAGATGAATGGGGCAGATATTTTGCAGGCACCTAACGGGACTCACTGGCTCGGAACGGATTATTTTGGACGAGATATATTAAGCCTGGTTATCTATGGCAGTAGGGACGCTTTGATCATCGGGATTTCTGCGGTGCTGCTCGGCGGAGGTATTGGGTCATTGATCGGTGCTATTGCCGGCTATGGCGGGGGGTTCATCGATGCTGTGCTGATGCGTCTTATTGATACGCTGATGACCATACCAGGAATTCTGTTGGCACTGACGGTTTCAGCGGTACTGGGGCCAAGTAAATTTAATCTAATTATCGCTGTAAGTATTTCGATCATTCCCAGCTTTGCTCGCGTGCTACGCGGACAGGTGCTAACGATAAAGAATCGCACATTCATCGAAGCGGCGAGAAGCAATGGTACCTCACATCTTAGAATTTTATTCTCGCATATCGCGCCACACGCCTTCTCCTCTTTGCTGGTAATGGGGACGATTGGCGTGGGCAGTGCGATCCTAATGGGCTCTGGACTCAGTTTTCTTGGACTCGGGAGTTCGGAAGAAATTCCGGATTGGGGGAGCTTGCTGTCAGAGGGACGGAGCTATATCTCAATGGCTTGGTGGATTGCGACGTTCCCTGGTCTTGCCATTACTTTGCTAGTGGTGTCGATTAACTTTCTAGGGGACGAGTTACAGTCTGCAATCGGCCCTCGAAAAGGTTAAAAGAAAGGAGGACGCATATCCCTTGAACAATGTACTCGATATTAAAGAGCTGTCCGTTGATTTTATGACACCGCAAGGACCTCGAAATATGGTGAACGATATCAATCTGACCATTGCTCCGGGAGAAACGCTAGTTTTGGTTGGAGAGTCGGGGAGCGGGAAAACGGTCACTTCCTTATCTGTTATGCGGCTCATTGATTATGACAATGGGCGTATCACGCAAGGCTCTATCCAATTGAATGGACTCAATCTGGCAGAGCTAAGCCCTCGTGAGCTGCGGGCACTTCGCGGCCGGAAGATCGCGATGATCTTTCAAGAGCCGATGACGGCGCTTGATCCTATCTTTACGATTGGTCAACAGATGATGGAAATCCTGATTCATCATGGGCTGGCCACGAAGGAGGAAGCACGAAATCGGGCAATTTCTTTGCTGGACCGTGTAGGTATTGTCGATCCGGAGCTCCGGATGAAGCAGTATCCGCATGAACTGTCGGGAGGCATGCGGCAGCGTGTCATGATTGCAATGGCTCTGACCTGCGGACCGGAGCTGCTTATTGCCGATGAACCGACGACAGCGCTGGATGTTACCATCCAAGCTCAGATCCTGCAGCTACTACAGGAATTGAAGGAAGAGTTCAACATGTCCATTCTGCTGATCACCCATGATCTGGGGATCGCTGCAGAGATGGCCGATCGGGTCGCAGTTATGTATGCAGGTAAAGTGGTAGAAGTCGCCGATGTTAATTCCCTCTATGCGAAGCCACAGCACCCGTACACACGTGGACTGCTGCAATCGGTTATGACGTTACAGAGTGATCGTACGAAGCCGCTCTATCATATTCCGGGTTCTATCCCAAGTCTGGCGGATTTGCCGCGAGGCTGTCGTTTTCATCCGCGCTGTGCAATTGCTACGGATCAGTGTCGTTCTGAGGAGCCGCCTGCCATTACGAACGGCACGAACATGGTTGCTTGCTGGCATGCCGATGACATATCAGCACTTCCACTGGGTGCGGAACAGCAGACTTATGAAGAGGATGCACAGGCCGCTGTCGTTGCGTCTCACACCAATATAGGCGATCCAGAAGTATTGATCGAAGCGTTGAAGGTATCTAAAAGATTCCATACCAGCAGGGGGGTTCTATCCCGGAAAAAGCAAGGTGTTCGTGCAGTGGATGAGGTCTCTTTACAGATTCTGAAAGGGGAGACGTTCGGCCTGGTAGGGGAGTCTGGAAGTGGGAAATCAACACTGGGGCGCATGATGCTTCAACTGGAGAAGGTGACTTCAGGCCAAATTCATTGGGAAGGACAAGACTTGGCTGAGACGAAAAGCAAGGATTTAAGAGGTTTGCGCCGTGAGATGCAGATGGTGTTCCAGGACCCGTATAGTTCTATCAACTCTCACTGGAAAGTGGCGGATATTATTGGTGAGCCACTAAAGGTCCATCTCTCGTTATCTTCTAAGGAAAGAAGAGTGAGAGTAGAAGAACTGATGGCTCTGGTTGGACTGGAGCCTGCATCTGCAGATCGTTATCCTCATGAATTCTCCGGCGGGCAGCGGCAACGTATTGCCATTGCCCGGGCGATTGCGTTAAACCCAAAATTCATCGTTCTCGATGAAGCGGTCTCTGCCCTGGATGTATCTGTACAGGCGCAAATTATTAATTTGCTGCAGGATCTGCAGCGCAGGCTCGGACTGACCTTTCTATTCATCGCCCATGATCTCCATGTCGTCCGGCATTTATCAGACCGTGTAGGGGTGATGTATCTGGGCCAGCTCGTGGAGCTTGCCCCTACAGAAGCGTTGTATGCCTCGCCAGCTCATCCGTATACCCATGCGTTATTATCAGCCATCCCAGCTTCGGACCCTTCCGGTAAAAAAGCACATGGGCTGTTAAAGGGGGAAGTTCCCTCGCAGACGTTCCAGACGACAGGCTGTAAGTTTCATCCAAGATGTCCTGCAGCCACTGACAAATGCAGAGTTGAAGACCCTGTATGGCAAAATGTCGGAGAGCAACATCACGTAGCTTGTCATCACCCTATCCTATTTGAAGGAGACTTATCATGAGCTTGTCCAATTCTTCGGAACAGAAGGTATTAATTACGATCCGCAGCGCAGTCCCTGCTGACTATGAATCAGTGGTTGAGGTACTGTCTCGGGCTTGGGAAAGCTACGCCGTGACCTACCCCGAAGTCAGAGAATCGCTGAAGGAGACACTGCGCAAGTATCTGGAGCCAGGTTCTCAGGAGCGCATTGTGGCTGAAGCGGAAGGTCTTATTGTTGGAACAGCAGAGCTATTCCATACGGCAGATGAAGCGTACGGTGACACCCTGCAGACAATTGCAACGCCAGTTTTGCGCAGATTAGCTGTCTTACCTGGATGGCAAGGGAAGGGAATTGCTACACGGCTTATTCAAGAGAGCGCGAAGCGAGCATGGAACGCTGGAGCCGGCTACCTATATCTGCATACGTCCTTGGAAACCAATGCATCGGCTGCGAGATTATATGAACATCTGGGGTTTGTCCGTTCAAGTGACCAGGATCTTCATCTGGGAGAAAATTTCATGGAAGGCTTTCGGCTTGACTTACCAGCTGAACTATAGGAGGAATTTCAATGAGCGATCGGAAAATTAAACTGGCAATCAACCTGCGTGGTGTCGGCGGAAGCATGTCTGAATGGCGACATCCCGATGCGAAAGCGGACGCAAGTATCGATTTTGAACTTTACAAGGAATGGGCACAAAAGGCCGAGGCTGCACTTTTCGATATTCTTTTTATTGCGGATGGTTTATATATTACGGAACAGTCGCTGCCTCATTTTCTAAATCGCTTTGAACCGATTACCTTGCTCAGCGCTCTGGCTACTGTAACGAAGAATATTGGCCTTGTGGGTACAGTATCTTCTACTTACAGTGATCCTTTTACCATCGCACGTCAATTTGCATCGCTGGATAAAATGAGTGGCGGACGGGCAGGCTGGAATGTAGTTACCTCAGGCTTACTGGATGGAGCGGCCAATAACTTTAATGGAAAGCAAGTCCATCATGACGAAAAATATGAATTGGCCACGGAATATCTGGAAATCACTAAAGGGTTATGGGATTCGTGGGAAGACGACGCCTTTGTACGCAACAAGGAGACAGGGGTATTCTTTGATCCCGCGAAGATGCACACCCTGAATCATGAAGGTAAATTCTTTTCTGTCAAAGGGCCGCTGAACATTGAGCGTTCTCCGCAAGGGCAGCCGGTTATTTTCCAAGCCGGTTTGTCAGAACCGGGCCGTAACTTTGCCGCCCAATATGCCAATGCGATCTACGCGATTCCACAGAGTATCGAAGAAGCGATTGCTTTTAGAGAAGATATGAAGCAAAGAGCGGTAAGCTTCGGACGATCGGCAGACGATATACTGGTGTTCCCTAATATCTCTCCTGTTGTGGGCGCGACCGCGGAGGAAGCTGAGCAAAAATATCAGGAGATTGCAGGCCTGGTCACTATCGAGCATGCGCTTAACTATACCAGCCGATTCTTTAACCATCTTGATCTCTCGCAGTATCCACTGGATGAACCGGCAATAAACCTGCTGGAGCTGATTCCGGGTCAGGAAGGAACCTATAAGTACTTTACAGAAGAACTGCAGAGCGGTAAAACGCTCAGACAGCTTGCTTTGGAGGCGACAACTCCGCGCAGTCCATTCATGGGCACAGCTGAACAAATCGCAGACAAATTGCAGGCGTGGTTTGAAGCAGGCGCTGCAGATGGCTTTATGTTCGTGCCTTTCGGCCCGTTTGGACTGGATGATTTCTTAAATGAAGTGGTACCGATTCTGCAAGAGCGTGGCTTATTCCGCACAGCTTACGAGAGTTCTACACTTAGAGAGAATCTGGGACTCAGCATACCGAAGAATCGTCACGCTCAATCTTAAAGGCTAGAGGTTTTCCCCGTAAATATGGACGGAATTTGAACGATGGACTGCCCAGTATGGCGGCGCTTGACTTGGAGTATACTCCAAGTTGTAGAGTGTGAGTGTCACTATATAAGATGAACAAATGAAAATAACGAAAAGCGAGAAGGAACGAAGGGGAAGGTTTGGAACTGTAGGAGCTCAAGCGTTCGCCTGAAAGCTTTCTGCAGGAAAGCTCACATCGGAAGCAAAAGCTGTCTCCGGATTTCAACCGCAAACAGCGGTCCAATAGAAAGAAATCTGGGGACAACAGCGACCGGAAGTCCAAACATTCACCGAAGTGACGACCGAGCCTTAAGTGATGATCATAAGTTCGACTTATATAGTATTCAACCAAATTCTATACAGAAACGGGGTAAAACCATGCCACATACAAAGACTGTTCTGATCACCGGAGCCAACAAGGGGATTGGGTACGCGGCAGCTAAACAATTGGGCGCTCTAGGATATACTATCCTGCTAGGAGCGCGTAGCGCGGAGAGAGGAAAAGAAGCAGCAGCACAGCTGGTAAGCGAAGGCTTCGATGCTCGTCACATTGTGCTCGACGTTACGGATCAGGGTACAATTGATGCTGCCTCCAAGCAAATTGCTGATGAATTTAGTTCCCTCGATGTATTGATTAATAATGCTGGAGCTTCTTTTGAAGCATTTGCTAAGCCAAGCCAACTGGAATTGTCTGATTTGAAGGCAACGTATGAGACGAACTTTTTCGGCGTATTTGCTGTCACGAAGGCGTTTCTTCCTTTGCTGACTAAGGCCCCGGCAGGTAGAATTGTTAATGTATCCAGTGGACTCGGTTCATTAGCCTTTATGAGCAATACGGCTGCCGAATATGCTAATTTTAACTTCCTTGCTTACCCAAGCTCCAAAACGGCTGTGAACGCATTGACGATCATGTTCGCCAAGGAATTTAGAAATACAGCATTGAAGATCAATGCGGCTGACCCGGGCTATACCTCTACAGACTTAACGGGTAACCAAGGCCATCGTTCAGCTGAGGTAGCAGCTAAAATTATTGTTACTCTCGCGACACTGCCAGAGGATGGACCTACAGGAAGCTTCTTTAACGAAGACGGCGTGGTTCCTTGGTAAGCTTACCTCTGAAACGTAGACGGTCATATGGAACGGGATGATTGACTTCATCACAGTGCTCTATATAAGCTGGACAAAATAAGCTGGACAAAATAAGCTGGACAAAAGAATTTAACAAAAAGCGAAGATGAGGGAACGGGGAAGTTTGGAACTGTAGGATTGAGCGAAAGCGACCGCCTGAAAACTTTCCATAGGAAAGCTAGCAGCGGAACACTGGAACACTGGAACATAGACTTTCGACAGCAAGACTATAATCCATGGCTGTTCAAATCCAGCGATGTCACTAGAAGCGGTATTTTCCCCTTCACCAGTCGTCTTAACAGTGATAAAGAGGGGGCACCACCCCAACTAACGGCATTTTTGCACCTTATTTTTCTTCAAAATAGGCAAATGAGGGAAATAAGGGCATTATTGCATCTTATTTTTCGAAAAAGCCCGCTGGATGGGGTATCCCGGAAGATTTAAGGTGCAATATTGCACTTAATTTCCATTAATCCTTGGCTGCAGAGGATTTAAGGTACGAAAAAGCCGTTAATTATACTTCTTATGTAAGCTCTCTTTTTTCTTGGCTATGTTTGTTTTTAAATGTTGTTCTATATAGCATCAGGTGGATTAAATAATATAAGGACCCGCGTCAGAGCTCATTTTAGAAGGCTATTTCGCGGGTTTTTGGCACTGAACTACATGATAAGTGATAAGTGATAAGTGATAAGTGATAAGTGATATATGGTAAGTTTTTGCACCAGATTGACTATAACTGAATGATCGTTTATTATACAGAAGTGAGATAAATAGATAATATCAAAGCAGAATGGAAGCCGCGATATTAAATAAAAGGAGAGAATATCAAATGTCTAAACCAAACGTATGGTTCATTACCGGCAGTTCTAGAGGTCTTGGTCGCAGTCTGACAGAAACCGTTCTGAAAAAAGGTGATTATGTCATTGCAACAGCCCGCAACCCGCAGTCGCTGAATGATTTGGTGGAGCAATACGGTGAGCAGATTCATCCGCTTGCGCTAGATGTCAGTGATGAGCAGGCTGTGTCTGCTGCGGTTGAACAAGCCGTTCAAGTGTTTGGCCGTTTGGATGTCGTGGTTAACAATGCTGGGTATGGCGATGTCGCATCGGTTGAAGATGTCACGTTGGATGATTTCCGGGCTCAGATCGATACGAACTTCTACGGTGTTGTCTATGTTTCCAAAGCTGTCGTTCCGATTTTGCGCAAACAGGGCAGCGGGCATATCATCCAGATTTCATCTGTAGGCGGCCGGATTGCTACTATGGGCTTAGCCGCATATCAAAGTGCAAAATGGGCAGTCGGCGGATTCTCCGAGGTGCTGGCTCAAGAGGTGGCTCCTTTTGGCATCAAAGTAACTGTCATTGAGCCAGGCGGCATGCGCACAGATTGGGCGGGTTCTTCGATGACTATTCCGCCAATCAGCCAGCCGTACGAAGAGACCATTGGAGCATTAGCTCGTATGCTGCAAGAGCATTCAGGTCAATTTGGCAGTGAACCGGAGAAGTTTGCTGAAGTTATTAGCGAGCTAGCCTTGCTGCCTGAGGCCCCTCTTCGTTTGCTGCTGGGCCAGGATGCGGTCGATAATGCAGATGCAGCGGAGAAGGCTCGTGCCGCAACTGATGCCAAGTGGCGCCAAGTGAGTGAAACGGTAGAATTCACTTCCTAAAATGAAGAGACCAGCTTTATGAATGGTGAATAATAGAAGATAAATAAATAGAGGACATCCTGATATTGGAGCTATATTCCAGTCGGGATGTCCTTTTTTTTATGTTTAATATTCATTTTACGAAAGAGGTCACCTTGTTTAACACTACTAGACAATTGTCCTTTTTTCGTATAAAAAAATCTCTAAAATAAGAATCAAATAAGGCAAGTGAGTGGAGGTGAGAAGAGATCGAGCAGAAACGAATTCGAGAATTTACCGCTACGGTCTATGTCCTGAATGAAGAACGTGATGCGCTTTTGTTCATGCGGAGGAGAAAACCGCCGTTTGTGGGGTGCTTTTTTCCGCCAGGAGGACACCTGGAGCCGAACGAGACACCGGATGAAGCTGCGATTCGAGAGGTGCAAGAAGAGACAGGTTATCTGATCCGATTATTGTCCGCACAAGAAGGCAGTTATATAGAGCCTGGTGTAGTTCCTTTGACTTTTCCAATTAGAATTCAGCTTGAACACATTGATGACCAGCATGATCATATCGATTACATCTATGTCGGAGAAGTCATTCGTAAAGAGGGAACGGAGTCCGAAGAAGAGTGGATTTGGCTTGACGCTGCTAAGTTAGATCAAGAGTCGATGCCAGAAGCGATTCGGAAAATCGCCAAGCAAATCTTGCAAGATCGGAAGTACTAGGGGAATACTAGTTGTAAAAAGGTTAATGGAGGCTGCAAATGGACAAGTCCGTCCTGCTCAACTTGATGAACACCCACAGATGGCTGCATGACATGCTGGAACACATGCCGCCGGACTTGCTTGTCCATTGGGAGCTATGGCGCTATTATCCGGAAGAACTGGTATGTGAGCAAGGCGACCATCCAGATGTCTTTTATATCGTTATCGAAGGGCGCTTGAAGGTAGAGTACATTCTGGAAGATGGTACCATTCTCATTATCGCCTATCTTGATCCCGGTCAAATGATCAGTGATATCGAGATTGCCTTAATGACGCCGTACGTCTGCCGGATTACCGCGGAGTCCCAGTCTTCTACGCTTGTACTGAGAAAGGATATTTATCTTAAATGGTTGCTGGCCGATAACCACTTCTTAATGTACTTAACGAAGCAATTGGCCGGGAAGCTGCAGGAGACGGTACGCAAATCGATTGACAGCGTGTCTATGTCCCTCAGGCACAAGCTGCTCCGCTATTTGTACGGTCAGGTAGAGCATATCAATTTTAACCGGCAAACTTCGTTTATCATTCCCATCTCACGTGAAGATATAGCTTCCCAGTGGGGCGTGACGCTGCGCAGTGTGAACCGGGTGCTGAAGGAACTGAAGGACCGGGAGATTATTTACGTAGATAAGAACCGGATTATCTGCAATGAATGGAGCCGCTTTTTATTAAAGAAAGAATTAACGGACATGGAAAAATAACATCCAAGGAGTGTTTATTGTGAGCCAAATGACTTCCATGCAATCAGGATTACCTAACAGAGGGGTGACCGCCCGTCATATCGTGGCTATGGTCATCAGTGCGCTGATTTTTGGAGCGACGATCTATATTTCCCGGTTTGTCCCGATCAAGCTGGGTACGGTTCAAGTGTTGTATCCTGCTGCGATCTTTGCTCCGCTGTTCGGCGTCTGGTTTGGCGTTTGGGGTTCGGCGGGGCTTGTAATTGGTAATATTTTATCGATGGTCGTTGTTGGCATGAATCCGGCGATTTATCCGTTAGCCTTGCTCGCACAATTCGTGATGGGGTTCGTTCCGGGAATCGCGTTCCGTAAAGTCCGGTTTGAAGGTGCCAAGGATCGTATTGTTTTCATCGTTACGGTTGTGCTCGGCATGGTTCTGTCCTCGGTCCTGGTGTCACTGAATCTCGTCCTTATTCAAAAAATTCCCGGCAACGTCGTCTGGGGCACCATTTGGCCTTGGATGCAGGTCAGCAATACGCTTGCTGCGGCTATCTTCAGCCCGCTTCTGTTCGCTTGGATGTCCGACTATATGAATAAATCCGGCTTATTTTTCAAAAGGTTTCTAGGCTGACGGGGGTTACGTTTATGCAATTGTATTATCCATCTAATTCACTTTTGCACTACTTGCATGGTTTTACGAAAATACTGGTCTTCGGTTTACTCTTTACCTTTATCCCTTTGTTTATGGATCGGCTCGCAAGTCTTCTAGGTCTGCTTGTTATTTGCCTGGCATTATTCATCTATATTCGCCCAACGCGTTGGCATTGGCTACTGCTAATCCCCGTGCTGATCCTGGCGTTCACCATGAGCTTGTCCTATTTTCTGTCCGACGGAGGCGGTACAACATACTTTCAGGCGGATTTGGGGTATTGGCAAGTCATCATTTCTTCGGGTAACATCGGACTTTCGCTAAAATTTATCTGCCGTACGCTGATCTGGTGTCTGCTCTTCTTCCTGATACTGTTCACAACTTCCAATGAGGACATTGTAATGGGTCTGAAAAAGTTTGGGCTGCCTGAATTCGTGACACTATCTGTGTCGCTTGCGCTGCGGTATTGGAGTTTGATGATCTTCGATGTCAAAACAGTCATGGACGCGCAATACGTGCGGGGCGTCGATTTTCGCTCGGGTAACCTGTATGCCCGCTCCGTCCGGTTCGCAAGTACGCTCGTTCCCGTCTTATTCGTCTTCTTGAAGCGGTTCCGTACGACCAGTTTCGCTCTGACACTCAAAGGTGCAGGGCGAAAAAACAAGCGAACTTATTATTACAATCCCAGAATTACCGGACTCGATAAGCGGGTCATTCTGGCCGGAGTAGTATTGTTTGTGGCCTTCCTGGCACTAAAATGCTTTATTACTTTATAACCACGGAGGAGGGTCAAGATGATCACTTTCGATAACTATAGCTGCACCTATTCATCAGGGAAGCCGATGCTGCATCAATTGAATTTGAACATTACACCTGGCGAATTTGTGTTTGTCACAGGGCCGAGCGGCGGCGGGAAGTCGACGCTTTGCTTCTCGATTAACGGATTGATTCCGCATGAGACAGAAGGCTCTACGTATCAGGGCAGTGTGACGGTGGACGGAAACAAGGTACAGGATGTATATCCTAACGATCTCGTCTCGGTCGTCGGAACGGTGCTGCAGGACCCGGAATGGCAGCTTGTCAGAGGAACAGTGAAGGAAGAACTAACCTTTGCTCTTGAAAATATGGGGTTCTCCGCTGACGAAATTGACCGGCGACTGGAAGAAGTTGTAGAGAGAGTAGAGATTCAATCGCTGCTGCTTCGCTCCACACTGGATCTGTCCGGTGGGCAGAAGCAGCGGGTGGCGATCGCTGCCTGTTTGATGATGAAGCCGAAGGTCATTGTGCTGGACGAGCCAACTGCGGAGCTAGATCCACTTGGCAAAGAAATGGTACTGGATACGATCCGTGAGCTGCATCAAGAATGGGGATATACAATCGTCTTCGTCGATCATAATCTTGATGTCTCTATGCCCTATGTCGACCGGGTGATCGTTGTTGCTGAAGGGAAGATCGTAGCAGATGCGCCGCCAAGCCGTCTGTATGATGAACCGCTTGTTCGTGAATGGCTGCCGTTGCCACAGGTGATTGAACTGGCCCGCAAGTTGGGTGTAAAGATAGAAGACGAACAGCACGGCGAATGCGATCCGCTGACCGTGGAGGAGCTGCGGGAGGCATTGCACAACAGAGGTATTGTTCGCCCTGAGCCTCCAAAGCTGGGGAGTGGTCATACGCTTGAAGGCGGGGTAGCAGCCGCTGGTGAAACGCTGCTGGAGCTGAAGAATATTACGTTCCGCTACCGTAAGCAGGAAGACGAGATGACGATCAAGCCGCTGAATCTCCGGATCGGCAGAGGCGAATTTGCAGCGGTTATCGGCCGCAACGGGGCGGGCAAGTCCACCCTCTGCAAGCTGATTACCGGTCTATTAAAACCGTATGGCGGGGAGCTGCTTATTCACGGCAGACCTTCAAGTGAATACCGGGCTGACCAGCGTGTGCGTCATATCGGCTTTGTTTTTCAAAATCCAGATTATCAGTTTGTTCGCCGTACCGTGTATGACGAAGTCGCTTATGGCTTAAGTGTTCAGAAGCTGCCGGCCGACGAGATTGAGGCACGTGTCAAGAAAGTCACTAAACTGCTGCAAATTGATAAATATCTGCAGGAGCATCCCCATTTCTTAAGCCGGGGCGAACGGCGTAGAGTGGCGATCGCCTCCATTCTGGTGATGCAGCCGGAAGTGATTATTCTGGACGAGCCAACGACCGGGCTGGATTCCGTACGCTGCCGGGAAATGATGGATTATATTACCGAGCTGTGGCGCCAAGGCCACACGATCATTATGCTTACACATGACATGCGGGTTGTAGCAGACTATATTCCGCGCACCATTGTGCTATCCCAGGGACAGATTGTGTGGGACGCGCCTACCCGTGAGGTATTTTCGAAGGGAAAAGAACTGGAGCGGTACCATATTACACTTCCGCCAGTGGTTGAACTGTCGCACATCTGGGGATGGACACCGGCAGCCCTGACTTCCGATGAATTGGTAGAGGCTTTATCCGCTGCGGCTCTGCAAGAGCCGGCCCTTGGCGGTGGAGTGATCATATGAACCAGGAATTCCGCATCATGATGCTCGGTGTCGGCAACGGATTTGTAAAATCGACTTATCATAACAATGCACTGGTGGAAGTAAGTGGCCGCCGCTTTCTGATCGATTGCGGTGCACTGGCTTGGCACAGCCTGTATGAACTCGGCTTCGGATTTGAGGATATTGATGGCATCTTTATTACACATCTGCATTATGACCATTGCGGAGGGCTGGATGAAGCCGCTTTGTATGGAGCCTATGCTGCCGGGCGTAAGATGCAGCTCTGGCTTCCGGCTCCGCTGCAGAGTGTGTTATGGGAGCAGCATTTACGCGGAACCTTGGAGAATGCTGCTGAAGGAAAAACATCATTAGCGGACTACTTTGATATACAGACCGTCGAAGAGGGAGAACTTTTTTGGCTAACGGCCAGTAGCGATGCTGGTGATGTTGGTGGTGCTGGTGGTACTAGTGTTGCTGGCGGTGCTAGTGGTGCTAGTGGTGTTGGTGATGCTGGTGATGCTAGTGGTGCTAGTGGTGCTAGTGGTGCTAGTGGTGCTAGTGGTGCTAGTGGTGCTAGTGATGCTAGTGGTGTTAGTGAAGCTGGTGGTGCTAGTGGTGCTGGTGGTACTGGTGCTACTGGTGGTATTGATGGAGTTGGTGGTGCTAGTGAAGCTGGTGGTGCTAGTGGTGTTGGTGGCGCTAGTGAGGCTGGTGATGCTGGTGATGCCGGTGAAGCTAGTGAAGCTGGTAGTGCTACTAAGGCTATTAATGCTGGTAGCGGCTTTGGCGCTGAAGCAGACCAACAGCTACTGTCCATGCGCTGGCTCTCTTCACATCACGTGCCATCCAAGTTCAGCTGTTCGCTCGTGATCGATAGTCGCTTCTTTTATAGTGCGGATATGGTGGCTGACGCAGAACTGGTGTCCAAGCTTCACCAAGAAGGAATTACGGATTTTTACCACGATTGCAGCTTTGATTCCAGCCCCGTCCATGCCAGCTTTGAAGCATTATGCCAATACCCTGAGGCCATTCGCCAATATACCTATTTGATGCATTACGGGGAAGCCCCGAGGGGGCTTGAGGAGAAAGCGCTGTGCGGAATGAGGCTGCTTAGGCAGCATGAATGGCACATATGGTCGTAGGGGAAACGAGTTAGAAGAGATGACCAGAGAATGAAACAAGAGAAACAAGAGAAACAAGAGAAACAAGAGAAACAAGAGAAACAAGAAAAACAAGAAAAACAAGAAAAACAAGAAAAACAAGAGAAAGAAGAGAAACGAGAGATCGAAACAAAAAGTCGAGGAGACATGCAGGGGAAGGGTGGCTCAAGGCTCCCCATGGTGTCAATAAGTGCATTTTTGTACCTTAAATCGGATGCAGCAGGTGTTTTGCATAAGATAAGGGCATTTTTGTACGTTAAATTTTCCAAATGTCCCCCTTCAGGGCTCTTTTCCAAAAATTAAGCTACAAAAATGCTCTTATTTCCTTAAATAACCTAAATACAAGAAAAATAAGGTACAAAAATGCTCTTAATTGGGAATCAGTGAGCTATGCCAATTCGGGAATGCAGTGGGCTACGCCAAGTTGAGAGTGTAGAATCTGTGCTAATTAGTAAAAGCACTATTGCCCTGACTCGCAAGCGTTCGCCTGAAAGAATATAGATAGCATTAGGAGGAATAGGTGTGAGAAAGCTGGATTTTCCATACATTACAATGCCTTTGCCGGAATGGATCGGACCTGTCGTGGCCAAGGTATTTGCCAAGATGTGCGATGATACGACTGGTCATGATTTTTTGCATGCGGTACGAGTGATGGAGCTGGCGACGAGCATCGCGGATGAACTCCATGCCGATGTAGATATCGCTGCAGCAGCCGGGCTGATGCATGATTATTATCGCAAAGAAGAGAAGGAAACCGGCCAGCTGCATTTTAGCCCAGAGGCGATAGCCGATCTGCGCAGGGAGTTCGAGCCACTGTTTGTTCCTGAGATCGGAGAGCAGGCCTTCGCTAGAATATTGGATGCCATTGCGCTTCACGAAAGCTATAGCGCTAACGCCATCCTTTCGCTAGATGCGCAGATTTTGCAGGATGCGGACCGGCTGGAAGCCTTGGGTGCGGTTGGAATCGCCCGTACTTTTATGTTCGGAGGCGCACATGGACTGCCGATGATTGAGGAGGAGCAGAAGTCAGTGGTGGCTGAATTCGACCCTAACGTTCGTCCCTATGGTTCGGTACACATGCATTTCTATGAAAAGCTCTTAAAGCTTGCAGACGGTATGCATACGGTGCCCGGGAGGCGAATGGCTGCTCAGCGACATCAGGTGATGATCACTTTTTTAGAGCAATTCGAGAACGAACTGAGGCTAACCTTCCGTTGAAGTAACCATATCGAGATAAGGCGGCAAAAGTTTTGAAAAAGCATCTTATCCACGAAACTTATGCTTTTCCGCTAATAGTATTCATCCAGCTAATTATGGATATAGCTTCACCAAAAAACCGCGAGCACCCTTGATCTTCCAAGGCGCTTCGCGGTTTTTTCAGACTTGCGGTGTATCACCGGCAATGCTCGATGTTCGGATCAGATGATAACATCTGCAGACTTTAAGGCTGCAGAGTAGGCCGAATAATCATCTCATTTACGCTAGTGTCTTCTGGTTCATTGACGGCAAAGGCAATCGCTCTTGCAATGCTGTAAGGGGAGATTGCCAACCCGCCCATATGCTCGGCCATAGCTTGAACCGCCGGGCTTGTCACGGTGCCGAATAACTCCGTTTCAGTGATTCCCGGCGCGATGAGCGTCGTACGAATGTGTGAGGCCGGGGATTCCTCCTTGCGTAACCCTTCTGTAATTGCTCTGACTGCAAACTTGGTGCCGCTGTATACAGCCGAAGTCGGGCTGACTTCGTACCCCATCACCGAAGAAATATTGATGATATGACCGGATTGTTGTTCTCTCATGATAGGAAGTACGGCAGCAATACCGTTCAGCACCCCTTTGATGTTAACATCAACCATTTGGTCCCAGTCGGTAACCCGCATTTCATTCAGCACCGAAACTGGCATAATTCCGGCGTTGTTGACCAGTACATCAATCCGGCCATATTGGTCCAGAGCAAATTGTGCGACCTGCTGCAGATCCTCAGCAGAAACGACATCTGCTGTAATATAAGAAGCTTCCCCGTCCGATTGTTTAATCTCCTCCACAATAACCTTCAGCCGCTCTTCTCTTCTGGCAGCCAATACAACCTTGGCTCCCTTTTCTGCCAGCAGTCTTGCAGTAGCTTCACCGATTCCGCTTGATGCCCCTGTAATAATAACTACTTTATCTCTAGTGTTGTCCACTTGATTTCTCTCCTTTAGCATTAAGATAATATTTATTTAACTTGTGTTGATTATTTAACGGCCGTTGATTAACATTATATAAAGATATTAGATTCATTCAATCGCTAATCATCGTGTATTTGTCCCATAATCAACAGAGTGGATGAAACTGTTCAATAAAGTGAAGGAGAGATTCAAATGGCAAGCGAGCGAAAGGTTGACCGGCGGATTACTAAAACCAAGGAAGCGATTAACCGGGCGTTTCTGGAGCTTTTTGCAGAGAAGGAACTTGAGCAGATTACAATCAATGAGATTGCGGATCAGGCGAACGTTAACCGGGGCACGGTGTATTTGCATTACAGCGACAAATACGACCTGCTGGATCAATATATAGAGGAACATTTGAACAAGCTTATTTCGTTTTGTGGTACTCATGAACCTGCTACATCAGCGACTTCAATGGATCAGGATGAGCTCCAACTGGTTTTCGATTACTTAGGGGAGCATTTTCGCTTCTTCTCGGCGATCCTGCTTAATCAGCGGACGGCTCTCTTCCGTGAGCGGCTGCTGCAATTTATTTCGAGCAACGTGAAGGAGAAGCTGGATCAGCAAACGGCAGGAACAGCCATTGATAATGAGATCAACGCCGAGTTTATGTCTTCCGCCTTTGTCGGTATCCTGGAATGGTGGATTCGCAACAAAATGCCGCACCCTCCGGCATATATGGCGGCTCAAGTGCGGCATCTGTTTGAGAAAAATGAGGTTTATATGCAAATGAAAAGTTAACATGAAGAACCCGCGATAAGTCTCAAGGTGACAAGGCTGTTCGCGAGTTTTTAGCTGTTTACAGATCACAGCCAATTTCGATCCCACTACAAAGATTGTATTGTTTAAATCGTTCCAAGCCGGTGAGCAGCTGCTCGCGATAGTCGAGACTGTTCATTTCAGACTGTGGCCAAAAGTGCTTCACGATCAAAGTCTGGCTGCTTTTATCCGTTTCCAGTTCAATTCGGCCAATTAGCTGCTGATCGCACAGCACAGGGAGCACATAATAACCGTATTTGCGCTTGGGAGCAGGAACATAGACCTCCCATGTATACTCGAAGCCGAACAATTCCTGAATCAACTTACGGTCCCACATCAGGTTATCCAGCGGGGCGAGAATTCTGGCCGTATTGCCGCTTAGCTCCCGTTCTGCAGAGGACTTTAATAATTCTACGTGATCAGTCGCAAGATACAGCGGGTGCTTGATACCTTCAACGGCTACTTCATAAATGCTCCCCTCATCGATCAGCGCTTGGAACGCCTCGTTCCGATGCTGACTTTTGAGCCCGTTAATGCCCAGCCAAGCATCGCTTTGTCTGTTCCACAAGAGGCCAACACTATTGATTCTCCGCAGCACAAACCATTTGTAGAATTCTTCCTCTGTCGTATAAGGTGCCGGAGAACTGAAATACGGTTCGGGTATAAATTGATCGGCCAAGCCATAATATCTCCGAGTCCCTTTCTTATGATGAACAACGGCAAGACCGGCGTAGCACATTGCTTCCAAGGCAGCTTTAGCCAGCCGTTGCGGCCCATAATGCCAATCCACTCTTTCTTCCAGTACAAAATCGGAGGAGCATGCCGTCCCGTGTTCTCTTAGGTATGCAGTTATGACATCAATGGTCTCTTGGTGCTCATGGCACCAGCGTAGATACCTCTCCCTGAATCTTTGAAAAGAAGGCCAGTCATTGACCTCGCAGATAGACATGTTCTTGTCCCACACATCAAACAAAATCCGCTCGGTGTAGAGATATTGATCTATATCTCCTTTACGGTATGTAGCGTAGCGAGACTGCAGCGTAAGATCAGGATTACGGCCTACGACATCGAGTGGATCGTATTGAATACAGCCAACTTTACGGATATACTCGGCAATCTGAGACGTGCTCTGAAGTGCGGAGTCGTCGCTTAAATGATGGTAGGTGATTAAGTATTTTCGGATATCTGCTTTTGAATATGATAGCTGTGTAATAATAATCCCTGCTTTCTATAATAAGGAATGATTACAACTTCAATATACCAAACAACAGTTCTTATTTACAGTGCGAATCAGAGCAATATTATGCAATCCTTGCGTCGCCGTATTTGGTATAGTAACGGAGCATATTAGAGGAGGGGTTGTCATGCCTGGTGAGTTAAGAACCGCCTATTACGATACTGAACTGCAAGTGGAAGCCTACTGGTTTCAGGGTGTGATGCATAGCTTCCCCAATCACTTTCATGATCATTATGTGTTCGGATATATAGAGAACAGTCCGCGCCGCATGCTGTGCAACAATATAGAGTATAGTATCAAGCCCGGTGATCTCCTGATCTTTAATCCTGGTGATGTTCATTCCTGTGAAGAAGTGGACGGCAGGCCGTTAGATTATCGCAGCATCAATATTAAGCCGGATCGTATGATGAGCATGATGAAAGATATTACGGGCCATGCGTTTTTGCCTTCATTCACACTGAATGTACTTTCCGGGAGCGAATTTGCGCCAGCTTTAAAAGAATTGCATGAAATGATCTTTAGGGGGGAACCGGATTTTATCAAAGAGGAATTGTTCTTCTTTTTTATTGTCCAATTGCTGCAGGATTATGCGAATTCGCCGGAGGAGCATGAACAGACAGGAAAGAAGGGGCCTTCCGAATTTGAGGTTGTGTGCGAATATATGGAGACCCATTATGCATCCAAAATTACGCTGTCAGAATTGAGTGATCTGGCCGGGCTCAGCAAGTATCATTTTTTACGCGCCTTCACTCGGCATAAGAGGATTTCTCCCTATAATTACTTGGAGACGATTCGAATTGGCAATGCTAAGAAGCTATTGGAACAGGGTATTGCTCCTGTTGAAATAGCACATATGACAGGCTTTAGCGATCAAAGCCATTTCACACATTTTTTCAAAAGATTGATTGGCCTGACCCCGCGGCAGTATATGCGGATCTTTCATCAGGAAACGGCTGCAGAAACTTTGCTTTCGGGTGAGCGCCAATGATGAATTCTCGTTATCACGCGGCCGCACATCTCGCAACGCTGGTTACCATATTGTTTTGGGGAACCACCTTCATCTCGTCCAAAGTACTTTTGAGCGATTTTAGTCCCATGGAGATTTTGTTTACCCGATTTTTGATTGGTTATGTCGCCTTGTGGATCGTTCATCCAAGACTGATTCCGTTTCGGAAGAGAGGGGAGGAACTGCTGTTTGCAGCGGCCGGGTTGTGCGGCGTGACCTTGTATTTTCTCCTGGAAAACATTGCTCTAACCTATACGTATGCCTCCAATGTTGGCGTCATCGTCACCGTAGCTCCCTTTTTTACAGCGGTGGCTGCCCATTTTATTTTGAAGGATGAGAAGCTGCATTTTCGGTTTTTTGTAGGCTTCCTGATCGCGATGATTGGGATTGCCCTTATTTCCTGGAGTGGCAGTTCGAAGCTGCAATTAAATCCACTTGGGGATTTGCTGGCCGTTCTTGCTTGCATTAGCTGGGCTTTGTATTCAATCCTTTTGCGCAAGATCAATCAGTTTCAATACCCTTCAATTGGCATGACCCGGAGAGTCTTCTTCTACGGACTGATCTTTATGCTGCCGGTAACCTTGTTTAGTGATTTCCGACTGGATCTGGTCCGGTTTGGGACAGGGTCTCATTTGTGGAATTTTCTATTCCTTGGCTTGGGCGCTTCGGCCTTGTGTTATGTCAGCTGGAACTGGAGTGTCGGCATTCTGGGAGCGATCAAGACCAGCGTATACTTTTATTTGACCCCTGTAGTTACTGTAGTAGCAGCTTATTTGTTGTTGAATGAAAGGATTACCGGTGCTGGTATCGTGGGTATTGCGCTAACCTTGGTAGGTTTAATCGTGTCGGAACAAAGATTCCTTCGTAAGCGCAGGCATGTAACGGATTCTGTCACAGAGCAAGGATCTTTATAGAAAAAATGGACACGGCGCTGTATACCAATAGTCAGGCTATTTAAGTGTTCGCTAATACGCATCCTTTCGCGTAGGTGGTCAAAATCTGGGGACACGGAATAACGATACTGGTGAACCCCACTGCAACCTTTTTCTTGCACCCTGCGTCTACCTGCTATACCCGCAAAGAAAGGTGCAGACCTATGAACAAGAAGAAGATTCTCTTATCCGGCATTATTTTGGCAACAGCCTTATCCTTAAACAACACCTCACAATTGCATGCGGAAGCGGCCTCACCAGTGAAGAGCGCAGTGACAACGACAATGACTTCCGGGACTGTGATATTCAAGCTGAATAATCCCGTCTATGTTAACGGCCAAGGGAAGCATCGTCTGAACGCTGCCCCGTTCGTGGTAAAAGGCACATCGATGATCCCGCTTCGGGCCGCAGCCGAATCATTGGGATGCACGGTGAACTGGAATCCGAAGAAGGGAACACTCGAATTATCGGGGCCTAGCCTGGGCACCGTTCAATTTACAAGGTTCTCGGATTATGCAATCAATGCCAAGGGAGAACGTGTGAAGCTGCCTGAACAGATCCGTCAGGTAAAAGGGGTATGGTTTGTCCCTGCCAGGTCGTTGTCCACTCTCTTGAATGCTAACTTGACCTGGGATGCCGGGACGCATACCTTGACGATCGCGCGCAAGGAAGCGGTTCAGGAGCCCAAACAATTTAGCTTTTTATTCAATAAAGATACCGAGGGATGGAAAGGCGGGTTCGCGGATCTACCGGTTAATTATGATAAAACCATCTATGAATTGAAATATAACCGTGAGCTTCTACCACTACAAAACAACAAGACAAACTATGGCCTCCAGCTTTCCGGGCATAACCGCAGCGACGATTTGTTTATGTTCCTCTCTCGGGGGATCGGAGGATTTAAGCCGAATACCACTTATGATGTAAAACTTAACTTTGCTATGTATACGGATGCGGCTGGAGGATCAATTGGCATTGGCGGTTCGCCAGCGGAATCGCTCTTCATCAAAGCCGGCATTCTTACGAATGAACCGTTATCAGTCCCAACAGAGTATGCCGGAGGAAAGTATTATCGAATGAATGTAGATACCGGTAGTCAAGGGACCGGCGGCAAGGAGATCAAGGTGATCGGCAATGCCGCGAAGCCGGAATCGGACAAGCCAGGCTATCAGCGAGTCGATTTTCATTACAACGCCAAGGTGAAGACAAATGCCAAGGGAGTGATGTATGTTCTAATCGGCGCAGACTCTGGTTTTGAAGGCTTAACCACACTGTACTTTGATGATATTCAGGTGACTGCTACAGCCCAAAAATAAGCGTAATTCGAGGGTTATAGGAAAAGCGCCCATAGGCTCAACACATTTCTCTAAAGATGTGTCTGGTCTATGGGCTTTTTTTAATAAAACTCATATCTTGGATTTACTCCATATGTTCCTCTTCAAGATAGATGGTCTCAATCTCGTTAAAAGCTGCTTTCAGCCTCTTCACAAGAGAGTTAACACCAAAGATCTCTGTGAATGTGTGACTTCCAACGATGAGATTGATGCCAGCGAATTTCGTGTATTGAACAGAATACAATGATTTTTCACCCGTGATATACACATCGCACTCCGCTTCTTTGGCTTGTCTGATTAGATCTGTGGAATTTCCAGCGCCAGTGACGACTCCGACTTTCTTTATCGTTGTATTGGAGTTTTTCCATGCCTTCACATCCTCACCTAATGCGGTTGAAATTCTATCCACTAGTTCCTCAAAAGCTATAGGCTCGTTATACTCACCGATACCAATGATTTCGTGGTTGTCCTCATAGTGTGTCTGCTGAGTTATTTTTGAGATCCCGATTTCTTGCAAAAGCGAGTTGCAGGTACCAAATTCTGCACAATCCAAAGGGAGATGGATATAAAAATGTGAAATCTCATTGTCGATCAGGTGTTTCATACACTGCTCTTTCACTTCGTATAGAAAATCCCAGGCGTCATGGTGTGTAATAATGAACTGAACCTTGTGATCGACTGCTTTGAGAATCACGTCTGGAGTTAAATTCGTTGTAAACCCAACCCGAATAATCTCCTGTGATCGTGGATTATTATAGCCATACTCATCATTTTCTTTAAATTGTTCAACCAAGCTGCCAAAAGTACTCTTAATGAAGTCATTGAAATCAGTTAGATACATCTTAACCCCCCCTTAAAATTGTCTCCGATTCTTATTCGATGATGTGTTCGTATAACCCTTTTATGTAAATTATTGTTTTTAAATCAGCTAAGCTATAGATATAAAAAGAGCCACCAAAGAGGCGGCTTCTTTTACTTTTTGTCTAAAAAAGCATCGTAGTAGTTCAGTTTTTGAGATAACAGATCGAGATACTTCTGATATTCTGCGATGTGCTGTTGAACGGTCTCTTTTTGCCGAGAAATGATTTCACGTCTTTCCGGTACAGTGTCGTCCCCAAGAAGGATCAGTTCATTATAGTGCTTGATCGCTTCAATCGACATGCCGGAGTCCCGCATGCAGCACAGCATTTGAATCCGCTGTAAATCCGTCTCGTTGTAGACGCGTCTGCCATTGTCCATACGGTGAACAGGCGGCAACAACCCTTCCTTTTCATAATATCGCAGTGTGTGGGAAGCCAGATTGAATTTTTCGGAGACCTCTTTGATCGTATACATGGTTTTCATCCTCTGCACATGAATTATGGCTATTATAACCCTTAAAGTGAGCTTCAATACAACCTGATAGCGTTAGCAAAGTTACTAATTCCAATTTTCTCCCTTTTCCATTTATGCAGAGAACAGGTATAGTCAAGTAAAATAAACTGGGAGCTTAGACGTTTAGTAGGGGGATTTCAATGAATAGACTTGAGGACGTCTTTACGGATATATTGCGCTTCAATGGAATACAAGTGATTGAGATTGTGATGAATGGCGAGACTTTCTATTCCAGCATAGATTCACATACAATGGTGATTTGCTTGAACGGCCGAGCAGCGGTGGAGTGGGGGAGTGAAGCTTGTTCACTAGCTTCTGGAGAGATCTGTATACTGCCCCCAGGGCAAGAGCTCAAGATCATCGCAGATGCTCAGGAGCTCTTTAAGGGCTGGCGGATTCAATTTGATTCTTATGTACAGAAGGAAGAGAATCTTGTAGCAAAACATAATCTAGTTCGGTACGAGTGGCTGCGTTGTGAGAATCCTCAAATGCTGGCGGGCCTATGTGACAGATTACACCAGGTACAGATATCTGAGTCGTCCAGTCGCTACAGTGGACAGGCTGATTTTTACCAGCTGATGGCATTGCTACAATCCTCAACAGCCAGGCCTTCTGCTGAGGAAACGTTGGCTGAGGCGATTGCACGTGTATCTAACTATATCAGGGAGCATATCGATCAGGAGTTAACACGAACCGAGCTTGCGCAGTTAGCTGGACTTAGTCCAGGCTATTTCTCACGAGCCTTTCAGCAGTTAATGGGGCAATCACCAACAGCATTTGTTATGGATTTGCGAATGGCCAAGGCTAAGGGACTATTGTTATCGGGGAATGGGGTTAAGGATACAGCCTCTCGTGTGGGATTTGACGATGAATTTTATTTTAGCCGGCGGTTCAAACAGCAGATCGGAATGTCTCCCTTGACCTATGTAAATAGCCGTAGAAGAAAAATTGCCAGTGTGTCCGAACCGATCTTCGGAAGTCTGCTTGCCTTGCAATTACTGCCCACGGCGGCTGCATTCTATCCGAATCATAAGCCGGACTCCAAAATGCTTCGCTTGCATTCTGATGAACAAGGTGTAGGACAAATGTGGGGAGACAATGTGGCCATGCTACAAGGCGCGAACCCTGAGCTTATCTTTTGCACCGATTTTTTGAATACACAGGCGCATTATGAATTGGAGCAAATCGCACCGACCGTCACGGTTCCCTGGCTTACTGCAAATTGGCGTGAACAATTGACGCTCATTGCTGAAGCTGCCGATCTAGAACCAGAGGGACAACAATGGTTGTCGGAGTATGATCAGAGGGCAGACATTGTCCGGCGCAAGGTACGCAGGTATCTGGGTGGTGCGACACTTAATATCTGGCGGATCATGGATGATGAATATCGGGTCTACGGGGACCGGAATGTGGGTGCGGTACTCTATGGAGATTTTCAACTAACCGCTACTCATTCATTAAAGGCAATGGATGTGTATGAAACAGTGACCCGCCAAGATCTGCCGGTGTATGACGCTGATGCGCTAGTTATCATGATTGATCCTTCCCCAAAGGCAATGTTAGAGTGGAGGGCATTACAGAGAAGCAAGTTATTACGAAATCTGACGGCGGCCAAAAATAACAGAATCTTTGACATTGGCACCGAAAAACTCCTGGAGTATTCTGCTTGGTCTCATGATCGCGCCTTATCCTATTTTGCTGAACTTTTGGGTGGACGCAATTTTCAGTTTTGAAGGTAACAAAAATCCAGAACTCATCTTCCCATAATCCATGTCCATGAGAAGGATTACGTGCTATTGTTTGTTGAGAAAGAAAATCATTCTCATGAATATGGAGGGGGAGATTTTTTATTTTTACTACTATCCCCTGGGATTTGGAGTCATTATTCCAATTGCCTGCCCTGTATCCGGTTTTTGAAGATGAAGAGACCGGAATTCATGCCGCGTTTTATCAAGGAGTTCCTTATAAGGGAAAAGAAACACGAGTGTTTGCCTACTATGGATTGCCTAAGATTGAAGAACATAAGCAAAATGAAATCCCTCAGCAGATTCCTGGGATCATTTTGGTTCATGGCGGTGCAGGGAGCGCATTCTCCCATTGGGTGAAGCAATGGAATGACCGGGGTTATGCCGCAATTGCGATGGATCTCGAGGGGCAGGTCCCCTTTGCAAGCTATAACAACATCAGCGAGAGAAGCCGTGATGATCTTCATACGGATTCATCCCTGCCACTATTCTCGCCACATCCCTGGAGTGGCCCAATGAAGCAGGGAGTATTCGCAGATTATGGCGAAGCTGTGCAGGATCAATGGATGTATCACGCTGTAGCCGCTGTGTTATCGGCACATACCATCCTTCGCAGTTTGCCTGGTGTAGATGAAGACCGAATTGGAATTACAGGGATCTCATGGGGAGGTATTATTACCAGTCTGGTGTCTGGTCTGGATCACAGGCTTTCTTTTGCCATGCCGGTATATGGATGTGGTTATCTTTATGAGCCAGGTACGCTCTACGGTCGCGGATTTGCTGCTATGCCACCCGCTACAGCTGAACGTCTTCGGGGGCTATGGGACCCGTCTTCTTATCTGCACCAAAGCAAGATACCGATGCTGTGGCTAAACGGCAGCCAGGATACGCATTTTCCTTTGTCCATCTTTGTGAAGTCCTACGAACAACATGAACATCACTATGAGGATGCGCAGTTACATAGCCGATTAAGCATTCAGCATGGACTGCCCCATACTTATCCGGATGCATGGTCCTGTGAAGAGAGCTATGCTTTTGCAGACAGTATCACAAGAGAGGGGCCTGCCTTAATTCGCATTCTTCGTGCGGAGCAGTATGAGGAGCGGGTACGGGTGTGTTTTCAATCGCCGCTTGAAGTCGTGAAGGCTGTGCTGTACTGGTGCGGGGATGACACGGACTGGAGAAGCGCCAGTTGGCATTCGGAGACAGCTATTCTGTACAAGGATGAAAATAGTAATGATCACGGAGAAGCGCATGTTGCTTTGCCGGTTTCAGGCGGAGTCTACTTTGTGCAGCTAACCAATACCAAAGGCTGGATTACCAGTTCCCGTGTCATGAGAGATCGTCGAGAAGTACCAGTCTAATCAAATAGAATAAAAAGGGGAAAGAAATATGAGAAACAGTTATAAAAAGCTGCGCCCATTGAGCGTAGTGATTCTGATTATGATGATGCTTGCGATTGCTACAGCTTGCAGCAAGGAGTCTTCTGAGCCTGCTGCAGAACAAACTGCCAGTCCGGATACGGCCCAAGAGACTAAGTTTACCTACAAAGATAACAATGGAGAACATACACTTGAGCATCAGCCTGCTAATATTGCCACAACGGTAACTTATTTAACAGATCATATGATCGCACTGGGTTTGACGCCAACGGCTTCCGTTAAGTCGCAAAATGAAGATTTTCCGCTGTACCTAAAGCCTTTTCTGAATAATGTTGAAATTATTGGCGACCAAGGAAAGGTGAATCTGGAGAAGCTGCTATCCGTAAATCCCGATCTGATTATTACAGACACCAACAGCGAAAAAGTTTATGACGAGTACGCGAAAATAGCGCCTACGGTTATGCTGGAAAATGGTTATGGTGCGCCGGATTGGCAGACAGCATTCCGTGCAACGGCTGCAGCTTTTGGCCTTCAAGACAAGGCTGAGCAAGTCATCACCGACTATGATAAGCACAAGGAAGAAGCAATCAAGCAGATCCACGATAAAGTAGCTGGCAAAACCTTAATGGTACTGCGTATTCGTAACGATATTCGTTATTACGGGGATATGGATTACAAATGGCTATATGATGATTTCGGCTTCACCCGTCCTGCTGTCTACCCAGTAACCTCGGCGGACAATCGTTATGAGTCCCTGTCCAATGAGAAGCTTCCGCAAATCAATCCGGACTACATTCTGCTCATTAACGACAGTGATAGTATCTATAACGAGTTGCAGGATCTAAGTATCTGGAAAAATCTCGAAGCCGTTAAGAACAATCAGGTGTACACGCTGTCTTCGGATTCCTGGTTCGGCGGCTATGGGCCTAACGCTGCTAACTCCATGCTGGATGATCTGACTAAAATTTTCGTTAAATAATGGACACGAACATTTGGGATCAACTGAGCTCTTATTTTAACCTTCATATTCAGCAGCAGGGGAAGGCTGTATGCACTATCGGAGGGGAAGCTTTAACTGAGAAGGCAGTCATGCATCGCTTTCTCACCGCCTACGGCGAGTTCATTGAGGCTGAAGAGCTTCCAGTTGCTGCAGCTTATTTTGTCAGCTGGTTTGGGGATGTGGCTGCTGCGTTGTTGTATAGCGTTTCTGTGCACAATACCGCTCCGAACCTCACACTTGCGAACTTGCAGGTACATCTCACCCCTGAGCAGGGCTTCACTCGAATTGCTTTTCAACTGTCGGAGGATCAATTAGATCATGCGCCAGGAGAGAGACAAACGATAGATTGGACTGTATGGCGGGAGCAAGTGTTCAGCCGATTTTATTGGGATACTGTTAGCCCCTTGCTCCTCTGTGTATCGGAGGCCAGCGGGATTCAGGCAGGAATCTTATGGGGGCAGCTGCCGACGGCTCTGCAGAATTACAGGGAAAAGCTGCAAGCACTATTGTCTACCCAGTTGTCTACACAGGATAATGCTTCGCTTCTGTCCTATCTGGCTGAAGACGATGCCTTCATGTGTAATGAGCTTGCCCCTGAGGCCTTCGGACGATCGAAGAACCCACTCCAAGCTAAAGTCCGATTCCTAGACCATCCGCTTGAGGCAGGGAAGAAGCTCGCTATTAAAAATACCTGCTGTCTGCAATACAAGCGTACCAATCGCTCATACTGCTATACTTGTCCACGCCTGTCTAAGCAAGATCGTATGGATTGGCTGCAGCAGGGCTAGACAAAACGTAAAAGGCAATCCTAATAAGGGATGCCTTTTTTCTTTTCGGATTATACAGAAAGAAGAGATTGTATGAGTCGAACAAAAGAAATTAACTAAGACGAAGATGAGCGAATGGGGAAGTTTAGAACTGTGCTGTATGCGCAAAACGCTTGCCTGTTTGCTTTCCAAAGGAAAGTTAGCACCGGAACATAGACTGTTGGAAGCAAGACCTATAATCCAGGGCTGTTCAAATCCAGCGATGTTAGTAGAAGCGGGGTATTCCCCTTCACCTTCCGTCGTCGTAACAGTTCAAAAAGAGGGGGCACTTCCCCAACTAAGAGCATTTTTGCACCTTATTTTTCTTGAATGCAGGCAAATAAGGTAAATAAGGGCATTTTTGCATCTTATTTTTCGGAAAAGCATGCTAGACGAGGTAATCTGGAAGATTTAAGGTACAATATTGCACTTAATCTCCACGAACCCTTAGTTGCAGAGGATTTAAGGTACGAGAATGCCCTTAATTATACTACTTATATAAGCTCTCTTTTTTTGCTATGTTTGTTTATTTAAATGCGTTCTATATAGCAAAAGATAACGTCTAACTTTTAAAGTCTACGTTGATGAAGATGTACGTGGCAAAGCCAATTGTCCTCGTAGTGCTGTTCGTGACAGCCACACGTGAAACTATGCTATAATGGTTAGCGAAAAGGGGGTGCTTAATAGATGGAGAATCTTGTAAGATTGTCTGGTACTTCTCCCACTCATGCAAAGCCTGTATTAGAAAAGCGTTACTTTGCATGGGGCAAAACCTTTTTTTAACGCTAAATAAGCTCTTCTAATATGTTGGCTTTGCACCTTATTTGGAAACTTTAAAATAAGGAGCGGGCACAATGAAATATATTAATGCAGCAAAAGTGTTACCCGAAAAGCTAATTATGGAAATTCAAAAATACGTTCAGGGAGAAACGCTGTACATTCCTAAGCCGGAAACGGAGTATAAGCATTGGGGAAGCCAGAGTGGCGGGAGACGGTTGCTTGATGAGCGAAACGCCGCGATCCGAGCTGCTTTTAGGAACGGTAGCAGTATTGAGCAGCTGGCCGAGGAATATTTTCTCTCGATCGAAACAATTAAGAAAATTGTCTATTCACATAAAAGTAAGAAACAGCACTGGTGAGCATACTTCATCAGTGTCTTTTTTATGCCGAAAATGATTCTAAGTCATTGTCATCATTTCAAGAGTCGAGGGCACACTGTAGACTAACAATAGAGACAGCTAGTCTGAATAATGACATATAGAGAGGAAATATTGGCAATGAGTGAAGAGCAAAGCAGAAGCAGACATCTGGTTGATCCAGAAGTGGTTAGCGCCCTTGATATGTTCCCAACAACGGATCTTACGCAGTCTGTGCTGATGGAATCACGTATGAAGCAAGCACAAATGATGCCACAAATTGATGTTACGCAAAAGTTTCCGGTTACCTTTGAAGAAAGAACGGTACCAAGTTATTTTGGAGGGCCGGAAGTTCGTATAGAGATCATTAAACCTACGCAGCCAAAATATGAAAACATGCCTTTATATTATTCCCTTCACGGCGGCGGGATGGTTATGGGAAGTCCGGTTGGTGATCGCATGGGGAATGCCGCCCTTGCTGTGCAGCATGGTTTTTGCTGTGTGTCTGTGTATTACCGTCTGGCACCGGAGCATGTTCAGCCAAGCCAGCTAGAGGATATCTATTCAGGCCTAAAATGGTGTATCGAACATGCGGAAGAACTGGGAATCGACGCTAAGAAAGTCGCCGTTGCAGGCTCAAGTGCTGGCGCCGGTTTGGCGGCTGGTCTGGCTTTATATATTCGGGATCAGAAGGAATTTGAGATTCATCATCTGAGATTGCGTAGCCCGATGCTGGATGACCGTACAAGTGTTGCACCAGATCATCCTTATGCCGGAGAATTTGTTTGGAACAAAGCAAGTAATTATTTTGGCTGGAAATCTGTATTAGGTCATGAACCAGATCAGGAAGGCGTAAGCCAGTATTATGTGCCTGCACGTGCGAAATCACTTGCTGGTTTGCCACCTACTTTTATTACGATAGGAAGCATCGATTTATTCGTAGATGAAGCTTTGCTATTCGCGAAACAACTGGTTCATGATGGTGTTTTGGTCGAGCTGCATGTCTATCCGGGCTACCACCATCTGTCGCCAATGTTCCCGAACGCCCACTATTCTCAGGAGGGTGTTAAGGCAGGCGAGCACGCCTTGCTGAAGGCGCTGGATTTACTTTAATCAGGAAGAAAAATAACAGTAAAAACTCATAACAAAAGCAGCGACAGCTTATGGATTTGATAATTCAATTCCTAGGTTGCCGCTGTTTTTTGCTTCAAACAGATACGTCCTTATTTTCATGGGTTACGTTTCTTCTGTTTATTTAGGAAGGTAAATCAAAAAAAACTACTGGAGTTCCTCTAACTGTTCCAAATTAATTTCTTGTCCGTTTAACTCAATCCGATTTATTCCCTTATTTGTAATAACAAATATTTTTTCAAACGAATGATCTGAAGCGGCGGTTACTGTTTCTACGAGAAGCTTTCCGTCCTGATTCTGAATATCTACTGAGGGTACTGTGAACTTTTGATTATGTTCTTCATTGTTATAATTTATATACAGATACACACGGTGTTCGGCGGATATTCTGCCTATATAGATTCCATTTCTCGCACGATTAGATTCTAACCATTTATGTATCGGCTCCTTAACTTCACTGGGGTCTAAATAGTTGATATTTAAGTTGCTATGGCTTGAACAGCCAACAAGGATTATCAACACGGAAACTATTAAAATACTTAGCTTTTTCATTGTCACCTCTGCTTGTTTGAAATGTTATTACTAAATTTACCATGCGGATATTGAATAGTAAATCTATATAACAATATCATAAGAAAGTTGGATCAATGAAACAGATTATCCATTATGGATAATTATTATTATTTTATTATCTATATTTGAATAATGGATTTTCCTTTGCTATAATCGCAATTGTGAGTGGAATACTATTGAGTAGGGGGTGGGGATATAAACCGCAATGAGGTTGGTACGCTCAAGAAGGGTTTGGATATTTTTAACCTTGTGCTCCATAACCCGAACATCACTACTCAAGAGATCATGGAACAATTACAGCTCAACCAAAGTACAGCCTATCGCTTGGTAAGTACACTGGAGCAGAATCAATTCATCATGAGAAGTCCTAAGAATGGGTTTGTGATTTCGGATGTGTTTGTATCCAAATTGCAAAGTGAGAATCTGCTCAAGCAGGACGTTGATCTCTTGCAATCCGTGCCATCCATGGACAAGCTAAGTAAGGAGACAGGGGAAACCACATATCTCGGAATCCTTCATGGCACAGAGGTTGTTATCACGCATGCGATGCCAGGGATCTATGCTACCCGAACACATCATGTGATTGGAGATCGTAAGCTTATTCGCGGCGATGCCATCGGGAAATGCCTGCTGGCTTACCAGGGTGAGGAGCTGCAGTCGTGGATTTTGGACAACATGTCTTTTGAGAAGCAGACGGAGCATACGATTACATCTCCAGAGAAATTCCGTGAGGAACTGAGCAACATTAAGGCCAGAGGTTATGCCCTGGATGATGAAGAAGGGGAATGCGGGGCTAGATGTATCGGTGCACCAATCTGGAAAGATGGTAAGGTTATTGCTGCCATTGCGATCAGTGGCCCGACAACCCGAGTGTCCAAAGAGAAAGATGCGTACCATATTGAGCAGGTAACCAAATGTGCACAGGAGATTTCAGATCTGCTTAACAGTCCATAAAAATACAATTTGAAGGAGATTAAACCATGAACTTTGTAACATTGAATAACGGTGTGAAAATGCCTCAGCTTGGATTGGGCGTGTGGCAGGTTAGCGATGAACAGGCTGCCTCTGCGATCGCTTCAGCCTTTGAAGTAGGTTATACTTCGATTGATACTGCTATGATTTATCAGAACGAACTTGGTGTGGGACAAGCGATCAAGGAATCCGGAATTCCGCGGGAGAAGCTGTTCATTACGACCAAAGTGTGGAACGCAGACCAAGGATATGAGAATACCCTGCGTGCGTTCGATGAAAGCTTGAAGAAGCTGGAACTGGATTATATTGATTTGTATTTGATCCACTGGCCAACGCCGAATTTCGATCAGTACATTGACACCTACAAGGCGCTGGAGAAACTGTACCATGATGGTAAAGTAAAAGCGATCGGTGTATGTAACTTTGAAATTGAGCATCTGGAGCGTCTTCTGAAGGAATGTGAAGTGAAGCCTGTTCTTAATCAGATCGAATGCCACCCATACCTGGCTCAAAATGAATTGAAAGCTTTCGGTGATAAGCACGACATCTTCCTTGAAGCTTGGAGCCCGCTGGATCAAGGCGGCGATGTCTTGAAGGATGAAGTGATCGTCAAGCTAGCCGAAGCTCATGGCAAATCCCCGGCGCAAATCGTACTTCGCTGGCACCTGCAACGTAACTCCATTGTCATTCCTAAATCAGTGACACCTTCCAGAATCGAAGAAAACATTAATGTGTTTGACTTTGAACTTTCTGCTGACGAAATGGAGTCCATTAATCAACTGGACAGCAACCGCCGCAAAGGCCCGCATCCAAACGATTTTCATATGAGATAATCGAATGATTTAAAGCCCGTAAATCTGCTTGTTACAAGCGATTTGCGGGCTTTTTAATCCAATGAAAATCATCAATCGACTGTGCATTAATGCGTAGTTCTATAATTCATTTATAAGTACTGGAGCAGTTAACCTGTCTTTTTTACTATTATATATCTGATAATATATTTTTTGCTCTGCTTCTCTTTATAATTGAAAATTTCCTGTGTGGTTCCTGTTCCAATAACTTTTAGGTCCTTAAAATGATTGATTAGATCTTTTTCAGTGAAAAAGTGAGCATATTTTCCTTCTACATATTCATATGTCCCATCTTCCAATTGTCTCCCGACCCCATTGTTATGATCCTCGTTTGAAAAGCATGTAAAATACATTACTCCAGCATGTTTTAGTTGTCGTACACAATTATTAATAAAGTTCTTTCGATCATCTTCTAGAAATAGGTGTAATACATCAAAACAATAGATTGCATCATACGTCGTAGTACCGGTTAGATCATCCATAACAGATCCCTGAATAAAATGACTATAAGGATCCCAATGCATTGCTATATGAATAGCTTTATGTGATAACTCAATCCCATCAACCTGAAAAAATTTAGAGAGTGCTTTAGTATTCCTTCCATACCCAGATCCAGGAACTAAGACTGTCTTAACTTTGTTATTCTTAAATAATTCAATTGCTTGGTAGACTGTTTTACTGGGTTGTTGACCCCAAATCATTCCTTCATTATCAAATCTTTTATCCCAATAATTATCCATTTAAACCATTACTTTGGAAGTTATTTAGATATTGTGATTAATTAACAAATCATCATATTTACGCTGTTAGTTGAACTATTGAGGCTATAGATATGGATCTACCCGTGAGATTTTCCAAAACTAGTTCATTGGTGAAAATAGCATATTCCCTTGACTTTCCATGAAATCGTATATAACATAGTCCATGTCATTAAAAATGATAATCATTATCAAATACAATCACTGAAGATCAGGGGGATATACGAAATGCATAAAAGGTTTTTGAGTGTAGTTATGCTTATTGTTGTGATACTGGTTGCAGCTGGCTGCGGCTCTAACAATTCCACGAATAACGCAACGAACAGTGCCGCAAAGAGTAATGAGGCGGCTGCAAATAATAGTAGTGATACCGCAAGTGGCCCTATTGTATTAAAAGATGCTAAAGGCGAGGTTAAGCTGGATAAGCCTGCACAAAAGGTTGTTGTACTGGAGTGGACTTTTACAGAAGATGTAATTGCGCTGGGAGTACAACCGGTAGGGAACGCCGATAACGAGAACTATAAGCTGTATGTGACATCTGAAGCACCATTGGATGCAAGCGTGACGGATGTTGGTACACGTGATGAACCAAATCTGGAGACGATTGCGGCGCTGAAGCCGGATTTGATTATTGCGAATGCGCCTAGCAACGAAGCCATTTATGATCAACTGAAAAGTATTGCTCCAACACTGATTTTCAGCCTGTATCCGGATGAAGGAAAAGGCGATCAATACACACTGATGGAGGATACTTTTAAAACGATAGCAGCGGCGCTTGGTAAAACCGCAGAAGGTGACAAAGTCCTTGCAGACTTGGATGCTCACTATACGGATGCGAAGACGAAGCTGGCTGCAGCTGGCAAGGAAGGTCTGAATTACGTACTGACACAAGCATATAGCTATCAGAATGCAGCAACAATGCGTCTTTTCACAGACAATTCACTAGCAGTACAAACGTTGGATCGGATTGGTCTGAAAAATGACTGGAAGCCTGAAAATTTCGAGAGCTATGGATTCAGCACATCAACCGTTGAAGCATTGCCGGCGGTTCAGGATACGAATCTGCTCTATATCGTCCAAAAGGATGATGATATTTTCACAAAAACACTGAAGGATAATTCTGTTTGGAACGGTCTTACCTTCGTTAAGGAGAAACGCACTTACGCGTTGGACAGCGCGACCTGGGTGTTCGGCGGTCCAATCTCCTCCAAGGTGATTGTGGATGAAGTTGTAAAAACCTTAACGAAATGAGTGCTACTATGAACGGGCATAGCAGTGGAAAAACTTCAATCAGTATGACCTGGCGGATGATTGGAATATTCGGGGGCGGCCTTGCCGTCCTCTTCGTTCTGTTCATTCTAAGTCTAGGCTTTGGGGAAGCTAAAATCCCGGCAGCTACTGTAGTAGAGGGATTGCTGAACCGTCAGGATGTTATGGAACATCATCTGCTCTGGGATATCCGGATGCCGCGTACAGTTATCGGTATTCTGGCTGGAGCTGCCCTGGCTGCGGCTGGCGCGTTACTGCAAACGATAACGAAGAACCCGCTTGCTTCCTCAGATACACTGGGAATTAATGCGGGAGCTTATTTTATGGTCGTCCTTGGCATGGTTGCTTTCCCGGCTTTACAGCATCAGTTCCCATTTGTGTTGGCAGCGGCTGGGGGCCTGTTGGCGGCACTTATTGCCTATCTACTGAGCGGAGGCAAGACGGCTACGCCTGTCCGGCTGGCCCTATCCGGAATGATCGTGTCCATGGTGCTTGGAGCGTTCACCTCGGCCTTATTTATTTTTAATAAGACGGAAACGCAAAATTTGTTCTTATGGGGTTCGGGCTCTCTGATTCAGCTGAATTGGGACGGCGTCCGGTATGCTTGGCCTTTCGTCCTTGTACTCATCGGAGTATCCGTGTTCGCAGGCAGGCAATTCGATGCACTTGAACTTGATGAGTCCACTGCCCGTTCGCTAGGACAGCGAGTAGGGTTAACCCGGGCTGTAGGCCTCGGCATATCCGTATTGATGGCTGCGATCGTGGTCAGTGTGGTCGGCCCCATCGGCTTCGTTGGTCTGGTCGCGCCCCACCTTGTCCGTCTTAGCGGTATAAGTAAGCATCGCCTGCTCATTCCCGCGAGCGCCCTTTGGGGAGCGTTGCTCATTACGGCAGCGGATACGATTGCGCGTGCCGTGCGGAGTAGTGTAGGGGAGATGCCGGTTGGTGCGGTTATGGCGATTATCGGAGCTCCTTGGCTGATCTGGCTGGTGCTGACCAGAATGAAAAATATATCTGGTTCAGGTCCAGGGCAATCCTCTATGAGTATAGGCGGAGTAGCGCTACGTATGCGCTTTGTTCCGACTGCGATATTCATGAGTGTGTTGCTAATTGTGATTATCCTTGTTAGCTTGTCGCTTGGCGGAACGAGAATACCTATCGGGGATCTACTGAATAGTCTTGCTAGCAGGGGTGATGAATCGTATTCTGTGCTGCTGACTTTAAGGCTTCCTCGTACACTAGTCGCGGCTGCAGGTGGTATTGCCCTTGCTGTTAGCGGTGTACTGATTCAGAGCGCTGTTCGCAATCCTCTGGCAGACGCCTCTATTATCGGCGTGACCTCGGGTGCCGGCTTTGGTGCGCTGGTCGTACTGTTCTTATGGCCGGCAATGACGGTAATTGCGTTACCTATTGCCGCTATGGCTGGCGGGGCTTTGGCGGCAGCCTTTGTATTCTTCCTGGCATGGCGCAGATCTCTGAATCCATCGGTTCTCATCCTGCTTGGAATCGCAATATCTGCAATCGCCTCGGCGGGTATTCAAGTGATGATCGTCAAGGCAAGCATCTGGAGCAGCAACTCCTTAATTTGGATTACAGGTTCGACCTATGGACGGGGCTGGAATCAATTTTATAGTCTGCTGATCTTTCTCCTTATCCTGTTACCCGTTGCGTACTATTTGGGACGGAAAATCGATTTGCTGGCCTTTGGTGATGAGAGTTCAGTAGGTCTAGGCTTGCCTGTTCGCGGGACACGGCTCTGGACGATGATTATTGGCGTATTGCTGGCAGCGGGAGCTGTTGCCAGTGTGGGGACGATTGGTTTCCTCGGGCTCATCGCACCACATGCGGTGCGGATGATGATTGGTCATCACACGAGACGCTCCATTATTTTATCGGGTCTGCTGGGCGGATTACTGCTGGTCATTGCTGATACTGTCGGAAGAACGGTCATGGCGCCCAAAGAAATTCCTTCAGGCTTGATTATTATGCTGATCGGAGCTCCGTATTTCCTGTTCTTAATGTACCGTTCGCTTGTTAGAAAAGGATAGAATATGGTTTGAGATGTCTATTCAAGGCCGTCCCGTTATGGGGCGGCCTTCTTCATAATAACAACATAAGGACCGATCCAAGAATCCATTTGTGGATTTTGGTACGGTCCTCTTTTTTTAGTCTTGTACATAAAATTTAGTTATTGACAAAAATGTTTCCCAAGAGCAAAATAATAAACAACAGTATATGTTCGTTAAGTTTAGGGGCTTGGAACATCCCCGCGATTATTGTGTGAAAAGAGGAGAGACCATGAGTACAGGAGTTCAGCAAGTGAAAGAAGACCAAGGATGGTTACGAAGTAGTTCTAGTATTAGCTTGGAGGAGGTAAACAATTCCGTAAAAATCCCTCTAAAAGCAGGTTTCTGGAGAAAGTTTTTTGCCTTTGCGGGGCCGGGGTCACTGGTAGCCGTCGGCTATATCGATCCGGGCAACTGGGCAACCTCGATAGCAGGCGGCGCACGCTTTGGCTACACTCTTTTATCTGTTATTTTAATTTCAAATTTGATTGCCATGCTGCTTCAAGTCTTGTCAGCCAAACTTGGCATTGTCACCGGAAGAGACTTGGCACAGGCAACGAGGGATGCTGTTAGTCCCAAAGTGGCTGCTTTTCTATGGATTCTAACGGAGCTGGCGATTGTGGCAACAGACCTGGCGGAAGTGATCGGATCAGCGATTGCTCTGAATTTACTATTCGGCATTCCGTTATTGTGGGGCATAGCGATTACTACACTTGATGTACTGCTGCTGCTAGTTTTACAGAAAAAAGGCTTCCGCATTGTGGAGTCTATCATTATCGTCTTAATGCTTACCATATTTGCAGTATTTGCTTTTGAAGTGATCATATCCAAACCGGAGGTTGCGGCCTTATTTGGTGGATATGTTCCTAAATTTGAGATCGTTACGAATCCTGAGATGCTCTTTATCTCATTAGGTATTTTGGGTGCAACAGTGATGCCGCATAATTTGTACTTGCATTCATCCATTGTACAGACCCGACAATATGAGAGAACGACCAAGGGACGGAAAGAAGCACTCAAGTTTTCTATTCTGGATTCTAATCTTTCACTATTCTTTGCTTTCTTGATTAACTCTGCTATTTTGATCCTGGGTGCGGCTGCCTTCCATGGTACGGGCCTAGATGTATCGGAAATAGAAGGCGCGTATGAGCTTTTAAGTCCTACGCTTGGCGTTAGTATTGCAGGTACGCTATTTGCGGTTGCATTGCTTGCTTCTGGTCAGAACTCGACGATTACAGGAACGTTGGCAGGGCAGATTGTAATGGAGGGATTCGTCAAATTAAGAGTATCTCCATGGCTCCGTAGATTGATTACCCGCTTACTTGCTGTAGTACCGGCATTTATCGTTACTTGGCTAGCAGGCTCCAGAGGAACGGGCGACTTGTTGTTATGGAGTCAGGTAGTGCTTAGTTTGCAGTTGCCTTTTGCGGTTATTCCACTTGTACTGTTCACTAGCGATAAGCATAAAATGGGCGAATTCGCCAATCGGCTGTGGATTAAAATTTTGGCTTGGCTATCCACGGGAGTTATCGTTGCCCTCAATGTGTTCCTGGTATTCTATATTATCCTTACCGGTCATGAATTAGGATGACACAAGATAAGACCCCTTGGGAATCCCGAGGGGTTTTTACTTATGTGTACGTAAGGTTCCTGAGCAAAAAAATGTTTAATTTCCCTCTGGAGTTCCTCTGATTTTCATTATTGACCAAAAGGTAAATAACTGATATTATAAAGCCACGCTATTCGACAAATGTTTTATGGGAGTGATGCTTAAAAGAAATATTCCCTTCATAAATATTTTTTTGAGCATTTAATGACCTTTTGGTCAATAATAATGAGATGCAAAAATAACTAATAAAAGGAGCAACTCCATGACAACACCTAACGTACTGCTAACCAGTTACCAACTTGGAAATATAACTCTTAAAAATCGTGTGGCGCTCGCCCCGATGACACGGATGTCCGCTGACAACGACGGTCGTGCAACTGATAGAATGGCCAGATATTATGAGAGCTTTGCTGCAGGTGGCTTCGGTCTAGTGATTGCAGAAGCGGCATACCCTGACGAGGAATATAGCCAAGGGGTTTTGAATCAACCGGGGATCGCTAGCGATGATCATGTTACGGCATGGAAAGCTGTAACTGAAGCTGTACATGCCCGAGGCAGTAAGATTATTTTGCAAATCGCTCATGCTGGCGCAGTATCGCAAGGTAACAGATATCGAGAGGGGACCGTCGCTCCATCATCCGTACAGCCAACTGGGGCAGAGCAGGGGCATACCCCGAAAGAACTTACCACTGAAGAGATTCAAGAAATTATTGCTGGATTTGCAGAGGCTGCAGTGAGGGCTGAACAAGCGGGCTTCGATGGAATCGAACTTCATGGTGCCAATGGTTTTTTAATAGATGAATTTCTAACGGATTATACCAATCTTCGTCAAGATGAATATGGCGGCTCTACAGAAAAGCGCACCCGTTTCATCACTGAGATTATTAGAGCCATTAGAGAAAAAGTTGGTAATCGCATCGTTGTTGGTGTTCGTATTTCTCAAGCAAAGATCAATAATTATGAGTACAAATGGGCGAATGGCGAACAGGATGCTGAGATCATATTTGGCGCCATTGGCGCAGAACAAACGGATTATATTCACATCACGGAATACAATAGCTTAGCCCCTGCTTTTGCGAACAGTAATTATACGTTAGCAGAGCTTGCCAAGAAGTACGGGAAAACAACGGTAATTGCCAATGGGCAATTGGATCAGCCGGAGGATGCACAGAAAGCACTTGAGGCAGGTTCAGATCTGATTTCTCTTGGAAAACCGGCACTAGGCAATCATGATTGGGTCAAAAAAGTGGAAAATGGTCTGCCTATTGAAGAATTTACAGGGGAAGTATTGAGTCCGGCTCCAACTATAAAGGACAGTGAGTTATACAAGGAGAATGACTAAGCGCTATTGACACAATAATCTATAAGTGGATATGATCAGTGTATGAGTAGACCTAGAGAGTTTGATTATGATAAAGTATTGCATCAATTAATGCTGACCTTCTGGGAGAAGGGCTACAAAGGCACTTCCCTGGCCGATTTGGTGGCAGTCAGCAATTTGAAGAAGCAAAGTCTATACGGGGCTTATGGTGATAAACATGCTTTGTTTATAAAGGCGCTTCGTCTGTATCGAATGCAAGCCATAACTTCCATTCAAGAGTTGTTGAATCAAGAACCGTCGGCGTTAAGAACATTAGAATTATGGAAAATAAATTTGCTGCAACCCAGTGAGGACACTTGTCCGAAAGGTTGTTTTATCGTAAACATGGCCCTGGAGCTAGGCACAGAGGATGCTGAGGCTTCGGTGGAAATTGATGCACTGTTTAAAGACTCGGAGAAGTTGCTTGAGGAAGTCATTATTCGTGGTCAAAAAGCAGGAGAAATTATATCTCATTTTCCAGCCAGCCTTATCGCTAAAAATTTATCCACTACTCAACATGGGATCCGAGTATTAAATAAAACCAACAGTTCACAAGAAGAAATTAGAGCAATTCTTGATTATAGTATTGATTCCATACGAGCTGTCCCGCGCTGAAAAGCACGGGGCAGTTTTTTTATGGCGTGCCGGGGGCGCTTTTATTACTGAATAGCCAGATCGCAAGAAGTAGAGCCATACTTACAGCAGCAAGCCCGAACCAATTTAAGTAGAGAACAGAGGTGTTGCTGATGACAAGTCCGCCCAATCCAGATCCCAATGCAAAACCTAATTGGATAAAGGAAGTATTCAAAAGGGTAACCTTGTCCTCTTCTTTGATGGCCGGAACCTTTTTATAGATGATTAGTAAGGGAAGAACGCTTAATAACCCGATTGCAATAAATAGAACTCTCCATCCAAGCCTTTCACTAAAAAATGTACCGATTGGAACACCCAGTACAAGCGAGCTGCTGAGACCCATCAAAATAATGCCGATAGCTCGTCCCCTTCGTTCTTTTTCTACTAGTCGTGTTGCTACTGCCATGGCCACTACGGTAGCCATTCCTCCACTAGCTCCTTGAATCATTCGTACTGATAGTACGATTTCATAAGAAAGATTCGCAAACATAAGTCCGTTAGTGGCAATGAACACACCGAAGGAAGACATGAGCAGCTTCTTGCGATCCATATTGATGGTCAGTGCGATTAGAATCGGCGTGATTATGGCTCCTGCGAGCGCAAATACAGTCACTAATAGCCCGACCTTAGAAGTTGAAATGCCCAAGTCCACGGCAATCATATCAATGATTCCTGTAATAATGTATTCAATGGTTCCGATCAGAAAGACCGCAAGTGCAAGAATATAGATGATCATGTTATTTTTCAATGGGATTCGCTCTACTTTCTATTATTCACTTTGCGTTGAAATCATTCACCCAAGAAAACCTTCAGCTGTTGATCTATAAATTCGGAATCAGGATCATGCTGTCCAATGCCTGCGCAATGCCCCCATTTCGAGTCAATCGGGAGGAAACGTGCATCCAGCATACATTGTGCCTCATAGTTGTTATCCTGGGGAGGAAAGAACAGGTCTGTACTTCCCGGCATGATCAGTGCACGGGCTGTAATGCTACGTAATGCAAGTTCGAAGTTCCCGTTATACGCCTGGTTTACGCTGATATCGCCGCTGATTCCGGTACGTAACATAGTGATCAGGTCATTGGCATCGAAGGTCAGGAAGACTTGATCCCAATAATTCACTACATAATCCTCCAGGGTTTGGTAGCCGTCTTGCTGATAGAGCTGCTCCAGATAATAAGCTTGGGAGAAGCCCCAGGGTGCATAGACCCGACCCATTGCGGCTAGTCCCGCTGTAGGCTGCTGCTTATAAAACCCATTTTCCCATGCGGAATCCGCTTGAAGTGCAGCGATCATGTTTGCAAATACCATTTGCGCATGTGGCCTTGTCTGAGCCGTACCCCCAAACGGGGCGATTCGTTGCACCATATCTGGATAACTGGCTCCCCACTGGAAGGTTTGAAGAGCTCCAAGTGACCAGCCGACAACGAGGGCGATTGTACTAATCCCAAACTTCTTGGTAACCAGTTGATGCTGTAGAGTCACATTATCGTAAATCGTGACCTCCGGGAAGTTTCCGCGATCATAGGGCGGAGCCGTATTACTTGGCGAGGAGGATAATCCATTGCCCAGCATATTTGGTATGATGATGAAATACTTTTCCGGGTCCAGCGCCTTGCCAGGTCCAATTAACCATTCATTATCGGTATGCAGACCTGCAAACCAGGTGGGATAGACAATGGCATTATTTTTTGCCGTATTCAGTGTTCCGTAAGTTTTATAGGCAAGAATGGCATTGGGCAGGATGACACCGGATTGCAGCAGAACATCCCCCAGTTCATAAATTTCGTAATCTTTCATCGTAATAATCCCCTTTTTTCGTAATCGCAAGATGACCGGTCGTTCTTGTCACCACTCTACGACGATGTTATTGTTTGTTCAAGGAAACGTTTATGAATGAAACATTCAATTTTTTTGAACTAAGGATGGGATGTACTGTGGAATTGCGTCAACTCAAGACCTTTCATACGCTTGCTTCTACACTCAACTTTAGCCGCACTGCAGAAGTACAGAACTATGTCCCGTCAACGGTTACGATGCAGATGAAGGCTTTGGAGGAGGAGCTAGGTGTCAAGTTAGTGGACCGGTTGGGAAAAAAAGTAATATTAACCGATGCGGGGAGACAGTTTCTCGGATACGTTGACAACATATTAAGGGAGCTTGAAGAAGCAGAGCATGTGGTCAGGCAATCTGGCGAAATGACAGGGACACTGGTCATAAGTGCAGATGAGACGTTGTGTACATATCGGCTGCCGGATGTATTGCGGCGTTTTCGCTTGCGCTATCCTGGGATTCGGCTATTGTTCCGGGCGCTGAGCGACGACAATCTCAAACAGAGTCTACGGGAAGGAGACGCGGATATTATTTTTATGCTGGATGAGGACAAGGGTGAGACCGGGTTTTGTGGAGAAAAATTGCTGAATGAATCCTTTTATTTCCTAGCGGCGCCTGATCATCCTTTGGCAACATGTACGTCATTGACGGTTGAAGATTTTAAGGGTGAGACCTTTTTGCTGACAGAGAAGGGTTGCTCTTATCGCACGTTTTTTGAGCGAAGTCTGTCGCATAAGGACATGGGGGGAATTACGGAGTTGGAGTTTAACAGTGCAGAAGCGATCAAGCAATGTGCGAAAATAGGAATGGGTATCGCCATCCTGCCTGAAATGGCTGTGGTCGAAGAAGTGAATCGGGGAGAGCTGGTTCCGTTACCTTGGGATTTGACCGCCATATCCTTCGCAACCCACATGTTCTGGCATGAAGAGAAGTGGATCTCGCCTGCGATCGAAGCCTTTATAAACTTAAGCCGGGATACATTTCTGGGGAATAACAATTTGTAAAAGCAATGATAGAGCCAATGATAGAGCCAATGATAGAATCAATGATAACACCTTAAAAGACTGCTTCCATGTCGTAACATGTGAAAGTCAGTTTTTTAAGGTTTTTTGCGTGGTTTAGATCATTTTTATGAATCTTAAGTGGGCCTGCCTCAAAATCAGTACTTGCCTCGTCAGGTAGCGGACTCCAGAGACCTTATCGCCTATAAATTCAGCCATTCAGAAAGATAACGGACTCCAGAGTTCTTATGTACAGAAATCGTCTGCAAATTCCGCTGTCCGCTAGCAAATAACGTCATCTGAGTCCGCAACATCATTCAGAGAGCTTAGAGTGGAAAGTAACGGCTATACGATCCGTTAGCTCTTATAGATGAGCCTTAGGTTTTGGAAATGGATGGTGTTCATGAATTAGGGGGACCATGTTGTATTATCCAGCACAGAGCTTCCTAATTGTCATTTAAGTGTTATATTTTATGACGTGATTAAATGAATTATTTTTTAATGGAGTATAAATGATTATTTATGTCATCTTAATGTTATATATATGTTGCATTTATCTTTATTTTTTAAATTTTTAAAAATGTATTGATAACTTATCTAACATAAACTAGAATGAGATTAGAAATTGCGTAAACGTTTTTGCAAAACAACAGATCAATGTTAAATAGTCTTACATTATAAAAGGTATAAAGGTTGTAAAAACGTTATTACAAAAACAGAGGTAAAGAATGGAAGTGGTTGTCACGAAAAGGGACATGACGATTAAAGATGTGGCAAAAACGGCCAATGTGTCTGTTGCGACTGTATCTCGGGTAATCAATGGACTGGACCGGGTAAGTGAGGCTACACGAAAAAAAGTATTGAAAGTAATCGATGAATTAAACTTCGTGCCGAACACGATAGCGGCATCTATGGTGAATAAAAAGACGAATATGCTGGCGGTAGTTGTGCCGGAGATTCAGAATCCTTTCTACACGGCAGTAATAGGCGGAACGGTGGAAGTAGCAAAGAAAGAAGGCTTTGTCACACTCGTAGTATCCACGAATGGCGATGAGGCCGAAGAGTCCACCTATTTCGAGAGTTTTCTTGGTAAAAACGCCGACGGTTTTATCTTGATTGGTACTCATAAGACAGCGGATTTTTACCAGACCATTCGTAAGCCGACAATTCTGGTAGATCGGTACATCGATAACAGCGGCCATGATGGTGTCATGATTGATAACTATCGCGGCGCTTACGAAGCTACCAAGCATTTTTTGGAGTATGGTCACACACGCATTGCAATTATAGATGGGAAGCATGACTTTAATGACGGTAAGGATCGGTATTGGGGATATCAGCGGGCGATGGTTGAAGGCGGGGTTAGCCCTGACCCTGAGTATCACAAGCAAGGGAGCTGGCTGGAGGAGAGCGGATACCAGTCTACCATTGAATTAATGCAAGCTGACATTCCCCCGACAGCGATTTTTGCAGCCAATAACTTGATTTGTCAGGGAGCCATCAAGGCGATTAGGGATTTGAATCTGGAGATTGGGGAAGACATTTCATTAATCGGGTTCGATGAGAATGAACTGGCCGAATTTGTGCAACCGAAAGTAACGGTCGTTCGCAGACCTACTCGTGAAATGGGGACGCAAGCTGCAGAAATGCTAATTAAGAGAATTAGGGATAAAGATACGGATGAGACAAATCCGAAGAAGGTCATACTGGATGTCGAACTAATGAAATACGGCTCCGTTAAAAAAATGAATTAGTCGCAGGAAGAAGCGCAGGTTCTTGAATTTATTTGAAAAAAGAAAGAGCGGATTAGATTAAGTTGGATTAAGATAATCTATTGCATCCATTGACTTTGTTGATTTAAAGCTGAGTCTTGTTAAAGTATGCCTAAATTTCACATCTGTTCACTAGTCAACCAGACGAGATCGTTTGAAAGGGAGGGTTAACGATGGAACGTCCGATCTTATCGATGGAGGGGATCAGCAAGGAGTTTCCGGGTGTAAAAGCTTTGGAAGGTGTTGATTTCGAGCTTTATCCCGGAGAGATTCATGCTTTGATGGGGGAGAATGGGGCCGGGAAATCTACTTTGATGAAAATATTATCCGGTGTGTATGCACCTACCAAAGGGATTGTCCGGCTCAAAGAACAGGATGTAGTCTTTCGTAATCCTCTTGATGCGCAGCATCAAGGAGTATCTATCATTCATCAGGAATTCAATCTGTTTCCCAACTTATCTGCGGCAGAGAATATTTATATCGACCGTCCAGAAGTAGTGGGGCGGTTCGGAAGAATCCACTGGTCAAGATTATATAGTGAAGCACAGAAACTGGTCGACTCCATTGGTGGGAGAGGGATTGATGTCCGTAAGGAAGTACGACATCTGGGGGTTCACAGCCAGCAGGTCATCGAGATTGCCAAGGCCTTATCGTTCCAGGCGGACGTACTGATCATGGACGAGCCATCAGCAGCGCTGCCAGAGAATGAAGTGCAAAAGATGTTCGATGTAGTAAAGCGGCTTAAAGAGCAGGGTGTGGCTATCGTCTATGTCTCGCACCGGATGAAAGAAATATTCGAAATTGCAGATAAAGTGACGGTATTAAGAGACGGGAAGAAAATCGCTACACACGGGATCAAAGAGGTTACCGAGCAGAGTCTGATTCAGATGATGGTTGGCAAAGAGGTTGCCCAATTATATCCTGTGCGAACCGTAGAGCCGAGAGAAGAGATTGTGCTGCAGGTGAAGGAGTTGTCTCTCGACTCCACGCATTCTATTTCTTTCAACTTGAAAAAAGGTGAGATTCTCGGGCTGTTTGGTATACCGGGTTCCGGCTCCCACACTGTAGCAGAGCGACTCTTCGGATTAGTGAAGGGAACAGGGGCAATCGAGATCAATGGTGTTCAAGTACAAATTAACACTCCTAATGAAGCGAAAGCCAAGAAGATTGCTTATGTTCCGCCGGATCGTCACCGCCAAGGCATTATTAAACCGATGTCGATTCGGCAAAATCTAGCGCTTCCCATCCTGCCGAAACTCTCAAAGGGCTTGATTCTGGATCAGGAAGAGATTAAAAAAATGAGTAGCTCCTATATGGAGCAATTGCATATCAAGGCGCCCGATGATCTGCAAAGTGTCGATTTTTTGAGCGGTGGCAATCAGCAAAAGGTAGTCATCGGCAAATGGTTGGCCGCAGAACCGGAAATCCTCATTCTTGAAGAACCAACACGAGGTGTGGACGTGGGGGCGAAGGCTGAAATCTATAACATTATTCATCAGTTAGCATTAAAGGGCTTAAGCATATTGCTTATTTCATCAGAGATGCCGGAGGTCATCGGCCTCAGTGATCGAATCCTGGTGCTGCATAAGGGAGAAATTGTTCATGAATTTGGACACGGGGAAGCGGATCAGGAGCAACTGCTGAAGCGTGCCTCCAATCCGCGGACGAAGGGAGAAGAGGTCATATGAAGCGTCTATTGAACATCCACGAGGCACCGATCATCCTGTTCACACTGTTGATAGGCATCCTGTTTACCATCATCTCCCCGGAGTTTCTTCAACTGGATAATGCGAAGTTGATATTGGATCAGAATACTTCCAGCGCGATTGTTGCAATCGGGATGACTATGGTGATTCTGCTGGGCGGCATCGACTTATCGGTAGGCTCGGTGCTGGCCCTGACCGCCACTTCAGTGGGGCTATTCCTCAGTCACGGGATGTCACCTTGGCTTGCTTCCTTGCTTGGCATTGGCATAGGGATTCTGTGCGGTGTGTTTAACGGCTACTTTATTGCTGTGCTGAACATTCCGGACATTATTGTTACGTTAGCTTCGATGTATATCTTTCGTGGTCTGGCCGTGGGGATCAGCGGCGGAACATGGATGACTAATTTTCCCCCAGGATTCCAGTTCTTCGGACAAGGTCAGGTCCTGGGCATTTCCTTTCCGCTAATCGTTGCTGTAGTCCTGATCATCGGCTTTATCTTTCTTCTAAAATTCACTCGCTTTGGCCGCAGAATCTATGCGATTGGCGGCAATAAAGCTGCGGCCAAGCTGGCCGGAGTTAGTATACCGAGAACCAAATTTATGGTCTACGTATTCAGCGGAATGCTTGTGGGCATTGCGGCAGTGATTTTTGCCTCCAAGGTGGGTAGTGTTCAGGCCTCAACGGCGGGCAGCAATCTATCCTTTGAAGTAATGGCAGCGGTCTTGATCGGCGGGGGAAGCATCTTTGGCGGAACTGGCACAATTGCTGGAACGGCAGTCGGTATTCTCCTGATGGGAATTATCAAGAACGGCTTGGTCATTGCCAAGGTGTCTCCGTTTTGGGTAGATGCGACGACTGGGTTTCTGATTATCTTGGCCATTGCCATTAATACGCTGCAATACGTCAGACAAAATAAACGCAAAGGCGGCGAGTTGATATGAGTGCACTGACCCAATTTTTTAACTTCAAATCTAATAAAATGCTGGTTCAGTCGCTTTTGTTTATCTTCATCCTCGTCTTTTTCAGCATTCAATCTCCTTACTTCCTGTCATTCACCAATTTCATGAATGTGCTGAACCAGATGGTCGAGGTTGGTCTGATCGCAATCCCGATGACTATGATCATTATTTCAGGCGCAATGGATCTTTCCGTCGGCTCAATTCTTGCCTTCTCCGCTGTTTGTATGGGACTAGCGTTCCAGGGTGGCCTGAACATTTGGCTTAGCGTAATCATAGGGTTGTTAGCTGGACTGGCATGCGGAGCTGTTAACGGGTACCTGATCGCCAGGCATCGTATGCAGGCTATCGTTGTGACCATCGGAATGCTGGTGATGCTTCGCGGTCTTGTCTATGTACTGAACGAAGGAAGGCCGATCAGCGGCTATCCGGATGCCTTCTACTTTCTAGGCCAGCAATATTTCTGGGGGGTTCCCTTTAATGCGATTTTCCTGGCCGTCATGTTCTTGATTGCGAATTTTGTAATGAAGAAGACGCGCTTTAGCCTCTATGTGTATGGCATAGGTAACAACGAAGAAACCGTCCATTATTCAGGGATTTCTGTTGTTCGCACCCGGTTCATTTTGTTCATGATCAGTGGGTTGTTCTCCGCTTTGGCTGGTGTTTTCCTAGTGTCCCGTCTGGCAAGTGCAGAAGCGACATCAGGTACAAATATAGAGCTTGATGTAATTACAGCTACCCTGATAGGAGGCACACATATTTTTGGCGGAAGGGGGAGTCTGGCAGGTACGTTTCTCGGCTTGCTAATTATCGTGTTTTTACGCAATGGCCTTAATTTGTTGGGTGTATCCGTATTGTATCAATCCGTAATTCTCGGCATTCTGTTGTTGATCGCTGTTGGTAAACAAAAAGCATAACTTACTTGGAGGTCGAAGCACATGAGAAAAATCGCTACTACGTTAATTACTGGATTATTGACACTTACTTTGGCTGCTTGCGGAAATACGGGCAACTCCAAACCACAAGAAAGTGCGGGAAGCGATAGCAATCAAGGCTCTTCGTCCACTGCCACAAGAACCTATTTCATTAATCCCAAGTCCATTGGCCCCGCTTATTGGGCGGCCGCTGAAAAAGGAGCCAAACAAGCGGAGACTGATCTGAAGGTGAAAGTTCTCTTCAATGCTCCCACAGAGGCAGATTCCTCCAAGCAAATTAATATGATTCAGGATATGTTGACTCGTCAAGTGAACGGGATTGGGGTCTCGCCAAATGATGCCAAAGCCGTTGGACCTGTATTCAAGAAAGCAGCCGGTCAGGACGTCAAAATTGTCACCTGGGACAGCGATGCACCAGATACGGACCGTCAATATTATATAGCTCCAGCCACGGATGAAGAGGTTGGAGACAAGTTGGCTAAAACGATCGGCGACGAGATTGGAGGCAAAGGCCAGGTGGCATTCATGGTAGCAGGTCTTGGTTCTCAGAATCAAATTGCCAAATCAGAAGCAGCAAAAGCTTACCTGAAGGCTAATTATCCGGGCGTTGAAGTGGTTACAACGGTGTCCAGTGATGATGATCAACAGAAGGCATATGCCAATGCGCAGAACCTCATCAAAACATATCCCGATTTGAAGGGCATCATTGGATTTGCAGGCGGTGAGCCGCCGGCAGCAGCTGAAGTGGTCGAGCAAGCAGTAAAGGCTGGCACTTTGAAAGCAGGACAAATTGCTATCACCGGTATTGCCGTTCCTAGTGTGGTCAAAAACTACGTTAAGAATGGCACGATTAAAACAGATATTATTTGGGACCCAGGCAAGCTCGCCTACATGACTGTGTACGTCCTCGATCAACTAGCTCAAGGGAAAAAAATCACAGACGGCATGGATGTGCCAACGGTCGGCAAGGTGAAAGTGGATGGGCAAAGCGTCTTTATCGGCATGCTTGAAGTCACAAATGATAACGTAGACAGCTTTGGATTCTAATCCTACAGGAAAGGAGGCGTAAAAATGCAGCATAGCATCTCTGTAGAACCATTAACGAAAGAGGCTTTTGAACCTTTCGGCAAAGTAATAGATCTTCCTTCTTACGCTCCGCCCAAAACGGGAGATGGATGGGACTGCTGGAATTACATCGATATGCTGGATGTACACGAGCCCATTGGCTTTGGACTTGTGATTACGAAAAAGAGGGAGTTTTTGGTGGAGGCGATGGAGCGCCACGTAAGTCGGGAGGAGCTGCTACTTACTTTCGATAAAGAGATCATTCAGCCGGTGGCGTTATGTGCCGATATTGATGATCCGGATGAACATCCCGATGCACGCACGGTGAAATGCTTCAAGATCAAACCGGGGCAAGCCATCATTATTGGCCGGGGGGTCTGGCACAGTCCAGCTTATCCTGCCCATGAGGATGCGCGCTACATGTTCGCCATTGAGAAGAAGAAGGACAAGTTCGGTGATGAAATGATCAATCCATGGGTGGATTTCAAAGATGGAGATACGGTAAGTTTCGGAGATGGCTCGTCCATCTCTGAAGTACCCAAGCTTGATCAACTTGAGGAGGACTGGCAGCTATGAATCAAGAACAGCAAATTATGCAGTGGATAGATGATCATAACGATGAAATTATAGGCTTCTTACAGCAATTGATACAGATTCCAAGTGTGAACCCCTGGTTTTTTGATGAGCCAGGGCCATCCAAAGAAAAAGACGTTCAGGAATTTATTGCTGACAAGCTGTCTAAATTAGGCGCGGAGATCGAATTATGGGAACCTGTCGCTGACGACTTAAAGCAATATGAGGGAATGGCCGGTTATTATCCGGGAAGAGATTTTAAAGGAAGACCCAATTTGGCGGCTACTTTTGGAGCGGGGGCAGAAGGGAAGTCCCTGCTACTCTTTGGACATATTGACGTAGTAAAAGCCGGTTCGAAATGGACTGTAGATCCCTTTGGAGCAGAGGTGATTGACGGCAAACTGTATGGTCGGGGAACGGTGGATATGAAGGGCGGGGTCGCGGCCATGATTATGGCGGTTGAGGCGATCCTGCGCAGCGGGGCTAAGCTTAAGGGGCCTGTCATTGTGGGTACGGTCGTGGATGAAGAGACGGGTGGCATGGGTGCACTTGATTTTATTCACCATGGCTATCGTGCAGATGGCTGTATATTGACGGAGCCTACTTCCCTTACAATCGCTCCATTATGCAGAGGAATTCTTTGGGGCAAGATCAAGGTGCAAGGCCGTAGTGGTCATATCGAGATGCCGCAGGCGGACTGGCAGAATGGCGGTGCGGTGGATGCCATTAAAAAAGCCAGATTGATCCTGGATCAGTTCGATCATCTGAATGCAGACTGGGCTGTACGCAAGACACATCCGTATCTCTCGATTCCCTGTCAGGTCCATGTAGCGCAGTTTAATGCGGGTGAGTACCCAACTTCATTTGCCAACGAAGCTGAAATCGTGTTTAATGCGCAGTATTTGCCTTCGGAACGGGACGATAAATTAATGGGCGGACATGTAAAGAAAGAACTGGAAAATTTTATTAATAGTGTAGCAAAATCAGATCCTTGGCTAAGTCAAAATCTGCCGGAGATTGAGTGGTTGGTGGATGCCGATTGTGCGGAAACCGATGTTGAGCATCCTTTTGTTCAGACTTGTGTTCAATCCCTGCAATCCCTTGGTCTGGAAGGCAAAATTGAAGGTCTGGGCTTCCATACGGATATGGGCTGGCCGGTTAATGTGGGGATTCCCACAGTGAATTTCGGACCGGGAGATCCTAGTCTGGCCCACCACAGCGATGAGTTCACGCCTGTAAACGAAGTGATAGATGCGGTGAAGATGATTGCGAAGACGATTATAGATTGGTGCGGAACTGAAGCAGTGGAGGTGCAGAATTGATGAAGGTATTATTCATAGGCGAATCCTGGATTGTTCATATGATTCATACGAAAGGGTATGACAGCTTTACATCAACTAAATATGAAGAAGGAGCTACGTATCTGTTATCCTGCTTGCGCGAAGAAGATGTAGATGTGACTTACATGCCTTCGCATGAAGTGCAGGTACGCTTCCCGAAAAGCCTGGAAGAGCTGCAAGCCTTTGATGCCATTGTGATCAGTGATGTGGGTGCCAACACCTTCCTGTTGCAGAACCCTACGTTCTATCAAATGCAGATTGTTCCCAATGCGCTCGACTCCATTAGACAATTTGTTGCGGCAGGTGGCGGCCTATTGATGATCGGTGGGTACCTGACGTTTATGGGGATCGAAGGTAAGGCGAATTACAAAAACACCATTCTCGCCGAGGTGTTGCCAGTTGAAATGATGAATGGTGAGGACCGTGTGGAGATGCCGGAAGGCTTCTCTCCGAAGGCTTCGAAGTCCCATCCGCTGGTCGATTCATTCGGTGAGTGGCCGAGGCTGCTAGGCTACAATAAATTGGTGACCAAGCCGGATGCGGAAGAAATTCTGAATCATAATGGTGATCCAATGCTTGTACTAGGCACCTATGGATCAGGCAAAACCGCAGCCTTCGCAAGCGACTGTGCGCCACACTGGGGCTCGCTGGAATTCATGAACTGGGAGCATTACTCAACGTTCTGGGGGAACCTGCTCAAGGGTCTGAAATAGAATACTGTCCCGGAAATCATATGAAATGAATGAGAAATTATAATAGCTGTCAAGCCGCTAAACCTTCCTGTTTAGCGGCTTTTTGATGATCTCGAGTCCATGCTGATGGCTCGTCTGACCGTGATCTTTTTGTGGTGAGAAAAAAGTTAAGAATATCTGAACGGCCTCGGAAATAGAGATGAATATACGTTACTGAAAGCGTATTCATATAAAATGGATTATATAACCATTTTATATGTACAAAAGGAGGCCAAAGGATGAAGACAGGCAAAAGGGGATTTTGGCTTGTGGCAACGTCGGTATTAAGTGTGTCCTTATTGTTTGGTTGTTCGGGTGGCAAGAATAGCCCGGCAGAGACGAGCAAGCCGGGGAAGACCCAAGAAGGGCAGACGGTCAAGAAGACGGTTTCGGTTACGTTCAGGGATGACGGTGTCGGTGAGAATGGGGCGTTCTATAAGTGGCTGAAGGAAGTAGCGGCAAGCTATCCTGATAAAAATGTGGATATCAAGCCCACGCCGATTCAAGCGTCGGAAGGAGATTATTTTGCGAAGATCGCTCTGGCTTTGAAGTCCAAGGATACCGCACCGGATATTGTGACCGAAGATACGTTTATTCTGAATTCGGATGCCAGTGCAGGATTCCTGGAGCCGCTTGATGATAGATTGGCGAAATGGGAGGACTGGACCAACGGCTCCTTTATCGAAGCGATGAAGAAGGGTGTTACAGCTAGTGACGGCAAAGTATACGGGGTTCCTTACAATACGGATTCCCGCGGCTTATGGTACAACAAGCAGATCTTCAAGCAGGCTGGTCTTCCAGAAGACTGGCAGCCGAAGACATGGGAAGATGTCCTGAATGCGGCCAGAGCGATCAAGGAGAAAGCGCCGGATGTCGTGCCGATCTGGATGAACATGGGCAAGGCGACGGGCGAGGCTACCTCGATGCAGACCTACGAAATGCTGCTGTATGGTACAGGCGAGAGACTGTACGATGATGCCACCGGGAAATGGACGGTCAAAAGCCAGGGCATTCTCGATGCGCTTGGCTTCGTAGAGACGGTTAATAAGGAAAAGCTGGGGCCTCCGCTGTCCAAAGTGCTGAACGGCCAGGCCGGCAACACCGCTTCGCGCGAATACCTGCCTAAAGGCAAACTGGCAATTTCACTGGACGGATCATGGATTTCAGGGAATTATCTCGATACCGGGGCTGCGCCATGGCCGGAATATAAGGATGTGCTGGGATTTGCACCGATGCCTACCAGTAAAGGACAGGAGCCAGGCTCTATAACACTGGCTGGTGGCTGGGCACTGTCGATTCCAAGCAACTCCAAGAATAAGGATGAAGCATGGGCGTTTATCCAATACGCCTTAGGCAAGGAATACACCCAGAAGCTGGTTATTGCCTCCGGAAATATTACCGTGCGTGCCGATGTTGCCAAGGACCCGGGCTATACCAAAATGCCATTTAACGAGATCGCAACCGAATATCTGAAAAATGCGGAGTTCAGACCCGCTCAGGATAAATATCCGGAAGTGTCCACACAAATCCAAACGATGGTGGAGTCCGTGGCTACCGGAACTGCGCCTGCGGATGCAATGAACAAATATGCGCAGGATGTTACCCGCATCGTCGGTGCGGATCATGCAGTAGAGAAATAGAAGACATTAGCCAGAGGCTGGCTAGCTCAAGCATTCTTTCAGGTTACCCATGAATGCTTGGGCCTGCGGCCTTATTCAGAACTGCAGCACGGAAGGAGAACGGCACATGAGCAGCTTGTCAGTGGACATGTACGGTAAGTCCAAAAAATCGTATACATGGCTCTTTTTTTTACTGCCTTCGATCGCGATTATGCTCCTATTTTTTATTTATCCGATATTGTTGACGTTCTTCTATTCCTTTACGAACCTGGCGCTGACCGGTGAAGCCGCGAAGGAATTGAAATTTATCGGATTCGATAACTATACACGGATGTTTCAGGACCCCACGGTAAGAATCAGCATCTGGAATACGCTGATCTTCCTGATCGGCTCGGCGGTTATTGGCCAACAGGTGCTCGGATTTCTCATTGCCCTGCTGATGAAACAGCGGAACAAAACCTTTCGGCGTGTTATCGGGACTATCGTGCTTGCAGGATGGGTTACACCAGAGATCGTATGTGCCTTGTGTCTGTACAGCTTTTTTGGGGATGATGGTACGCTGAATGCGATCATTGGCTTTTTCGGATTTTCGGAAGTGACGTGGCTGTTCACGGTGCCGATGCTCACTATTATTCTGGCGAATATTTGGCATGGTACCGCGTTCTCGATGCTGGTGTTCCAAGCGGCGCTGGACGATGTGCCGAGTGAAATTGAGGAAGCTGCGGTGGTGGATGGAGCATCCAAGTGGAAAATATTCACCCGTATCATTCTTCCTTATATTAAAGGGACCATCACAACCAACATGATGCTGGTCACCTTGCAGACGCTCGGGGTGTTCGGCCTGATTTATGCCATGACCGGCGGTGGCCCTGGTAACTCCACAACTACGTTGCCTATCTTCATGTATAATCAAGCTTTCGTGAACTATCAGCTCGGTTACGGGACGGCCATATCCTTACTATTGCTGCTAATCGGTATCGTACTAAGTCTGTTATATATCCGCTCGATGAAAGAGTAACCGAGGTGAATCCAAATGAATGCCAAACAGCGCAAACTGATTTTTCGTATCCTGCCGTATGTCATCCTTGCAGGGCTTGGAATATGCTTCGTGCTACCGCTGCTCTGGATTCTGGTAGCGTCCGTAGATCCCAATGCGATGCAATCTCTAAAGGTTCCAAGCCGGCTCACCGGAGCTAATTATATTGAAGTGATCACAAGCAGAGACAATCAAAGAGCCTTCCTGATCGGCCTTGTAATGTCGCTTAGCCAAGCTGTGCTGGTTGTAGTTCTGGCCTTGCTGGCAGCCTATCCGCTATCACGTTATCAGCTGAAATATAAGAAGCCGTTCATGCTTACGATTTTATTCATGACCTCCCTGCCGATTACGGCGGTTATGGTGCCTGTGTATCAGTTGTTTCTGGGGCTGAAGCTGTACGACAACATTCTTGGTGTCATTCTGTTCTATGTAGCATCTTCGATGCCTTATGGCATTTGGATGATGAAAAATTTTATGGATTCCGTGCCGAGTGACCTGGAAGAAGCCGCTTGGGTGGATGGGGCATCAGTGTTTACGGGGATTCGCAAGGTTGTCGCTCCGCTCATGGTTCCCGGTATATGTACGGTAGCGATTTTCACCTTCTCTGGTAGTTGGGGCAACTTCTTCGTACCGTATATCCTGCTCCAATCCCCTGAAAAATTCCCGGCTTCCGTGAAGCTGTATCAGTTCTTCGGACAATACGGTATGGTAGATTACGGCAGCCTGGCCGCATTCTCAGTCTTGTATGCCATCCCGGCGATTATCATGTATATCCTCTCTCAGCAGTATATGTCCAAGGGGTTTGGATTGCAGGGAGGAACCAAGGGGTAGAGCACTTTTGCCAGATATCATTTGATAAACATGCTTTTTTGAAAATTCTAACGGCAGAAATGCCGTTTTTTGTTTGGAGACATTTATTTAAAAATAAGACGAGTACTGTCTCAGTTTATTTATATCTACGATAGTTACGGTTTTATTTTCCTTAATAATAATCCGGTCATCTATAAGTTCATTGAGCAGTCGCCGGAGATGGCGGTCCGAAATCCCCAGCATGCTAGCAACCTCTTTGCTGACAAAGAAGATTACCGGTGTCTCGAATAGCTCCGAAGTCTGCAATAGGTACTTGCATAATTTGTTGCGAGCAGGGTACAGCATGGACCTGGCATTCTGAATGGAGGACCGCATCAGCTTCTCTGTTATGCTGGAGCACATGAACATTAGGAAGGGAACGGATCGGGTCAGCGTACTATTCATAATCTCCAGGGGAATTCGCAGAATTTCTGTCGGCACAGCGGCAATTACAGTATGAAGGTATTGGCATTTATGAAAATATTCAATGTCCCCCAGCAGTCCCCCGCGCTCCAAATAATCCACTACAGCGATGTTCCCTTTCTCAGATGAATTATGAATGGCTACCTTGCCCTCGATAATGATAAAGAACTCCGTTACTTCATTGCCGGTAGAGATCACCGTTTCGTTCTTCTTGTAACACTTAATTTCAAGAGCAGGAAGGATCTCGTCCGGAATAAGATCCTGGAGATTGGCCTTTACGATGGCTGCTCTAAGGTCTGGTCGAGGCTTGTTGACCGTCATGTAGGCAGACTCCTCACGTCTTTATTTGTCGTCCTAAAAGCGGACATATGTCCTCCTGGTTATGATTTTCAAATCATTATACTAGAGCCAGAAAGACAAGACAAATGCATAGAGACAGAGGTGACAGTATGAATTCTATAATTGATGATCATAGTTTGGCGAATGCGGGAGCTGTAAGAATGCATTGGTTCCGGGAGCGGATGCCCGTTGTTGCTGGGGTAAACCAAACATTTAAGGAACAGCAAATCTTTAAAGGCAAGACGATTGCGGTGTGTATGCATATTGAACCCAAAACCGGATTTTGGATTGAAGGGCTGCTGGGCGGTGGTGCGGAGCATGTCTATCTGGTGGGCTGCCTGGGGACGACCAAGAAGGATACTGCGGCATATTTGGCCTCCCTTGAGCATATCACCGTGCTTGGTAAGGAAGGCGACACTTACGAAGAACATAAGGAATATCTCAAGCTGGTGATGGAGCATAAAATAGACCTTTTCCTGGACAATGGAGCAAGCCTGATTCTGGCTCATCATGAGCTTAATCCGGGCTGGAGTCCTATGGGTGCCAATGAAGAGACACGTTCCGGGAAACTGCTTATCGAGAAAAGTCATGTAGAAACGGCCTATCCCATTGTTGTGATTGACGACTCGCCTCTGAAGCAAATTCTGGAGAACGCCGTAGGTGTCGGTCAATCGGTTGTCGACGGATTTATGCGAACCACCAGCCTTCTGGTCGGCGGCAAAAAGGTACTTGTAGTGGGTTACGGATACTGTGGGAGCGGTGTAGCGAAGAAGTTCCGTGGCTTAGGGGCCACGACACTCGTGTATGATCTCAATCCTGTCTATCAATTGAAAGCGAAGTCGGATGGGCATATTGTAGGTGAATTGCGGGAGTTAATTTCTGAGGCGGATGTCATTATTACAGTGACCGGTGCCTTTGATGTCATTACCGAGCAGCACATTCCTTTATTCAAAGATAAAGTGATCCTCGGCAATTCTGGTCATTACAGCTTCGAGATTAATGTTAAGGCCATCAAGCAGGCCTCCATTTCAATAGATCAGGTCAAGGAGGGGATTGAACGAATCAGCTTTGGGGAGAAAAGTCTCTACTTGCTTCACCAAGCCAATCCGCTGAACCTTGCCGGTGCTGACGGTAACCCGATTGAAATCATGGATCTCGGGCTAGGATTACAATCCTATTCCGCCTATCGTATTGTTACAGAAGTAGAGACGTTGAAAGCCGGAATGCAGCCGGTGCCGGATGATATTAATGAAAGAATAAGTCAGCTATTCATTGAATCCTTGAAGTGATCCATTCCCTTTCAAGGAACAAGAAAACGAACAGTTGATTTCACGAAGCGTAGCTTGTGGAGTTGTACAAAGAGGCTGTCCCAAACACAAACTTTGGAACAGCCTCTTGTACTTACTCGGGGTATGAAGTTGTCTACTCTACGTGTTTATTTAAGGGGCGGAGTGCTGAGTGGAGCTTTGCGCACCTTCGCTGCTTGCTCATAAGAATATGCAAGCGAGAGGAGCAGCGGTTCGCTGTAATCGCGGCCGAGCAGTTCGGCTCCGATTGGAACGCCAAGCGGCGCCGTTGCGGTTGGCGTAGAGAAGCCGCCTGGGAACGTGACGGCCGGGAAGCCTGTGCCGTTAGATAGCGTACCGTTGCGCTCCATCTGATCCGCTGCGCTGATCGGGGCGACGAGTACCTTCTGCAGCGGGTACAGGATGGCGTCAAGCCCCAAGTCAGCCATCTTCGAAGATACTGCCAGACGCAGTTTGTCACGGTTCAGGGTGCGGTCTTTATACTCCAGGTTGTTCAGGCCGTCTTCCACGGCAATTTCGGTTTCAAGTGTTTTTTGGACTGTCGGTGATGCGGTTTTGGAATCCACCAGCTGACGGAAGGTTTTCACGGGAGCGTTGGGTCCAAGTTCGGCGAAGTATTTATCCATCGCAGATCTAGCTTCCCAGCTAGCCGTCCCTACCTTCGGTGACAATGTATCGTATTCCGGAAGCGAGAAACGGATGATCGTCGCGCCTTTGGCTTCCATCGTTTTGATCACTTGCTCCATGACCTTATTTACTTCTGCATGGCGTTCTTCCGTACCGTACAGATTGGTCATGACGCCGATTCGCGCGCCTTTCAGCGAATTGGCATTCAATCCGGCCGCATAGCTTTTCGGGGTCTTGCCGACGCCGAATGCGGTGATAGGATCTTTCGGGTCATAACCGACCATGACGTCGAGCAGTCTGGCCGCGTCTTTCACTGTGCGAGTGATCGGGCCTATTTCATCTTGCGTAAAGCTGTTAGGCATGACGCCGGCACGGCTGATCAAACCCCTGGTGGGACGCACGCCAACCAGGCTGTTGGCGGAAGCGGGAGAGCGGATCGATTGACCGGTGTCGCTGCCCGCTCCCAGCACGGCGAGATTGCTGGCAATAGCCGCGCCGGTACCTCCGCTTGAGCCGCCTGGGGTCAGGGTTAAGTCGTACGGGTTCAACACTTGGCCGCCGAGGCTGCTGATGGACATGCCTCCTCGCGCGAATTCCTGCAGATTGGCTTTTGCGAGGATGATAGCCCCGGCTTTGCGCATCTTATCTACTGTGAAGGCGTCGGATGGTGGTACCGAGTCTTTCATGGCCACGTTGCCTCCAGTCGTAGGCATATCCTTAGTATTGTAGTTGTCCTTCAAAATGATCGGGATGCAAAACAAGGGACTAACCTTGCCTTTGCTGTCTTTGTACTGCTTATCCATCTTCGCTGCAAGGTTCAATGCGTCATTGTTGACGTTAATAATGGAGTTGATGGCTGGGCCTTTCTTGTCATAAGCATTGATACGGGCGAGGTAACTTTTGACCAGTGCGGTACAAGTGAGTGTTCCGTTCGCGAATGCGGCGTGAATGCTGTCTACAGTTGCTTCCTCAAGGACGAAGGGCTTGGCTTTTTTGTCTTTATCTTTCGCGTCCTTGCCGTAGGCGGGAAACTGTAAAACTCCGAAGATTAAAACCAAGGCGATGACAAGTGATGTTAGATTTCTGGGTGTAAATTTCATTAAATGCCCTCCTGTTATTGTTTATGCGTAAGATTATATTACTCAAAATTAAAAATATCAATAGATTTCGTCGATTGTGTTAATTTATATAACATTAAAATTAAGCAGACCTCGGGGCTGCGTGGAAGCCGTCGTGAAGCAGTTAGAGTCCCGGATACAGGAAACGCCAAAGGATAAGCCGCTAAAAAAAGCAGTACGCGCGTTCCGCAAAGACCTGCTCCCTCGTCTGCAAAAATACGAAGTTCAGCAAAGCAAAAAAAATGGCGATGCAAGGATAACCCTTGTACCGCCATTTTTTCATGTGCGCCCGGCATGGGCGATAACTTGGCGGTGAAAGTCCGCTACAGGCTTGGCAGTAGGAACTGTTAGCCAAGGGCAAGGGTGTCTGCCGCGAGGCAGAATCTGAAGGAAGCCGGAGGCAAACCCTCGGTCTGACGAACAGAAATCACATACAAGGCAGGGTGGGACGGACGAGCTCGCATGACAAAGCAAAGTCCAATACTGCCCGAATCCCATCTTGTAAATGTGGCGGATAGATGAGGGGAAGGTTATCGCTCTTACCCGGGGAGATCCCACAGACGCGAAGTAGGAAAAAAATCCGAAATAGCGGATTAAAGCTCGCTGTGAGAAGTCAGCAGAGGCCATAGTACGGAAAGTTTCATCTACCTGAACGAATTTGACCAGGAAATGAAGAGTCGGGAAGTGAACGTCATCCGGTATGCAGATAACATCGTGGTACTAGCCAGAAGCAAACAGGCAGCAACACGGCTTTTGGAATCCTGCGGGAGGTATTTGGAGAACAAGCTAAGACTCCAGATGAATGCGCAGAAAAGCAAGGTCGTCAGCGTAGTGGCCCGGAAGCATTTCAAATTCCTTGGTTTTGCACTAGGAAAGAACAGAAATAGCGTGGATATTCGCGCGCATGGTCAGTCCCTCGCAAAAGCAAAGAAGAAGCTGGAAGAACTGACGAGCCGCAGTCAAGGAAGGAATATCCGTCAAGTCATGGAGAAGGTGAAGGTCTACATTCGGGGCTGGATTGGCTACTACTATGTGGCCGACATGAAACGAATCTTGCAAAACTGGAGCGAATGGCTACGGAGGCGACTTCGAATGTACATCTGGAAAGGATGGAAGAAGCCGAGAAGTAAGGTACAAAACCTGCGCAAGCTAGGAATACCGGAAGGGCAGGCATACCAGTGAGGAAACTCGCGCCTTGGGTATTGGAGAATCGCCGGAAGCCCTGTGTTGTCTCGTTCCATAACAAATGAAAAGCTCGCGCTGGCCGGATATTATGACTTTCCGGCACAGTACGAGCATCTATGAAAATAGCACTTATGCGGTTGAACCGCCGTATACCGAACGGTACGTACGGTGGTGTGAGAGGTCGGCTACTCAACGATGAGTAGTCTCCTACTCGATTACGTTGATAATTTCTTTACTTGGATTTAATCATTACATAATAAATCATACTTATACTCAAGGGTGTTTACTAATAGTAAATATATACTTACTATGAGTGAATTTATGGTGATAAACCGCTCGTAGCGCATTGCAAATGCCGAATTTCGGGCCAAATATTAGGGTGGGGTGAACATATGAATCGGTTAATTCCTTTCCAGGGAACACATAATTTCCGTGATATGGGCGGTTATCGTACTGCCGATGGCCGTAAAGTCAAACATGGTCTTTTCTTTCGTTCAGACGAATTATTTGCGTTATCAGAGCAGGATATCAGGGATTTTCAAGGCCTGAATATCCGAACGATAGTTGATTACCGCAGTGAATATGAGGTACAGAAGAAGCCTGACCCGATCTTCCCGCAGGTGAACCATCTGCACATACAAGCCATTACGTCCGGTTCGCTATCTATGATGAATATGCCGGATCAAACGGAGAATGCGGATCAGCAGGAGCATTTTATAATAGGTTTGTTAAAAAGCGGGTTCTTCAAGCAGTATCGTTCAGATACGATGATGTTGGATCTATACAGGAACTTGGTGTTTAACAACCCGGCATATCAACGGTTAATGGAGATGATTCAGCTTGAAAACAATCTGGGACTGCTGCAGCATTGTACGGCTGGCAAGGATCGGACCGGCGTGGGAGCAGCTCTGATTCTAATGGCGCTTGGCGTTTCGGAGGCTGATATTATGGAGGATTATCTGCTCACCAATGAAACGATGAGGGAGATCAATGGCCAAATTCTGCATCAGCTTGCCGGGCATGTGGATGAGGATGACCTGAAGAATATTGAGCATATGCTCGGCATTAAAGAGGAGTATATGGAGGCTGTTTTTAAATCTATTAAGGACAACTATGGAGATTACGATTCGTATTTAGCCGCCGAGTTCGACCTAACGCTTTCCAAACGGGAAGCTTTACAAAAGCTGTGTTTGGAATGAGTGTCAGGAGGATCAATAACGTGGTAAACTTGGAAGCAAAACCGTTTAATTTAAAGCCTGCGGACATCCAGTGGGTTCATGAAACACTGGCAGCGATGGACGTTAAGGAGAAAATCGGACAATTATTCTGTCTGATCGGTTGGACAGATGATCCCCAGCAGTTAAAGGTGCTGCTTGAAGCAGTCAAGCCGGGCGGAATGCTATTTCGCCCTGGAGCAGGGGCGTCTGTGCAGGAGACGCATCGCTTCATTCAACAGCTGTCTGACATCCCGTTGCTTCTTGCTGCTAATTTGGAAGCCGGGGGGAACGGGACGGCTGTCGACGGTACTTATTTCGGCAATCCGCTACAGGTTGCCGCCACGGATGACGAAAACGTGGCCTATAAGCTCGGTCTTGTGGCCGGCAAGGAAGGATGGGCCGTTGGCTGCAACTGGGCCTTTGCGCCAGTGGTGGACATTGATCTTAACTTTCGTAATCCGATAACGAATGTTCGGACGTTCGGAGCTGATCCAGTCCGTGTCGCAAGGATGGCGAAAGCATTCATATCAGGGATGCAGGAGAGTGGGCTTGCGGTGTCGGTCAAGCATTTTCCGGGTGACGGCGTTGATGAGCGTGATCAGCATCTCTTAACTTCGGTAAATTCCTTGTCCGTTGAGGCCTGGGACGATACCTATGGGAGCGTCTTCCGGGAAGTTATTGAAGCAGGGGCCAACACTATAATGGCTGGCCATATCATGCTTCCAGCGTACTCACGAATGCTCGCTCCCGGCCTCAGTGATGAGGAGATTATGCCCGCGACTCTGGCTCCCGAGTTGATTCAGGGGCTGCTGCGGGACCGTCTCGGCTTTAACGGTCTTGTTGTTACAGACGCCACACTGATGGCTGGCTTTATGATGGCAGAGCGACGGGAGATTGCCGTGCCGAAGGCTATTGCTTCGGGCTGCGACATGTTCTTGTTCAACAAGAATATGGAGGAGGATTTCAGCTTCATGGTGAAAGGGCTTGAAAGCGGAATTCTCACTATGCAAAGGCTGGATGAGGCGGTCACACGCATTTTAGCCCTCAAAGCCTCTTTGGGTCTGCATCAGCGTAAAATTGCCGGCACGCTTGTTCCAGGGCCAGAGGCGCTCTCGCTCTTGCAATGTGAGGAGCATCGGCTGTGGTCGCAGGCCTGCGCGAACCAAGGGGTTACCCTGGTCAAGGATACACAGCAGTTGCTGCCGCTTTCCGCCTCTAAGCATAGACGTGTACTCTTATATGGCCTGACCAACGGCAAAGCCCGCGGTGAAGTTTCTGCCGAGCGCCAATTGACAGATCACTTAAATAAGGAAGGGTTTGAGGTCACACATTTCAACCCTGAACAACTTGACTTTGAAGCTTTCTTTCAAGCTATAGGGAAGCTGCGCGATCAGTATGACCTGGTACTATACGCAGCGAATGTGGAGACCGCAAGCAATCAGACGACAGTACGCATTAATTGGGAACCGTTTCTTGCTGCGAATGTACCGTGGTTTGTTAAGGAGCTGCCAACGGTGTTTGTTTCTTTTGCCAACCCGTATCATTTGCTGGATGTTCCCCGTATACCCACGTATATTAATGCCTATTCGTGCAATGAAGCCACAATTGAAGCTGTCGTTGACAAGCTGCTCGGTCGCTCTCCCTTTACAGGAACTTCACCGGTAGATTCATTCTGCGGTTTGTGGGAAGCAAAGCTGTAGCCTGCGAAGGATTTTATTATTGGAAATGCCAATTTCGGTAACTATAAATGAATAAGGGGGAGTTTAATGGAACCCAAGTGGAAAGAACAGCTGGAGCTGCATAGAAATCAGCGGCGTGAAGATATTATCCAGCATGCCAAGCAGTTATTCATGGAACGTGGTTTGACTGCGGTTACACTTAAGGATATTGTTGAGGCTTGCGGGATTAGTAAAGTGACCTTATATAAGTATTTCCGCTCTCTGGATGAGATTATTTTCGAGGTGGAAATTGAGATTTTAAGCGCTTGGTTGGAAAAGGTCAATCAGGCGACTCACCAAGGTAATAGTGGCTTTGAAAAGCTGCAATTCTTGCTGGAGGAGCAGATCCTGGACTCAAAGGGAAGTAAGGACGCGATTCGATTCATTGCGATGTTCGATACGCTCTATCAGGAAGAATATCCGACTCCGGAACTTGAAGATCGATACCGGTCGTTTCTACGTAGTGTACCGCATCCTTTTTTATCTACGCTCCAAGATGGGGTGAATGATGGATCGATCCGCCAGGATATAGATGTCAAGGCACTGGGTTACACCATTAGCAATGTCGTGAATGCGACCAAACAGCGGATGCTGCTGCGCGGGAAACTGCTTCACCAGGACCAGGATACAGATCCTGCTATTGTGATGAGACATATGGTGGATATGATCTTGGCTTATGTAAAAGCTTAAGCTAGTACGCGTACGCGCTTAAATCATCGTTTGTGTAAATATAAAGGTGCTATTCCTTTGGGAATAGCGCCTTTTTGTGTCTCGGCAGGCTTGGGATCGCACATTGGAGCGGATGTCATCCGTCCCCGGAATTTTAACAATAGATTTACTTCATGTTGATGATACTGTGACAATTTGATTCTATACTAAGGGTGTTTACTAGTGGTAAACACTTATGTACTACCAGTAAATGGTGGAGGGCGCAATGACAACAATTTGATTTTTAGAAAGGGTAGGCCACATGACAAAATCATCAACTGCAGACAAAAGGAAAAGCAGAGTCAGGAAATCCGGCGTGCTGCTTCTAATGATGCTGCCGGGAATCTTTTACCTTGTAATCAACAATTACTTACCCATGTTTGGAGTGGTCATTGCATTCAAGGACTTCAACTATACCAAGGGCATTTTCGGCAGTGATTGGGTTGGTTTCAAGAACTTTGAATATCTCTTCAAGACATCGGATGCCTTCGTTATTACAAGAAACACGATTCTTTACAATGGTGTCTTTATTATTCTTAATCTATTTATTGCGGTCGGCTTAGCCGTCTTGCTGAACGAGGTGAAGCAGCGCTTCTTATCCCGTTTTTACCAAAGTGTCATTCTGCTCCCGTATCTGATCTCGATGGTGATTATTGGGTACCTGACCTTTGCGGTGTTCAGTATGGACAGCGGACTCCTCAACAAGAGCATTCTGCCGATGTTCGGAATATCCGAAATTTCCTGGTACAGCGAGGCGAAATACTGGCCTTACATTTTGACCTTTGTACACAGCTGGAAGAGTGCAGGTTATCTGTGTGTAATCTATCTGGCTGCAATCATCGGGATTGATCAGGAGTATTACGAGGCTGCCACGATCGATGGGGCGGGCAAATGGAGACAGATCAAGAGCATTACCTTCCCGCTAATCATGCCGGTGGTCACGGTAATGACGTTACTGCAGATCGGGCGCATCTTCTACTCCGACTTTGGCCTGTTCTATCAAGTGCCGCTCAACACGGGAGCCCTGCAATCGACCACGAACGTTATTGACACCTATGTCTATCGCGCACTGATGACACTTGGAGATATCGGAATGTCTTCGGCAGCCGGGCTGTATCAGTCCTTAGTCGGTTTTATGCTCGTCTTTATCTCCAATTATGTGGTGAAGAAATTCAACAAAGACAACGCCTTGTTCTAAAGGAGGGAAAGTATTGAAAACAAGAAATTTGATGTGGCAATGGGGAATCAATAGCATTCTGATGCTGACCGCCTGTGTATGTATCCTTCCTTTTGTCCTGTTATTGACATCTTCTATAACCGATGAGCAGGCCATTTATCAACATGGTTATTCCTTCTTCCCGGAGAAGATCAGCTTTGCTGCTTATGAATACTTGCTAAATGATGCTTCGGGCATCCTGCATGCTTACGGGATCACGATTTTCATTACAGTAGTGGGAACGGCTTGCGGCCTGGTTCTGACAGCTCTGCTGGCCTATCCTTTATCACGGCCCAATTTACCGTTTCGTAACCTGTGGTCATTCTTCGTATTCTTCACGATGTTGTTCAATGGCGGTCTGGTACCGACCTATCTGGTGTATACACAACTGCTTGATATGAAAAATACAATCTGGGCCCTTATCGTGCCAGGACTGCTGATGAATGCCTTCTATGTCATGCTGATGCGTACCTTCTTCGTGACATCGATTCCTGAACCCGTTATTGAGTCGGCCAAAATAGACGGTGCAGGTGAACTTGGTACTTTTATCCGGATTGTGCTACCGCTTTCCCTGCCGATTCTGGCGACCGTTGGATTATTTCAATCGATTAACTACTGGAATGACTGGTTTAACGGAATGATCTACGTTACGGATAGCAGCCTGTTCAGCCTGCAGAACCTGTTGAACCGGATATTGCTGGATATTCAATTTTTGGCGAGCAGCAATTTTGGTAGTAGCCAAGCTGACGTGTCTTCCAATGCGCCAATGGAAACCGTACGGATGGCGATGGCGGTGATCGGTGTCATTCCGATTGTGGTAGCTTATCCATTCTTTCAAAGATTCTTTGTCAAAGGACTTACAGTAGGTGCAGTGAAAGGCTAAGGCTATGTCCAGTATGACACTGGTTAGCATAAATAAGGAAATCAATAGGGAGGCTTCAGGGATGAACAGAAGAGGGAAAAAAGCAGTGTACAGTGTTTTGACGTTGGCTATTTCAGCAACGATGGTGCTATCTGGCTGCAGCACAAAGAAAGCCGGCGGGGAAGGTGCATCAACAGATGGAAAGAATGAAGCTCCTTATGAAGTGACCATGGCTTTCTTCGGCAATGAACAGAAGGACATGCAGGAAGTACAGAGTGAAATGAACAAGCTCATCCAGTCCAAAATCAATGCCACCGTCAAATTGCTGCCCATTGCAGTGAGTAACTGGGCTCAGCAAACGAACCTGATGCTTGCCAGTAATGAAAAGATAGATTTGATGTTCACGTCTTCCTTATTCAATTACAGTACACAAGTGGCTAAAGGGCAATTGACACCACTCGACGACCTGCTGGACAAAGACGGAGAGGGGATCAAAAAAGCGTTGGATCCTTCCCAGCTCTCGGCTTCCAAAGTTGACGGCAAGATCTACGGTGTTACGCCAGTAAGAGATCTTGCCTCTGACTACGGTATCTTGATGCGTAAGGATCTTCTGGACAAATATCATATCGACGCAGCCAATATCAAAAACATTAATGATCTGGACGCGGTCTTCCAGGTGATTAAAGATAAAGAACCGGCGATAGTACCACTGGTGGCCAAGAATCCTGGTACGGCTCCGTTCGACGCGGGATATATCACGTACGACCCTCTCGGTGGAGGGGTAGGGGTTCTGCCGGATTTTGATAACAACATGAAGGTCGTTGACTTCTATGAAACGCCGAAATACGCAGAACAACTGAGCACGTTGCGCAGATGGTACCAGCAAGGATTTATGCTGAAAGACGCGGGGACAAGCAAGCAGGATGGTAGAGAAATGGTGAAGGCGGGCAAGGCCTTCGCTTACTTTTCCAACCTTAAGCCAGGATCCGAAATTGAAGCCTCCCGTAAGAGCGGCAAAGAAATGACAGTAGTTCGCCTTACACCGGCTTATGCTACGACTGATTCCATCACAGGCATTATGTGGTCCATTCCGGTAAATTCGCAGAATCCCGAAAAAGCGATGAAGCTTCTGAACCTGCTGTACTCTGATAAAGAGTTGTACAATCTGTTCACTTGGGGTATTGAAGGCAAGCATTATGTGAAGAAGTCCGACAATGTGATTGATTATCCGCAAGGCGTAGATATTCAGAGCCTGGGCTATAACTTCGGTACGCCGTATCTGTTCGGTAACCAATTCTTGTCCTACACCTGGACAACAGAAGATCCGGATATCTGGAACAAGATGGACAAGTTCAATAGGGGTGCCAAGAAATCCAAGGCGCTGGGCTTCAGCTTCAATGTGGACAATGTAAAAACTGAAATGGCGGCAGTCAATAACGTACTCTCAGAGTTTAGAGTGGGACTGGAGACAGGTACGCTTGACCCGGCAGAAAATTTGCCGAAGTTTATTGAAAAGCTAAAAGCAGCAGGCAGCGACAAGATTATCAGCGAGAAGCAAAAACAGCTTGATGAATGGGCGAAGACTCAGAAATAATGGGTACAGTGCAGAAGGAGTCAAAAGCGTATGCGGACCAGGGAGAATTTTGATACAAACTGGATGTTTCATTTTGGTGAGGTAGGAAAGATCGTGAAGACGGTTAAGAAAGCAGGGATGATAGCTGGCTTGACCAATGCGCTTGAGGAAGAGCGGCATGAGCCTTTCGCTATGGGTGAAGCCGCGCGTATCACCCAGGATGTTATTCGGAAATTAATGGGTGATCCTCATTTTGAAATTTCGCAAATTTACGGATCGGATACACCAGGAGACAAGCATACAGGCTGGGTTAGTGTAGATTTGCCGCATGATTGGAGATTAGAGCAACCCTATAGCCAGGAGGAACATGGAGCAGCGTTTCAGGGATATTTGCCGGGTGGTGTGGGCTATTACCGCAAAGTGTTCCAAATTCCGCAGAAAGACGAAGGTAAGAAAATCGTCATCGAGTTTGACGGTGTCATGCGGGCCAGCTCAGTTTGGGTAAATGGGTGCTTCGTTGGCGATCATCTTAGCGGGTATACCAGCTTCCATTATGACATTACTGATCTGCTGAAATACGGAGAAGCTGAGGGGGATAATGTCATCCTGGTTCGGACGGATACCACCGGCGGAGAGGAAGGCTGGTGGTACGAAGGCGGAGGCATCTATCGTCATGTGTGGTTAACCAAACATGATTATCTCCATGTCGACCGCTGGGGAACCTTTGTCAGAACCGACTGGGTAAAGAATGAGACGGCTGCGATTACAGTGGAAACGACGATAAGTAACGAGTATTCACGGACGATGGATTATCGCATTCGTACAAGTATTTTGGATAGGAACGGCAAGCTGTCCTCTACAACAGAGACGGATTGTACAACAGGTGGACTTGATAAATTAACAACGCTACAATCACTTCAAGTCTCGTATCCGCAGCTCTGGTCACTGAGCACACCACATTTATATGAGGTTGTAACCGAACTGCTACATGAGGGCTGTATCGTCGATACGTACCGGACGGTTACAGGCATACGCACGGTGGAATACCGTCAGGACGGGTTATATCTGAACGGCGAGTACGTACTACTAAAAGGCACTTGCAATCATCAGGATTTCGCAGGTGTAGGCATCGCACTGCCGGATCGTGTACATGAATACAAAATCAAACGGCTGCTGGAAATGGGCTGCAATGCTTATCGCTGTGCCCATCATCCCCCGGCGCCGGAACTGCTGGAGGCCTGTGACAGACTCGGAATGCTGGTCATGAACGAGAACCGTGTGATGGAAAGTACGGAGATCAAGCTTGAGGAATTGAAATCGATGTTGTACCGTGACCGCAATCATCCCAGTATTTTTATGTGGAGTCTCGGCAATGAGGAGAAGATCAGCGGGAGCTATCAAGCCAAGCGAATGCTCAAGCGCATACGGGAGCTGGCTACAAAAATCGATCCTACCCGTCCCCTTACGGTGGCCTGCTTAAGTCAGGATGGAATCGAGATTGATGTGAACGGCGTTAACTATGCTGAGTCTATAAATGGTAACCAATCGATCGGAGAGTGGTTCCATGACCATCCGCAGGCCAAGGTGCTGAATACGGAGAATGTCTCCTTCTTCTCTACGAGAGGGGTCTATGAGGATGATCCAGGGGGCGGGCGCTGCTCCAGCTACGGCTCTAAATATACGATGTCAGGCAAGGAGATGGATGTAGGCAACCTGGGCGGGGCGGGCGGAACGTCGACACCTGAGCAAAGCTGGCGCTACTATCTGGATAACCGTTTTACGGGAGGTTTGTTCATGTGGACAGGATTATCGCGGAGAGACGACACCATTCCAGTGGCCGTCTGTGACATCGCATTTCGGTATCCTCGATTACTGCGGTTTTGCTAAGGATTCTTATTATTTCTATCAATCGATCTGGAAGGATGAGCCCATAGTTCATCTAATGCCGCATTGGAATTGGTCCGAACGGGCGGGACAGCCGGTGGAGGTCCGCGTGTATACCAATTGCAGTGAGGTTGAACTGGTATTGAACGGACAAAGCTTAGGTATTAAGAAAGCGGAAGTGGAAGCAGGAGAACATACATTATCATGGCAGGTCGTCTATGAACCGGGTGTGCTCGAAGCTGTTGCTTACCGGGACGGTATGGAAGTAGCGAGAGAGCGGAAAGAAACTACAACCGAAGCGTATGCTATTCATCTGGAGGCTGACGGGACAGAGCTTATGGCTGACGGTCAAGATGTATCCATAATCACCGTAACAGTAAGAGATACAGCGGGGAGAGTAGTGCCTGTTGCCAATAACCTGATTCAGTTTCAAATTTCAGGGGAGGGCAAGCTGCTGGGGCTGGGGAATGGTGACCCCGGGTGCCATGAATCGGATAAAGGGAATGCCAGGAGCGTGTTCAACGGCTATGCTCTAGCCATCGTACAGTCATTGGATCAGGCAGGAAATATCCAAATTAAAGCGTCGTCGGTAGGCTTAGTGTCGGACGTATTGACCTTAACCTCAATGAATTCATCTGCTATCTAATAGTAATTGAAGAGCACCCCTTAGAATAGACATTGGAATAAACCTTTGGTTTATCTGATAGAGTTCCAGGGGGTGTTTTTGCTTCGTTGATACTAATTGGTGAAATTTTGATGTTCATGAGAATATAAAATAGGAAGGGGGAACTTATGAACAGATTCCTGAATGTACTTATGGTAATACTCATGCTGATGTTTATCTCTGCATGTTCACAAGCCAATTCCAAGTCTGTTTTAGAAGCAGGCGAAATGAGGTCACAGAAAGATTTTATCACCAGTAAAGTGGAATTCTACACTCGAGATCACTTTAGGTTTGTGTAAAAATTCACAATCGACGGTTCGAAAGATCAGTACACGCTCCATTTTACGTTTGTGCCTGAAGTGGGTTCTTCGCCTATTAAAGAGGATATTTATCGCTCGATGGTGGACTATGCCTGGAATGTGAACAACTTCTTCCCGGAAATTAAACGTTATGAATTCCAGGTCCTATGGGATGAGAATGTCAAGAAAGAGGCCGTAGAGGCCATTATGGACGAAGAGGCTGTAAGGAGCCTGAACATTCGCTACCTGGATTTGAAGAATGCTCAATTAGGTGGCAGCGGCGACGTCTCGTATCGGTCGTTCTTCTCCAATCTCACTGAATCGGATGAAGCAAAGCGTTGGGCGGAGAAAGAGACTGAAGTTTAGCATGCACCAATTCGCTAGGAGTTCATAGTTAAGTGGCTACCGCAAAAATAGGTATATTTCTTGATAAGAAGCCTATCTGCTAAAAAATAAAGCGAAAATAGAACATGGCGGTACTCAGGAGGAAGCCTAAGTCCGCTATGTTCTATTAGTGGTCGACGATTCACGGGACGGGTAAACGAAAGCCAGAGCCAGAGTGAAACCCAAACCCAAACCCAAACCCAAACCCAAACCCAAACCCAAACCCAAACCCAAACCCTTAGCCTTCAGGCGTGCAGATCCACTTAAGTCAAAATGGGTGTTGCGAGTATGCAGCGCTTAAATAACTGGAAATACTCCCGTTAATTTTTCGAAAATAGCGTGTTCCAAAAAAATAACAGGAAAAATTCCCGTTGTTCTCTAAGATACCCTTCGATTTTCTGATAAAGGGGAAAAATAACGGGAGAAATTCCCTTTAATCCGGGCAAAACGCTGGAAAGGGGAGAATTAACGGTATATTTTCCTGTTAAATCAGAGCCAAGCCCAGTTCCCAGATCCCAGTTCCCAAGTTAGGATGTGAAGATCTGAGGATCTGAGGATCTGAGGAGCTGCATGGAGTCTGACCAATCCACCATTCTGCGCTACAAGCGACGCACAAAGGTTCAAATCCCTTTTGGGACAACTTCTTCGTCAATAACGTTCACTTGGGACTGCGTGACTGCCGCTTAAGTCCGGTTTTCGGTGAGATAGGTTTTGACCGCCGGTGCATTGTATGCATCGAACTGATCTAGGATTCCCTTGGCCGTAGTATCGACGAGCACCATGGAACGATATTTTTCCTGCATGAATTTCTCGGCAGCGATATGATCAAACATGTTAATCAAAGCGTCATAGTATTGTTCGATGTTTAAGAGCCCCAGTGGCTTCTCGTGAAGTCCAAGCTGCCCCCATGTGAAAATCTCGAAGTATTCTTCCAGCGTACCTGGTCCTCCCGGCAAAGCAATGAAGCCATCAGCGAGTTCGGCCATCTTTGCTTTGCGTTCATGCATCGAATCGACAACAATTAGCTCCGTTAAGTGATTGTGGGCAATTTCCCGGGTCTGCAGAAAATGTGGCAGAACGCCGACAACCTTCCCGCCTTTCTCTAATACTGCATCCGCTACGGCTCCCATCAGTCCTACACTGGCTCCACCGTAGATCAGGGTAATGTTACGCTCTGCGAGTTCATGTCCCAATTTCTGCGCGCCTTCTCTATAGACTGGAGAAGCACCTTCACTCGATCCGCAAAACACAGCTACACTTTTCATCGTAACCTCTCTCCTTCGAATGCTTTTTATAGGTATCCTACCATACGTATGTTCGCGTGTGAAGAGAACAGAGCCGTCGGTAGGAATGTTACCCTTCGGGGCCAGATGAATTGCGTTTGACTTTAATAGTCGTCCTATCTATAATTAAAAATATGAACGGTCTGTCTTTTATTTTAAAAACAAGTGTTACAACATATCATAAAGCATAAGGAGAGGTTAAGAATGAGCAGAGTATGGTTTATTACAGGAACGTCGACAGGGTTTGGGCGCAAGTTTGTGGAGCAATTGCTGAATACAGGCGATAAAATCGTCGCTACCGCACGGAATATTGATTCCATCGTCGACTTGAAGGAGAAATCCCCCGAGAATGTCCATATTGCCAAACTGGATGTCACGAAGAAGGACGAGATTGAAGCTGCTGTTCAAGAGGCTATAGACAGATTCGGCAGAATTGATATTGTTGTCAATAACGCCGGTTACGGTTTGTTCGGCATGTTGGAGGAGTACACGGATGAGCAGATCAGAGATCAGTTTGATGTGAACGTGTTCGGTATGTTGGATGTTATCCGGGCAACCCTTCCGGTTTTCAAAAAGCAAAATTCGGGGCATTATGTGAATATTTCTTCTATTTTTGGCGTATGGGCCGTACCTACTTACAGCATCTATGCGGCATCGAAATTTGCAGTCGAGGGTTTCTCCAAGGCGATGGCTGCCGAGCTGGCTATGTTCGGAATCAAGACAACGATTGTGGAGCCGGGAGTGTTCTTGACGGAATTTATGGGATCTTCCCAAAAACAAAGCAAATCCACCGACGAATACGCACCGGTGTATGACGCCTTCAACAAGAGCTATGACGCCTTGAAAAAAGGCGATCAAGGTAAAGCGGTAGAATCCATTATTGCTATGATCAACAGTGAGAATCCACCCCTGCATTTCCCGGTGGGTTCTATGGCATCTTATAGTATTCGGGATGAGCTGGGCAAAAGAATCGAGGAAGTCGTGGCGTGGGAAAAGGTATCGTTGATGGCGGAGTAAGCCTTGCCACGGTCGTGCTATCAGCACAAGAGCCCTTACGGTTGAAACCGTAAGGGCTCTTTTTATTGACAACAAATGTTTATTTCAACGCCTCATCTACATAACGAGTGACCTGATCCTTAATCATTTGCAACGGAGAGAATGGCAAAAGCTTGTTCATGAGCAGTCCACCCTCGATCAACGAGAGAATGACGATGGCTGTATCACGGGGATTGGCATCTGCTCTGAATTCCCCCTGATTCATACCGGTGTTGATAATATCTACTAAAAGGTCCAGTAGTCTCTCCATCGCCTCTTGTGCATGCTGGAACAGGGGAGGGGAGACAGCCTCGGCTTCCACAGCGGCATTGGCAATAGGGCAGCCACCTGGGAAATCAAGGTCGAGATAAATCTCGACAAAAGCGTTCAGCTTGCCTGCTGTTGTTGATGCCGAGGCGATGGCTGGCTCCATTCGTTCATTAATCAGTGTGCAGTTGTATTTGAACGACTCGATCATCAGATCTTCTTTGTCTCTAAAATGATTATAGAGTCCGCCCTTTTGCAGTCCGGTAGCTTCAGTAACCTCGGCAAGGGAAGTGGACAAGTACCCGCGCTGATTCAGTAGCAGGGAAGTTTTTTCGATAACAAATTGCTTGGTTTTCTCACCTTTACGAATAACAAACGCCTCCTTTCAAGCCGATAGCTTCCTTTTATTCTAAGGATAAATAGAGCTACCTGTCAATAAAAGACGGACTGTTCGTTTTCTTTTTCGTACCAGGGGAGGTGAACACCAGAACCCACAACAGACACCAAATTGTTCAGAAGAAATAGGAGGTTGGAAGTGAATTGAATATAAATGGGGAAAAATTCAATAATTTTATGGCAAAACCTTATGCAGGGCTGTGTTTGGGGGTATTCATATGTTTGATTCCTTCAACACTATATAAAGGCTTTGGAGTAACTGTATCCACCAGTGTTGAATTATTAAGTGAGGGTATCGGAGGCATACTTTTGGTATATGCAGTAATTATGATACTTGTAAGGAAATATAAATCATTTTCAAGCAGTGGTTCATTTCAACAATCAAATTGCCGGCCTGTATCTCTTTACAGAGTATTTGACCGGCAACTCAGAGCTTTCTACTTGCAGTTTCTTTTGTGTTAAACGCCAAACGACATATTCGCCCCCATATAATAACCGATAGAGGTGAATATCAGAACCCACACCATCGACCCCAGGCTTGCGGTGAGGAAATATTTTCGAAAGGGCATGGCACTAATTCCGGAGATGTAGCTAGTAGCATGTCTCAACCCTGGAATGAAGTACCCGAGCAGGATTGTCCAGAGACCAAACTTTGCGAACCAGCGCTTCACGATCTCAAATCGTTTGGCCGTTAGGCCGATCCACTTGCCATGCTTGTCAACCAGTGGCTGCCCCAGCTTTTTGCCCAAGGTATAACTAGTGACCATACCAGTGATTGCCCCAGTGAAACAGACTAGCACGGAGATCGAGAAATCAAGCACCATTACAGAACACAGATAGCCTACGAATAGCATTAGAATTTCATCGGGAACCGGAATACCTATAATTCCGAGCGCCAGCAGCGCAAAAATCGCGAAATATCCATATTGGGTGATCATATCCATAATCCATGCCATGCTGTAATCACTTCCTGGCGTAAGTTTTTTTAAAGGATGGAAATGGAATTCTGCTTATCATCAGAACAGACAGCAGGCCCATCACAAGCAGTGTCATTTCAGGCTTCAACCGGTCACCTAGTAAAGCTGTAAGTGACAGGATCACGCCAGCAGCGGTAATGGGCAGACCGACGAACCCTTTGACGGGAACGCTTATATTAAATCTTGCCAACCGGAGCGCCCCGCATACCAGGAATACAACCGCAGCGAGGGGACCGAGCCACATGGAATCCTCCAGCTTGTACAGCAAGATCAGAAATACCGGGGCAATTCCGAAGGAGACGATATCTGCGAGTGAGTCCAACTGTTTGCCAAAATCACTGGGACAATGCAGCAGCCGAGCCAGCAAACCATCCAGCACATCACATATCGCGGCCACCATCACCAGTGCGAATGCGACCATATATTGTTCACGAATGGTAAAAAATAATGATAATGCCCCTGCCCCCAAGTTGATTACAGTACATGCTGAGGGTAACCAAATCCATTTCATGTTTATTTTCACGCCTTTCGTTTTAAAAAAAAGATAATAATTAATGATCAAAGGTAATGACGATTCTTACGCCACTCCCTGTGTTCTCCGCTACATACTGGCAGCCGTGCAGATCCAGAATCCGCTTGACGATGGCAAGCCCAAGTCCCGTCCCGCCAGTCTGGCGACTACGCGAAGGCTCTGCCCGGAAAAACCGCTCCCAGATATGCTCCAATTGATGCTCCGGGATTTGCTCGCCCGTATTCTCTATGGAGAAAATAGAGGAGCCTTCCAAGCCCTTGATTCCGATTGTAATCGTACTGCCTTCCACCGCATGCCGGATCGCATTGGTAACCAGGTTGGATACTACCTGTTCCATCCACCTCAAATCCCCATACAGCGGGAGCTCATTGGAAGGGATGATTACAGCTTCAAGATTTTTTTGCTTCAATAAATAGACCAGCTTCCCCATCACATCTTCTACCAGCTCGCTGAGCATATAGGTTGTTTTGCGGAGCTTAAGGGTGTCAGATTGCAAGGTAGCTAGATTCAGCATGTCTTGAACAAGCATTTCCATCTTGTCCGATTCCTCGATAATGACGCCGATGTAGTGATCCTGCTTGCCAGCGCTCACCCCGTCCTGCAACCCTTCCGCGAAGCCCTTGATAATGCTGATGGGGGTCTTCAGCTCATGTGATGCATTGGCGAAGAATTCCTGTTGGGCGATCTCCATTTTTTGTTTTTCTGTCATATCATTCACTAGCTGCTGATTGGCTTCTTGAAGCTCCCTAAGCGCGCTGTCCAGCTTGCGGGAGAGGGTGTGCATGCTGGTTGAAAGACTGCCCAATTCGTCATTTTGCCGGATCGGCTCGTGAACGCTGAAGTCAAGATTGACCATTCGTTTCGCCGCATTGTTAATCGAGATGAGCGGACGGGTCACAATTTTAGAGAAGAAGAGAGAGAGGAACAGAATCAGAATGAAGCCGCCAATGCCGAGATAGACATAGAACCACTGCAGAGCCTGATTCGTCTCACTAACCTCCTGAAGTGAAGTCACTGTGAACAACAGATCAATGTCGCCATTCTTCATCTTCACAGGGTAGATGATGACGGAACTGCGGACCCCGGTCCAGGGCTCTGTCCATTCGTCTTGCTGAACCTCCAGGTTTTTCAGCTTCTCAAGTATGGTTGGATTCAGAGGGAACCACTCCTCCATAGCAGATAGCATCAGAACCTGACGGGGGTTCCATGTCTTCAGATCAGGGAGCACAATTTCTGTAACTGTGCCCGTGATGGTCTCTGCTTTCCCAATCTCTGCTTCCTCGGTTAGCGTTTGTGCAGGAGGTTCTCCGACCACCGCTTCGCCTTGCTTGTGAATGTTGATCGGATAAAGCACATGTATCTGCGATTCTTCAACGACATCGTTCTCACCTAAGACGGTTAGATGGTCGCCCAGCTGAATCCGAGCATCCTTCAGCTCGGTGCCATACATATTCATAAAAAGGGACAGGTTGATCGTAACCAGCTGCCCGTTTTCTTTTTTCAACGTGATATGAAAGGGGTCGCCCAGCTTCACTTTGCCTTCCAGGGTCAGAATGGCCAGCTGGCTTTTGTTCTGAATGATGAACTTGGCCGTATCCTTGGAAATTTGACTCATGCTCCGATTCTCTAGGGAGGCGTAGTTTGCGGCGTAGGCCTTCAAATGATTTTCTACCCGGGAGATTTTCTGGTTCTCGTAGAAGCCTTCGAAGAACAGCATTTGGCTAAGGATCACCATGCCGTAGAAGCACAGGAAAAAAACAACGGTCATGATAAACAGCTTATAGGTGACGCCACGTTTCTTCATTCTTCCTCCTCGAACTTATAGCCGGTACCGATTACAGTACGGATATGACGTGATTCCGTTCCGAGCTTGCTCCGCAATTTTTTGATATGGGTATCTACCACACGTGAATCGCCTTCAAAATCCAAGCCCCAGATCCGGTCAAGCACGGTATCGCGCGAGATAACAATCCCTTTGTTTTTGATTAAATAAAGAAGCAACTCATACTCCTTGGGGGCCAGTTCGACTTCCACCTGGTTCACTTCCAGCCGACGGGCCATCGTATTCAGCACCGCGCTGCCAAACGTTAAGAGTGATGGCTGAGCTTTGGAAAGACCCTCGACTCTTTTCATCAGCACATTCGCCCGGGCTACGAGCACCTTGGGACTAAACGGCTTGGTAACATAATCGTCGGCGCCCAGTTCAAAGCCCAGTATTTTGTCATCCTCGCCTGATTTGGCCGTCAGCAGAATAATCGGCACCTCTGAGCGGCTGCGCACCTGACGGCATACTTCCCAACCGTCGATTTTCGGCATCATGATATCCAGGATCAGGAGGTCCGGCTGTAGATCATCGAAGCAGAGCAAGGCTTCCTGACCGTCACCAGCTTCGTAGACTTCCCAATCACTTTGTATGAAATAGTCGGCAATGACTTCACGAATACGGATTTCATCCTCAACGAGAAGCACTTTTTTATTCATGTAATCCCTCTTTTAATTCAGCTTGGAAAAAAGTATAACCTGCGGGTATGTCCTTCATGTGTCCATGAGGACACCGTGAGCAATTTGGGGGAGAAGCGGGGGAAGTCATTTTAAACATCATTAAATGAAGTGAAAAATACATCCTTGAGTATCGCCTTCGCCTTTTTGAGACCACTGGGGCTAAGCTGTCCTAGCATTCTTAAGTAGGATTGTCCCAGTATAACAATAATAAGATCGCCTATAAAGTTTCGGGGAAACAACACGAAAAAGCAATAAAATCATAGCAATTGATGGCTCTATATCGTAGAAATGTTAACAAAATCACAGTAATCGAAAGTTTAAAATGGGTTATGGCTGTGATAGCATTCCATTTGTAAGCGGATTCACGAAATGTAGAGGGGGTTCCACTTTGCTCAAAGAACTGAATAAACATAAGGTCCTGTATTTGATGACCTTGCCTGCGATGCTACTGCTGCTGGTATTCAGTTATTTTCCGATGGTCGGCATCATTATCGCATTCAAAGATTTCAATTTAAGCACGGGGATATTTCGCAGCTCCTGGGCCCATCCGATCTATGAGAATTTCCAATACTTCTTCACTTCCTCCAATTGGGTTCGGGTGACCCGGAATACGATTCTACTGAATTTATTATTCATCGCACTGGGTACCTTCCTTAATGTGGCGCTGGCGATCCTCTTTAATGAGATCCGGTCGGTCTGGTTCAAGCGGGTGTCTCAATCGCTAACGCTGCTTCCGTACTTTATCTCATGGATTGTGGTGGGCGTGTTCGCTTACAATATCCTGAGCTATGAGCACGGAATGTTGAGCGAGCTACTGGTGAGGTGGGGCTTTGATAAGATTGACTGGTATTCGCGTCCGATGGCTTGGCCTTTTATAATCGCCATAATTTTTATATGGAAAAGTATCGGCTATAACAGCATCATCTACCTGGCTACCCTGATGGGGATTGACAACACACTGTATGAATCGGCCCGGATTGATGGGGCTACGAAGTTCAGGCAGATCATTCATATTACCATTCCGATGCTGCGTCCAACCATTATTGTGCTGACACTGCTTGGCATCGGCCATATTATGAACTCAGATTTTGGAATGTTCTACTCCCTTGTCGGCGATAACTCGCAGATCTATTCTACGGTGGATGTCATCGACACCTTTGTCTTCCGCAGTCTGAAGGGGGCTGGGGATATGGGGATGGCTGCAGCGGCGAACTTCTATCAGTCGGTACTGGCCTTCGTGCTTGTCTATGTCAGCAACAGACTGGCCCGCAAGTATGAAAGCGACGCAGCGCTCTTTTAAAAAAATGAGGTGCATAATGGAGGTACTTGCATGAAAATCAGCACATCCTTTTCCTGGGGCCAAGCGGTTCTAAATCTGATCGTCACGCTGATTGCCCTGTTCTGTGTCATCCCGTTCGTCATTATTCTATCCAGCTCTATGACCCGGGAAATGGACATTCTCACCAGCGGGTATAATCTGTTTCCGAAGAATTTCGACTTTGCGGCATACCAGTATTTGTTCCAGCGGATGAGTGTGATCCTGAATGGCTACAAGGTCACGAGTCTGGTCACGGTGATTGGTACCATCGCCAGTCTGGCGATTACCGCCATGATTGCTTACCCAATGTCGCTGCGCAGGTTGAAATACCGTAATTTTATCTCTGGTTACGTGTTGCTCACAATGCTCTTCAGCGGTGGCATGGTTCCATGGTATATCATCTGCGTCAAATATCTACATCTTCATAACAATATGGCCGCATTGATTCTACCGTCGATGGTTAACGGCTTCAATGTGTTCCTGATGCGCAGCTACTTCTCCTCGATCCCGGAGGAAATGCATGAATCAGCCAAAATCGACGGCTCAGGAGAGTTCCGAACGTTGATCTCCATCATTGTGCCATTATCTACACCGGTGTTTGCCTCTGTCGGCTTGTTTATCGCTCTGGGCTACTGGAATGATTGGTGGCTGGGGCTGATGCTGATCGACAAGATAGAGCTGCAGCCGCTGCAGCTGCTCTTACGGACCATTATCTCGAATGTGGATTATCTGGCCAATTCCAGCGTGCTGGCAACGACTGCTGACCAGATGATGCCGCGCGAAAGTATCAAGATGGCTGCCACGATGATTACGATTGGTCCGATTATTTTTCTGTACCCGTTCCTCCAGAAGTATTTCGTTAAAGGATTGATGTTGGGGGCAATTAAAGGGTGAGACATTCACAGATTTGGCGGGTTGATGAAGGCTTGAACGGCAATACTGCCGCTGAGCATATTCACAAAATTGTTAATAGGGGGAACGTCAATGGTCAAAGGGAAGAGAACGGCTGCGCTGGGACTGACGGTGCTGCTGGCAGGAGGGCTGCTCGCGGGCTGCGGCGGCGGTGACAAAGAGAATGCAAGCACCCCAAGCAAAACAGAAGGTACAAAGACAAGCGAAGGACAAAAGGCAGAGCTGAAGCCTGTTACGCTGCGCTTTTATTTCCCGGGAGATAAGCCGCAGGCGACCGATGAGGTATGGTCGTATGTGTCGGAGCTGACCAAGGATACTTTGAATGCCAAGTTCGAGATTAATTTTGTCAACTGGAATGACTATAAGGATAAAATGAAGCTGCTTCAGGCATCTGGCGATAATTATGATCTTAATTTTGATGCGAACTGGAATGATTTCCCTAATGCTATGAATCGTGGTTCTTATCTGGATATCACAGATCTACTGCCAAAATATGCACCCAAGCTGACCGAAACTTACAATAAACAGAATCTACTGGACCCGATCCGGGTCAAGGGCCGGGTGTACGGGGCGCCTTGGACACTGAAGAAAAGCATCAAGCCGATTGTCTGGTACCGGGGTGATCTGGCGAAAAAAGGCGGCTACATGAAAGACAAGGTAGAAACGGTGGAAGAGCTGGATGAGTATCTCCATGCTGCCAAAAAGGCTTCACCGCAAATTCTGCCCATCTCCTGGCGGCCGGATAGCTGGTACAGTGATGTCGCCCAGGTGTTCCTGCAGAAATATGAATACGAGAACCTGAATTCTATGGGTCTAGTCGTCAAGATTGATGATCCCGAGCACAAGGTCATTCCGTGGGAGCAGACTGAAGCCTTCAAGGAACTCGTAACCTATGCGAAAAAGTGGAACGAGGATGGCCTGATTCCGCGCAACCTTCTGGCGACCAAAGGAACGGAAGGCGACTTCTCGGCCGGAACACTGAGCTCTGCTATCAACCAGATTGACGGTGGGATTCTGGAGAACCCTAATACGTTCAAGCCGTCCGTGGAAGCGGAAGGAGCTGTGAAGACTTGGTCGGAATTCTATCCAGACAAGAAATGGGTTATTGCTTCACCGCTGGATAATATTGTAGCGATCAATAAGAATGCAGCCAACCCGGAGCGGGTGCTCATGTTCCTGGAGGAGCTGTCCACGAATCAGAAGGTGTATGATGCTGTGATTTATGGCATTTTGGATAAGACCTACAAGCTGGATGGCGATAACGTGAAGTATATGGATGGGCAAGGTAACGGCCAGCCAACCAACTATCTTGATTGGCCGGGACAGTGGGGCTTCTGGCGCAAGGAATTCCAGAAGTATGACGAGCAGCATACACCAAAATACTATGAGACTTACGATGCCTTCATTAATCGTCCGAACCAGATTACGTCGACGGTCAAATACTTCGTGCCTGACCAGACAGCGATCAAGACCGAGGCAGCAAAGCGGGAGCAGCTGCGCAGTGAACTGGGCAATCTGCTGATGTGCGGAATCAACATCAAGGACGTGGATAAAGATGTTGCCAATTTTATCGCCAAGGAGAAGGATGCCGGAACCGACAAGATTGTGGCTGAGGTCCAAAAACAACTGGATGAATTCCTCGCAGCAAACTAGGTTGACTTAATCTTATTGTATCCAAATGACCATCGCGGGTGGCGATATTCATTGCCATTCGCGATCCTTTTCGTCTATACTGGAGTCCAATATATGAAAGCGCTTAAAGAGAGAGAGGGAGCTATCGGTGGCAAAGCTCAGGCGGGATTCACTGTTTGTCCGGATGCTGTTATCCTTCACAGCATTGACGATGATTCTTGTCGTTACGATGACCCTTGTTTTTTCCAACCTGTACTCCAAGACGCTCTTTAATCAGCTATCACGGGAACAAATCAAGGGACTCGAAACTTTAAGCGGAAATATCGACAATCTCTTCCGGGAGATGGATCAGATCTTTCTGAATTTGGAGATCAATGACAACATCAATTACTTCCTAGCGTTAAGCAGCAGCGATGCCTTAACGAGTAACCAAGCCCGCATCCAGATCCGCAATATTCGCCAAATCAATCCCTACATCCACTCCATTTTTGTTTACAACTCAACGATCAAAGAATTCATTTGCGAGGGAGAGCTTGGCTTTGATGCCGCAGGCTTCTTAAAGCAGGGCTCCACATACCGCAAAAGTGTGGGCAGCAATCGGACCGTTTATTTAACCCGGCTGGTTCCGTCCGGTAATAAGCAAGACTTTTTGACCAATAAGAAGGATTACACGATCAGTATCGAATATACGAACCTTAACATCAATGGTGAACAGCAGACGGTGATCATTAATTTAGACGAGAATTTGTTTATTCATGATTACCTGGCGAATTCAGGCAATGAACTGCTGATTGCTGACACTCAGGGAACGCTGCTCGCACATACAGACCCGGAGAAGATTGGCGGGGATATCAAGGACACCTCTGCTTTTGCCAATGTGTTGCAACAATCTGACTCCAAGGGCAACCTCTCCGACAAGGAGGGAGGGTCACGATCGCTCATCGCTTTTGTGCAAAATCAAAGCACTGGCTGGTATATCTTGAGCAAGGCACCCTATTCCACGCTGGTCAAGCCTATTCAGGATAAACGCAATGGCTTTCTGGTCGTCTGTACGAGTGTGCTCCTGATGTGCCTTGCTGCTATTTTTCTAATTTCCAAGAGGCTCTACATCCCAGTGGAGAAGTTGACGGAATTGTTCAAACGCTCCCCGTTCCAGGTGGAGGGTGGAAATACCGGCGATATCTCTTTTATTCAATCGGTGTATACAGAAACGCTGCTGCATATGCGTTCGCTGGAAAACGAGAATCGGAGCAATCAGCGGATTGTGAAGGAGACTTATTTGCGTAGCTTACTGACCGATGGGGGAAACGACGAACGAGCAGACGTTCAAGGGGGCGATTACGGACTTGGGGTTTGTCTGGATACGTTCCGTCTGTGCCTGTTCAGGATCGATGCCTATTCACAGTTAGATGGAAAGGAAGCAGCCCTGTTCGAATCGCTGCTGTTCGAGAGCATCAGTCAACGGCTGCATAACGATTACCCTTATGAGGCTGTAAGGATGCCCAAGGGAGAAATCGCTGTTTTGCTTAATGAGAGCGAGGGAGGAACGGAAGGCTTCGAGGATCTGCTGGATCTATTGGAGAGTATTCAACGGTTTATTGCTTCGCATGGGATTACGGTCAGTATCGGACTTAGCGATGTACGGCAGGATCGGGATTGCACGCTGGCCTATGCTCAGGGTCTAGAGATGCTTCAGCAGCGGTTTGTGCTAGGATACGGACGGATTATCCACCAGGCAGAGGTCGAAGAGATGCTTACACGCAGTTACGGACTTCCGGCGGAGATGGAGAAGAAGCTGATCTCTTGTATTTCTATGAACGACAGAGCTGGGTTCCAGGAGAGTTTGGCGGGTGCAGCCTATGTGCTAAAAGGATTCGTATACTCTGACGCGATTCAGGCACTGTTCCATCTCTTTCTGGTCTGCATCACCCAGATGAATCAGACCATTAACGACGAGAACAAACGTCTTGGCGTGCTGTATGGGGAATTGAATCTGATCTTTACTGAGATGGAGACGCTGGAGCAGGCCATGGATTGGCTGCTTAGACAATTCGATCATTACAGTAGCAGCCTGGACAGTATCAAGCAATTGAAGGAGAACAAGTTCTACCGCAAGGTCGAAGAGATTATGCAATTCATCCAGCTGAACTATAACGACAATAACTTGAGTGTTGAGGTTCTGGCCGAGCGGGCCGGCTATACGCCTAATTATTTATCAAAGATTTTCAAAGAGGTCACAGGGATCAATTCCAGTGAGTATATCCGCAAGGTCCGCATAGACAAGGCCAAGGAACTGCTGCGTAGCGATGAGTACCGGGTGGGCGATGTGGCCGAACTGTGCGGTTATACCAACAGCAGCCACTTTTATTCCGCCTTCAAGAAGCAGGTGGGTCTGACACCTTCGGCATATCGTGAGCTGTCGCTGCAGGAGAATTCGCCTGCTACTGGTTAGGGAGGATGGATATTTTTTTGTATATAGACTGAGTTGAAGAATTTAACATAAGGGGAACGGAATGGAGGAGAATTTTGGAACTGTAGGAGCGAAGAGTCTGCCTGAAAGCTTTCCGCAGGAAAGCTGGCATCGAAAGCATAGGCTGTCTCCAGATTTTATCCGCGAATAGTGGTACAATCCCAAGAAATCTGGAGATAACAGCGGCCGGAAGTCCAAACATTCTCTGCAATGACGACTTTACCCCATTTGATAATCCTAAGTTCAATCTATACTTGAAAAAATAGAGCAATGCGAGAGGAGAATCTTCACATGAGTTCAGCTTCACAGGTAATAGGGAACGGTTGCCAACGGTTATGGTTTACCTCCCCGGCTGACCGATGGGAGAACGCCATTCCTGTAGGTAATGGCCGGCTTGGAGCGATGATTTATGGTGATCCGCTGGAGGAAAGGATCGCGCTGAATGAAGACAGTCTGTGGTACGGTGGTCCGCGGAATCGCAATAATCCGGATGCCAAGGCTAATCTGGAGGAGATCCGGGGGCTATTGCTGCGGGGCGAGGTAGAAAAAGCGCAGGAGCTGGCTGTGCTAGCCTTGTCGGGTGTTCCTGAAAGCCAGCGCCATTACGTTCCGCTGGGAGAACTGGCGCTGGCGTTTGAACATGGCAGAGAAATCACGGACTATTCACGTCAATTGAATTTGGACCATGGAATCGCAAGTGTACGTTATGAAGCGGATGGTGTGAGTTATGAGCGGGAGCTCTTCGTCAGCCATCCCGATCAGGTGTTGGTGATGCGCATCACGGCTAATGTGCCGGGAGCAGTGAGCTTCAAAGCCCGGTTAAAGCGGGGAAGTAACAATCGCTACTATGACGAGCTTGTTCAAGCCGATGATCAAACGCTGGTCATGCGGGGAAACGAGGGCGGCGCAGGTGGTGTGGATTTCCGCACCGTGCTGTGTGTAAAAGCCGAGGGTGGAGGTAAGGCGGCTATTATTGGAGAACATGTCGTAGTTGAGCAGGCAGACTGTGTGATCCTGTACCTGACGGCGGCAACCTCCTATCGCTACCCCCAACCGGAGCTGCAAGCTTTGAAGACTGCGGATCAGGCAGGGGGAATGGAATATGCCGCACTAAGGGAACGACATACGCTGGACATGGAGTCCGTGATGGGACGGGTGTCGATCCGGCTTGGAGCAGCGGTGGAAGGGAGCTCATTGCAGGGGGATGACCTGCCAACGGATGCCCGCCTGGAGCGTATCCGCAGCGGTGAAGAGGACTTGGGCCTAATCGCGCTCTATTACCAATTCGGGCGCTACCTACTAGTAGCTTCCAGTAGACCCGGCTCCTTGCCGACTACGCTGCAAGGGATCTGGAATGAGCAGTTTCTGCCTCCATGGGACAGCAAATATACGATCAATATCAACACCCAGATGAATTACTGGATTGCAGAATCAGGTAATCTGGCGGATTGCCATGAACCTCTGTTCGATATGATTGAGCGCATGCGGGAGCCGGGCAGAGTAACGGCCCGGGATATGTATGGCTGCAAAGGCTTTGCAGCTCATCACAATACGGATCTTTGGGGCGATACGGCGCCGCAGGATCTGTATATTCCGGCAACTTACTGGGTGATGGGCGCGGCCTGGCTGTCCTTACATTTGTGGGAGCATTACCAATTCGGCAGGGACGCTGCCTTCCTGGAACGTATATACCTGATTCTTAAAGAGGCAGCCGAGTTCTTCGAAGACTATTTGACGGAGCTGCCAGACGGGCGTATGGTTACCGTGCCATCGGTCTCCCCGGAGAATACATATCTGCTGCCGGATGGCAGGGCGGGAATTCTCTGTGTGGGCCCATCGATGGACAGCCAGATTCTGCATGAGTTGTTCAGCGCTTGCATCGAGGCAGCGAACATTCTGGAGGTTGATGACGCTTTCGCCGGGCGGCTGCATACGCTGCGCGAACGACTGCCACAGCCGGAGATCGGCAGATATGGACAACTGCAGGAATGGCTGGAGGATTATGAAGAGGCCGAGCCGGGTCATCGGCATATCTCGCATCTGTTCGCGCTGCATCCCGGTACCCGTTTCTCCGAAAGTGAAACGCCGGAATGGATGAAGGCGGCGCGAGTGACGCTGGAGCGGCGGCTGGCGCACGGCGGGGGTCACACCGGCTGGAGCCGGGCCTGGATTATCAATCTCTGGGCTAGGCTTGCGGATGGAGAGAAGGCGTGGGAGAATGTCCAGGCACTGCTGGCTCATTCCACGCTACCGAACCTGCTCGACAATCATCCGCCTTTCCAAATTGATGGGAATTTTGGCGGCGCAGCCGGGATTTCTGAAATGCTGCTGCAAAGCCATAACAGAGAGCTGCATCTGCTTCCGGCACTTCCGAAGGCATGGGCCGAGGGTGAGGTGCGAGGATTGCGGGCGAGAGGCGGCTATGACGTGGATATGGTCTGGAGTCGGGGAACGCTGGATCAGGCAGTCATTCATGCCCGGAGCGATGGGGAGTGCACGCTGCGTGTATCTGGTGCTGGCGATCTGGAAATCGCCTGCAACGGACAGCCGGTAGACGTTACGCGGGACGAAAATGGTTCTGTGAGCTGGACAGCAACGGTAGGCTCAAGCTACGTAGTTCTTCCAAGACATTAGCACTTAGAGTATTATACCTTCAACGTAAAATAGGCGGCCCCGATCAAACGTCAATACATTTGATCGGGGCCGCCTTTGATTTTCACATCTATATGGCTAAGATTGTGGTTTCCATACTGGAAGCTGGATACTAGCGTTATGGCCTCCGCCCCAGTATATACTTTGCTCGGCCGTCACCGTCTCCTGAATCTTGGACCAGTTGCCGGCCCGGTTAGGGTGCACATGGTAAGCCGGGAAGTTGGAAGAAGAAATATCGACTCTGATCCGTGAGCCTGTTCCCAGCACCCAGGTAATCGGCCATAATTGGAGCGTGATCTCTTCGAGTGAACCGGGAGAATAAGGCAGTGCGGTCGGCGAACCGTTCCGATATGCCAGTGAAGTTATGCCATCAGCGATATTATAGGTTCTGCCGTCCGGCAGAACCTCGCTCACCTTGACGGTGAATGAAGTATCTTCGGCGGTTGACTTGACCTGCAGCACCGTTTCGATCGACCCTGCGAGGAACAGTTCCTCCTCCAGCGGTGCAGAGAGAAAGCTCAGGACATCCTGGCGATAGCCCGGTTCCAGCTGTAATGCACATGCTGTACGGGGCTGGTCCGGACCGGCTTCAAAGGTTGATAAGAGACCGCTTCCACCTACAGTAATCACTGGATCGAGCGGATCATAAGTGTAGGTTAATTGATGCCCATCCACTTCGGGCACATCATTTAGGACGTTATGCTGCCCTAAATAATAGGTTCGCTTCTGCACCGGCGGCGGCCAGGACGTCCAATTCTGCCAGCCATCTGCGCCGATTACATAGGTTTTGACCGTGCCGAGCTCCTCTTCATACGCCGTCTGCTTAAGCATGTAATCAAACCATCCCAGCACCTCGCGGAAACCGCCATTGCCGCCATTGACGGTACCACCCGGAAAATCACGGTCCCCATGCGGGGCAAGCGAATGTACCCAAGGGCCAACGATAAAGCGGCTGCGCTCCCGGATCTCTGGCGGAATCTGCTCATAGGTCAGCATCATGCTTTCCAGAGCAATATCAAACCATCCTCCGACCATACAGACCGGAACGGAAAGACGGGAGGGGATATGCCGGAATTCCTGCCAGAAGCCCTCCTGCCATAGCTCGTCTCCGGCTCCAGGGTTCAACAGGAAGTCATGGTACCAATCCAATTGTTTGCCGAGCAGGGTCACATCCATCTCCAGAGGAGGACGGAACTGGCGCGCTTGCTCTTCCAGGTCCCGGGGGCTGCGGCCTCCAAGATCGGCGCCAGCGTTGGTAACCGCCCAACTGGTATAGATATCCGGACGGAACATCCCGTCCATATAGATGAAGCGTTGCTGTTCGGTACCGATCACGGAGATATATAGTGTCTTGACCTCTGGCGGCAGACTGTCTGCGAGCACCCAATGGTTAAAGCCGAGATACGAACCCCCGTATAAGCCGATATTGCCGTTGCACCAGTGCTGGGAGATGATCCAATCCAGCGTGTCCAGACCGTCCTGCTTCTCATGTATAAACGGCACCCAGCGCCCGCCGGAGGAACCGCGTCCTCTACACTCCTGGATGATGACATTGTATCCATAAGCAGAGAGCAGCACGACTTCGGGGTCTGGCCGGAATTCTCTGCCTATGTAAGGGTTGCGTACCACAATTACTGGCGCGGGCTGTTCACCCCTGCTTAACCATATGTGGGTCATTAATTGCACCCCGTCACTCATCGTCACCCATAGGTCCTGACGTTCTCCCACCTCATGCTGCGGAGCAGGGAATTCAGAATCTTGCTTTTCTGACATGTTAGACGCCTCCCGATAAAAGATGCTGATTTGTTGTTTTCAAAAAGGAACTTATATTTGAATTCTATCATGTAACTCTTAGTGATGATATTGGGCAAAGAGGCGTTATAGCATAATTCAGCGCGGGCTTTTCTCTATGAAAAGAACAGGCGCAGCGTCTCGCATAGGAGCGAAAGGCTACGCCTGTTTGGTTTATTCCTGTACTTGTAAATGTAAAAAGTGTAACACGGTCATCCGTTATAATTATCCCGCCAGCGCAGCAGGCGGGTCTCAAGCTTGCGCACAAGGGAGTCAGTCAGCTTGCCGACTCCAGCGAAGATAACGATGCCGACGAAAACAACCTCGGTCTGGGCAAACTGGCGGGCATCCGAGATCATATAGCCTACACCTGCGTTTGCTCCCATTAGCTCGGCAACGATCAGGCTCAACCAGGCCGTGCCGAGGGACAAACGGATGCCGAGCAGCAGATTGGGCATGGCAGCCGGTAGAATGAGCCGGGTAATCTGCTTGAAGCGGCTAAACTCCAGAATGCGAGATACTTCGAACAGCTTAGAGTCCACGCTGCGAATACCCATAAAGGTATTGAGGTAGATAGGGAAAAAAGCACCCATCGCGATCAACAGTACCTTGGAGAATTCGCCGAAGCCGAACCATAGAATGAAGAGTGGCATAATGGCCAAATGGGGGACGGTTCGAATCATTTGTAACGTCGGGTCCAGCGTCCACTCCGTTCTTTTATAGAAACCGACGAGGAGCCCAAATACGATTCCTAACCCGCCGCCGATGAGGAAGCCGATCAGAGCACGATAGATGCTGATTCCGATATTAGACAGCAGCACACCGCTTGAGAGCAGATCAATAAAGCTTCTGCCGATCTTGAGCGGTGTAGGGAGCAGCTGGGGAGGCAGCAGATGAAGCTCCCCGATTAACTGCCACACCACCACAATGAGCAGGGGAAGCAGGCTGCCATAAACGTATTTCAGATAAGATTTCTGCGTTTTCATAGTTCGTTACGCAAGTAATCAATAGCAGAATGGTGCAGTGTAATGACACCGGAAGCTAGCGCTTCCTGATAGCGCTGTTCCGAAGCTTGTCCGGGATAGGTAATCGGCACGTTATGACCTTCAGCCAGCGGAATATCGGCCAGTTCGCCGAGGAAGCCAGTGACCTGTGCGGTGAAGGACTCCACAGTATGACCAAAAATGGTAGGATCGATCAATTGGATGAAGGCTCCACGATTCTTCTTCAGTCCTTGGGCACCGATAGGTACATTGACAAGGGCGCCGCTCAGAATCTCCAGCGCGAGCGCCAGGCCGAAGCCCTTGTAGCCGCCAAGCGGGGAGAGCCATTTGACATCCGCAGGATTCTCGGTTGGCTGGCCTTCTTCATCGACTCCCCAATGTTCCGGGATGGACTCTCCTTTGAATTTGGCGATACTGAGATGGCCCCAAGCCCGCTCCGATACGGCCATGTCGAGTACAAACAGCGGATTTGTATGCGGGATGGCAATCGCCAGCGGTGTATTGTTCACGGCAGCTCCTTTGCCTCCGGGAGGTGCCATCACACTCATTCCGCCATAAGCGGAGATCAGCGTAATCGCGCCGCGTTCTGCTCCGTACCGGGCAATAATGCCCGGGCAGTTGAAGCGGGAGACATCGGTGATACCGATGGTGATCACTTTGCGCTCAGCGAGTGCTGGCAGAGCGAGATCAATCGATTCCCGGGCCACGATATGGCCCAGATCGTAATTTCCGGCGACATGCAGATAGGAGCCTTCCAGCGGAGCGGCTTCATACTTCCCTCTGCCTTCGAGGGAGCCGACCGCCTGCTTGAAGAAGGTAAAACCGTGCGACGAGCGGCCTCTCAAATCGGCATCCAGGTAATCACTGGCGATAATCTCTGCTTCGTGCTCGGTAGCGCCGTATTTCAGCAGGACTTTTTTACCCATGTCTTTGAGTTCTTGGATTGGGATGGTGATTGTGCTCATAGCTGTCTCTCCTAACGGTTATTTATCGTTTTTCACTTCTTCTAGTGCTTGATTGATGAAGGTGTTATCTACGACCTTGGCAGGGTCAACAGACTTATTTACTGCTTTTTCTTTTAACAGGAACGCTGCCAGCTCTCCTTGAGCTTTTACAAAATCATCTGAAACCGGTACAGTCGCGAACTGGACATTGGAGATGACGGATTTAACAACTTCGGGATTCAGCTTGGTGCCATCAGCGTAGATTTTTACCGCTTCATCCAGGTGATCCTTCTGCCACTGCAGTGTTTTTTCCAGTACCTTGAGATAGGCGACTACGAGATCCGGATGTTCATCGGCAAACTTGGTGCGGACAATATGGAATGCAGGACTGATGTAGTTAATGGTGGAACCGTCTGCGAGAACCTTGGCGCCTTCATCTACAACCGCTGTCGACAGGTACGGCTCGCCGATGGCCCATGCATCCACAGATCCTCCGACGAACGCTGCCTTGGCTTCATCCGCAGTGAGCTGGATAAGCTCGACATCATTTGCAGTCAGGCCTGCTTTGTCCAGTAATCTGAACAGGATGTCATAAGCTGCTGTTGCCTTGGCTACAGCGATTTTTTTACCTTTCAATTCGCTGAGATCGGTAATCTTACTGTCTTTGGGCAGTAGCAGTCCGACATTCTTGGAGCCAGTGCTACCAATGGCAATTTCTTTGAAAGGAATGTCGGATATTTGTCCAGTGATAACGGTGGTATTACCGGTTACCGCGAGATCCAGACGATCCGTAAGAATCGCATCGAATTGCGCTGGGCCACCCGGTACTTCTACCCAGCTTACCTTGGCGTTGTGCTTGGCGAATTCTTCTTCGAACCATTTCTGTTGCTGAGCCAGAACCAGCGGAGCAACAGCGTGCTGGACGCCGATATTGACAGTGACTTCTGGAGTGGAGGCCACTTGATTGGTTCCGGAGGCAGTGGAGTTGCTACTGGAGTTACCGGAGCTATTATCTTTACCGCAGGCAGCGAGTACCAGCAGCATACTTATGGCAGCTAATAGAATTGCGAATGTATTTCTTCTTTTCATGATAGTTCGAGTCCCCTTTATCTAAGTTAAAGATCACTTTACTATATCCGATTAAACAAGTAAAATAACTTTGAATGATATTTATATAACCAATGGTTATGGGAACGGGGTGAATTTCAGGTGAATATCGAACAAATAGAATATATTGTAAATGTAGCGAAAACAGGATCAATCTCAGCTACAGCGGAGACCATGCATATCTCGCAGGCTGGTATCAGTAAAGCAATCATGAAGCTAGAAAAAGAGGTAGGGTTCGAGCTGTTCCGCAGAACGCGGCACGGGACGCTACCAACCGAACGGGGAAAGATATTGATTGCCAAGGCTAGTGAAATTCTGCTGAAGGTTCAGGAGTTTGAGGACGAGGTCTCTGGTCAAAAGGAGCAGATCCACGGCGATATCCGCCTGTCTGTGAGCCCCAATTTTCTTGCGATTCTTCCGAAAGCCATTATGTCTTTCAAAGCGAACAACCCCTATGTCAAGCTGGAGATTACGGAAAAGGATTCGGTGGAGATTCTGGAGGATATACGCCAGGATATCACCGATATGGGGCTGATTTATTTTCATCCCGAGCATAGCCAGCAAATCAAGGACCTGTGGCTAACCACGATGCTGGAGACCCGACTCGTAGTATGTGTGGGTCGCAAATCCACGCTGGCTTCCAGAAGCAAGCTGGGCGTATCCGATCTGCTTGACCAGACTTTTGTCAGCGTCAACGGAAGCTTTTCAAGGCTTTTTATGAAAAAGCTGATGCTGAAGTACGGTCCTGTACAGGTGCTGTTCACCTCGACCAATCAGGAGGTACTGAAGCGGACGATCGCTGCGGGGGATGTGATCAGTATCTTCATGGAGTTCAACATCATGAATGATCCGCTGATCCTGAGCGGCGATATTGTGGCGATTCCGCTGGAGGCCAGGGAGCTGGATCAGGATATTATCCCACTTGGCTATGCCCGTTCCAAGCGACAGCATTTCTCGATTGCCCATCAGGAACTACTTAAGCATTTGCAGCAGGAGATCGAGCGGTTGGGATTATAAAAAAACGCCTCACCCAGCATGGGCGAGACGTGAACTCGAAATAGAGAATTTAGATATTTTGACTAGATGCTATATGCAGGTTCTGTCTGCTCGGAATCACTTAGGGCTTCCAGCACCCGCTTGCGGTATTCCAAAAATGGTCCGGAGATACGGGAACGGGGATGCTGCAGGTTAATGGGGATAATCTCTTTCACTCTGCCCGGCTTGGATTGCATCACCACGATCCGGTCGGCAAGGAAGATGGCCTCGTCGATATCATGAGTCACGAGCAGCATGGTAGTCCGGTTACTGCGCCAAATATCCAGCAGCGCTTCCTGCATGTGGTTGCGTGTGAAGGCGTCAAGAGCACCAAAGGGCTCGTCCAGCAGCAGAACCTTCGGGTTCCGGATCAAGGCCCGAGCTATGGCAACACGTTGGGACATGCCGCCGGATAATTCTTTGGGGAAAGACTTTTCGAACCCGCCGAGTTTGACTAACTCGATCATTTCATCAACAGCTTTTCTGACCTCAGGGTCTTTCAGGGATAGATCAGCGGCGATATTCTTTTCGACAGTCAGCCACGGGAATAAACGATGCTCCTGAAAAATAACACCTTTCTCAATGCTCGGTCCTGTAACGGGCTTGCCATCCAGTTCGACAGCTCCTTCATACCCGGTATCCAAGCCGGCAACTATCTTCAGCAGGGTGCTTTTGCCGCAGCCGCTGGGTCCGATAATGGCTACAAATTCATGGGGCTCCAGAGAAAGGTTGACGTTTTCCAAAGCCTGAACCTTGTCCTTCTGGGATGTAAATACTTTAGAGACATGCTGCAATTTAACTGTAGCCATCTGTGATTTCACCTCGGGTGTGTTCTTTTTTTGACTAAAGGTACTGTAATTGATTTGGATTGTCAATCACGTTCCTTCTGAATAGCTCTTCGGAATCGATCACCAATTCCTGAAGTATGACCCAATCCAAGCTTTATTTTCTCTGAAAATAGCAGTAGGATTAGTGTAATATATTACATAAATTCATCTGTTTTGGAGGGGTAAAAGTGAAATTCGTTTTTGACCTGGATGGTACGATTTGCTTCAAAGGCCAACCGGTATCCGAAACTATTCTGTCTTGTCTGGAAGAAATGACGCATGAAGGGCATGAAGTGATTTTTGCCTCGGCCCGTCCGATTCGTGATATGCTACCTGTTCTGCATAAACGTTTTCATTCCTTTGCGCTCATCGGCGGCAACGGGTCGTTAGTGTCCAAGGAAGGCAAGGTTCTGCATGCCGAAGCTTTCACTCAGGAGGATGTTCAGGAGATTCTTAGGCTGATTGAAGAACATCAGGGCACTTATCTGATTGACAGTGATTGGGATTATGCCTATACCGGTCCACACGATCATCCCATTCTGAATAATGTAGATCCCTCCAAGCTGGCCAAACGCCTTCCTGTGGAATCTCTGAAATCCATCGTCAAGATTCTTATTTTGACTGCTGATGATATGGAGGAGTTGGCGAAATCTCTGAAAAATCTTGGCGTGGTCATTCATAGGCACCGCAATGAAAATGTCATAGATATCAGCCCGCAGAATATTCATAAATGGAATGCGTTACAACGGCTTGGGGTACGAGGTCAGGAGTTTATTGCCTTTGGTAATGATGCTAATGATATTTCCATGTTCCAGCAGGCCCGGCATGCCGTTATGATCGGACATCACGAGGAGCTTGCTCCCTATGCCTCGGAATCGATTGCACTGGAAGGTGACTGCGAGGGTGCTATTGTCAATAAGCTGAAGGCGTTAGCGGTGTCATCGGTTCGTTCTTGATCATTGGGTATATAAGTTGTTGAGCTGAATACAGCGCACTGCGCACAGATATAGAACGGCTGAAGTCTCTCTGGACGATGCCGTTTTATTTTTATGGAGCTAAGATTAAACCCTTTTCAAAAAGGATGGTTAGTGCAATTTAATATTCACCCATAAAAGTTAAGGATTACCCCCGTGCAATCCTAGCCGCTGTCAGGTAGTATGAAGCTAAAGCATAATGTTGCCAAAGGAAACAAGGTATAAAAATGCGAATCGGGAAGGTGAACAGATGCTTAGCGTACTTATAGTGGATGATGAATATGAGATTCGTGAAGGTTTACGTAACCGCTTTCTTTGGGAGGATTACAATATTACGGAGATTCTGGTGGCGGAGGACGGGGATGTGGCCTTGCACACGGCACTTGAAGTTAGACCGGATCTGATCATTACGGATATTAAAATGAATCGCATGTCGGGCTTGGAGTTTCTGAATGCTCTATGCCCTGTGGAGGACTATAAGCCGGAGAAGATTATTGTCAGCGGTTATGATGATTTTGAACTGGTGAAGCAAGCGATGCAGACAGGTGTATGCGATTACATCTTGAAGCCGATCAACCTGGATGAACTGGGGAAAATGGTGGATAAATCGGTGGAGAATATCAATCGCAAAAGGATGGATCAACGCAACCGCCAGATGCTACGCAATCAGGCTGTCTTCGCTATTCCCAAAATGCGGGAGGAACTGCTGAAGGAAATGATCGAGCATGTCTACGATCCCAATCTGGAAATGCGTAGATGTCACCGTCTGCAGACGCTGGAACTGGAATGGATGCTGAAGGAGCCGATGTTCCTGATTGTTATCGAGGCCGATAATCTCAAAGCGATTGAGAACCGGAATCCGCATGAGAAGGAACTGATTCTGTTCGGTATCGGTAATGTTGTTCATCAGACGCTGGAGGAGGAATATCCGCATCCGTCTGCTCTTTATAAGGATAACCACAACCGTTGGATCGTCGTGCTTGGCAGTTCACAGCTGGAGCAAACAGAATTTGCCCAGGGCATGGCACAGCTGTTGATTCAGAGAATCAATGAGTTTGTCAAAATCACGGCCAGTGCGGGTATGCTGACCAAGCCAGGCAACACCCGGAATCTTTATCACATGTACACTGAGGCGTTAAGCGTAATGGAGCAGAAAGCGGTCTATGGCGGCAACCGGCTGTTTACGGAGCAGGGGCTTTTTTATGATGGAGAAAATGAGGACCTGTCGCTGCAGGAGCCGGAAGAAATGCTTGATCTGGTCCGCTATGGGACCGATGCCGATATTTCAAGGGCGATGGACAGCTTCATCGAGATGGTGCATTCCTGGCAGCTTACACAGCTAAGGGATATTCAACAGAAAATTTTTGAGTGGCTGTTCGAAGTGTTCCGCAGAGGGGCGGAGGGGACGGTGCTTAAGAGTTGGAGGAGTAATCCGATTGCCGTCTGGGAGCAGCTGGAGCAGTATGATACATTGCAAGCACTGCGTGTGCAGACTGAAGCGTTCTTGCATGAGATCGCTGCTGATTTCCGCAAGCTCTCGGAGACGCCAAGCCAGATCGTCAGCGAGGCGGAGAAAATCTTGCATCGTGATTATGCTGAAAGCCTCACACTGCAGAGCGTTGCTTCTGCTGTACATGTCACACCGGTATGGCTCAGCAAGCTGTTTAAGAAGGAACTGCATAAAACTTTTCTCGAATATCTGACAGAGATTCGTGTCAAAAAAGCGAAGGAAATGTTGTATGATGTGAAATTTAAAATCTATCAGATTTCCTATCAGGTTGGATACAAGGACCCGGTGCATTTCTCGAAGCTGTTCAAGAAGCAGGTAGGCTGCACACCGAAGGAATTTAGAAGACAGCTGGGGATGGCTGAGGAATAACCTTCAGGCTGCCCGTTCGTAGGAATTGGCAGCCTGGAGGTCCTAAAAGCAAATCAAGTCAATTATCGGGACGAAATTCCGACTGTCACAATACCTGCCTTGCTCACTGGAAGCGACTGTTCCAGAACGTCTGAGGTGTGCTGTTCCATGATATTGCTGGTATAGAGCACGACATCCTCGCTTGCGTGGATGCTCAGTTCGGATGAAGTCTCCGCGAGGTTGTACCAGCGGGCCATCAGGTCACCACTGCCTTCGCTGAGCTTCAGGTTGGAGAAGGCAAGCCCTTTTCCTTCCCAGGTGAGGAAGTTGTGTACGGGCGGCAGTTCGCCTTCATGAATGTCAGTTTGGGCTGTGATGAGCGGAACAGCGAAGCGATAAGCTTCACGATAAGCGTCAAAGCGAGTGTCCCCGCCGCGGTGCGGAATAATGCTCCACTCTGCTTCGTTCACTCCAAGACACTGGGCATCAGGGGTATGGAATACGCCCCAGTCGCCAAGCTCTCCGACACTGCGAAGCAGTGTGACGGCAATTGTACCCTCGGCATCACGCAGCACTTCGTATTCGTTCAGGCCTTTGCCGGCTGCAGTTAGGCCTCGGCCGTCCTCATGCACATCGATGAACGATTGCATATGCTGACAGTTGCTTGGGTTCTCCCACTCTGGTGCAGGTACGGTCTGGCGCTCGGCTACTTCAAAGACAGAGTCGGCATAATGCACAGCCGATTGGACGCCGGATGGCAGCAGGACCCGCAGGCGGTGATCCTTCGAATGATTGTCGATACGGGTATGCACGTGCAGGGCTTGACTACTACGCTCCAGGCTGATGCGAGTGACGATATGAAGCGGGACAAGCTGCTGTGAGCGAGTTGCCTGGCGCTGTCTGAACTCCACCATCGTATCTATTTCCTGCTGCAGCAGTTCATTAGCAGAAGCCGGAATTTGCAGCGTGTGTTGGATTACAAAAGCTGCACGATAAGGTGTATCCTCGACTAACGTAATTTCGGCCTGTACACCACGGCTTGTGATAGCTGTATCGCCTATCGGCTGCTTGAAAATATATTCGTTCCCGATGTCGCCGACATCCTCATAGATGCCAAGGCCGCTGTAGAGCTGGCCACTGGCTTTGTCCAACAGGGAGAAGCTGCCGTCTTGTTCCAGGCTAACCTGGATATGCTCGTTCTCCATGGTCAAGTCACCGGTGACCAGATAGACATCCTGCGGCTCCTGTTCCGTATTGGCAGCCTTGCTTGGAATCCAGGCGTAGGAAGCCAGCCCCAAGGCAGGAAGATTATCCGCCTCAAAAGTCAGGCGCAGGGCACGGGCCATGTAAGGCTGTCTGAACTTGTCTCCGGGCAGTTCGTAGCCGAAGCGTACGCCCAGATCCTCGGCGGTAACATCGAGTCGTACCCCTGCTGCATTAACAAGATAACCTTCGCCATGCGTGCGGCCAACGACCTCATTGAAGACGGCGACAGGATCTTCACTTTGGTTGAAGAACCGGCGGGACCATTCCACTTCGACGGTAACTGTACCGCTGCTCGCGTAGCCGCTTGTATTATAGACCACGAAAGGAACGGCCTGATCTCCATACGATGCGAATACGGATGTATCCACCTTGGAACTGATGAATTTGGCACTTTCGGTGGCGAGGGAGGAGCCAACTTCAATACTCTTCGCGAACCGGGTCTTCATCTCATGATACACTTCGTCCACACTGCAGCCGCAAATGCTGTCATGTGGATGGTTCTGCATCAGGGTCTTCCAGGCATATTGCAGCAGACCATGCGGATACGGTTTACCTAACCCATGTGCCAGGGCGGCCAGCGGCTCTGCTGTTTTTTCCAGGAGTGTCTGATTCTGTTGATTGAGCTGTTTGATATATACGCGCGCCGATGCTGTGTTGACCAGCGAATACCAGCCGTCGGTATGCTGTCCGCGCAGCTCGCCGGTAGTGAGGGTCAGATCTTCCGGAAGCTCTTCTTTCACCGCTTTCACGTAATCATCAAAGTTCGAATGGATGAATTCGCAGTCGGGATAGAGTTCACGCGCCACACGCAGAGCTTCGGACAGATCAGTCTGGATCGGTTGATGATCACAGCCGTTCATCAGCAGCAGATGCCTAGTGGAGGCATACTGCCGGGCACGTTCCAGGCGAATATCCCAGTACGCCTTGGCCGCCTCAGGGTCTACCGGAATTTCCATACCATTGTTATACCAGTTGGCGAACAGGATACCGAGAACACTGGAACCATCAGGAGATTGCCAGATCAGCTCGGAGTATGGGGATTCCAGGCCGGAAGCATCTTCTACGCGATTGTTGAAGCCGGTGGCTTTCACACCTCTGCCGAACACGGCTGTGCTGATGCCGGCTTGCTGTAGAATTTGCGCAGCCTGGCCCATGTTGCCGAAGGAATCCGGGAAATAGCCGAGCTTGGAGATCGGACCGAACGTACTGGCATCACGGTGGCCGATTTGCAGATTGCGGACATTGGCTTCGCCGCTCGTCAGGAATTCATCCTGAAGGATATACCACGGACCGAGGGACAGCTTGCCTTCATCACACAGGCGCTGGATGATTTCGCGCTTCTCGGGATAGACCTGCAAATAATCCTCTACAACGATGGTTTGTCCATCAAGATAGAAGCTCTTGAAATCAGGATCGGACTCGAACGTTTCAATCAAGGTATCTATCGTTTCGATAAGTTTGACGTGATGGGCTTCATAAGGCATATACCATTCCCGGTCCCAGTGGGTGTGGGAGATTACATGTACAACCGTTTTGTTGGATGCTGTCAATGCGATTCCTCTTTTCCATAAGATGATGAACGCTACAGCATAAATATAAATATATGCATCCGTTGTCACAATGAGTGGATCGCAAACTATTGCGGGGATTGTTGTCGACATGGAAGGAAGGGTGGCTGCGGCTGTGAATCGTTTTTCTCTGCGGCTGGGAGCATCGTTTCGGAACCGGATTATTCTGGTGTTTTTTTTGATCATTATTTTACCGTTCCTCATCTTTGCTTACTATGCACATATCAAGTCTATTGAGGGCATTACCAACACCAATACCAAGATTTCACTAAGCTATCTCCAGCAGGCCCGCAAAAATTTTGAAATCTATCTTAATAAACTCAATGATCAGGTCAATACGCTTATCGGCAATAAACGCCTGCAGGATCTGTTGGTCGACCCGCCAGCCAATGCCGCTGAAGAGGAGGCCTTCACGGTAAATATGCTGACATTGCTCTATCAGGCTACCCCGCAAATCGATGCCTTCCGGGTCAGAGTGTATCCGATGAATCCGGCGCTGTACCCTTCTTATATGAATACGCTGGGAGATTCGGCTAATCTAATATCTGCGGATTGGTTCCAGAAACCTCAGGAAAGTGCCGGGCCGACCTGGAGGCAGTTCATGCCGGAGCAAGGCAAGTATGGAAGGCCATTACTCGCCTATATCAAACGTTTCTCGGGCCTTTACGATCGGAAGCCCCGCGGCATCGTCGTTACGGAAGTCTCGGAGGATCATCTGAAGCGTTATTTTTCGCCCACGGAGCAATTGAAGAACCAGAAGCTGCTTCTTATGAATAAGAACGGCACGATTTACTATGATTCATCTGCTAATGAGTGGGCAGGCACCTCTTTTCCTTCGGAGTCGTTCATCACTCATCTGCAGCAAAGTCCGGAAGGTTCACAGACCATTAAGATCGATGGCGATACCTATCTTGCAACCTATGTCGGGCTGGGCAGCGAGCCTTGGGCGATCGTCAGCCTGACGCTGCTCAAGGAGCTGACCGGGACAAATGATGAGATCAACCGGCTATTGATTATTTTTCTGATCATCTATCTAATCTGCTGCATTGCCGTTGTCTTCTATATTACGGTGTATTTTACTCAGCCCATTGCTCGTCTGGTGCGGTTGATGCGGAGAATGGAAGACGGGAACTTTCATAATATCGTACTGAACTCCCCTCGGAAGGATGAGGTGGGCTGGCTGTACCGTGGGGTCGGAAGTCTGGTTCAGCGGATTGATGTGCTGATTCAGGATGCGTGGCGTTCAGAGCGGAAGAAGAAGGCCTTGGAATTCCAGGTGCTAAGCCACCAGATCAATCCGCATTTTCTCTATAATACGCTGGAATCCATTCGCTGGAAGGCAGAGAACCATGGACGCAGCGATATTAGTGAAATGGTATCTGCGCTCGGTAATTTGCTCCGGCTCAGTCTGAATCAGGGTAAGGAGATCACAACTCTGCGGCGTGAAATTGAGCAGGTCAAAGCTTACGTGTTGATTGAGCAGGCCAGAATGGGCAGTATGATCCGCATCCTGTATTCTATTGATGAAGAGCTGCTCGACCTCCCATTCTTGCGGCTGCTGCTGCAGCCTCTGGTTGAGAATGCGATTCAGCATAGCGTGCGAAGTGATTTTGAGAAAGGCAAGATCATTGTATCCGCGCGCAGTGAGGGGCAGGATATGATCATAGAGATTACAGATAACGGTAAAGGCATTCCGCAGCAAATCATAGAGGAACTGGAGCATGAGGTACATGCCGAGGAAATGTATACTGCCACCCGCCGGGGGGTAGGGCTCCGCAATGTGAACGATCGTCTGAAGCTGTACTTCGGGTCTGACTACAAGCTGCAGATCGAGACGGGTTCACAGGGCGGTACCCGAATACTGCTGCGCCATCCTAAGAAGATAGAGTTGGAATTACCTAGGTCGGACGACCATTAGTAGACTATTAGAAATGTAAAAGCAGACATAGGAGCGGGACTCTCTAGGTGGGAGATTCGCTCCTTTGTCTGTTTGGGGGGATAATGACTTGCAATAGGGTCATCAGGACAAAAGGAAACTACAAAGTGCAAGAATGACTCATAGAAGTGCCTATCGTTCTCTTTTACAATTAAGTCATCCAAACAGCGAAAGGGAAGTCGATATGAAACTAAACGGAGTGTTCAAGGAACTGTACAAAAATCGCACCTTGCTGCTCATGTTCCTCCCCGTCGGGGTACTATTCTTGCTTTTTAACTATTTGCCACTGGCCGGTCTTGTCATCGCGTTCAAAAATTTCGATTTCTCCAAAGGGATTTTTGGCAGTGAATGGATGGATCCCCTGTTCAGCAATTTTGATTATGTATTCTCTTCACCGGTAGCCTTCCGGGCTATCCGCAACACGATCCTGCTGAATGCCCTCTTTATTGCGATAGGACTAGTATTTGAAGTAGGATTTGCTTTGCTGCTGAATGAGATGCGTAACAAGTATTTCAAACGGATTACCCAGTCGTTAACCTTTCTACCTTTCTTCATCTCCTGGATCGTCGTAGGTGTATTCGCTTACAATCTGTTGAACTTTGAGAACGGTGCGGTTAACCGCTTTCTGGAGTACCTGCATTTACAGCCGATAGACTTTTACAGCCGGGCCGAGCTGTGGCCAGCCATTCTGACCATTGCGGCACGCTGGAAAATAACCGGTTACGGCACGATTGTTTATCTGGCGGCCTTAACCTCTGTTGACAATTCTTATTATGAAGCCGCTTCAATTGACGGAGCTTCCAGATGGCAGCAGATTCGTTATATCAGCATTCCGATGCTGCGGCCAACGATCATCATCCTGACCCTCCTGGCAGTAGGAAGAATCATGAATGCGGACTTCGGTATGTTCTATGCCATGGTAGGGGATGCTTCATTGCTCTTCCCGACCACAGATGTAATTGACACCTTCGTCTACCGGAGCTTGCGTAAATCCGGTGACATCGGGATGGCTTCCGCTGCAGGCTTCCTTCAGTCCTTTGTCGCCTTCTTCCTGGTGCTTGGTAGCAACTATGCGGCGCGCAAAATTGACAAAGACTCAGCGATATTCTAAAGGCTGTGTGTCCGAAGCGTTTGTTCATTGAGGTGCTTCGGACACCAGACACATTATACTTTTAGGAGGTCATCCCACACGATGTCAGCAAGAAAATTTTCCCTCAGCCAGTTCCTTATTGCTTTGGTCATCGGCCTGTTCAGTCTGGCCTGCCTATTCCCGTTCCTGATGGTAATCTCCGGCTCACTGAGTACAGAGAAGGATATTATGCAGTATGGCTATTCACTTTGGCCGAAGACGATTACCTTTGACTCTTACCGGATTCTGCTACTCGGCTCTAACCGTATATTCCAGGCTTACGGGGTCAGCACATTCGTTACAATTGTCGGTACCGTACTGTCTCTGTTTCTGACGAGCATGGGCGCTTATGTTATGGCCCGTCGTTCCTTTAAATACCGGAATATTCTTTCGATCTTCGTCATTATCACTATGCTCTTCAGTGGTGGGCTCGTGCCTTGGTATATTATTATCGTTAGATACCTGCACTTGAAAGATACGATTTGGGCACTTATTCTGCCGTCTCTGGCAAATGCTTTCAACATGTTCCTCATCAGGAACTTTATGCTCTCCATACCAGAAGATTTGCACGAATCGGCCAAAATGGACGGTGCTGGCGAGTTCCGAATTTATGCCCGACTGATCATGCCGCTAGCTTTACCCGTTCTAGCTACTGTTGGTTTGTTCGTAGCCCTGGGCTATTGGAACGACTGGTTCCTCGGTCTGATGTTCGTAGATAAGCAAGAGCTTCAGCCATTGCAATTGCTCTTACGCACGCTGATTTCCAATGTTGAGTTCCTGAAGAGCTCTAGTAATGCAGCAGCGATGCAGCGAATTTCGACCCAGATTCCTTCCGAGTCGATCAAAATGGCGCTCACAGTCATCACGATTGGCCCGATCATTTTCCTCTATCCATTCTTGCAGCGTTATTTCGTAAAAGGCCTCATGGTTGGGGCTGTAAAAGGTTAACTATGCCGACCACGGTCGTATAGTATAAATTACATTTCAACAAAGGGGAGATTTGGATGCGCAAAAGCATCGGTAGATTTCAGCTAATCCTGACCACACTCCTGCTGTTCAGTCTAGTCTTGTCCGCATGTGGCGGTAGTAACAACAACACGTCGAATGCAGGCAATAAGACGAGTACTGGCGGAGGAAATGACACAGCAGCAACGAAGACTGAGAATGAAGTTACCCTCAAATTCTATTTCGGCGGTGACAAGAAGGCTGCCACGGATGAGGTTTGGTCCAAAATTAGTGATTATGTTAAAGCCAAAGGCCTTAATGTTAAATTTGATGTCAACTTTATTCCGTTTGGTGATTTCAAGGAAAAAATGCTCGTTATGGCCGCGTCCGGGGATAGCTGGGACATGAACTTTGACGGCGACTGGCTCTCTTATAAGCAAATGGCGGCTAAAGGTTCCTATATGGCCCTGAATGATCTGCTGCCGAAGTATGCGCCTAATCTGGAGAAGAAATATGAAGAACAGGGCACGTTGAGCGCAGCAACAGTGAACGGTAAAATTGTTGGTCTGCCATGGACGATGAAAATGAATGAACGTAAATTTGCTGGCTGGCGCTCGGATCTTGCCGAGAAGGCAGGTATTAATATTGCACCAGATTCCATCAAAACCATTGAAGATGTAGACAATCTGCTTCGTGAACTGAAAAAAGCTTATCCTAACGAAAAGTTGTCCCGTACTACACCGCTGTCCCTCTATTATATCCGTGATGAATGGGTGGATCTGAACTTCCACGGTCTCGGTTTCTATCTGAATGATCCGAAGATTACTGTGCAGCCTGTTGAACAACAACCGTTCTTCCTGGAAGCTTCGCAGCTCTCTAAGAAATGGTACGATGACAAGCTGATCAACAGAGACGCGATGATTGATAAAGAAGGCGCAGAAGACCAGTGGAGAAACGGCAAGCTGCTCTTTACCGTGACTTCTCATGAATGGGCTTACGCTGATCCAGGCTTCTCCGATTCTTCCTTTAAACAAGGAATGTCGCTACTTTATCCTGATAAGAAATACGTCAACCGTACTGCTCTTGCCAACGTAGTTGCCATCAATACGAATTCCAAGAATCCGGACCGGGTACTACGGTTCCTCGATATGGTAGAAACCGATCAAACCTTGTATGACTTGCTGCAATATGGTATCGAAGGCAAAACCTACGTCCTGAATGGAGATGCTGCTGATTATCCGGCAGGTATGCAATCCTCTACTAGTAACTACATGGAGTGGGGCGGACAATGGGCATTCTGGAAGCCACAATTTATGCGTCCAACCACAACATATGCCAAAGATTTCTGGGTGAAGGAAGCCGATTTCGCCAACCAACCGAACAACGTGAACTCGCCAATCGACGGATTGTTCATTGCTGAAGACAGCATGAAGAATGAACTGGCCAAGCGTGACCAGGCTACCGATGAGATTAGCAGACCGATCGAATACGGTATGGTGAAGGATGTTGAAAAATCTGTAGCCGATTACATTGAGACTCAGAAGAAGAATGGACTCGATAAAATTATCTCTGAAACACAGAAACAAATTGATGCTTATCTTGCTGCCAAAAAATAAAGCTTGCGGCAAACAGGAAGCCGCCTTGTAAGGTGTGCTTCCTGTTTTTTTATTCATAGCACCATTGCCTATCCGCAGGAATGTATGACCAATAAACTATTGGAGGTGCGTTAGTGAGTACAAATCAATCATGGGCCAAGCTCCGGGGAGGGGTATCACGGGTACTTGCGGCTCTGCTGCTGGTGTCCAGCATCCAGCTTCCTCTTGGCACAGTAAAGGCTGAGGCCAGCGCTGTGCAAGTTATCTTGGGAGAAACACCGGTTGTGGATGGACTGTCTGCTAGGGCAGGTGATACTGCCGCCGGCCTGAAGACCGGAACGGTCACCGGAGTCACCTATTGGGAGACTGGTAAGGACCTCGGAACAAGCTATATCTATCTGGACGTGGACAAAGACTATTTGTATGACAGCAATGATTACGATGTGGATGTCACTGTAGATTACTATGACGAGGGCAGTGGAAAGTTTGTTCTGCAATATGATGCCCAGACAGCCCCTTTTAAGGATGGGGAGCCATTCCAATATGGTGATTCTAAGACATGGCAAAGCCATACCTTCACGCTGAAGGATGCTAAATTTGCAGACCGTACCAACGGAGCGGATATGCGGCTTAGTGTGGAAGGCGGGGGCATTGATGCTGCGGTCAACAAGGATCTTAAGGTTGCTGCAGTTAAAGTTGTCAAGAAATTGAAAGCGGATTCAAAACAAAAGGTCGACATCAAGTTAGGGCCGCAAGTCGACGCTAACGGCATTACAGCAAGACCTGGGGATGGACCAGCTACCGGCCTCGTGACTGGAACACGGGACGGCAAAACTTACTGGCAGACGAATCAGAATGTAAGCTCGTCGGATCCGGGACAGAATGTCCTCTACTTTTATTTTAATGTAGCCGACGATTATTTGTATCAGAATACCGATCAGGATGTATTTGTAACGGTGGAATACTATGATCGCGGCAATGGGAGCATGGTTCTGCAGTATGATGCAGAGTCAGCGCATTTTAAAGATGCGCCATTGTTCACCTATAAAAATACGAATACTTGGAAGACACATACCTACAAATTAAGCGATGCTTATTTTGGTAACGGCACTAACGGTGGCGACTTCCGGCTTGGTGTCAGTGGTGCAGGTGCACCGGCTGGTAATCCGGAACTGATCTTGGCTTCGGTCGCGATTACGAAATCGCCACGCACTGCTGTGGACGCGCAAACCAAAGTATATACAACGAATTATGCAACACAGGATGTAGTTATAGCCGATGGCAGTGTTAAGGATTTTGGTGCTGTCGGGGATGGCGTCAAGGATGATACGCAGGCGTTCCAGGATGCCTTGACCGCAGCGGGCAACCGTGGGGGCGGGGTAGTCTTTGCACCGGAAGGCCATTACAAGATCACCAGTAATCTCATCATTCCAACCGGAGTTACACTCCGTGGTGACTGGGTAAACCCGGACACAGTCAATAAAGAAGTAAAGGGAACAGTTCTTGAAGCTTACGCTGGTAGAGGAGACGCTGAAGCGCCAAGTTTCCTGCAACTCGCACCTTCCAGTGGTGTCACGAATCTATCAGTTTGGTATCCGGAGCAATCGGCCGAGCAGCCGGTCCTTTATCCATGGACCTTTGAGCAGCTCTCAGGTGATAGCGCTACCATTCAGAATGTGACAATGGTCAACTCCTATAATGGTATCAAAATCGGTCCGATCTGGAATGAGCTTCATTATGTCAAAAATGTATTCGGTACCGTACTGAACACCGGGATTTTCCTGGATTTCACCACAGATATCGGACGCCTTGAGCATGTTCGACTAGCTCCTGATTATTGGTCTGGCTCTGGTCTGGCTGGGTCTCCACAGAAGGAGCAATTAACGAATTATCTTACAGGCCATGCCGAAGGGATTGTCATGGGCCGTTCTGACTGGGAATATATGTCGGACATCTACCTGTCGGGTTTCAAGACCGGGATGCGCGTGACTACCAGAACGGATAGCCTGGAAACGGCAAATGCCCAGCTTTACAAAATCAATATTGATCATTCCCAGGTAGCGCTCAAGATTGAAGGCGTCAATGATTATGGTCTGCTGGTGACTGATAGCAGCTTTAAAGCTGATGTTGGAGCCAATCCAATCGCCATTCAAGCAACGCCTGGGTTCCGCTCCATCGTTCAGTTCAACCAGGTGACGGTCGGCGGTCAGCCGCATCAGGCAGTCGTCAATGAAGGAACGGGTATACTTTCTTTTGAAAATAGTACTTTCGAGAACTGGGATGACCAGGCTGGCGGCTATGCTATTGTGGCCAAGGGCGGCTCGCTTATTCTTGGTCAGTCCACCTTCGACAAGCCGTCAAATCACATCTTGCTTCAAGATACTGTGGCTGAAGTGAATGCTGTCAATTCCGGCTATGAGGGTCAGCTTCAGGTGAAGAATGAGAGCGAAGGCGCACAACTGAACATTTACCAAGATGACAAGTACAGCTTGGAGGCACTGCCAGAAGTAGCAGCCCTTGATCTGGCACAGCAGCCGAAGCCTGCAACAAACGGCTTATACAATGTAACTGCACAGCCTTACGGAGCTGATAAAAGCGGTCAGATCGACGCTGCCGCCACTGTGCAGCAGGCCCTTAATGATGCGAAGCTTGCCGGGGGCGGTACAGTGTATCTGCCAGCAGGGATCTACCGGCTGAACTCGCCTATTATTGTGCCAAGCGGTGTTGAATTAAGAGGATCATGGGATGTGCCCCATCATACCATTGGTGGCGGAACCGTGTTCTTCACCAATTTTGGGGAAAATGATCCTGATGGCACACCACTGATCACTCTGGAGGCCTCCGCAGGTGTCAGAGGCTTGTCTGTCTACTATGATAAGCAGAATTGGAACACAGTGAAGCCTTATTCCTGGACGATTCAGGGACAAGGTCATGGCGTGTACGCCATCAATACGACTTTGATTAACTCTTATCAAGGCATTGATTTTGGTAGCTATGATACTAGTGGACATTATATTGATTATGTCGCCGGTTCTCCGCTTAAAGAAGGGATCTTCCTCGGCGGCGGGGCAGAAGGCGGAATGGTCCGCAATGTCCAGTTTAACCCACACTATTATGGAAGAAACAACTATCCGAACCATCCTGAAAGCGGCGAGGACTTCAATAAAGTCTGGAACTATCAGAAGGATCATCTGGATGCCTTCCGCGTAGGACATGTGAAGCAGGAGACGATTTTCAATACCTTTGTTTACGGTTCGATGTATGGCATTCATTTCGAGGAACAGAATGGTTCTGGTCCAGAAGCGGTTGTCATCGGTCACGGAACGGACGGTAGTAAAAAAGGCGCCGTCATTGACAGTGCGGGTCCAGCAGGGCTTTCTCTGATCAATACCGAGCTTGTATCGATGAGCAGCTCGGATAAAGTCTATGTCGTAGTCGGCGAAGGCTTTGACTCCAAAGTCACGCTCTTCAACACTTCTATGTGGGGAGATACGACGCGTTCCTTCGATATTTACGCTGGGACCGTGCGTATTCAGCAAGCTAACTTCACAACCGTTGGAGAACGAGGAATCAATGCTCTGGGTGGGGATACCGCATTATACAATTCCTACTTCCAACAGCCGCGCACTACGCATGTCTATGCCGGCCCGGATATCAGCAAGCTGGTGATTACGAACAATCTCTTCAAGGGCGGCATGCAACTAGTCAATGACGCTGTGAATAAAGTATCTGGCACCAATCTGGTTCCAGTTGCACTAGGCATTAAACGCAGTCCGTTCAATGCTAACGAACCGGATAAATCGAACAGTGTGCTCACCGTAACCAATGTAACAGGGGAACAGCCGTTGAGCGGTCGTCTGGAGTTACTGCAGCCTTCCGGGTATGCCGGGAAATTTAAGCCTATCCGATTTGAAGGTATTGCTCTGGGACAGTCCCGGGAGATTGCCTTGCCGTTCCTATCCAGTGACACGCTGAAATACCGCGTCACGCTGGATGATGGCTACACTTATACGACTTCTGTCAGATTGGCACAAACCTTTGCCGAGCGCCAGGGAGTGGAATCGGCGGTTAATCCGACGATTGAACTGTCAAGCATTGATCAATATTCCAGTGTAGGCGGTCAATGGAAAGGTCCAGACGATCTCAGCGCCCATGCGTCCGTAACCTGGGATGACGGGAATCTGTACACTTCGATTGTTGTGAAGGACGATGTGCATGTACAGACCTGGAGTGGCGGGGATATCTGGCAGGGCGATAGTGTCCAGCTTGGTATTGATCTGTCCAAGAAAGATGGATCGGCCAGTAAAAATGTAAATGAGCTGGGCTTTGCCCTGAATAATCAAGGCAGCATCACGAAGTGGAGATGGAGAGCACCGGATGGGGTACAGACCGGGGCGTTGAAAAATGTCCAGGCAGATATTACCCGTGACGAGTCCACTCATCTGACCACGTATAACCTGAAGATTCCGTTTAGTGAGTTACACAAACCAGGGTATACATTCTCACCTTCCGATGTAATCGGATTTACGCTGCTTATCAATGAGAATGACGGAGCTGGCCGTGCCGGATTCATGGAATACAATCAGGGCATTGGAACCAGCAAGGATGCAACATTGTACGGGGACCTGATTCTGCTGGACAGCGATTATGCTGGTCTGCTGGAACATTCGGCAACAGCACAGGTTGCACAAGCAGAGACGCTTAAGGATATCACCCATCAGGATATAGCAGCTAATTTTGTCAGTTTGCTGCCTGAAGGTCCGGTGAAGACTGCTTTGATTGCCCGGTTGGCAGCTATCGGGGGTTCGGTCGATCCCGGTCCAGGCACTGACCCGGGCACTAACCCAGGCACTGATCCAGGCACTAACCCGGGTACTGACCCAGGTACTAACCCAAATCCAGGTACCGATCCTGGAAATCCAAAGCCGGAACCCGGCACGGAAACGCCGTCTACCGGCAATCCAAGTTCCGGATCTTCATCCTCTGTCCCTGCAGCTTCGGGAAGCAAGACATCCATCACTCTGCGGGGAGATGGAACTGTCGAAGTGAAGACCGCACCTGTAGCGGACAGTGCATCGCAATCGGCCAAGGCCGTTGTGACCTCATCTGAGCTTACAAGTGCTTTTGCTCAAGCTAAGCCTGATAAGAACGGGGTAAAACATGTGTCCATTCAGGTAGCAGCAACCAACGGAGCTAAAGGCTATGGAATTGAACTTCCAACGGCCTTCGTAGCCGCAGGCTCCCCAGACCAAGTACTGGAGATTGTGCTGCCAACAGGCACACTTAGTCTGCCGGGTAACCTGTTAGCTTCCCTGAGTAAAGAGCTGGATGCAACAGTAACCTTCTATTTGCGGGAGGTTGACCGTACAAAATGGAGCAAAGATCTGCAGTCTAAGCTGGGCAGCCGTCCGGCAGTAGAACTATCCCTCCTGTCGGGGAATAAAACCCTGGCATGGAGCGACAAGAATTCGCAGCTTATTCTGTCGTTGCCTTACGTGCTTTCTGGTACCGAGCAAGCCCAAGCATCCGGCCTGGGAATTTGGCAAATTCTGCAGGATAAGCAGGGTGCTGTCGTAGCTGGAGCGAAATACGCAGACGGTAAGGTTCTATTCAAGGTAACAGAAACAGGCCAATATGCTGTTGTTTTAACTGCGTCAATCTTTGGCGATTTGAGCAGCGTTCCTTGGGCGCAAGAGGCTATTGAACAACTCGCTGCCAAAGGAATCATCCAAGGCGTGTCTGCTTCAGCCTTCAATCCTGGGGCACAGATCAAACGGGCGGACTTCGTGAAGCTGCTCGTGGATACTCTTGGCTTGACCGCAACCACCACTGATAGCTTCGGTGATGTTGATCAAGACGCTTACTACGCCGAAGCAGTGAGTATAGCCAAGGCGCTTGGTATTGCAACGGGCTCCGGTAATGGTGCATTCCTGCCGAATGCGACCATCAGCCGTGAAGAAGCAGCGGTCCTCATTGACCGCGCACTGAAGCTCCAAAAGATTGAGCTGGCGCAAGCCGGCAATAGCACACTGGGTGACTTCAAGGATTCCAGCCTTATCGCGGGCTATGCCCTAGATAGCATTACATCATTGGTGGAGTCCGGTCTGCTGCAGGGAAGCGGCAACAGCCTGAACCCTAAAGGCAAGCTGACACGTGCAGAGACTGCCGTGCTGTTGTACCGGATTTATAGTCTGTAAAGCCCGACTTTCAAATGCTTGAATAGAAAGATTGTGTAAGTAAAAGGTTAAAGGTTTATAAAAAAGGCGTCCTGAGCAGTCCGTTTATCGGCTGTCCGGGGCGCCTTTTGTTTGAAGGGGGTTTTGAAAGTGAAGAGAGTCTGTCTCCGCTCCCAGAGAACCCAATAAAGGATTAGACTGGACGATCGCCATTACTCAAACGGGCAGCTTAGTTTAATACAAATTTCAGTCTCCTTGTTTTAAATGAAGGAAACCCTATCAGTTCTAAAGAAAATGTATAGAGTACAATCTTAGGGAGGAGAATGACTATGATTAGTGAAGAAACCCAAGCAATCATCGAAAAGTACGTTGAGGCTTACAATTCATTTGATGTCGAGAGCATGGTTAAACTTTTACATAAGGATATTTTGTTTAGAAATATTTCTAATGGCGAAATTGACACAGAGACCAGAGGAATAGAAGAGTTTAAAGAGCTAGCAGAAAAGTCGTCAAAGATTTTCTCTAGCCGCCGTCAGACAATTACCAATTACAGTGCTATAGATGACAGAGTAGAAATACAGATTGACTTTGAAGCAATACTGGCTATTGATTTGCCTAACGGATTAAAGATTGGAGATAAGCTTCAACTAAAAGGGAAGTCAGTATTTGGAATTGAAGAAGGGGAAATATCATTGATTGAAGATTATAGTTAATGATTAGATATCGTATGATTAAACTAACGAGAAACGCTAGTTCACTACAACAGGCAGATTAAAACCTCTCCTTAGAAGCAAACTAGATTTAATAGCTTCTAAAGGGAGGTTTTGTTATGAACTTAAGTGAGTTGTGGAGTTTGTATGAGGCTGACAAACGCATTCAAGGGTTCAGTCCGAAAACATTAAAAGCATACGCCCGTTCGACCAGACTGCCATAATCCTCTATGCAAATAAAAAAAGGATCTACCAGAAAGAACTGGTTGATCTCATAATACGAACGGGCAGGATAATGCTGGAATATACCGAATCCCTATGTAAACGATTAATAGGGGGCAGGTTATGCAAGAAAGAGAATTGTATGCTTATCACCTTGTAACTAGGAAGAAGATGGACTTAGGTCAAATAATTAGCTTTGACAAAGACCAAAAAAATACTTTGTATCATTTCTTTTTTGAGAAAGAACAGCTAAATTCCAAGGGTGAAGACTTTATTCAAATCTTGGAGGGTCATTTTACTAATGATGGATTGAAGTTGGATAAAGAGAATGCAGATGTAGCTATTAAGTATGTAGGGCAAACCATCAGAGCTATTAGAGAAGTAATCGTTGAGATGGTAAGACTGCAAGAATATCCAGAATTTCCTTCACGATTGTCTTGCTTATATGCTGCGAAAAGCTACCAAGACGCTTTGAAATGGAAAGAAATATTTGATTCTTACCATCGAAGGGTTTTGCAGATAGTGAAACTTCGGGTTACCGGGACTATCTTTGAAGGTGACGGCAGTCTTTTACCAAAGGAAGAAGGTACTCCTTTCTCACTCAAAATCGAACAAGCCAGAGAATATTGGAAAGGCAATAAAAACAACGAACTTCCTGAGTTGCTGATTAACGGAAGAATCGAAGTGGCAGAAATTATTGATGAATTTTCCGCTTAATCTTAACAAAAGCGCTTCAACATCCATTATGCTAACGGGAAACGATAGTTCAATATAACAGCGGCAGCCCAGGATTTTATCGTCCATGGCTGCCGCTGCTTCTATGACTGGGGGCAGTCACACGCTAGACAACGATAATTTCACCTGAAACTGCGATGTCGGCAGAGCTGCGACCGATCATCACCCGGAAGGTACCGGGCTCAACGATCCATTCAAGATTCCGGTTCAGCAAGCTTAAGTCTTTTGGGGCCAGTGTGAAGGATAGTGTGCGCTGCTCCCCTGGCTGCAAGTGAATTCGCTGGAATCGCTTCAGTTCCTTCTCGGGCCGGGCGACAGAGCTGTGTACATCACAAATGTAGAGCTGGACGACTTCATCTCCAGCGAGAGTCCCAGTGTTGGTCACATTCAGAGTCACGCGAAGATCCTCATCGGGATGGATGGAAGCTGATCTGAAGTGCAGGCTGTCATACTTAAAGGTAGTGTAGCTTAGCCCGTGGCCGAAAGGATATAGCGGCTGGTTGTCGCCGCCGACATAATGCTTTTGTCCACCCCGTCTGCGGTTGTAGTATACCGGAATTTGACCGAGAAATTTCGGGAACGAGATTGGCAGGCGTCCCGCAGGATTGTAATCGCCGAACAAGACTTCGGCAATAGCATGACCGCCGTTCTCACCGGGGTACCAGGCCTCTAAGATAGCTGGAATATGTTCCGATTCCCAGCTAAGGGTTATCGGGCGGCCGTTCTGAAGCACGAGGATGACCGGTGTGCCGGTCTCATACACAGCCTTCAGAAGCTGAAGCTGTGTGCCCGGCAGATCCAGGCTGAGACGGTCGATGCCTTCCCCGCAGGTGCGCTCGGAATCACCGAGCGCGACGATGGCGATATCTGCTTGTGCAGCTGTAGCAGCAGCCTCCTGAATGAACTCTGCTGCATCATTCCAGCCCAGCAGCACCTCGACGCCATTCGTATCTTTACAATATTCAACGCGTAGCGCATATTCCTGTCCAGCCTTCAGTGACACCGGCACGTTTTGGCGAGCGCTCTGTCCCTGACCCCAACCATCAACGAGCAGTTCACCATCCAGCCACAGCCGCATGCTGTCCTGACTGGAAAGACCAATATAACCTGTAAGATCATGCTGAGGGATAAGGCTGCCGCTCCAGCGTACCGAGAAATCATGATTGCGGACGATTTCATCCGGCTTGGAAATAGCCCAATTGAAATGAATCGTCTTATCCGTCCGGGTCAGGACAGGGGATCCTTCCAGATCCGGATTATTGAAATATTCGCCCAGCAATCCATGGGTGCCGGAGCTGTGGGTGAAGTTTAAAGGAGGAATAGGCTCCAATTCGTCGTCCAGAATGCTGCTGCCTTTAGCGTACAGCACTCGAGTCTTTGGACCCACAGCCGCTTTGATGCCATCCAGCACGGTTACCGGCTCAAACCCTTCGATATAAGGGGTGTAGTCGCCCAATCTGGCTGTATCCGCGCTTGGGCCAATAACCGCTATGGTGCCCAGATTTTTATCCAGCGGGAGCAGATTTTGATCATTTTTCAATAGACAAATGCCTTCACGAGCTGTTTGTAGCGATGTTTGAGCATGCGCTGTCTGGCGGATCACAGTCTTGCTCAGATCCTCATCCGTATAAGGATTCTCGAACAGTCCGAGCATGAACTTTACTTTTAGCACTCGCCCGGCCGCTGTATCCAAGGTGTCCAAAGAAACATCACCGCTGGTGACTAGCTCCATTATCGCTTCCTGGTAGACGTCATGCGGATAATCGTAATACTGCATGTCGGTTCCGGCTTCCAGCGCCTGGCGAATCGCTTCCTTCTCGGTGTCGGCTGTGTAATGGGCATGCTGGAGGCGGGCAATCGCTCCCAGGTCTGATCTCACGAAGCCAGGCATATTCCATGCTCCGCGCAGGATTTCTGTAAGCAGACTATAATCTGCCGAGCAGGGGACGCCATCAATGGAATTGTAGGAACACATAGCATTGATCGCACCGCCCTCCACAAAAGCAGCCTCAAAGACAGGCATATGATAGGTATGCATATCATTAGCTCCGATGGAGGCCGGGGAGTGGTTCAGCCCAGATTCAGGAATGCCATGTACGGCAAAATGCTTCGGTTCAGCAACAATGTTCCGCCCGGAAGCCAGGTCATCCCCCTGCAGTCCCTTGATCATGGCGACTGCCATCCGGGAGGCTAGATAAGTGTCTTCGCCATAGGTTTCCTCAACGCGCCCCCAGCGGGGTTCGCGGGCGAGATCCAGCACCGGGCCGAAGGTCTCGTGAATACCGAGGCTGCGCGTTTCGGCGGCAATCTCGCTCCCCAGCTGTTTTACAAGCTCGGGATTCCACGTGGAAGCCATGGTGATGGCATGCGGATACACGGTACATCCTGGGCGCAGCAGCCCATGCAGTGCTTCCTCGCTGAACAGGATCGGGATACCGAGCCGGGTCTGCTCCACGGCATATTTTTGGATCGCATTATTGACCTTGGTAGTGCCGTAAAGGTCATGCAGACAGCCGATGCCTTCTTCACCAATCAACTCTTTGATCTTCTCCCAGAGTATTTCGGAATCATCGGCCATGACGGTATGCATCTGTGGATGTGTTGCGGTCATAAAGGAAGCCCCGAAGTATTGGTCCAACTGGCGGACCTTTTCCTTCAGCGTCATACGCTGTAGTAGATCTTCCACCCGCTTCTCTACCGGAAGCTCCGGGTTTCGGTAAGGTGCATTTGAATGTTCTGTGGATATGCTCATTGTAAAATACCTCCTTGTACAATCTGAAGTGCATTGCGACTGAGTCTTGTTTCTTTGAATTATAAAAAAAAGTCCCTGACTTTACCTGTCAGGGATTGATGATGACTTGTCATATTTTGCTGCGATATAAGGTGGGTGTGCATCCATTCACTTTTTTAAAGACACGGTTAAAGGTCTCGATGCTGTTGAATCCTGCTCTGTAAGCCGCCTCGGTAATACTCATGTCACTTCCCAGCAGCAGCTGTCCGGCATAGTTCGCTCGAAAGATGTTTATATAATCAACAAAGGTGACGCCGGTAGCTTCTTTAAATAACCGGGTGAAATGATAGATACTGTAGCCGGAAATATCCGCTGCTTGCTTGAGCGTCATTTCACTTCCGGGATGATTCTCGATATGGTTCAGTACGCCTTCCAGCCGGTCGAGCTGCTCCAGTCGGATTTTGCGCTTGGCTAGTGCCTCTTTGCTGTAGACCTCACGGGGAACCAGGCGGAGAAGCAGTGCCATTAGATCATGCATTCGGGCAGTGATGATCAGTTCGAAACCGTCACTTTTTCCTTCCCATTCACGGTGAATGTCGAGGATCAATCTTTCGAGCTCTCCGTGCAGCGTTACCTGCCAGGAATTGTTCTGATCATCGGTGATAGCAGGGCGGAGATGGGGCAGGAGTATTTTTTGGTTAAAAATAAGGTCGCCCCAAACTCCAAACGGCAGCTTATCCAGTTGAAGAATGATCTTCGCGCAACCGTTCGGATTGGCGAAATTTTGATGCACCTCGCAGGAATTAATAAGTAGAATGTCTCTTGTCCGCAGTGTGTAGATCTCTCCGCCGATGCCGATCTGCATGCCTTCCCCAAGGATGTATACAATCTCAAGCTCTTTGTGCCAATGAGCCGGATAGCCTTCCTCCAGCGAGCTGATAATGATATTGAGGGGCTGGCTTGTTTTGTGGCGGATCTTCTCATGCCATGCCCTTATGGATGGTTGAGCCAAGTGAACGGCCTCCTTCACTCCTCATTTAATGCCCGTTGAATCTTTTCTTTCGTTTGGCTTAATCGTTTATCAGCATCGTGTGGATACAGGGGTTCGCTCCAGGAAAAACCATCACCTTCGTATCTGGGGATCAGGTGCATATGGTAATGAGTAAGGTCGTTAAATTTTCCGCCATTTTGACAAATGCTGATGCCATCAGGTTGATACAATTCCTTTAAGACTGCTGAAAGTTTTTTCGAAGCATCCATGATGGCATAGGCGGCCTCTGATTCCAGTTCTTCGACATCCAAAAAATGCTTTTTGGGAAGGATCAGGGTATGACCTTCATTAAATGGGGCAATATCGAGCACACAAGTGATAAGTTCGTTCTCATAGATAATGTTTAAGTTTGGTTCAATATTATTAGCAATTCTACATCCCAAGCATTCCATCTAAAGCATCACTCCATCCTAAAATTAGAGAGCAAGTTTTGTAGTATATAAGACGAACATAAGATCCGAACTTCTTAAGATCCAAACTTAAGATCCAAATATAGGGCTTGATCGTCATTGTGGTGATGTTTGGTTAATATTGTTTCCTGAAAGGAAATTAAGGGCATTTTTGTACCTTAAATACTCTAAATTTAAGGGCTGGTGGGAATTAAGGGCAATATTGTACCTTAAATCTTCCCAAATAGCCTCTTGAGCGTGTTTTTACCAGAAATAAGGCACAATAATGCTCTTATTTTCCTTTTTATCCTCTTTTCAGGATATATAAGGTGCAAAAATGCCCTTAGTTGGTGAAGGGAACCCTTTTTCTAAGAAGATTGGTAGAGGGGAGGATGGGATTGGCGTACTAAAGCCCTCCCAGCATCAGAACAGTACCTGCCCGAGAAAGCACTTGCTCCAGAACAGCGCCTACCCCAGAACAGCGCCTACCCCAGAACAGCATCTGCCCCAGGACAACGCTCGTCTTACGCTTGAATTTTATTTTCACTTCATAATAGTTAGTATATCTCTACAGCTAAACGTATGCATTGGAATTTGAGTGTTTTCAAACAAGCGCCCAGCTTCAATAGACAAAAAAGGCCGTTTCCTTAAGAAAGGAAAGGCGGCCTTCTGGATTTGTTCTATATTTTCCCAAACAGTAAAATCACGTCCCGCAGTATGTTCGGTAAGGCAGATCTGATGGAGCAGCGGGCGTGCAATACTTGGCTTGCTCAGGCGTATGAGCATAAGGGTCAGATAGTGTCTCAAGAAGCTGAGTCATGACGGAATAGTCACCATGCGTCACAGCAGCTTCCAAGGCTTCTTCGACTCTGTGATTGCGGGGAATGACTGCCGGATTACTCTTTCGCATCAGCTCCTGGGAAGCGGCGTCTGATTCCGATTGTCTGCTTTTTCTTGCTTTCCACCGCTCTACCCATTCCGCAAACTCCGTTGTGCCAGATAAGGCGGTATCTTCTAACTTGTCGTTAGTCAATGCCAAGAAGGTGTTGGTGTAGTCCGCACCCTGCTTCTGCATCATCCCGAGCAAATCTTCGAACAGCGCTTCATCCTGAGACTCTTCATTAAAAATGCCAAGTTTAGCTCTCATACCTGAAAGCCAATGCTTATCAAATAGTACAGCAAATCGGGAGATCGCTTCTTCCCCGAGCTTAACCGCTTGTTCCGCATCATCATGCAGAAGTGGCAGCAGCGTTTCAGCAAATCTGGCCAGATCCCATGCGCCAATATTGGGTTGGTTACCAAAAGCATAGCGGCCACCGGTGTCAATAGAGCTGAATACGGTGCCTAGATCATAGGCATCCAAGAAGGCGCAAGGGCCATAGTCAATCGTTTCACCGCTAAGAGCGATGTTGTCTGTGTTCATAACTCCGTGGATAAAGCCAACAAGCTGCCATTGCGCAATTAATGAAGCTTGTCGTTGAATTACCGCCTGAAGCAGAGCAAGATAGCGGTTCTCTTCCTTTTCGGCTTCAGGGTAATGTCTGTGCAATGTATAGTCAGCCAATGTACGGAGATCTTCGAGCGAGCCCCATTTTGCAACATATTGAAAGGTACCTACGCGCAGATAACTGGCGGCAATCCGGGTTAAAACAGCACCTGGCAGCTCGGATTCACGGGTGATCGACTGACCGGTCGCTACAACCGCCAGACTTCGTGTCGTTGGAATACCAAGTCCATACATGGCTTCGCTGATGATATATTCACGCAGCATTGGTCCGAGCGCGGCTCGCCCGTCTCCTGCGCGGGAGTAGGGGGTTTTGCCTGAGCCTTTAAGCTGAATATCAAACCGTTCGCCGGAAGGGGTAATTTGTTCCCCAAGAAGGAGTGCCCGTCCATCGCCCAGCATGTTGAAATGCCCAAATTGATGTCCGGCATACGCTTGTGCCAGTGGTGAGGAGCCTTCAGGTACCTCATTACCGGCGAGCTCCGCCAGTCCGTCACTGCTCTCCAAATATTCGGAATTCAAGCCTAAGGACGAGGCCAGCGCATGGTTCACAATGGCTAATTTCGGCGCTCGTACAGGGGCTGGATGCTGTCTGGTAAAAAGCATTTCCGGAAGAGCGGCATAGCTGTTATCGAAATTCCATCCTGTTACTTGTACTGCTTTTTTCTCTGCCATTATAGCGCCTTCTCCCCTGAGTATTGGTTTAGGTAATTACTTAAAGATTGATCTATTTAGTTTGAATTTTAACATATAACAAATTCCCAGGTAAAGTCAGGAGGGTGGTTGCAGTAGAAGGATAGAAATGGGGTGGAAAGTTTAATAATGCCTTCTTTGGATGTGGAGAAGATTGCATTAAAATAGACTCGACACAAAAGAGGGATGGTGATCTGATGGCAAAAATAACGCGTATCGAATGCATCCGCACCAGGCACGACGGAAGCTGGACTATTGTGAAGGTATCCACGGATCAGGAAGGTCTCTATGGACTTGGTTCTGCCTCGGATCTCTATAATCCTGAGGCAGTCGTTCAGACCATTGAGCAGCTGCTGGGTCCGCTGCTTATTGGGCGTGAGGCTTCCAACATAGAGGATTTGTGGCATCTGATGCATATGAGTGGGTACTGGAGAAACGGGGCAATCCTCAATACCGCTATTGGCGGAATTGATATGGCCTTGTGGGATATCAAGGGCAAGGAAGCAAATCTGCCGGTCTATCAGCTGCTCGGCGGGGCTTGCCGGTCGGCGGTTCCCTGTTACGGACATGCCGGAGGCGCGGATATCAACGGTCTTAAGGAGGATGTCCACCGTTTTATAGAAGAAGGTTATACGGTGATTCGGGTACAAATGGGAGGCTACGGTGGCGGGGGATTTGTCAGCGGTAAGGAAGCGAAGCTGCCACGCGAGCCTTGGAGCAGCGGTCCTGTATTCGATGAACATACGTATCTGAATACCATCCCGGACATGTTCGAGAAGCTGCGCGTAGAATTCGGTACAGGGATTCAATTCACGCATGATGTGCATGAGCACTTGTCCCCGATTCATGCCATTCAGTTGTCGAAGCGACTGGAGCCATACGGATTGTTCTTCCTTGAAGATGTCCTTGCACCGGAGCAGATCGGCTGGTATCGCGAACTCCGTCAACAGAGCGCCACGCCACAGGCGGTCGGCGAGTTGTTCGTGAACCCGCAGGAATGGACCGGACTGATTCAGGAAAAGTTAATTGATTTTATCCGGGTGCGAGTATCCAAGGCTGGTGGAATCAGTGCCTGCCGCAAGATTGCTACACTTGGCGAGGCCTACGGTGTCCGCACGGCCTGGCAGGAAGGCGGGGAGAATGATCCTGTTAATCAGGCGGCTGCAGTTCATCTGGATATGGCACTTTGGAACTTTGGTATTCAAGAGGTTAACCATTTCAAGGATCATGAACTGGAGGCTTTCCCGGGACACATCATCAGAGAAGGCGGATATCTGTACCCATCTGACAAACCGGGACTGGGCATTGATCTGGATGAAGTGAAAGCGAAGGGGCTGCTGGGCGATTCATGGAACGTGAGCCGATATCACCGTCCGTATCCATTGGACCGCAAGGCTGACGGAACATTGGTGCGCCCATAGCCAAGTTCAGCAAATTATACAGCACAGCACAGTACAGCACAGTACAGTGCATGACCTCACATATTCAAAAACGGTAAAAGGAGGGTTAGAAGAAATGAAAACCATTGCGGTTACAGGCGGAGGCGGCAAACTTGGATCACAGGTCATCAGTATGCTGCAGCAGCAAGACTACGAAGTAGTATCGCTAGACAATCACTTGTCAGACCGGATTCGCTGCAGGCAAATTAAGGTGGATCTCAATGATTTTGGACAGGTAGTAGGAGCACTTGCCGGAGTGGATGCTATCATCCATTTGGCCGCAATTCCTGCACCGATTCATTTTCCCCATGCTAATATTTTCGCCAATAATACGGTTGCCGGATATCATGTGCTGGAAGCTGCCTCCTTATTGGGGATTCAGAAAGTGGTCATGGGCTCCAGTGAATCGTCGTATGGATTTGCTTGGGCGTCCCAGCCGTTTTCTCCAGATTATTTTCCGGTGGATGAGGAACACCCTCAGCAGCCGCAGGAGTGTTATGGCCTCTCTAAGGTTGTCAACGAGCTGACCGCTGAGATGTTTCACCGGAGAACCGGTATGCAGATCATTTCGCTGCGGTACTCGATGATTGTCGCTCCGGGTGAGTACCGGCATTTGGCTACGTCCAAGCCTGAGACCTTCAAGCAGATTTTGTGGAGCTATATCGATATCAGGGATGCGGTGGATGCTAGTCTGGCAGCCCTTCATACAGATTATCCAGGAGCCATACACTTGAACATTACTGGCAACGATACGTTAAGTGACTGGAAGACGCAAAAGCTGCTGGAGACCTTTTATCCTGAGGTGAATGATCTGCGGGTCCCTTTTCAGAATAGAGAAGCTGTTGTTAGTAACAGTCTGGCACAGAAGGTGCTTGATTGGCGTCCCAAGCATTCCTGGAGAGATGAGAAGCCAGAGTAGCACTCGTCCAGTTTCTTTTGGAATTCCCTGTTTTGTTTATGATCGTCACATAGAGTCTAATAGTGAGAAAGGGTATGCTGTAACTGATAAATCCCCTATTTTTGTAAGGAAATTTGGATGTGCTGAAAAGGAGGTGCAGTGAAGGGAAATAATGCCCGAAAGGATAATCTCGAATGTAAGTCCGTTTTGGTTAAAAGCTTGTCTCAGGCCTTATTTGGACAGTAATTAGCAGGAAACCCAAAGAACAGGAGGATCTTATGCTAAATTTTGTGCAAAAAAACAAGAGGTTATTGGCTTTTGCAAGCGCGGCTTTATTGATTCTTACGGTGTGTATTTCCTTTGCTCCTTCCGTCGCCTCGGCTGCTTCGGCGTTTAATCAAACGGCTGCATCCGGTTACAACAGCCAATCCGGAATCCAACTTGAGAACTCCACTGAAGGCGGGCAGAATGTTGCCTTTATCGACAATGGGGATTATATCGTCTTCAACAATGTTGATTTTGGAAGCGGTGCCAATTCAATAGATGTTAGAGTCGCCAGCAACAACAGTGGTGGAAATATTGAGGTCCGTCTGGACAGCCTTAACGGAACACTCGTGGGAACTGTTGCTGTACCCGGTACCGGTGGCTGGCAGTCTTGGGTAACCAAGTCTGGTGCGATCAGCGGTGCCAGCGGCGTGCATACGCTCTATCTTAAATTCACCGGAGGCAGCGGGAACTTATTCAATCTGCTCTGGTTCAAGTTCAATGCAGCTTCCACCGGTGGTGGTGGAGATGTGGTAGGCAAGCTGTATGCGGGATATCAAGGCTGGTTCAATGCCACTGGTGACGGCTCGCCAAATGGCAGCTGGGTACACTGGTCTAAGAACAGCAGTGCCCCGTCGGCCAGCGGAAATGTGAATTTCGAGCTGTACCCGGATCTCCGGGAATATTCCAAGCTGTATCAGACCGGTCTGGCTAATCTCGGCAACGGTACGCCGGCCAAGCTGTTCTCCTCCTATGATCAGGAGACGGTCAACAAGCATTTTGAATGGATGCAGAGCTACAATATCGATGGCGCGGCATTGCAGCGGTTCGGTGCAGATGAGAGCGATACGCCTAACAACTGGAAGACCAACCGTGACAGTGTAGCTGTAAAGGTGAAGAACGCAGCAGAGTTCTACAATCGCAAATTCTACGTCATGTATGACATTACCGGCATGAATGCTAGCAATTGGGTGAATGCGGTTAAGCATGACTGGACGACTAATATCGTCAACAACATGCATCTGCCTTCTTCCTCCGCCTATGCCAAGCAGAATGGTAAAACAGTTGTTTGTATCTGGGGTATCGGCTTCACCGACCGCCCGGGTACTGCGACAGAGGCGGCTAATCTGATCAGCTGGTTCAAGAACCAGGGAATTTACGTCATCGGCGGCGTTCCTACTTATTGGAGAACCGGAAACAATGACTCCAGATCCGACTTCTTGAACGTGTACAAATCGCTGGATATGATCTCGCCGTGGTCTGTGGGACGCTTCGGTATGGATGGAGTAGATAATTTCAAGAATAATCAGCTTCAGCCGGACCTGACCTTTACCCAGCAGAATGGCATCGACTATCAGCCGGTGATGTCGCCAGGATTCGCTTGGTCTAATATGACCGGACAGCAGAAGAATCAAATTCCACGTGCACATGGAGATTACATGTGGAAGCAAGCTTACAACATTAAGAGCTTGGGCATTAGCACTGGCTATGTTGCCATGTTCGACGAATATGATGAGGGCACTGCCATTGCAAAAGCCGCAGAGAATAGCTCGATGATTCCGACCAATCAATACTTCCTGACGCTGGATGCCGATGGTGTGGCGGTATCCTCGGATTTCTATCTCAGGCTGAGCGGGGACATTAATCGTTTGCTCAAAGGACAGATTCCATTAACGGCTAATCATCCTACGAGCCATCAGTAAGTGAATAACAAGGCTTTCATGGATGGTAGATTTACATGACGAAGGCCTTAGTAAGAAACCAATATTTTATGCAAAAAGCATATCTTCAGGAGGACTTATTATGACTACTGGCAATCAAGGCTTACAAACTAAGCGACAAAAGACAACATCCCTGAACCCGACGATTACATCCATCTATACAGCAGACCCGTCGGCCCATGTATGGAATGATGGCAAAATCTATATTTACGCATCCCATGATATGGACCCGGCCAGAGGCTGTGATCTCATGGACAGATATCATGTATTCTCTTCGGAGGATATGGTTCACTGGGTGGATGAAGGTGAAATCCTCAGCTCGGACGATGTGTCCTGGGGTCGACCGGAGGGTGGATTCATGTGGGCTCCCGACTGCGCATACAAGAACGGAACCTATTACTTCTACTATCCGCACCCGAGCGATTCGAACTGGAACGATTCGTGGAAGATCGGAGTTGCTACCAGCGACAAGCCGGCAAGTGGATTTGTCGATCAGGGGTATGTTCCAGGTCTTGGTGGCTTTGCTTTGATTGACCCGTGTGTAATCGTGGACGATGACAACCGCGCCTACATGTATTACGGAGGTGGCAGTGTTTGTCTGGGCGGGGAGCTCAATGAGGATATGGTATCCCTGAAGAACGGGATGACGGAAATGGAAGGATTAGAGGATTTTCATGAAGCGGCGTGGGTCTTTAAAAGAAACGGCCTCTACTACCTGACCTATGCGGATAATCTCGAAGGTAACAATCAAATGAGATACGCAACCAGCGAGAACCCGCTTGGACCGTGGACGTACAGGGGGATTTTCCTGAAGCCGACAGGCTGCTCTACAACTCATGGTTCGGTGGTGGAATTCAAAGGGCAATGGTATCTGTTCTATCATAATCAGGCGATTTCCGGGCACGGTAATCTGCGCAGCGTGTGCATCGACTATTTGGAGTTTGGCGAAGATGGTTCCATCAAGACCGTTGTGCAGACTCTGGAAGGTGTATCGTCCGTCGGTCCGGCCCCAGCACACAATGCTCAGCAGAAGTCCTATCTGGCCGCGGAGAGTAAGGTCTTCGGTGGTGCGGAAATCAGCAAGCTGGAATCGGGTCAGAGTGTGGTGACCCATCTGGAGCAGGAAGGTTCTTATGTCCTGTTTGAAAATGTAGATGGTGGTGAGGGTGGCAGATCATCCATCGAGCTTCATTATGCTACCGGTGAACGTCTGTCTAAATTGCAGCTGATAGTCAATGACAAGGACTATTCCTTGCTGAATGCGTTGTCTACGGGTGGACTGCAGGAGTTCGGCGGAGTTACGAATATCACCGTTCATTTGCAGCCGGGAGAGGTTAACACACTTCGTATCTTGGGTGGACATGGCGCAATCAGCCTTGAACGCATCACGGTGAGCCCTCTGTAAGATTGAGTCTAGTGGTTTCAATGTTTGCTACACAGCCCCACAGGAGGTTTCTCCTGCGGGGTGTTTTTGCGTATAAACGTGAGTTGCTATGAGAACAGTTGGCTAGAATCTGCGCAGATTTGCTATAATGATGTACTGAGTCTTTTAGCCAGATCGGCTTAAGAGGCTATTGAGTACTGATCCGTACAGGTTGGTGTAGATGAAGGAGTGTCGTGCTGATGATGAAGCTATCCCCAAAATTAATCGGTGAGAACAATAAAGATTATTCTTATAGAGTTATTCGTGAAAATATGATGTCGCTCACCCTGGCCCCGGGGCAGGTTATCAGCGAGATTGATCTTGCCGATGCGCTGCAAATTTCCCGTACGCCGATCAGGGAAGTGCTGGCGAAGCTGAAGGAGGAGCATCTGATTGATGTGGTTCCGCAGGTTGGCACCTATGTGTCCAAAATCAAGGGCCATCTGATTGAAGAAGCTGCTTTTATGCGTTTTACGCTGGAAAAAGAGGTCCTGCTCCGCTCTTGTCAGTCGTTCCCGGCTGAGGCACTGCTGGAGCTTAAGAAGAATGTCGGGCTGCAGGAGCTGCTGATCGACAAGAAGGGCAAGGAGCTTGATTTTCATCAACTGGATACGGAATTTCATCAGATCATCTATCGGGGCAATCATTTGGAAAATGTGTGGAAGTCCATCACCCGTCTGAGCACTCACTACAATCGCATTAGACTGCTCTCTGAAATGGAGCATAGCTTCACGGAGGCGGTAGCGCAGCATCGCCATATGATCGGGCTTATCGAACAGGGCCAGACCGAGCAGATTGAGCGTGCCGTCAAACAGCATATCCTGGAACCAATGAAACAGTGGAAGGAATTGTACCGGGGTGACAGCCGTTGTGCACATTTTTTTGATGTGGGTTCAGGGGTTCATGTATCTTGAACTATTTTTAGCTGGAGGGCATTTATCATATTGCTCCACCCCACCTTGTATGCTAGTATACAAGTATTCGGATTCGTGAATAGGGAGGCCAATCGAAATGGAAATGTCGTTCCGCTGGTATGGGGAAGAGGACCCGGTCAAGCTTGAGTACATTGCGCAGATTCCGGGGATGAAAAGCATTGTCACCGCAATCTATGATGTACCGGTAGGAGAAGTGTGGCCGATGGAGAAAATTACAGCTCTGAAGGAAAGAGTCGAGTCGGTAGGTCTGAAGATATCGGTTATTGAAAGCGTTCCCGTACATGAGGACATCAAGCTGGGGCTGCCTACGCGTGACGTCTACATTGAGAATTACAAGGAGACAATCCGCAATCTCGGCCGGGCGGGTATTCCTGTGATCTGCTATAACTTTATGCCGGTGTTCGACTGGACACGTTCGGATCTGTCCTTTGAGTTGCCGGATGGCTCCACCACTCTGATCTATGAGGAAGAAATCATCCGGAGAATGGACCCGAAGCTGGGTGAGCTGGCATTGCCGGGCTGGGATACCTCTTACGGAGAAGGGGGACTTGGCAAGGTCCTGGATCAATATGAAGGGATAGATGAAGAGAAGCTGTGGGAGCATCTCGGCTACTTTATTGAAGGGATTCTACCGGTTGCCGTAGAAAGTCAGGTTAAAATGGCGATTCACCCGGACGATCCACCATGGTCCATCTTCGGTCTGCCGCGCATTATTACGAACAAAGCTAATCTTGAACGGTTCCTGAATCTATATGATTCCCCGTATCACGGGCTGACTTTATGCTCTGGCTCCTTAGGCTGTGATCCGAACAATGATTTTGTCGATATGGTTAAGTATTACGGCGGGGTTAAGAACCGGGTGCATTTTGCTCATCTGCGGAATATCAAGATCACGGGTGAGAAGTCCTTCCAGGAGTCCGGGCATCTGTCCGAATGGGGATCACTCGATTTCTACGAGATTGTTAAAGCCTATGTCGAGTATGGTTTTGACGGGCCGTTCCGCTCGGATCATGGACGTATGATCTGGGGAGAGACGGGAAGAGCAGGGTACGGATTATATGACCGGGCGCTGGGCGCCGTCTATATCAACGGCTTGGCCGAAGCGGTCAAGAAGTCGTTACATTCCTGAAAGGAGAGCAGACGATGACAACTTTCATTCATGAGGATTTTCTGCTGCAATCGGAGGCGGCCCGAAGACTGTACCATGAGTATGCGAAGGATCTGCCCATCATCGATTATCACTGCCATCTGGACCCCAAGGCGATTGCAGAGAATGCGCGTTTTGACAGTATTACGGACATTTGGCTGGGCGGGGATCACTATAAATGGCGCGCTTTAAGAACTTATGGTATCGATGAAAAATATATCACCGGGGATGCTTCTCCTGCAGAGAAATTCGCCAAATGGAGCGAGGTGCTGCCCTATACCATCGGAAACCCGTTGTTTCACTGGTCGGCCCTGGAGCTGAAAACTTACTTTGGCGTGGACGATTTGTTGACTGCGGATAATTGGGAGGAGATCTACAGAAAGTGCAATGAGGTCATATCTCAACCGGACTTCACCACTCAAGAGCTGATTACTCGTTCCAATGTAAAATGGATCTGCACCACGGATGACCCGGCGGATGATTTGCGCTATCACCGGCAGATTGCGGAGCAGAAGGATTTCAAAACCGCTGTCACGCCTACGTTCCGGCCGGATAAAGCCCTGCAAATTGGTTCCTCTGGCTTCCTGGATTATGTGGGGGTGCTGGAACAGACAGTAGGGTATCCTCTTCGGTCTTATGCATTAATTGAAAAAGCCTTACTGGAGCGCATAGAATATTTCGACCGGTTGGGCTGCATGATCTCCGATCATGGCTTTACTCACTTGCCGTATGCAGAGGCTTCAGCCGAGGAGCTGGAGTCAATTGTCTCCAAACGTCTGCAAGGTGAGTCTCTGAGCAATCTGGAGTCTGACCAATATGCTACGTCGCTGTTTTTGGCGATGGGGAGGAAGTATGCACAGTTCGGCTGGGCGATGCAGCTGCACATTGGCGCGATTCGTAATCCCAATACCCGGATGTTCCGCCAGTTAGGGCCTGACACCGGGTTTGATACGATCGGCGACAATAATTATGCTGACAATCTCTACAGATTGCTGGATGGATTGGAACAAAGTAATGAATTGCCGAAAACCATTCTGTACAACCTCAACCCGGTCCATAATGATGTACTGGCCGCGATGATCGGCTCTTTCCAACAGAGCGGCGTCCGTGGCAAAATCCAGTTTGGTTCCGGCTGGTGGTACAACGACCAGAAGGATGGTATGACCAAACAGCTTACCGCCTTGTCCAATCTGGGACAGCTTAGCTGCTTTATTGGTATGTTGACAGACTCCCGCTCTTTTCTATCTTATACCCGTCATGAATACTTCCGCCGCATCCTCTGCAATATCCTGGGGGGCTGGGTAGAGAACGGTGAAGTACCTAATGATTTCCCGTTCCTAGGCCGTATCGTAGAGGATATTTGCTACAACAATGCCAATGCCTATTTTGGATTGGAAGGGCATGCCTTGAAGAAATAGATAATGACTATCAAGCATTGTGTACCAGCATATGTATAAAAAAACAGGCTAAGGAACCGCCGTTCAGCGGTTTCTTAGCCTGTTCTAATGTGCAGTGTGATTCTATTCCTCAGAATCCACGTTATGATACACTTGCTGAACATCATCGAGGTCTTCCAGCGCGTCGATCATTTTGTTGAACTGCGCTTCTGACTCTGCCGGAATCTCTACGTAGTTCTGGGCCAGCATGGTGATTTCAGCCACCGTAAATTCAGTAACGCCTGCATCCTTCAGCGCTGTCTGCACAGCATGGAATTGATCAGGTGCAGCGTATACGATCACAGCGTCGTCTTCTTCGAGAATATCACGCGCATCGACATCTGCTTCCATCAGCAACTCCAAAACTTCCTCGGCGGTTTTACCGGTCAAGCCGATAACCGCTGTCTCATCGAACATATAGTTTACGGAACCGGCTACCCCAAGGTTGCCACCGTTCTTGCTGAACGCTGCCCGCACTTCGGAAGCGGTGCGATTCACGTTATTGGTCAGTGCATCGACAATGACCATCGAGCCGTTCGGGCCAAAGCCCTCATAGCGAAGCTCGTCATAGTTCTCGTCGGAGCCACCTTTGGCTTTTTCAATGGCACGGTCAATTATGGCTTTGGGAACATTATAGGTCTTGGCACGCTCAAGGACGAATTTCAGGGCCTGATTGGATTCCGGGTCCGGCTCGCCTTGTTTGGCTACTACATAAATCTCGCGGCCAAATCTAGCATATATACGACTTGTATTGGCATCCTTAGATGCTTTTTTCTCTTTAATATTATTCCACTTACGTCCCATAGTTTTCGCTCTCTTTCAACATTGAATGTGCATCACTATTCTTTATTATATCTCTTTCAGGGGGGCATGATCAAATATTCTGAACCCTTTAGAAGCAAAAAAATTCATTGCACGAGAACCGAACCTGGCGAAGAGTGCGGCATGTTGACCCCTTAGAGATTCAACGTTATTATAGATGAATAAAGTCTGTAATTGAGGTGTTACATGAAATACTCAAAAGCTACCAATTACGCGCTGCATACGATGCTGTTTATGATGGCGGCCGGCACAGATAAACCCTTGGGAGTTCAGCAGCTTGCAGAAAGACAAGGCGTGTCCCCTACGTATCTGTCCAAAATCTTGACCAAGCTGGTCAAGGGCGGTCTTATTGAATCCGCTTCCGGAGCGAACGGAGGTTATCGCCTCAAGCGCAAGAAGGAAGATATTTCGTTCCTTGATGTGATTCATGCTATTGAAGGCACGGCCTCCTTGTTTGAATGCAGCCTCGATCATTCCTCGGAATGCCTGATCCAGCAGGTGATGGTGGAGGGGGAGCACAAGATGGAGGAGCATTTGCAGAATCAAAAGCTGTCCACGTTGGCAGAGAAAATAACTGTCGTTCTATAAAAAGCAAGTGCCGAGAAAACGGTGCGTTGCTTTAGATCTCCTCATCAAAAAGAGTCCAGCCTGGTTATCCAGGCCGGACTCTTTATTTTTTAGCGGATTAATAAGAATTTGGAAGCTCTACAGCAGGATCTGACTCAGCGTCATAATCTACGCCTTCGGTCTGGAAACCGAACAGGTTAAAGAAATCCTCACGGTAGCCTTCAAGATCGGCAAGCTCAGAGACATTGGCGGTTTCCAGCTTGCTCCAACGGTCCATAACTTCCTTCTGCACATCATCACGCATTTCCCAATCATCAATGCGGATCAGCGTGCTGCCATCGGCAGTTGCCGGGCCTTCACCATACAAGCGGTCGGAGAACAGGCGATAGATCTGCTCGATGCAGTTCTCGTGAATTCCTTTTTCCTTCATTACTTTATACAGTGCGGAAATGTAAAGTGGAACAACAGGAATAGCCGAGCTGGATTGCGTAACAAGCGCCTTATTCACGGATACGAAGGCACGACCGCCTTTAGCTCCGAGCTGTTCGTTCAGCTTGATTGCTGTCTGCTCCAGATCGTTTTTGGCTTTACCAATAGTTCCCTCGCGGTAAATCGCGTGAGTAACTTCTGGTCCGATGTAGGAGTAGGCAACGGTAGTGGCTCCATCCGCCAGAACGCCGGCTTTGGACAGCTCATCAATCCACATGCTCCAGTCCTCGCCGCCCATAACAGCAATCGTCTGACGAACTTCTTCCTCTGTAGCCGGCTCGATGGTTGTATCGGATACTTCTCCGGTATGGAAGTTCATAGTCTTGTTGCTATATGCTTCGCCGATCGGCTTAATTACCGAGGAGAAGGTCTCTCCGGTTACCGGATGCGTGCGGCGCGGGGAAGCCACGCTGTAAATTACAAGGTCTACGCTCTTAAATTCGTTTTTGATCAGCTCGATGGTTTTTTCCTTGATACCATCGGAGAAGGCATCGCCGACAATGCTGAAGGATTTCAATCCAAGCCCGTTAGCCTGCTCTTCAAAAGCTGCTGAATTGTACCAGCCAGCGGAAGCTGTACGAGAGCCTTCTGCCGGTCTGTCGAAGAAGACGCCGATCGTATTGGCGCCTGCACCAAAAGCTGCGGCAATTCGCGAAGCCAGACCATAACCGGTCGAAGCACCGATTACAAGCACGTTGGCTGGGCCGGAGATTTTCTTCTGGGACTGTACATATTTAATTTGCTTCTCTATTTGCTTGGCGCATCCTTCAGGATGGGCTGTTGTGCATATAAAACCGCGTGTTTTTGGTTGGATAATCATCAAGGAATTCCCCTTTGTAAATAAATTTAAACCTGCAATCAATCAGTAAGAGTATAGCAAACAATATTTAGTAATTCAAAGCATTTGCACAGCAAAGCATCCCCACTCATGCATAAAGGCTTCCTTCACAGGTCACAATAGGAAAAAACCAGAATGAAGGGATTAACGTGAATGCTTCTCGCTTGAAAAAACAGCTTTGGCGTAGATGGAGACGTTGGAAAAAGGCCTTGTGGGTGGGGGCGGCCTGTGTCGCTATAACGATATTGGCGTGGCGCGGAATGCAGCTTCCCGGCGAAATTACTGAGCTGCTTGAGGAACCATCTGCTTCTGTAGCGGATTCGTTGGATCGCCTGCGCGGCACGGTTGAGAACGGGGAACGTTCCGGGGATGAGCCGGTAACGGCAGTTTTTCGGGGAGGAGAGGGCGATGAAGAGGGCGGCTACAGCTCAAAGCGCGAGCTAATTCTCCAGACGATACAGCAGAGTGGACTCAGCAGAGCGGTTCATTTGAAGGTTAGCTATGTATCCGGTGAAGAGATTCAGAATCTACCCGGACAGATGAACCCGGCCCAATTGAAGGAATTGATCGCCAAGCATCCTTCCTGGGAGGCAAAAATCAGTGCTGCCGGAGATCTTTGGCTGGAAAAGAGAATTGATGACCTGTCTCCAGCCGTTAAGAAGGAAGCCTACTTTGGCGTAGATGAGCATGGGAACTTGACACTGTTCAAGGGCCCGCCAGGGCAGGATGAAGTGCTGAAGACTTTTTTTCAAATAGATATGGGCTCCATGAAATCATCTTTGCCGGAGGACATCTGGAGGCAGCTGCAGGATGGCATCCGGGTGCAGGACATTGAAGAGTACAACAGTGTGCTTTCCACCTTCAGTGACTACGCGCGGGATAATTCCGAGCAGGTCATGCAGAACAAGGAATAAGCCGCAGCTTCTGTTCTGGCGAGGTTGTTAATAGGAAGTACAGGATTAAGGCCTGTGGGATACCCGCAGGTCTTTTTTGCTGTTTATTTTCGTTTTTTCCACAAAATCAGTGCTTGACGATATGCAGGAGCACAGTTGAAGAACTCATGATCCCGTAGCCTTTACACGAACAAGCGGGTCAGGTGCTGATTACGCTGTTGAGCCTTATTTTTATCTTTTTTTCGCGGCAACCCCTCCCTTGTATAGGGCCAAAAGACCCCTTTTCTGGCAACAAGGAAACTTTCTCCTCACCGGGGAGTCTATTTTTGCTATAATGGTTAGAAGGAATACATATGTTCGCTTTAGTAGTGGAGCCGAGGGACGGAGCCTGGCTTCTTATTGACCATAGAGGAGAGAGAAGTGTGCGGATATTAGGAATTGACCCGGGGCTGGCGATTGTCGGCTTCGGCTTTGTGGACAAGGAAGGTCATAAGCTGACGCCTGTGCAATATGGCTGTATCCAGACGGAGGCCCATACTCCGGAAGAGGAGCGGCTGCTGCATGTTTATGAGGGCATTGTCCAGCTTATGGACAAATACAAACCAGATGCGGTGGCACTGGAGAAGCTGTTTTTCGCCCGCAACGTAACCACTGCACTGCCGGTTGCGCAAGCACGCGGTGTTATGGTCCTGGCGGCCATCCAGCGCGGGCTTCCCATTGCCGAATATACACCTATGCAGGTCAAACAGGCCATCGTCGGATACGGTAAGGCGGAGAAGCGCCAGGTACAGGAGATGGTGAAGATGTTTCTGAAGCTGTCCGCGATTCCGAAGCCTGACGATGTGGCGGATGCGCTGGCTGTTGCCGTTTGTCATGCGCACTCCTATAGCCTAAATTCCAAATTAAATGAGGTATTGCGAAAATGATAGATTTCTTAAGAGGTCCTGTTGTATATCTGGAATCGGAATATGTAGTGCTGGATGTGCAGGGGGTAGGGTATCGCGTATTCTGTCCGAATCCCTATGCTTTTGCCAAGACCGAGGGTCCTGTAACGATCTTTATTCATTATGTGACTCGTGAGGATGCTACCCTGCTGTTCGGTTTCTCGACCCGTGAAGAGCAGCGGTTGTTCCGCAAGCTGATTGAAGTGTCCGGCATCGGGCCGCGGGTAGCACTTGGCATCCTGACAGGTGGGACCCCGGATCAGCTGATCTCGGCCATCTATCAGGAGAATATTACGTTCCTGACGAAGCTGCCGGGGATTGGCAAGAAGACGGCCCAGCGCATGATCCTTGATCTGAAGGACAAGCTGGATGGACTTAGTATGGCTTCCATGCAGACAGGCCTCTTTGCGGTTCCGCAGGAAGAAGGCAGCGATGCCTTGCCGTGGGATGAGGCTAGAGACGGCTTGAAGGCGCTTGGCTATACCGAGAGCGAGTTGGACCGTGTATGGCTAGCCCTGAAGAAAGAGGGAGCTGACACGGGGAGTGTTGATGTATTGATGAAAAAAGCGCTGAAGCTGCTGTACTTGGCGAAATAAAGCCTGCCTGCGGGCATCTTTTAAAGAACTGGAAGTGATAGAGTATGGACGACCGGATCATATCTGCCAATCTGATGATGGAAGAACAGGCTGTAGAGCTGAGCCTGCGCCCTCGTTATCTGGGTGAATATATCGGACAAGGTCAGGTTAAGGAGAACCTGAAGATTTATATTGAGGCAGCTAAGATGAGAAATGAGGCGCTGGACCATGTGCTGCTTTATGGCCCGCCGGGTCTTGGCAAGACGACGCTAGCGAATATAATTGCTAACGAGTTGGGTGTGAACTTGCGGACAACCTCGGGACCAGCAATTGAGCGGCCGGGGGATCTGGCCGCGCTGCTGACCAACCTGCAGGAGGGCGATGTGCTGTTCATTGATGAGATCCATCGCCTGCATCGCACGGTGGAGGAGGTCATGTATCCGGCCATGGAGGACTTTGCGCTGGATATTATGATCGGCAAAGGGCCGAGTGCGCGTTCCGTGCGCCTGGACCTGCCCCCATTCACGCTGATCGGTGCGACAACGCGAGCAGGACTATTATCTGCGCCGCTACGCGACCGCTTCGGCGTTGTTAGCCGGCTCGAATTCTATTCCATCGATGAGCTGAGCTTTATCGTCTCCCGCAATGCCGATCTGCTAGGCATTGAAATTCAAGGAGAGGCTGCTGAGGAAGTGGCACTGCGGGCACGCGGAACCCCGCGTATCGCCAACCGTCTGCTGAAGCGCGTCCGCGATTTTGCCCAGGTGCGCGGCGATGGAATTATTACACCCGACATTGCGGCTGAAGCGCTTCGTATGCTTCAGGTTGACCCGCGTGGACTGGACAGCATTGACCATAAGATGATTCACTCCATGATTACGAGTTTCCGCGGCGGTCCTGTAGGACTCGATACCATTGCCGCTACTATTGGAGAAGAGAGCCAGACCATAGAGGATGTATACGAGCCTTACCTGCTGCAGATCGGCTTCCTGCAACGGACGCCACGCGGTAGGATTGTCACGCCGGCTGCCTATCATCATTTGGGCATTCCGCTCCCTCCGGAGCAATCATGAGTCTTAATTCCCTGTACGAAGGAGGATGCTGAATGAAGCATGGAAGAAGGAAATTCTCAGCGCTGAAGGTGCTGGGCCGGGGATTGCTGGTGTCAGCGCTAGCAGCGGGAAGCTTCCTGATCCCTGCCGGGAGCAGTGAGGCTGCACCCGGTGCAACGATTCGTGTAGCACTGTATGCCGATATCGGCAGTAAATATAAATCTACGGTGGCGGCGGCAACGCTACAGTCGGACCAAAGTTTTAATCTTGTGACCCCACAAGGAGGCGGGGCGCCGCTTGCGACGGTTCCAGCCAAGAGCAGTATTCGTGTTAGCCTGGATGGCTTTCGGGTGAAGGTGCTGGAAACTCCGTCCTGGCAGGCGGCAGCCGATGCTGCCAAGAAGCTGCAATCTACTTCAGACAAGCCTCAGCTGTTTGTGGTGACGAGAAATGGGTCTAGTCTGTATCAGCTTTACACCGGAGTATATGCCAGTGAAAATGCAGCGAAGGATGGATTGTCCAGAGTAACCAAAGCAGGACTCGCCATTCCGCCGGGACAGACACCGGCAGTGACAGGCACCAAGCATTTGTCGGCAGGTTCCTTTGCGACCCAGGACGAGGCCGATGCAGTAATTGTCAGCTTGGCAGCAGCGGGATTCGATGCCTGGCCGGTGTTGTCTTCAGCTCAAGACGGCAGTTCGCGGGTCGAGGTCTGGGTTGGAGAAGCTGCAAACGATGCGAATCTGGCCACGTTGGCTGCTGCGGTGAATGTGGCGCTGCCGCAGATTACGCTGTCCAACGGTGCAGTCTCAACAGCTGGCTTGATCGTGCGCAGTGATGCGGGCCTGGATCTTACTAATGCGGGACAAGTTCCCCACTATATTGTATACGGTAGCGGAGCCAAATTCCTTGCTGCTGGCAATGATGCTGGTATCCAGCTTGTAGAGCGCTCTAAACGTGTGTATCGAGGTAATCTGGAGCTTAGTGGATTGAACGGATCACTCGCGGTGATTAATGAAGTGTCGCTGGAGCAATATTTGTATGCTGTTGTTGGCGGAGAAGTCTCTGCAAGCTGGCCGGAAGAGGCTCTGAAGGCGCAGGCTGTCGCTGCCCGCAGTTATGCTCTGGCCCAAGGCAACAAATTTGACGTGGCGAATGTGGTGGACACCACACTGAGTCAGGTATACAACGGAATCGGAGCTGAGGCGCCAGCCATCACCAAGGCCGTGGACGCTACAGCTGGTGAGGTGTTGAAGAGCGGTGGACAGGTGATAGAAGCCGTGTTCTCCTCCAACAGCGGCGGTGTAACGGCTGATCCTTCAGAGGTGTGGGGAAACGCCAGTGACGTATTTGCCAGTGTGCCGAGCAAGGAAGACGTTGCATCCGTGGCTTCCAAACAGTGGTATTATGTTCTGCTGCCTAATGGAACCGCTGGATATGCCCGGGAAGATAATATCAAATTAACGGGGAGCAAAACGGCAGCCGGACTTGATTTGGCTACAGCAACCACGAAGGACGTAAACATTCGTCCCCAGCCGATCATCCAAAGTGATGCCAATCCGGTGGGCAAGCTGAACCCAGGAGACAATGCTGTGGTGCTGGACAAGGTATATGAATCCGGCAGCTATTCTTGGGTGAAGGGTCCTTATTCTTCGGCTGATTTGTTGAAGAGTCTGCAAGGCAAGACAAGCAATAGCCTTCCTTCGTCAATCTTCAGCCTTCAGGTTACCCAGCGCGGCCCTTCGGGAAGAGCAACTGAGGTGAAGGCTAATGGCGAGATTCTGAAGGTGAAATATCCGGATCTGTTCCGTTCGGCATTCAATGGTCTGCCTAGCACATTGTTTGATATTGTGCCAACCGGCAGTTATACTGTACTAGGCGCTGACGGCTCAGTCTCTACCATCGGTAGTGGCAGCAATGCTGGTGTTCTCTCCGCAAATGGCAAAGTAACGTCTTCCGCCAGCGGTACGGTGGTTATGGGCGGCGATGCCAAAGCTAGAGTAGTTACTGGTGGGTCTGGCTTCCTGTTCATCGGCCAAGGCTATGGCCACGGTCTAGGCATGTCCCAGTGGGGTGTGAAGGGGATGGCCGACAGCGGGTATGATTACAAGCAAATATTGCAACACTATTATCGTAACGTTACTATAGTTAAGGAATGAAGACGCACAATGAATGTAGAAGATTATGATTTTAATTTGCCTGAAGAGCTGATTGCCCAGACTCCGCTGCTTGACCGTACTGCCTCGCGGCTGTTGCTGGTCAACAAGGAGACAGGTGAGACAGACCACCGGCATTTTAGCGATATGATACAGTATTTGCAGCCGGGAGATACACTGGTCCTGAATGACACGAGAGTCATCCCGGCTCGACTGTTCGGTGTCAAGGAAGAGACTGGGGCGAAGGCAGAAGTGCTTCTTCTAAAGAACCTCGGGGAGGATCGCTGGGAAGCACTGGTGAAGCCCGGCAAGAAGCTGAAGAGTGGTGCAGTTATCGTATTCAGCGATGAACTGCGAGCTGTAGTGGAAGACGAGTCTGATATGGGCGGACGGACACTTCGCTTCATTTATACAGGGATCTTCCAGGAGATTCTCGACAGACTGGGAATGATGCCGCTTCCACCGTATATCAAGGAGACACTGGATGACCGCGAGCGGTATCAGACGGTGTATGCCAAGCATGAAGGTTCAGCGGCTGCGCCAACGGCAGGGCTGCATTTTACCACCAGCTTACTGGAGCAGATAGCGGCCAAAGGCGTATCCATTGCCTACATTACGCTGCATGTTGGTCTGGGCACGTTCCGTCCGATGTCTGTAGAGAAGGTTGAGGAGCATGTCATGCATGCCGAGTATTTCGTCATGTCGCAGGAGACAGCAGATACGCTGAATGCTGCTCGGGAGCGCGGGGGACGAATTATAGCTGTAGGTACGACCTCTTGCCGTACACTGGAAACAGTCGGGCGGCAGTGTCAGGGGGGACCGCTCGTGGCATGCAGCGGATGGACAGATATTTTCATTTATCCAGGTTATCAATTCAATGTCGTTAATGCACTGATCACGAACTTTCACCTTCCCAAATCAACACTGGTGATGCTTGTTAGCGCATTGGCGGGTCGTGAGCATATTCTGGCCGCCTATGAAGAGGCGATTGCAGAGAAGTACCGGTTTTTCAGCTTCGGCGACGCAATGTTTATTTACTAAGTAAGAGTAAGAGGATGGGTTGAATAATGGCAGCAATTACGTATGAGCACATCAAAACGTGTAAGCAATCCGGCGCAAGACTCGGAAGAGTCCACACGCCTCACGGTGTCATTGAGACACCAACATTTATGCCCGTAGGAACACAGGCCACAGTCAAGACTATGAGCCCGGAAGAACTGAAGCAGATGGATGCACAGATCATTCTGAGTAACACTTATCATTTGTTCTTGCGTCCGGGCCACGATATCATTCGTGAAGCTGGAGGTCTGCACAAGTTCATGAACTGGGACCGTCCGATTCTGACTGACAGCGGCGGGTTTCAGGTCTTCTCGTTAAGCGACATGCGCAAAATCACCGAGGAAGGCGTGCAGTTCCGTTCCCATTTGAATGGAGACAAGAAATTCCTCTCGCCTGAGGTGGCTATGGAAATTCAGAATGCGCTTGGTTCGGATATTATGATGGCATTTGATGAATGCCCACCATTCCCGGCGGAATATGATTATGTTAAAAAATCGCTCGAGCGGACTACCCGCTGGGCAGAGCGCTGCCTCAAGAGTCACGCCCGTCCTCAGGACCAGGGACTGTTCGCCATCGTCCAGGGAGGCATGTATGAAGATTTGCGCCGTCAGAGCGCCGCTGATTTGACTTCCATGGATTTCCCGGGGTATGCTATTGGGGGGCTCAGCGTCGGAGAGTCCAAGCAGCTAATGTATGAAGTGTTGGATTACACAGTTCCGCTGCTGCCGCAAGGGAAGCCCCGTTATTTGATGGGCGTGGGTTCGCCGGATGCGCTGCTGGAAGGTGCAATCCGGGGTGTGGACATGTTCGACTGTGTTCTGCCAACCCGTATTGCCCGTAACGGAACTACAATGACCAGCCAAGGAAGACTCGTTGTACGCAACGCTCAGTATGCCCGTGATTTTGGGCCGCTGGATCCCGAGTGTAACTGTTACACCTGCCAGAATTATTCCCGCGCGTATTTGCGCCATTTGATTAAGGCTGACGAAACGTTCGGATTGCGGTTAACGACATACCATAACTTGCACTTCCTGTTGGAACTGATGCGTAAAGTGCGTGAAGCCATCAGAGAAGATCGGCTGCTTGATTTTCGCGATGAGTTTTTTGCACAATACGGCTTAAACAATAATCTTAAAGGCTTCTAGAAACGGAATTGTGCGTTTGCCAGTCATTTGAAAGGGGGGAGAATTATGTTTGAGTTAGCGGGAGGTACAGGCCAAGCCGGGGGCAGCATCCTGGGTCTGGTAGGACCTTTTGTACTGATGTTCGTAGTCTTCTATTTCCTTCTGATCCGTCCTCAGCAGAAGAAAACCAAAGCTCGCAATACGATGCTGAAAGCGCTGAAAAAAGGGGATAAGGTTGTTACAATCGGTGGTCTTCACGGAACGATTGTAGAAATCTCCGACGACATCGCGGTCCTCAAGGTTAATGATGTGACTAAGCTCACATTTGACCGTGGTTCCGTTAGTCATGCGGTTGTGACCGATACGGATACGAAAGAGTAGAAAGATTCATATAAAAGCGGCAGTTCTTCTCGTTAGAGAGGAACTGCCGCTTTTTTTCATTCTCATATGAACTTGTTTAATGATCAACGCATAGGGTTGGCGCGGCTGCGGAAAGTAAGTCCTTGTGAACTGCTTCGCAGCGTTAGCTTAGCCAGTTGAACACCGACTGTGGCGGATAATATCGCAAGTACGGTACCGCCGAGCATATCCGTTAGCCAATGAATACCTAGATAGAAGATTCCGAATACAATGACAACTGCGGACAGGGTGGTGATTGCCATCCAGCGGCGGTTGCCTGAACGGTAGGCTAACAGAGCCATTGTAACAGAGATAGAGGTATGCAGACTCGGGAAGCAGTTATCAAGCCCTGAAAGCGGTCTGTACTCCTGTTCAAATCTAGGGAATACATCCAGCATGACAAATCTAACGCCTGCCGGAGCATATGACCACACCTCATTCACTGGGAAGAACAGATAGAACGGAATGGCAACGGCATAATTAATAATAATAGCGTAGCAGGTAGCGTAGAGCATAATACGGTTATTGTCGAGCAGGTATACGCCCAGAGAAGCCGCCAACACCGCCTGCAACATGAAGATGTAGAAAAAGACGATGATCGGTGTCAGCCAAGGACTATAGAACAAATGCTGCAGACTTTGGACAAAGTGTCCCTCCAATCCGAAAATAGACGGAGTGAAGTCCGAGGTGATATTCAGCTTTTTTTCAATCTGCAGCTCGTATTTATTGAGGGCCAGCACCCCGAACAAGCCTACAAAAAGTAACAAAAACTTATAAGAGCTTATCAGTTCTCTTCCGATCTCGATTAATGCAGTAAACGGGTTGCGGCGTGAGCCGATCCAGACAAGTGCAATAACAAGAACAACAGTGTATAACACGATATGATCCATGGATTGGTAAAGCAAAGCAATCGAAGCCTCCTTGATCCCTTTTGAAGTCAGTGAACACAGTTTAACATATTTTAAGGGGAGCGGTTCCGATTTTTTTAGAAATCCTTGAATTTATGCTTTTTGTAAATTAACCCCAAACATTCCGCCCAGCGCGCCAATCCCTGCAGCTGCCAAAGTCCAGAGCAAGTCCGAGCCTGAAGGCGCACTGTCTAGCGCTAAGAAGCCGATGATCAGCACAATAATACCGTAGAAAAGACCCGTCAGGCTTCCTTGATACCAGCCCTTGCTGCTGGCTCTGCGGCCTGCAGTGAGCCCACCGAAGGCGATGGCTACGGCATGTACAATGTAAGTGTAGAGGGAGAGGTCTTTTTCCTCCAACCCGCTACCCCAGAGCAGAAGCGAAAGCACAAACGCGCCCAGCAGCATCCAAAGGAATGATCGGCTCAAGCCAGATAATACAGGATTGGCTATTCTCCATGAGAACAGGCGCCGGATTACATGCATGGTACAACCTCCTAAGCATTTTTATTATGACAATACAAGCTACTACTCATTGTATGGGGAGGCTTGCCCCATTAGTACAAGAATGAGACGGTCGCTACTTTTACCATTAATTAATATGCCAGCTTCCGAATGTTCCCTGACCCCTGCGGTCAGAATAGGGTATACATTAATGGCCTGCGGAGAACTCACTGCGGGTAAACGCGGAAGGAGAGAAGCAATATGTTCCAGCAGATCACATACCACATCCTCATGACCGTGCTGATGTATTTCTTCATTTTTCTGTGCTTGCGGATCATGGGAAAAAGAGAGATCGGAAAGCTGTCGGTGTTTGATTTGACCATTTCGATCATGATTGCCGAGATTGCGGTGTTTGTTATAGATGATATTAAAAGGCCGGTGTACGAAGGGATTGTTCCCATGGCCACACTTGTCCTGATTCAGGTGCTGGTGGCCCAGCTTGGCCTGAAAAGCCGCAAACTACGTATGTTTATGGATGGTAAGCCGAGCATTCTGATTTCCGATGGCAAATTACACCGTGGCGAGATGCGCAAACAGAGATACAACATTGATGACTTGCTGCTGCAATTGCGTGGCCAGAATATTGATAATCCTGCCGATGTAGAGTTCGCCATTCTGGAGGCCAGTGGTCAGCTTACAATTATTGAGAAGAACAAGAGCGGCTCCTCATCGGCTCAATCAACCAACAGCTCGGAGGAGGAGAACAGTAACGCCGGTGACAAGTCAACCGGAAGCGCTAACAGCTCCAAGACTGTGAAGCTTCCCAAGGATAAAATCAGGTATGAAGGACTTCCGATTCCGCTAATTATGGATGGAAAAGTACAGGATGAGAATCTGGAGATGATCGGGAAAACCAGATTTTGGCTGAGACAGCAGATTCGCCAAAAGGGAGTATCGGACTTCCGCGATGTCTTCCTGTGCTCGGTGGACCATCAGGGAAAAATCTATGTCTCCCCTCTGTATCACTAGAGATTCTTTAGCGCCAGCGCTTGATAAAGGGGAGACGATCCATATCACGGACCGAGACGAGTCCCGATAACAGGCAGATGACCAGGTAGATCAAGAGGCCAACCGTAGCGGCAAAAATAAACTGAATCCACTGTGCTCCGGCAATCGGAATGGCGGTATACGCGAACTGGGCGCCAGCGCCCATAATAATCATAGCTGCTGTAATTTTGAACAAATCCCTAATGCGCAGGGACAAAGAAATGAGCGAGACGACACTGTACCCATGTAGCAGTGTTACAAGAATGCTATTGGCAATAATTGCGATAATAGCGCCATAGATCCCGTACTGTGGTTGTGAGGCCAGAAGCAGAATCAACAGGATTTTGACCACAGCTCCGATCAGGGTGTTCACGAGCGCTCTCCCTGGCCGGTCCATGGCCTGAAGTGCTGCCTGAAGCGGTGCCTGTACATACAGGAATACAGCGAACGGTGCGATTAAGCGCAGCATGGGGGCGGTATCCGCATTTCCATACAGCAGGCTGCAGAGCGGAACGGCCAGGATGTACATAAGAACAGCAAACGGGGCCCCTGTAACCAGGGCAAGCCTTAGCGCCTGATGCATCCGTTTATGGATCATGGACAAATCCCTGCGGGAGGCGGCTTCCGACAAGGAAGGAACGAGCGATACCGCCAGGGATGAAGTCAGTGCTCCTGGCAGCAGGAGGAGCGGAATGACCATACCTTGCAGTGCGCCATATTGTGCAGTAGCAACGGCTGTGGCAATCCCGGCAAGAGCAAGGCTGCGGGCAGTGATAATCGATTCCAGCAAATAGGAGAAGGAGCCCACCAGCCGACCGGCTGTCACCGGAATGGAAATGCCAAGCAGTCGTTTCAACAAGGAATCGTTGACCTGTGCTGCTGAAGGTGCAGTCTGAGGGACAGTAGCGTCCGAAGAGTGATCTTCCAACTGCGGTCCATGTTCAGGCCTGTCTTTTCTGACAATGAAGTAATATTGCCATAGCAGAGCGAGCATACCCGCAATTTCGCCGACAGTGACCCCGATCATAGCTCCTGCCGCTGCAAAAGCGATTCCCTTAGGCAGCAGCAGCCAGGAGAACCAGAGCATAGCAAAAATCCGGATCACGGATTCCAGCACGGAGGAGAGCGCGGAAGGAATCATATTCTGCCTGCCCTGAAAGTAGCCGCGGTAGACTGCAGATACAGCAATGATACACAGCATGGGAATCATGGCAATGAATGTATAGAAGACCCGGTTGTCTGTCAGCAGAACGTTGGCAACCCATGAAGCGCTGGCCAAGGCAACGATTGTGAAAAAGATGCCAAGCGCCAGACTAAGCGCAAGTGCTGTACGCAAAATCTGCTTTGATCTCTCTGGACGGTTCTTGCCTTCTGCCTCGGCCACCATCTTGGCTACCGCCAGCGGCAGCCCTCCCGTAATTACGGTAACAAGCAGAATAAAGAACGGATAGCCGAGCTGGTACAGGCCCACCCCCTCAGCCCCGATCACGCGTGGAAGAACAATTCGGGGAATGAAGCCGAGCATGCGGTTGATCAATCCTGCGACCAGCAGAATTAATGTACCTTGTATAAAGCTTTGTTTGTTTAAGGAGCTTGGTTTCTTCACAGAACATTCCTTCTTCCCGACATGAATGGGACGCTGGTGGCGACTCATCCTTTGATGATTTGCTTGTACCCAACTGTTAGGTCAATGAGCATGCGCTGAAGGCTTGCACTTAAGCGGGCTTGTTCTATGGATATGCTGAACCCCTATACCGACATGACAAGCATTGTGCTAACATAACTTTTTGAAGGAAGAAGGAAAGGCAGGGGAGAAGGTCGAATAAATAGGGTGAACATGCGTATACGAGCGACCTGGAGGTGTCAACACGTGGAATCGGGGCAATGGAGTTATGACGAGCTTAGTGAGGAAATCGAAGCCATGTGCTGCAGCAAAGCGGAGGAATTCCGGCTCCTTGGCTACGAATATGTTACTGGCAAGGATATCTGGGAGTGTGTCAGCCGTAATTACGCAAAGGAAGGACAGCCGCCGCTTTATAAGCTGGTCAATGATATATATTCCTTAAAAGCCAATAGTTACATGAATTATTTGACTATTGCCGCGTACCGGGGATTGATTTGATGCAGGGAGACATTTTTCTTTGCAAACAACTTCACAAAGCGGTAAAGTGATGAAGGGATTCAATTTCACAGTTCCTACTGAAAAACGGATGGCTTGCCAAATGGGAAGAGCCCGCCGTTTCTTTGTGTGAATATAGCCTTGTCCATTCTTACATGAATTGACGGTCATTTGGCGCGTGGCTATAATAGGAATATTGAGTTATGAAAGGGGAACTAGCAAGAGCATGAAGAGACTTATGAGCTTTATCGTTACCGTGCTCGTTTTAACAGGCGTCATGGTATTCACTACCCCTGGTCTGTTGGACAAGGTCCGTCTGGGTCTTGATCTGAAGGGCGGCTTCGAGATCTTGTATCACGCCGAACCGATGGAGACCGGAGGAGCACTGACTCGGGCTTCGCTGCAAAAAACTGCAGAGAGTCTGGAGAAGCGGGCCAATGCGCTCGGAACTAGTGAGCCAGAGGTTACCACGGAAGGGACGGACCGTATTCGTTTGAAAATTGCGGGTGTGACCAATGAGGCCGAAGTCCGCAAGAAGATGAAAGAACCTGCAGTTTTGACTTTCCGCAGTGCTGCTGAGGGCGATCCTGCCGGTACTTACAGCAAGATTGAACTGGTGGGCAGTGACTTCGTAGAAGGTGCTGCAGAGGTTGGTCGTGATCAACTGAACCAGCCGGTCATCAGCATTAAAGTGAAGGACAAGGCTAAGTTCGCAGAAATTACCAAGCGGCTCTTGGGCAAGAACCTTGCCATCTACCTGGACGAGAACTTATTGTCAGATCCGCAGGTCAGAGCAGAATTGACGGACGGTAGTGCTTCAATCTCCGGCAATTATACGCTTCAAGGCGCGCGTGAATTGGCTGATACGATTAACCTTGGTGCTCTTCCGCTGAAGCTGACGGAGAAATACTCCCAAAGCGTAGGCGCCACACTGGGTAAACAGTCTCTTGATCAAACGATCAAAGCCGGTCTTGTCGGTTCCCTGATAATTCTTATTTTCATGATCGGCATGTACCGCTTGCCAGGTCTTCTGGCCAGCTTCGCGCTGATCCTTCATACATGGCTTCTGATTCTTGTCTTCGTTTGGGCTGACTTTACCCTTACGCTACCGGGTATCGCCGCGTTTATTCTCGGTATAGGGATGGCGGTTGATGCGAACATCATTACCAACGAACGGATTAGAGAAGAAATTTACAACGGGAAAAGCATTATGTCTGCCGTGAAGGCGGGTAGTAAGTCTTCATTCCGTACTGTAATGGACGCCAATATCACCACTATTATCGTTGCGGCTGTAATGTTCGCATACGGTACTGGTGCGGTTAAAGGTTTTGCACTGGTTCTGATTGTGGAAATCGTGCTCAGTATTGCCACGAATCTTTACTTCTCCCGCTGGTTACTCAACCTGCTTGTCAAAGCTGGTAAACTGAGTAAACCAAAGCAATTTGGGGTTAAGGAGAGTGAAATCCGTGCACTTTAAGAGAGAGTTTGATTTCGTACATTTAAGTAAATATTTCTATATTTTCTCCATTGCGCTGACTGTAGCCGGCTTGATCTTTCTGGCAACTTTTGGTTTGAATTACAGTGTTGATTTCAAGGCAGGTTCCAATGTGGATATCTCCCTGTCCAAGAATCTTACGCAAGAACAAGTTGAAGCGGCAATCAAGGACCTGGGTGTCACTCATGAACCGAGCATCTCTATAGGTCAGGAACGGGTCAATATCCGTTATGATAAAGAGCTGACTGAGGATCAAAGTGAAGCGTTGAAGGCTGGAATTACCAAGCTGGATGACAAGGCTTCCTTCGAAATCAACACCGTAGATACGGAAATGGCGAAAGAATTGGCGCGCAACGCTATTTATGCCGTACTTATTTCCTGTCTCGGGATTATCATTTATGTAAGTATCCGCTTTGAATGGCGTTTTGCCTTGGCTGCGATTGTCTCGCTGCTGCATGACGCGTTCATGGTTGTTGCAGTCTTCTCCATCTTCCGTCTGGAAGTGGATTTGACCTTTATTGTCGCGGTGCTTACAATCATCGGTTATTCCATCAATGATACGATTGTAATCTTTGACCGTATCCGTGAGAATCTGCGCTTTGGCAAGCAGAAAACTTATGAGGATATGAAAGCTCTTGTGAACAAGAGTGTGACTCAAACGCTCATGCGTTCCCTGTATACGGCATTTACGGTATTTGTAGCGGCATTCTTCCTGCTGATTATGGGCGGAGAATCCATTAAGATGTTCTCGCTTGCCATGGTTGTCGGGTTGCTTTTCGGAGCTTACTCCTCCATCTTTATTGCGAGCCCGCTCTGGCTGCTTCTCAAGAAGCGTCAGAAGCCGAAAGTGGCCAACAAAACGGCTTAAAGCTAAAACCTGACTGTAAAGAAAGCCGCGTCAAAGGCGACGCGGCTTTCGAAATCTTCGGAGCTGCACGCCACGCGCTTTTTATGCATCATGAGATGATATGCAGCAGCAAGGAGGGCCTCGCATGAATGATAAACAAGCAACGCAGGATGAGACGGTCGCCTGGACCGGGATTGTCAGCGATGTAGTTTTGGCCATAGCAAAGGGAAGCGTGGGTTACATTTCAGGCAGCAAAGCATTAATGGGGGATGCTTTATATTCAGGAGCAGACGCCGCAGCCAAGTTGGCAGATGCTCTTCCGTGGCGCTCTGGACAGAAAAAGAACAGCAAAGCTTCCTCCAGATCAAGTGTCGGTGTCCGGCAGGGAAGCAAGGAGCCAATCTTGGCTATATCCTGCTCGGTGCTCATTTTGATGGGCGGGATGCAGGTTGTTTTTTCCTCCATTCGTGATCTGACTTATGGGCATTTAACTACACCCGGGTATCTCGCACTTGTAACGGTTTTATTATCAATTCTGGTGAAAGAAATCGTGTTCCAATATCAATATCGTCACTTCAAGAGGCTGGGCGATGGCAGCCATGCTGCTTATGCGGACAGCCACCGTTTCAGTCTGTATACTTCAATCACTGTACTGATCGGGATTACACTTGCGATGGCTGGAAGCTACTCCGGCTGGCATCCGCTGCTGTATATGGACCCCATTGCTGCGCTGCTGACGGGACTCCTGATTTTGCGCAAGGGCTATAGTCTGATTGCCAGTTCGGTCTACGTAAAGAACACTCAGGAGTTACCCTCAGAAGATGTAGCCAGCTTTCTCGATACCGTGCAGCGAGTGCATGGGGTAATCCGTGTGGAGCATCTGAAGGCGATGGAGCAGGGGCCTTATGTGAATCTGGAGGTCAAGATCAGCGTGAACCCGCGCATTACAGTTTTGGAAGCCCAGGAGATTGCGGAATGTGCCAGAAAGCTATTGCTGCAACGTTTTGTTCACGTGGGCGAGGTACGTATGGATGTCGTGCCGTATGATCCGGGTTATCCTTACAAGAGTAATCATGAACTGGTGGATGATGATCTGCCCACCTTGCTTCAATAGTTAGCCAAGGTAAGAGAAAGGTGAGTTATCAGTGCTTCATTCTAAAACAAGATGGCATTCTCCGGCAGCCGATCCCGATGCAGTACGGGAACTGGCCCGGAGCCTTTCTATTTCTCCGCTTTTGTCATCACTGCTCGTTACCAGAGGCAAAACAACGCCTGAAGAGGCGCTGGTATTCATGGATGGCGGCGGACAGGAGCAGCATGACCCTTTTTTGCTAAGGGGGATGGCTGAAGCAGTTCCGAGAATTAGAAAGGCATTGGAAGAAAAAGAACATATTCTGGTCTACGGTGATTATGATGCCGATGGCGTGTCCAGCACAGCGCTAATGATTCATCTGCTGCGTTATCTGGGTGCTTCCTATGACATTTATATCCCGCACCGTTCAAACGAAGGCTATGGTTTACATAATCATGCCCTGGATTGGGCGCTGCAGCAGGGAGTTACCCTGATTATTACCGTAGATACCGGCATCAGTGCTTATCACCAGATTGCTTATGCCAAGGAACTGGGCATTGATGTTATCGTGACGGACCATCATGAACCGCCGACGCTTCTGCCAGAGGCCTATGCGCTGATTAATCCGAAACTGCCGGATTGTCCCTATCCTTTCAAAGGCTTGGCTGGTGTAGGTGTTGCTCTTAAGCTGGCACAGGCGCTGTTGGGTGGAGATACACCGGAGGCGTGGACCGAAATCGCTGCCATAGGTACTGTGGCCGATCTTATGCCTTTGCTAGGGGAGAATCGGGAGATTGTTCGCAGGGGTATTCTCTCTATGCGCAATTCCCGTTTCCCTGGCATTCGGGCATTGCTTGAGGTTAGTGGGGTCGCGATGAATACGGTAAGCGCGGTTAATATTGCTTTTGGCATGGCACCGCGTATTAACGCTAGCGGCCGGCTTGATCACGCTGGCCGGGCTGTCTCTCTGTTGACCACAGAGCATGCAGAAGAAGCGCGTGAGCTGGCGGATGAGTTGGACTTGCTGAACAAGGAGCGCCAGCTGGTTGTAGAGAGAATCGTGATTGAAGCTACACTCAAACTGGAGGAAAGAATCGAAGTTGAAGGGCTTCCGGATGTTATTGTTTTGGCATCTGAGGGCTGGAATGTAGGTGTGGTAGGTATTGTCGCCTCCAAGTTGCTTGAACGCTACTTCCGGCCGGTAATCATCTTGGACATTCATCCCGAAACGGGAATGTGTAAGGGTTCGGCTCGTTCGATTCCGGGCTTTGATATCTATGCAGCCCTATCTTCCTGTGCTAGCTTAATGGATCATTTCGGCGGTCATCCTTCGGCAGCTGGCATGAGCCTTCATCGCGATGGCCTTGGTGCCTTTGCTGATGCACTGAATGAATATGCTTCAGGTGTGCTCACACCAGAGCATTTTGTGCCGGTGACATCAGCGGATGGCGAAGCAACGATTGCCGATCTGTCGCTTCAAGCGGCGGATGAGTTGGAACGGTTAGCGCCCTTCGGCATGAGCAACCCGCTGCCGAAGTTTATTCTACGCGGTGCTGTCGTCAAAGAGACGCGCACCATGGGCGCCGAAGGCAAGCATCTCAAAATTGTTTTCCAGCAGGGCAAGCATATTATTGAGGCGGTTGCTTTTGGTAAAGGTGCACTCGGGGCACTGCTTCCCGGTGGTACTAAAGTGGATGTGTTAGCCGAATTGTCTGTGAATGAGTGGAACGGCTCTCGCAAACCGCAACTGATGCTACAAGATCTGGAGGTTCACGAGACTCAACTGTTCGATCTCCGCGGAGCCACAGATGTGACTCGGCAAGCGCGTGAGATCAGCGAACGTCTGACGCCCTATGCGGGAACGGCTCCGTATCGGGCTGTAGCCGTGTCCCGCAAGGAGCGGTCTTTCTTGCCGGATGAGCTGAAAGGGCTGGCCCTTTGGGTATACAATGAGGATGGTGGAATCTCTGCACTTGACGATGAGCAGAATAAGCTGGAAGAGGCGCGTGTTTTTGTGCTCTGTCTGCTGGATCTGCCGGAGTCACCGGAACAGTTGGACGCGGTACTTCAAGCTTTTCCACTCATCGATAATGTGGCATTGCTCCACTCGATCCGAGAGGGACGTGAACGTTTGCTGGTTCCAACCCGCGATCATTTTAAGGCCTTATATAAGCTGATTGCTTCCATCGCTGCTGCGGCAACCCCAGAGCATGAGGTGCTGCTGCGTCTGAGTCGTCAGACTCCGTTAAGCGTACGTATGTTGAGTATGATGCTGGATGTGTTCGAGGAGCTTGATTTTATCGAACGCCATCAAGGGCTAATTACTTTTGTCACACAGCCTGCCGCCAAGAGTCTAACAACTTCGCAGCATTTTATCCGGTTGGGACAGGTAGCAGAGATGGAACAATATTTCATGGACGGCAGTTTGTCAGAGGTGCAGGACTTTATGCAATCCCGCCGGCAAGGTGTGTCCTGAGATTATAGAAGGTAGACCAATGCAGTATATGCTCACAAAAAGCGTATGCTTCCGAAGCTAGTTTTGTCGAAGTAAATCAATGCAGCTTATGCTACACAAAACTAAGCGTATGCTTCCGAGGTAATTTTGTTCGAAGTATTGCACCGAAGTATAAGCTCACAAAAAGCCTATGCTTTCGAAGCGATTTTGTTCGACGTTAAATCAATGCAGGCTATGCTCACAAAATTTTTAGGAGATGATAATCTTGAACTTCAAAGAAATTATTCGCGTGATTCCGGATTTCCCACAACCGGGAATCAGCTTTAAGGATATTACAACACTGCTTAACAACGGTGAGGCTTACCGCCAGGCGATCGATGAACTGAAAGCCCTGGTTGCCCACCTGAAAATTGATATCATCGCCGGACCTGAAGCTCGTGGCTTCGTTGTGGGTGCACCACTGGCGTATGCGCTTGGCGTAGGCTTTGTGCCAATCCGCAAGAGCGGCAAACTTCCTTACGAGACTATTGAGGTTGGATATGACCTGGAATACGGTAAGGATAAGCTGGCTATACACACGGATGCCATCAAGCCAGGACAAAATGTTCTGATCGCTGATGACCTGCTGGCAACCGGCGGTACGATTGCTACTTCGGTTAACCTGATCGAACAACTTGGAGGTAAAGTCGTTGGGGCCGCGTTCCTGATCGAGCTAGTTGAACTGGCCGGACGCAACAAGCTGACTGATATCGAAGTTATCTCCTTGCTGAACTACGAGGACTAAGAGATAAACGAAATAGCGTTTCCCGGGAAATAAAAAGCGGACTGCTGTCGATAGATGACAGCAGTCCGCTTTTTTAAAATGATTTTACCCGAGTGATTAGTGAGCAGATTTTTCATTTTCTTTCTCATTACTCAATCCCAGCACTTCAATGAGTTTGAACAACAAGGAGAGAACCATACCGACGATGGTTGCCAGCGCCATTCCCTTCAGTTGAACACCACCGATAGTAAGGGTTGTACCACTGATACCTACGACAAGAACGAGCGTTGCCAGAATCATGTTGGTTGCTTTGGAGAAATCAACCTTTTGCTCTACGAAGATACGTAGACCCGATGCTGCAATAACACCGAACAGCAACAGGGATACGCCACCCATTACTGGAAGCGGGATATTGGCAATAACAGATGAGAAGGTACCGGAGAACGAGAGCAGAATTGCAATGATGGCGGCACCACCAATTACAAATACGCTGTAGACTTTGGTCAAAGCCATAACCCCGATATTTTCACCATAGGTAGTATTAGGAGTGGAACCGACAAAACCGGAGATAATGGTAGATATCCCGTTCCCGAACAGTGAGCGATCGAGCCCAGGGTCCTTGGCAAGGTCTTTGCCGACAATATTGCTTGTAACCAGCAAGTGTCCGATATGCTCAACAATAACGACGAGGGACACAGGGATAATGGTTAGAATAACGTCCCAGTCAAAAGAAGGTGTAGTAATGGTTGGTCTGGCAAAGAAATGAGCGTTGCTAATAGCTGCTGTATCTACCTTGCCCATCCAATATGCCAAACCGTAACCTGTCACGATCCCGATCAGAATATGAATGATTTTTGGGAAACCGCGGAAGAGAACGGCTCCAATCACAGTAACGCCGAGGGTTACCATGGAGAGAGTAATAGCACTGGTGTCTGGTGTCCAATCCGTTGCGCCTTCAGGACCGATCAGTCCTGCCATACGCGCCGCTACCGGAACGAGTTCAAGTCCAATGGTGGCCACGATCGCACCCATGACAGCTGGAGGGAAGACTACGTCAATCCAGCCGGTTCCGGCAAAACGGATAATCAGCGCGACAAGGATGAAGATCACGCCGGTGACGATAAATGCGCCAAGTGCAAGCGAATATCCACGTTGATGATCATCCTGGTGTTGTCCCAGCACGGCCAGAACAGGTGAAATAAAAGCGAAGCTGGAGCCAAGATAAGCAGGGATTTTACCGCGGCAGATTAAAATGTACAAGAGTGTGCCGATACCGTTCATCAGCAGAATCATACCGGGGTCTACCCCGAACAGGTTGGGCACCAGCACTGTGCTGCCGAACATGGCGAACAAATGCTGAAGACTCAGAAGGAAGCCCGGCCCCCAGGGAAGTCTTTCGTTAACTTGAATTTCGCGTTGCAATGGTGGTCACTCCTCTTTCTTTTCATAATATAAAGTCACTCCGTGGCAAACTGCCTTTACTAGATTAAATAGAACTTGACATTTTTACAACAACAATTTTACAAGTGACATCAATTTGTCTATTATGTGTGACTTCCACTGACACTAATACCACGAGATGGCAAGTGTTGACGTAATCCCTCGCAAGCGTCATAATTATAGACAACTTTCAACTGTAAGCGGAAGTTCACAGAAAGCGGAATACCAACCTTAGAAACCTGCAGACGACGCATATTTTTGCAGGTTTGTTTATTTTATTGACTACATCATCGAGAGACTCCTGGCAGGAGTTTTTCTTATAGAAAGGAAACGGATACGACGAGAATGGGCATTGAGCGATTAATTGACAAAGCTGGCGCATATATAAAAGAAAAAGATCTGCTCCGCATCACGGAAGCATATGAATTTGCCGATCAGGCCCATCATGGGCAGGTCCGCAAATCGGGGGAGCCGTATATCCTGCATCCGCTTGCCGTCGCAGATATTGTCGTCAATATGCAAATGGATGTAATCTCCATTATTGCTGCACTTCTGCATGATGTTGTGGAAGATACGACAGTGTCCCTCGAACAGATCCGCGCGAAATTTGGCGACACCTGCGCCATGCTTGTTGATGGTCTGACCAAGCTGGAACGCATCCGCTTCCGCTCCAAGGAAGAGCAGCAGAACGAGAATTACCGCAAGATGTTCATTGCAATGGCGCAGGATATCAGGGTCATTGTCATCAAGCTGGCGGACCGTCTGCACAATATGCGGACACTGAAATACCAGTCGGAAGAAAGCCAGCGCAGGATTTCTTACGAGACACTGGAGATCTTCTGTCCCATTGCGGATAGATTGGGTATTTCGGCAATCAAATGGGAGATGGAGGATATTGCCCTCCGGTATTTGAACCCTCAGCAATATTACCGTATTGCCAATTTGATGCATAAGAAGCGGGCGGAGCGCGAGCAGTTTATCGAGAGCGTCATCGGCCGCATTCAGGCCAAGCTGGATGAGATGGGCATTGAAGGCGACCTGTCCGGGCGTCCGAAGCATATCTACAGCGTGTATAATAAAATGAGCACGAAGAACAAGCAGTTCAACGAGATCTATGATCTGCTGGCCATTCGTATCATTGTCGATAATATCAAAGACTGTTATGCCACACTGGGCATTATTCATACCCTTTGGAAGCCGATGCCTGGCCGTTTCAAGGATTATATTGCTATGCCCAAAGCGAATATGTACCAGTCGCTTCACACCACCGTGGTTGGACCAGGAGGGGAACCTACAGAGGTTCAAATCCGCACCTGGGAGATGCACCGTACCGCAGAATTCGGGATCGCGGCGCACTGGGCGTACAAGGAAGGCACCGGCAACAACGTCAATCCTGAGAACCGAATGCCATTCTTTCGGGAGATTCTTGAGCTTCAACATGAGGCCAAGGATGCGGAAGAGTTCGTCGAATCACTGAAAATGGACTTTTTCTCAGACCTCGTCTTCGTGTTTACTCCAAAAGGCGAGGTTATTGAACTGCCTGCCGGCTCAGTACCACTTGATTTTGCCTTCCGCATTCATACGGAGGTCGGTAACCGAACCATCGGTGCCAAGGTAAACGGAAGAATTGTACCGCTTGACCATAAGCTGAAGACCGGGGACATCGTGGAGATTCTGACCTCCAAGCATTCGTATGGACCGAGTCGTGACTGGCTGAAGATTGCTCAGTCCTCCCATGCCCGGAGCAAGATCAAGCAGTGGTTCAAGAAGGAAAAACGTGAAGAGAATGTCGAGAAGGGCCGCGAAGCGATTGAACGTGAGCTTAAGCGCCTGAACGTTGAAGTCTCCGAATGGATCTCCGATGACAAGCTGCTAGAGGCAGCGAAGAAATTCGCCTTTAATGATATTGAAGATATGCTCTCTGCCGTAGGCTTCGGCGGCATTACGGCCGCACAGATCGCTTCCAAGCTGACCGAGAAGCTGCGGAAGGAGCAGGAAGATGCTGCTAATCATCTGGAGCTGACCTCCGAGATGAAGGCGATCAAATCCTCCGGCGAGAAACGAAATCAACCGACGAACGGTGTGCGCGTCAAAGGTATTGATAACCTGCTAGTGCGTTTTGCCCGATGTTGTAATCCCGTGCCAGGGGATGACATTGTGGGGTATGTGACCCGCGGTCGTGGGGTATCTGTTCACCGCCAGGACTGTTCCAATATTCCGGGAGATGGTGAGGGCGAAGAAGCGGCACGGGTAATCGAGGTAGAGTGGGAAGGCACCGTAGAGGCCAACTATAGCGTTGATATTGAGATTACAGGCCATGATCGTAACGGGCTACTCAATGAAGTGCTGCAGGCAGTCGCGGAGAGTAAGACCAACATTTCGGCCGTGACCGGACGATCCGACAAGAACAAGATGGCCATGGTTCATATGACAGTTCTGATCCGCAATACCGAGCATTTGCAATCGGTAGTGGATCGGGTCAAGCGTGTCAAGGATGTCTATACGGTCCATCGGATCATGCAATAAGGCAAGGAGCTGAAAGCTGTAATGAGAGTAGTAGTACAGCGCTGTAAGGAAGCTAAGGTAACTGTTAATGGCGAGGTGACCGGTGAGATTGGCGAAGGTTTGATGCTACTGGTCGGTGTAACCCATGAGGATACAGAGAAGGATGCGACGTATCTGGTCGAGAAGGTGGCGGGACTGCGGATTTTTGAGGATGAAGCTGGGAAAATGAATTTCAGCGTCACCGACACCGGCGGCGCCATCCTGTCTGTATCGCAGTTTACGTTATACGGGGACTGCCGCAAAGGCAGACGCCCCAACTTCATGGCCGCTGCCGGGCCGACTGAGGCTGAGCAGCTATATGATTATTTTAACCGTGAGCTGGTTGCTCGTGGTCTGCAAGTTGAAACCGGGGTGTTCGGAGCGATGATGGATGTGTCGCTCGTCAACTGGGGGCCTGTTACGTTAATTCTCGATAGCAGGGGCTAAATCAAGCGTGACAATCTTAATTTTATTTGAGATCAGCAAGACATCGACGGATGCCGCATCATTGTTCCTTTAGGAGCGATGAGCGGCATCTTTTTTTGTACGGATAGGGTATTGTTCGCATGGTTAGACTAGGAGCGGATGGACATTATGGCAAGATGCAAGGAGCTACGGCAATGAGACAATCCCAAAAGGCTTGGGTATGGAGAAGCATCCCGGCACTGGCGACAGGAAGCCCTGCAGAAGCTGGTGCAATGGTAAAAGGAGCGGAGGTTCCTGCCGAGATTCAGGTATTGAAGGGAAGAAGCCGCGAGCTGCTGCCGCGTACCTGAGAAGGGCGGCAAGGCGGCTTTTTTCTGTGATGTTATTGGCGCAATAGGGATAACAACAGGGTCAATCTGCAAAAACAGGGTTAGAACATTCGATGAACCGGGTAATAGATGAACGAGAGATCCCCGAAAGTTGATGTATGTAGGCGCGACATTCAAGGATGGAAGACTGGGTTGAACATTTAACCGAGGAGGGAATAACAATGGCTAGAAGAATTCAGGCTTATTTCAAGACAGAAGATGATGCGCTAGGGGCCAAAACAGCGCTTATCGCCTATAACGTGGAAGGGCTGGAGGTGTGGCCGCTCGATGATCGGCCGGGACAAGACCGCCGTTTTCTGCTACCAGTGATTCCACTTGGGAATTCGGCCTTGGCGGCGGGAGGATTCAGCATATCGGGTACCTCCGGGGCTCCGGGTGCCGGAGCTGCGCTGGTGGCTAGCACCGGAATTCCAGAGACTGTGGACGATGCTGAAAGCCGCGGGCTTAGCGGAAACGCCGGGGAGGACAACGAACTTAGTGACGAAGAACTTGGGGAACTCCGCTATATCATGGAGCTGAAGGTAGAAGAAGATAGATATAACGAGGTCATTCAAATTCTGCGCGGCAAGCAAGCTTATGTGGAGCGGTTTGATTAAAGACCGCATTCAAGGATATTAGTAATATAGCGTCGGATGGCCTTTAGGGGTTATCCGGCGTTTTTAAATTGGTCCAGTTGAAAATAGGGGTTCCCCATGGTTGCCGTGATGTCAGGCTAAAGGTATGATATAGAAACACGAAACAGGGATGTCCTTGAAAATGAAGCGCTTACTTTTCTGTAATGTACTCGTAATATTACATACATGATTCCTTAATATAGCGTGATTATAATAAAGACATGACCCCCTTTTTAATAATATATGATGATGGACCCGCAGCAATCGGCTGTGGGTCATTTTTTTTGTATCAGGAACAATTTGACGATTTAGCTCAGTTTCTGCCGAAATACATCTTAGATTTTAATTTCCCTTCTTGACTTTAGCGCAGTGGTTCAGTAGAATCTAACAATAACAGTTACATTATAGTGCTTTGATGACGGGAATAAGTAATTCGACCCCCACAACCCCAGAGAGGAATCCCCTGACGAATCGGTATTGTCCACCAATGACAATGTAACCCGAGAGCGTATGGCTGCTGCAAGGATTCTGTTGATGAGCGAATGAATGACCTCCCCGAGAACGCACGGCGAACATCGGCAGGATTCTACAACTGCTGCAATAGTAGCCGTTTGCGCGTAGGCGGGCGTTAACCGCTTGAAGCGGATATGGTGAGAGCAATCTCCTAATCCGGAATGTGGGTGGTACCACGGGTGAATTATTGGTTATGATAATCCCTCGTCCCTGTTTGCAATAAACAGGGCGAGGGATTTTTTGTTGTGCTGCGCATTAACGCAGAAATTAAGGCTATAAGGGGTATTTTTTCAGGAGGGATAGGCAGTGGCTAAAGAAAGATTCGAGAAACCCACAGGCACGCAGGATGTGCTGCCAGGCGCGGTGGAGAAATGGCAGTTTGTAGAGGCGAAGGCCAGAGAACTGTGCCACCGTTTTAACTACCGGGAGATCCGCACACCTATGTTCGAACATACCGGATTGTTTGAAAGAGGCGTAGGCGAAACTACGGACATCGTAGAAGGCGAGATGTATACGTTCAAGGACAAGGGCGACCGGGATCTGGCGCTTCGTCCAGAAGGGACAGCAGGCGTTGTACGTGCTTATGTGCAGAACAAGCTGTATGGCGAGCCTGATGTCAGCAAGCTGTATTATATCGGGCCGATGTTCCGTTATGAACGTCCACAAGCGGGAAGATATCGTCAGTTCCACCAGTTTGGTGTTGAAGCTTTCGGAGCGGTGGATCCGGCAATTGATGCTGAGGTTATTTCCTTGGGCTACGAGTTCTATAAGGAATTGGGTCTGAAGGATGTGCGGGTGGAGATCAACTCCGTGGGTAACGCCCCAAGCCGTGCAGCTTATCGGGAGGAGCTTCTGAATTTCCTAAGACCGATGAAAGACAACCTCTGTGGTGACTGCCAGCGGCGTATGGAGCGCAATCCACTGCGGGTACTGGACTGCAAGGTAGATCAGGATAAATTCACCGATGCACCATCTATTTTGAATAGCCTGGATGAAGAGTGCACAGTGCATTTTGCCAAGGTTAAGCAGCATCTGGATACGATGGGCGTTGATTACTCCATCAATACGCGTCTTGTGCGCGGACTCGATTACTACACGCATACTGCGTTTGAATATAAAGCAGCCGGCATCGGTTCTATCGATACGGTCGGCGGCGGCGGGCGCTACAATGGGCTCGTGGAACAAATCGGTGGACCGGATCAACCGGGTATCGGTTTCGGGATCGGTCTGGAGCGCATTCTGCTTATTCTGGAACACCAGAAGGTTGAGCTGGAATCTTCCAAACCGCTGGATGTCTATTTCGTAGCGCTGAGTGAGGAAGCTGATCTTGAGATTACGAAGCAGCTGTATCTTCTGCGCAGTAAGGGTTACTCTGCCGAACGCGATTATCTGGGCCGGAAAATGAAAGCACAAATGAAATCGGCAGACCGCATGTCGGCCAGATACACTGCGATCCTGGGCGAAGACGAGTTGAAGGCTGGCGTAATTGCCTTGAAGTCGATGGACACAGGAGAACAGCGTAACGTCAAGCTGGATGAACTGGTTCAGTCCATCGTCTAGCCTAAGGTAACAGTAATAGTACAAGCGATATTTCAACCATGAAAGGATATGATAAATCATGCAAAGAAGTCATCATTGTGGACAATTAACGCAGGACCATATTGGACAAACCGTTACCCTGAACGGCTGGGTACAAACTCGCCGCGACCTTGGGGGCGTACTTTTCATTGATCTTCGTGACCGCAGCGGTATTGTACAGGTTGTTTTCAATCCCGACTATTCGGGCGAAGCGCTGCAAATTGCTGACAAAGTACGCAGCGAATACGTTGTGGCTGTTACAGGTAAAGTGGTTAAGCGCGATGCCGAAACCGTGAATAAGAATCTCCCTACTGGTGAGATTGAAGTGCAAATCACGGATATTGAAGTGTTGAACGCAGCTAAAACTCCTCCGTTCTTCATTGAAGATGGTGTGGAAGTAGACGAATCACTGCGTCTTAAATATCGTTACCTCGACCTGCGTCGTCCTGAAATGCAAAAGACGCTGCTTCTCCGCTCAAAAGCATCCAAAATATTCCGTGACTTCCTGGACAGCGAAGGTTTTATCGATGTAGAAACACCGATTCTAACCAAAAGCTCACCTGAAGGCGCGCGTGACTATCTTGTACCGAGCCGAGTGCATGAAGGGGAATTCTTCGGTCTGCCGCAATCCCCACAAATCTACAAACAGCTGCTGATGGTGGGCGGTATAGAACGCTACTATCAAATTGCCCGTTGCTTCCGCGATGAGGATCTGCGTGCTGACCGTCAGCCGGAATTCACTCAGGTCGACATTGAGACTTCCTTCCTGTCCCAAGATGATTTGCTGGGTATGATGGAGAAGCTATTGCAGCGTCTCTTCAAGGAGACTGTTGGTGCAGATCTCGCTCTTCCTTTCCAACGGTTGACGTATGCTGATGCTATTGGCAAATACGGCTCCGATAAGCCGGATCTGCGCTTTGGGCTGGAACTGATCGAGATGAATGATATCGTAGCGACCAGCGGCGTGAAGGTATTCGCATCCGTTATCGAAAAAGGCGGAGAAGTGAAGTGCCTTAACGCCAAGGGCTGTGGTACTTGGACTCGTAAAGAGATCGATGATCTTGGACCGTATGCCGCTCGTTACGGCGCGAAAGGGTTAGCATGGATTCAAGTGAAGGATGGCGAATTTAAGGGGCCAATCGTTAAGTTCTTCTCCGAAGAAGAAATTGCTGCAGTTAAAGAACGTACTGGCGCTGAGGAAGGCGACTTGCTGCTCTTCTCCGCAGACAACAAAAAAGTGGTTGCAGATGTTCTTGGCGCGTTGCGTCTCAAAATCGGACGTCAGCTCGGCCTGATCGACGACAACGTCTTCAAATTCGCTTGGGTAACAGACTTCCCGCTGCTCGGCTATGATGAAGATCAAAAACGTTATGTTGCTGAACACCATCCGTTCACACGTCCACGTGAAGAGGATCTGCACCTGTTCGAAACTGATCCGGGTGCCATTCGTGCCCAGGCTTACGACATCGTGCTGAACGGCTACGAAGTCGGTGGTGGCTCGATGCGGATCTACAAACGTGAAGTGCAAGAGCAAATGTTCAAAGCGCTTGGCTTCTCAGAGGAAGTGGCTTACGATAAATTCGGTTACCTGCTCGACGCGTTTGAATACGGCACACCTCCACACGGTGGAATTGCCTTTGGTCTTGACCGTCTTGTGATGCTGCTTGCTGGACGCACTAACCTGCGTGAAACGATCGCATTCCCGAAAACAGCAAGTGCAACCGATCTGCTAATGGATGCTCCATCTCCAGTAGAAGGCTCGCAATTGGAAGATCTGCACATCAAGCTGGCTCTGAAACCGAAAAAGGAAAAGGACAAAGAATAATCATACTATTCATTCACTGCGAAGCGCATTTTGCGCTTCGTAGTGCTAGTTAAGGAGGCTTAAAATATGTTGCACCAGTTCTCGCGTACAGAACTTGCCATCGGGCCGGAAGGCCTGGATATTATGAAAAACAGCACAGTAGCAGTGCTAGGTATCGGTGGTGTCGGCGGTATAGCGGCAGAGGCGCTGGCCCGTAGTGGGGTTGGGCGGATTATCCTGATTGATAAGGACGTTGTGGACATCACTAATGTCAACCGTCAAATTCATGCGCTCACCACCACTGTAGGACAGAAGAAAGCCGAACTGATGGTAGACCGCATCAAGCTGATCAATCCGGATTGTGATGCCATTGCGCTGAACATGTTCTATACGGAAGAAACGTATGAAGAATTGTTTAAATATAAGCTGGATTATGTGATTGATGCTTCGGATACGATCATCTACAAAGTCCATCTGATTAAAGAATGCCTGGCACGGGGAATTCCGATGATTTCAAGTATGGGCGCAGCCAACAAAATGGACCCTACCCGGTTCCAGGTTGCCGACATCTCGAAGACCACTTATGACCCTATTGCCCGGATTATCCGTCAGAAGCTGCGTAAAGAGGGCATCAAAAAGGGTGTTAAGGTGGTATTCTCTACGGAGACTCCGGTGGTGCCGCGTCAGGATGTTACGGATAAAATCGTTCCCGAGAACGCGCCGGACAGACGCAAAGCGAAGCAGCCGCCTGCCAGCAACGCGTTCGTGCCGCCTGTAGCTGGTCTTATTATGGTTAGCGTAACTGTGAAGGATCTGTTGGAGGCCGGAGGCATCAGCTTCTGATTGCATCGCTTACCAAGCAGTTGTGTATAGGCCGTAAGAATTTTAAGAATTAAGGGTACACTAATTATTAACAAAGTAAACGTACAAAAGGGCGTACAGCCGGTTTCTGGCTGCTGACGCCCTTTTGTCAGGGCTTGGGGACTTTTTTTGCAAAGTATAGGGCTGGGCCTGACTTGACATTAGCGGAGGTTTTTAGAAAATGAAATACAGTTTTTGGCGAAATAGCGTAGGTTTACTTCCTGAACATGACTGGAAACGGGAATGGGCGGCCGGTATTCTCTCCTATTTCGCTTCAGTATATATTGTAATGGTCAATGCGGCCATACTGCATGATGCAGGTATGCCGCTGCGGGCGGGAATGGTAGCTACCCTGCTGACCGCCATTACGGGCTGTCTATTGATGGCCTTTGCCGGCAAGACGCCGATCATCGTGGTGCCGGGGATGGGGATCAACGCCTTTTTCACGTATACCCTTGTGCATTCTATGAAGCTGGATTGGCGGGAAGCGCTGGCTGTTGTTGTCGTAACCGGCGTATTGTTTGCGATCGTGGCCTTCACTTCGCTTTATCGCATCTTGAGCGAAGCGATTCCTCACAATCTACAGCATGCCATCACAGTCGGCATCGGTCTGTTCCTGACTTTTATCGGCCTGCAGAAGAGTGGGATCGTTATTGCGCATCAGACGACCTTTGTGGCTATCGGCCATTTCAGTGACCCGGCAGTAATCACGTCCTGTATCACTCTGCTGCTCGCACTGGTGCTGTTTATCCGGGGTACGAGTGGCGGTCTGCTGATTAGCATGGCGGTAGGCACCGGGCTTGCTTATCTGCTAGGGGCAACCAAAGGACCCGAGAATGTAGAATCCGGACATGTTTTCAGTGGATACAGTAGTGTATTCTTCGGCATGCAATGGACTGGCCTGCTCAGTCTGGTATTCTGGATTGCGATCTTCCTATTGCTGCTGATTGTTGTCTTTGAAAATATCGGTCTGATCGCTTCCCAGACTCAACTGGCGAACCGTCCAGAGCGTTTTAAAAGCAGTCTGCGCGCGCTTTCCATCGCCAACATTGCAGCAGGCATCTTCGGCAGTAGTCCGGTGGTAGCAGCCGCCGAATCTAATGCCGGTATTGCAGCAGGTGGCCGCTCCGGTCTGACTTCGCTAGTCACAGGTATCCTGTTTGGTGCAACCTTCCTGTTCATTCCACTGCTGGCTTATGTGCCGGATAGCGCGATTGCTCCGATCCTGATGGTCATTGGGGGATTGATGGTGCAGAGTGTACGTGAGATGGACTTTAGCGACATGACAGAGCTGTTCCCGGCGTTCCTGGTCATGGTTATGATTCCGTTCACCTACAGCATCGTCGACGGGATGGCGTTTGGCTTCATTACCTACCCAATCCTTAAGCTGTCGATGGGCAAAGGGAAGGATGTCCCACCGGCGCTGTACGCCATAGCGGCCCTATTTATAGCGAATTTTATCCTGCACGCACTGTTATAATCACTCAATCCGCTTGTCCAGCTTGAAACATATGGATTTCGGGCCTTGGTTATGCTACAATGAGAATCCTTTTTGTAAGTGGAAGAGGAATAAGGCAACCATGGCTCGATAATACTTTTAGGAGGTAACTGAAATTGGAAGACAATCTTCAAAGTGCCTATCAAGAGGAAGAAGACAGGCTGGACAAAACACTTGTAGAAATTGATGCTATGCTGGAGAGGCTCCGCAATACGCCGGTTTATACCGGGCATGACTACACGGAGCAAGCCCTAGAGGCTGTCAGAGAGCAGAAACGCAGGGATTTGGCCAAGCTAAGGCAGGAGCCTTATTTCGGACGGCTTGATTTTCAAGGTACAGATGAGAACGATCGAAAGGCACTTTACATTGGCAAAATCGGTGCAGACCGAGAACAGGTAAGTGACCGTCCGCTAGTCATCGACTGGCGCGCACCGGTAGCAAGCCTGTTCTATTCGTTTACCGGCGGGACGGAGCCTGCTTCCTATGAAGCACCGGACGGATTGGTAGAAGGGCTGGTCTACCTCAAGCGCAACGTGGTGATCCGCAAGCAGATTCTAGAACGGGTAGCGGATACCTTTAACAGGGAGAGCGATGGTCCGGCGGTGTCGGACGAATTCCTCGTCTATCGCCTTGGCGAGAACAAGGATAACCGGCTGCGGGACATCGTGTCTACGATCCAAGAAGAGCAGGACAAGATCATCCGGGCTGCGAAGAACACCGCGCTTATTATTCAGGGGGTAGCGGGTAGTGGGAAGACCACGGTAGCCCTGCACCGTCTGGCCTTCTTGCTCTATCAATACAAGGATCAGGTCTCGGCGGAGAAAATGATTATTTTCGCCCCGAACCGTATGTTCCTGGACTACATCTCCGATGTGCTTCCAGAGCTTGGTGTGGGCAACATTGCGCAGAACACATTCCCGGATTGGGCAGCGGAGGTGCTGGGGCTGGAGCTGCCGCAGCAGGATGCGACGCAGACGATGAACCGCTGGTTCGAGACTTCCGGCAGCATGCCGGAAATTACGGAAGAGACGCCGGGCCGCTTCAAGGGCTCCACCGCATTGATGGGTCTCATTGAAGACTCCGTCAAACTGCTGGAAGCAGACGCTGTCCCGGAAGGAGATTTCATCCCTTGGGAAGGTGCGGTGCTGCGCCGCTCAATGATTCTGCGCTGGCATAACGAGGAGTATGCGCCGTACCCGCCGGCGAAGCGCAAGGAGCGGGTGATGGCACGGATACACCGCTGGATCGAGATGGAGCTGAAGAAGAGCCCGTCCGCAGCAGCCATGAAAGAACGCAAGAAGAAAGGCGCTCAACGTGAAAAAGCGTACAGCGCCAAATGGTCCAAATACGACCCGCTGGCGATCTATAAGCAGATCTTCCGGGCGGCGAAAACCCCGGAGAGTTGGCCGGTAGAACCACCGGGGATCATTCCGGCTGGTGTGCTGAAGGAAACGGCAAAGGAACTGAAGAAGGGTATTATTCGGGAAGAGGATTTGCCACCTCTGCTGTATATTCATTATCTTCTGAACGGCAATGAAGGCATCAGCCGTTTTGACCATGTCGTGATTGACGAGGCGCAGGACTTCTCGCCATTCCAGATCGCGATTCTGGATCTGTATGTGCGCGGGCACTCCTTCACGATCCTCGGCGATCTGTCGCAGGGCATACATGCCTACAAGGGTGTACATGGTTGGGATGAGATGCAGAAGCTCTTCGATCCTGAGCATACGGCGTACCATGCGCTTACGCGCAGTTATCGCTCGACGATGGAGATCATCGAGTTTGCGAACGGTATCCTGTCTGCGGGCGTGAATAGCCCGCTGCTGGCTGTGCCGGTCTTCCGCAGTGGTAATCCGGTGAGACTCATCGCCTATGGCGAGGGGGGCCGGCCTGAGGCAGGCGGCTCTGGAGTGGGCAGCTCTGAAGGAGAGGGCTCTAGGGCAGAACGCTCTGAAGTGGGCAGCTCTGAGGGAGAGGGCTCAAGGGCAGGTGCCTCTGAAGTGGGCAGCTCTGAGGGAGAGGACTCAAGGGCAGGTGGCTCTGAAGTGGGCAGCTCTGAGGAGGACTCAAGGGCAGGTGGCTCTGAGTCAGACCGCTCGTTGACGGAGAATAAGCACTTGGATCCACGCATGCAGGACCTGAGGGCCGCACTGGCTGCGTTGTCTGGCCGAGAGTATCGTACGGTTGCTGTCCTGACACGTAGTTTGCGGGAAGCCACGGAGCTGTACGAGGCGTTGGCAGAGCATTTTACTGACATCCATCTCATCGACGGTAGCATGACAGCCTACCAAGGCGGGCTATCGATACTCCCGGTTTACCTATCCAAGGGACTCGAGTTCGACGCCGTTATCCTGGCGGATGCGGATCGTAGTCACTATGGGGACGCAGCCTGGGATGCCAAGCTGACGTATGTTGGCTGCACGCGCGCGCTGCATGAGTTGTGGTTGCTGCATGATGGAGAACTTCCGACCTACGTGCAGGCGTCTGAAGGAGAGGTTCTGATCGGCTGGCCGACGGAAACGTCGCTGCATTAAGATATCTGGGGAACTACCGGGGAGATTGCCCCGGTTAGTTCCTTTTTGCATATAAGACGAATGAAAGAAAGTGACAGAAGCAAGATGGAATGAAGGGGAAGGTTTGGAGCTGTAGGAGCGAAGCGCTCGCCTTAAAAGCTTTCGTTAGGAAAATTAGTAGCAAAGCTCTCGGCAAAGCTTTCAGTAGGAAAGCTCTCAACAGGAGAGCTCTAGCAAAGCTCCAGCAAGGCTCTCGGGAAAGCCCGTAGCAAAGCTCGCAGCAGAAAGCTCTAGCAAAGCTCTCGGGAAAGCCCGTAGCAAAGCTCGCAGCAGAAAAGCTCTAGCAAGGCTCTCGGGAAAGCCCAAAGCAAAGCTCTCAGCAGAAAGCTCTAGCGAAGCTCCCAGAAGGAAAGCTCTCAGCAAAGCTCTCGGGAAAGCTCTAGCAAAGTTCTCAGTAGGAAAACTCGCACCCGTGAGCCTAAGCTGTCGCCAGATTTCAGCCGCTGTATGAAGTGAAGTTAAAAATCAAACAGAAGAGCAGGTGTGATTTTGGTGAAGTTAGGGTTTTAGGACACAAAACCAATTGCGCCCACCCGTTCTCCTTCCTCTTAACCGTGAAAAAAGGCCCACTTCCCCAATTAAGAGCATTTTTGCACCTTATATTTATCAAATGGAGATAAAAGAGGGAAATAAGGGCATTTTCGTACCTTATTTTGGATAAAATTAGCTTAAAAGGGATATTATGGGATAATTAAGGTACAAAAATGCCTTTAATTAACACTAGCCCATAAATACAGAGCATTTAAGGTGCAAAAATGCCGTTAATTACAAATCGGGAAGCCTATTTATCCTCTTTTTCTTGGCTTTGTTTGTTATTTTAATGCGTCCTATAGAAACGGCGATACAGAGAAAATCCGGAGGTAACAGTGATCAGAAGTCCAAACCTTCCACCGTAGGAACTACCGAGACATATATTTAGGTTCTAAGTTCAGATTTTAAGTTCGAACTAAAGTTGACGTCCTAAGTTCAGATTTAAAGTTCGACCTAAAGTTCAGATCCTAAGTTCAGATTTTAAGTTCGATCTAAAGTTGAAATCTTAAATTCAGATCCTAAGTACTTTAGTTCAGACCTTAAGCTCGTCTTATCTATAAATAAAACCAAAATCCTGAAAGAACCGGTTGACACACCGGCCGGGATCATCAATCCTTAGAAGTAGATATTAAGTGGAATATGATAGAGAGCAGGTTACACATCAATGACAACCAATGGACAACAGTTCTACCGCTTCAGTGAAGCCCCGATCTGGGAGCTGCAGCGCGCTTATTTTGAAGAAAAAGGTATGAAAGCTTGGGAAGACGACGAAGTGCCACAGTATATTACGAGCAATCCTATGATTGCGGAAGCCTACGCGGAGATGATCTTCGGATTTCTTCAGGATCGGGCCGCACAAGGACATGTATCGGAGCCGGTTACCATTCTGGAGCTTGGAGCGGGCGCTGGCCGGTTAGCCTTCCATATCGTTCGGCAATTACGCGAAATTAGGGAGTATGCAGGGCTTACTTTACCTCCCGTTCGTTATGTTATGAGTGATTTGGCCGCCAAAAACGTCTCCTCCTGGCAGCGGCATCCTGGCCTGCTGTCGTTGGTAGATGAGGGGCTGCTGGATTTTGCCCGTTTTGATGCCGTCCATGATACAGAGCTGCATCTGACACAAAGCAAAGTGGTCATCCGTCCTGGGGATTTGGAGCAGCCACTCCTGGTAATCGCCAACTACTTTTTTTGCAGTATCCCGCAAGAGTTGCTTTATGTGGATGAAGGGAAAATTTTCGAGTGCGAGGTGGCACTGAAATTTCCCGAGGAAGTGGAAGGGCTTAGCCAATCGGAGCTGCTCAAAAAAGTGGTTCCCGAATTCCAATACCGCCGTGCAGCCGGCTATGAAGAGGATACGCACCCTTATCAGGGGATTATAAAAATATATCAGGACAAGCTGGAAGACTCGCATATTCTGTTCCCTGCGGCTGGGCTGACGTGTATGGAGCGTCTGAATGCTTTATCCCGGGCAGGGTTTCTTCTAATCACAGCAGATAAAGGCGACCATAGGCTAGAGAACTGGGAGTTCGCACCGCCCCCTGAGCTAATTCACCACGGTTGCTTCTCTCTAACAGCGAACTATCATGCGATCCAGCATGCTTTTGAGCAAAAAGGGGCCGTGTCCCTGTTCACACAGCATCACTATAAAGATATCAATGTCGGCTGCATTTTCATGCTTCAGGAGCCGAATAGTTACGTACAGACACGGCTAGCCTATCGGCGGTCCATTGGGCGCTTCGGGCCGGATGATTTTTACTGCTTGAAGGGATCCGTGGATCAGCACCTGGGTGAAATGGAACTTCGTCAACTCTTGGCCTTCTGGCGCCTTGGCGGCTATGATGCCGAGTTATTTATCCACAGCGCTGAGCACATCTCGGCCCAGCTTCAGGACTGTGGTGACGAGGAGCTGCTCGATTTGCAAAGAGGAATTCAGATCATGTGGGCCAATCATTATGCGATGGAAGCTAGTTATGATCTTGCCTTGGACTGCGGACTGCTGCTGTTCGAGATGGATCAATTCGCGGAAGCACGGGAGTTCTTGGAACTCTCTGTGCAAGCCAATCTGGATGAGCCTGTCGTGCCTGTCCTGTATAGTCTCGCCATCTGCAACTATGAGCTTGGGGATGATGCGGCTACCTTGGATTATACGACCAGAGCGCTGGAGCTAGAGCCGGAATACGAAGAAGCCTTGGAGCTATTGAACGCTTTGAAACAGGGAGTAGAATGATCCTATAGTGGAACGCGGCTGCGCTGAATTGAAGGAACCAGAAAGTAATGTATAGGTTAGCTGAATGCACGGAATAAGGCGATTAAATACCCTGAAGCGAGGTAACTGATTTCGTTGGAGTCAGGTAACTGAATCGCTGAAACTAGGTAACTAAATTCGTTGGAGTCAGGCAACTGAATACACTGAAGCTAGGTAACTGAATTCGTTGGAGTCAGGCAACTGAATACGCTGAAGCTAGACACCTCATTCGCTGTAACCTGAACGCCTCCATGCGGCGGTATCTTTGGTGGAGAATGTTTTAAACTGTTTTTGAACTTGTAACTCCACTGGGGCTATGGCTTAATAATAAGTGTCCGGCCGGGCAAGATTACTTCTGGAAGGAGGCTGATTAACGATGATTTCAGTATATGAGGTGGTCTCCGTCTAACGACGGAGATCGCAATACAAGGGGAGGCCGCAAGGCCTCCTTATTTAAAAGAACTGGGCCCTACTTTTGTTAAACTGCGCCGCTCGAGGTTTAGACTGCTAAGGCATAATGTGAGCGCTGTGTCTTCATGTGCCGAGCACTTGCTTTTGTCCGATTTACAAACATATAAAACGATTACAAAAATTTTCTATCCGAATATAGACGCCTAACGGTTGGTTTAATATAATGAAATTACGGTATTTACCAAATTTGAGAATAAGAAAGGAGAGCGTGACATGATTATCTTTAACAAGAAGTTGGCGGGAACTCAAGGAACACACCTACTGAAGGAGGATACGAAACGTGAGTTATGTAAATGGGAGGGATGTTCTTCCCCCTAGGCTTCTAGAGGAGCTTCAGGGATACATCCAGGGAGAACTGTTATACATCCCCAAGAAGTCGGAACAGCGTGTCAGATGGGGCGAGAACAGTGGTTCAAGGCAGGAGATTGCGAACCGTAACGAAGAGATTTTTTGTTCTCACCGCAGTGGATGCTCTGTATCGGAGCTTCAGCAAAGATATCATCTATCGGAAGAAAGTATCCGTAAAATTATATCAAAAATGCGGCTAGCGTTGAGCCGCTAGGCTGCACTTTGAACAAAGAGCATGGCTCCCGTCCCGTTGACGAGGTCATGCTCTTTATTATGTTTTTCTCTGATATGGTATGATAGGAGAACTAAAATAGTCAGGTTCAACCTATATAGAATATCGCAAGGAAGTGGAGATCATGGATTTATTTTCTTTTGAAGAGAGCAGGGGGGACGGACGGCTGCTGGCTGATCGCATGCGCCCGGAGAATCTGAATGAATATATCGGACAGGAGCATATCATAGGTCGGGGTAAATTGCTGCGCCGGGCTATTGAGGCTGATCAGGTCTCGTCGATTCTGCTCTACGGGCCGCCGGGCTGCGGCAAGACGACGCTGGCTCATATTATTTCCCATCACACGCAGGGCGAGTTCGTGCGCTTGAATGCCGTAGAGGCTTCCGTCAAGGATGTGCGGGAAGTGATCGAGCGAGCGCAGAGCAACAAGTCCCTGTACGGGACGAAGACGATTCTCTTCCTGGACGAGGTGCATCGCTTCAACAGCTCGCGTCAGGATGCCCTGCTGCCCGCGGTGGAGAAGGGCACGATTATCTTTATCGGGGCGACGACTGAGAACCCGTTCCATTATGTGAACGGGGCCTTAATGAGTCGGTCTACGCTGTTCCAGTTGGAGTCGCTGACGAGGGAGCATAGCCTCACGGCGATGAAACGGGCCCTGGACGATAAGGAACGGGGCCTGGGGTTCATGGACCTCCGAGTGGACGAGGAGGCCCTACAGCATATCGCCACGATGGCGAACGGCGACATCCGGCGGGCACTGAATGCGCTGGAGCTGGCTGCGCTCACGACAGCGCCCCAGAGCGACGGCAGCGTGCATATCACGCTGGAGGTCGCGGAGGAGTCGATCCGCCGCCCAATCGTGAAGGCGGATGAATCGACGCAGTACGATGTGTTGTCTGCTTTTCACAAGAGCATTCGCGGCTCCAGTGACGCCGCGCTGTTCTGGTTCCTCTATGCCGTCGAGAAGCTCGGCATGGACCCAATGACCTTCATCCGCCGCCTGATCGCGGCTAGCAGCGAGGATATTGGCCTCGCGAATCCGCAGGCCATGGTGCAAGCTGTTAGCGCTCTGGAGGCGTACCGCAACAATGGCTGGCCGGAAGCGAAGTTGAACATCGCCCAGGCGATTCTGTTTGCGGTGGAGAGTCCGAAATCCAATGCCGTGTATACGGCCATCTCCAAGGCGATGTCCAGCATCGAGGAGCTGAAATCAGCCGAGGTGCCACTGCACCTGCGCGATACGCATTACAAAGGTGCAGCCGCACTAGGTCATGCTGGATATCAGTACCCGCATGATTTTCCGGGCCATTATGTGAAGCAGGAATACTTGCCCAAAGCGATTGCCCGCAGGGTGTTCTATCAAGCCACCGAGCAGGGCAATGAGTCGAAGATTCGCCACAACCAGGCGCTGCGGCGGGAGCGGTAGAACAGTGTAGAGCGTTTCATAACTCTGAGCTGGATAGTTTTCCAACGGTTAGTGCTTCATTTTTAACATTAATCCTTATGTGAATAATACATTGAGCTTTTGGAGGGGAAGTATGGTTACACTCGTTCAAATGAAGCTTGAGGATTCTTATAAAATCCGCGATATAGATCGCTCTGAAACCATAGAACTAACGTACCGATATCGGGATGGGGCTCTTGAAGAATTAAAGACACCCCATGAGTGCCCTAATTGGATGGAAGACCATCATCAGGAGATTATTTCACGATATGAGTATGAGCTTGCCCATGGCGGGGTGGCATTTGGCGCATTCGACGGGAGTAAGTTGGTGGGGTTCGGAGTTCTAGCCCATAAGGTGCGGGGAAGAGAGCATAATCAACTTCAAATCGACCTGATGTATGTTACTCGGGAATATCGAAGACGGGGCATCGGTCGGCAAATTTTCGCCGCATTAAGTAAAGCTGCCATCGAAAAAGGAGCAGAATACCTCTATATCTCCTCCACAGAAACTGAATCTGCGGTGAAGTTCTATTCGAGCTTTGGTTCTTCTATCGCGTCAGAAGTCGATGAGGAGCTTTTCAACAAAGAACCTGATGACATTCATATGCTGAAAAAATTGTGAGTCGAAGTGGGAAAAAAGGAGGAGTAACATGAATTCAGAGTTCGCATTTATTGAGTTCCCCCAGTTAAAAACAGAACGGTTCATACTGCGGAGAGAAGAAGAAAAAGATCGCTATGATATTTTCGAACTTTATTCAAAAGAAGCTGTTGTGAAATATATGCCATGCATACCATTTGCTTCAGTCGAAGATGCGATAAATGAAATGAATTGGTATCAGAAAATTTTTAAGGAACAATCCGGTTTACGATGGATGATTGAAGATAGTGAGTCCAAAAAAGTGATTGGAACATGTGGATTTCTAAACTACGAGAAGATACACAATCGTATTGAAATTGGTTATGACCTAAATCCTGATTTTTGGGGAAAGGGTATTATGACAGAGGTAGTGAAATGTATCATGCATTTTGGTTTTTTGACTATGAATGTCAATAAAATTGAAGCGAAAGTGGAACCAGAGAATGAGGCGTCGATGCGATTGATGTATAGGCTCGGCTTCCACAAAGAGGGTGTCTTAAGGCAACATGAGTTCGAAAAAGGCAAATATGTGGACCTTGTTGTCTTTTCTAGATTGAAGAGCGAATATGAACCTTCAGATCAATAAAACGGCTTAAGCTGCCTTTTCTATTTTGCTAACACTGAGCACTCCACACATGTGGAGTGCTCAGTGTTAGCGTTATATCCGTAATGAATGAGAACATTCTCTGGAAATGATGTGATGAACAACAAGCTTTTCGAGCAACCTCAGACAATTCAATCTCCCCGGTCAAGTTCATCTCGATGTAGTCCATAGCCTGATTCATCCTAGTAAGCCAATCCATTCGTCCACCTCCTTTCGATATGAAGTATAAAATAACGGTAGATTCGGATCGCAACTATTTGTGATCAATTAAGTTTGCCCTTTAGGAATAGTTTTACTCGGGCATAGGTTTTCTTCCACAAGCCATAAAAAATAACATCATTGCATGAGCGTCTGGGGAACTATCAAAATTTTTATAGGATTTATTTAGCTCATCATACTCATACTCCGTAATAACCCCACTCTGATAGAATCCAGAAAAACGGTTTATATCAAATTGTCGTTTGAATCCCTCGATACTTTGTAAATCACTATGTTGAACGATTGCTTCTAAATCAACATCTGTAAAGCCTGAATCAGATAATATCCGTGGCAAGCTTCTTCCAATATTTCTGTTGCCGCCCATTGAAGCTTGCATCCTCGACAGTTTTTTTAATATTGATTGCAATACGTCTAGTTCAGGTTGGATAGCGCCAAATACTCCATCATCGATATCAATAATTATGAGCGTTCCACCCGGTTTGAGTACGCGTCTAATTTCTTTTGCTGCTTGCAACGGGTTATGTAGATGAAGGAATAAGAGACGTGCAATAGCAAAGTCATAATAATCATTAGGTAAATCAGTATTGTAGACGGATGCTTTAGTGAATTTAAGTCTTGATTCGGGTATGTGATTTAAGCGTTGCTTAGCCTCTTTAAGTAAAATATCGTCGATATCCAATGCTGTAATTTCACTGCCCGGCAAGTTATCAAGTAATTTTTCCGTAACGAATCCCGGACCACTGCCAACTTCCAATACCTTCATTCCATCCTCTAGTCCAAACCATTTCAGTGTGCGATATTCTTTTTCCCAGCCCATTAATGCTTGTTCTTTTAAGCGTAGTAACTCTGCTTCAGCACCAATACTAACATTCTGAAAGTTATATGTTGAATTACGTGCTTCCAAGATTATTGCCTCCAGTCAGATTATAAGTTTCATAGGATATAATAACGCTAACATTAAAAGGGATAAAAGCGAAAAATATTAAAGTTGATTTCCTATTTTTTACTTGAAGAAGAAACTTTCCGTATCAAATTTCGACAGAGTCAGTCAAAATTTTATTAAACAAAGGTCAATTGTAATTGTATTCCAGTCATTTATGTTAAGATGGTAGGAGTAATTACCATTCTTATGTCGACTAATGGAGGCGCTTTCTTATGGATCAACAATTGCAGCAAGAGGGTTACTTTGGAGAGTTTGGTGGCAGCTTTGTTCCGCCGGAATTGCAGGAAGTGCTGAGTTATTTGAGTGAGCAATTTAATAAATACAAAGACGACCCAGATTTTAAGGAAGAGCTTCGTTACTATCTCAGTGAATATGTTGGCCGCGAGAATCCGCTGACGTATGCAGAGCGGTTGACCAAAGCCTGGGGTGGGCCGAAGATTTACTTAAAGCGTGAGGATCTGAATCATACCGGAGCACATAAGATCAACAATGCAATTGGCCAGATTCTGCTTGCTAAGCGGATGGGGGCTAAACGGATTATCGCTGAGACTGGAGCGGGCCAGCACGGTGTTGCTACGGCTACTGCTTGCGCTATGTTTGATATGGATTGTGTCATCTACATGGGAGCCGAAGATACGCGGCGCCAGGCCCTTAACGTGTTCCGAATGGAACTGCTCGGTGCAACGGTTGTACCGGTACATAAAGGCCAAGGACGACTGAAGGACGCAGTAGATGAAGCGCTGGATGATCTGGTCCGTAATTATAAAAATACGTTTTATTTGTTAGGATCCGCAGTGGGGCCGCACCCGTTCCCAACGATGGTCAAGCACTTTCAGGCCATTATTAGCGAAGAATCGAAGCTTCAGATTATGGAAAAAGAAGGCCGTTTACCAGATGCGGTAGTGGCCTGTACAGGCGGGGGAAGCAATGCGATCGGTGCATTCGCCCACTTCATCGATGAGCCGACTGTCCGCTTAATTGGCGTTGAGCCCGATCAAGCGCCATCCTTAACCGAAGGTGTACCGAGCGTCATTCATGGCTTCAAGTGTTTAGTTCTGCTGGACGAGGAAGGCCAGCCAAGAAAGACCTATTCGATCGCCGCTGGACTTGACTATCCGGGCATTGGACCGGAGCATAGCCACCTGAAGGTAACGGGCCGTGCTGAATATGCAACAGTTACCAATGAAGAAGTGCTGGCGGCTTTTCAGGAACTGTCTCGCACAGAGGGAATTATTCCTGCCCTGGAGAGCGCACATGCGATTGCACATGCGAAGAAGCTGGCGCAGACGATGAGCCAGGATCAGATCATCATCGTCAATCTGTCCGGCCGTGGGGATAAGGATGTCGAACAAGTGTATCAATTACTCAAATAACATAGCGGATGCATCACTTATATATTAAATGCAGGTATGCAAGACGGAAGGGCGCCCTATCGGGTGCCCTTTGATTTTTCTCTATAGAGGATAGTGCTTTTGGGGCTTTTTTAATGTCAGATCAAGATGGTGAGCTTGTCGGGGAACCTTTGCTTTCATCCACAGAGATTTGAAATACATCGACTAAGATTAGGTAACAACGAGATTCCGGACAGGGCTGCTCATTTTTTCACTTTCTTGTGGTTTGCTTAGTTCTAATAAGTTATTTTTCTTACGCTGGGGATGTGATAATCTGAATGCATGGTAGTTGAGGAAGACTTTTTAGAGTCAGAAGATCAAACCATGAGTGGAAGATGCTATGGTTCTTGGTTCTGAAAAAAATGTTGTAGGTTATATCGATTGTATAAAGAGAAATAGGCGTGTTCTGAAATTTTAATACAGGAGGAATTCAAGTGAGCTATGATTTAATGGCTTTCGAGCCGTCCAAGGCGCCGAAGGAAAGGGAAGCATTTATGGATTGGTATGAGCAGCAAGTGCAATGGTCGGAAGACCATGAATATAATGCTCCTTCCGTTTGCTCCGAGGCGTTACAGCACTTTTACAGTGAGCTGGCGGAACATTTCCCCAATATGAATGCAGATGATGAAATTTTTGAAGCTATGGAGGAAGCTGGAACTGATAACCGCTTGACCGACTACTCGCTTGGTTCTGCCGTCATCTATGCGGCTTTTGCTTATTCCGTTGCTGAGGAGGCCTATACGACAATGCGGGAATTAGCATTAAAACACATGGTGGGCTTTTTTGATGTCAGTAGCGACAACGGTGAAATCGTTTTTCCGTAATATTGCAGCATCCGCTGAACAGATTCGGTGGTTCCCTGAATGAGAAGAGAGGAGAAGGTGAAGTATTTTGAAAGCGAATCGGATGGAAGCGTTCAGCGATGGCGTGTTGGCGATCATAATTACGGTTATGGTGCTGGAATTTAAAGTGCCGGAAGACCATGACTGGTATTCGCTGATCACGCTTGGCCCCAAGGTTTTAAGCTACATCTTCAGTTTTGTATATATTGGAATCTACTGGAATAATCATCACCATCTACTACACATGGTTCGAACGATGAACGGGCGTTTAATGTGGCTCAACTTACTGCTTCTTTTTTGGTTATCCCTTATACCGTTCACGACAGCTTGGATGGGTGAAAGCCATTTTGCAGCAACACCAACGGCGTTATACGGTATTATTTTACTACTCGCGTCGATATCGTACTGGCTGCTTCAGCGCGCGATTATTAACCAGCATCCCGGCGATTCCCCATTGGTTCTGGCGATGGGCAGAGATTTGAAGGGGAAATTATCTCCCGTGCTCTACTTGACCGCATCCTTGACTGCCTATGCGAGTCCTTGGATATCCGGCTTCTTTTTCCTACTTGTGGCATTGATCTGGTTCATACCGGATAAGCGAATTGAGCACGCTCTGCGAGGCCATCAAACTTAAACAGATTAATGCCAGTTACTCGATAATTGCGCTACAGGGGTGTTAGAAAAAGAAGACATTAACCTTCGGGGAAGATGTCTTCTTTTGGTATTCACTTTATATAAGTTCTTATCAACAAATGAAGGCAAGTCGCCCGCAAAGATCACCGTTGGCGTGGCACTGCTGACACAATTGCGTTGGAGTATTAGGAGATTCATCGTTTCCAGTTGAAACACTCCTTCAATACCAAATACTTGAAAAGATTCCTTTGTTTCAATACGATAATTCATAGATTCTGCTCCTTATCGTAATAAGGAAGAAGAGACGAGGAAAAGCTTTAAGTTCAACTCCATTTTGACGTGCTATTGAAGGAGTGACTCCATGAAGCGAATGAAAAGCTCGGGCGATCCATATCCGTATTTAAATGCGATACCGATGATTCTCGTAATATCGCTGTTTTGTAATTCAAGCGCGGCTAAGGTTAACCGCCTACATCGAATATATTCTGCAAGCGTTATATCCGTAATGAATGAGAACATTCTCTGGAAATGATGTGATGAACAACATGCTTTTCGAGCAACCTCAGACAATTCAATCTCCCCGGTCAAGTTCATTTCGATGTAGTCCATAGTCTGATTCATCCTAGTAAGCAATCCATTACTCTACCACCTTTCAATATGAAGTATAAAATAACAGCAATATAAGTGATGGAATTCGTCGTTCATCAGTCTTCTTAAACTGGGAAAATTGTTCGTTGACAAACCTCTCTTGTTTGATTTCATCTGCTGCTTCCAGCGTGTATCTTGGTGTAGCATTTAATGTTTGAAAAATTATATTTTGTACAGGAAGGAAGTTAATCATGCTATTTCGAAAGGCGACTACGACCGATATACCACAGTTAATTAAATTTCGTAAGATATTGCTATGTAATGAGGACAACAGTAGTATGGATGAAACATTTAGAAACTACTTTGATTCCTCATTATCAGACAAGTCGCTCGTTGTATGGGTTGCTGATGATGGAGGAGTAGTTGTATCTGCAGTATGTTTTTGCTTATGTCAATTTGCACCACGATTTGAAAATCCCTCTGGATTGGTTGCATACATGACTAATGTTTTCACAATCCCAAATTACCGTCGACAAGGTATAGTATCCAAACTTGTTAGTGAAGCAATAGACTATTTGAAGGCACAAGGAATTAGAAAAATCCTGCTACATTCGTCTGATATGGCTAAATCGATGTATGAAAGTCTTGGTTTTGTTGAAGGAAAGAACTTCATGTCAATAAATATTTGATTCATTAAAATTAACTGTGCGAGATAATAAGGCTGCAGGGGAACTAGCATCACAAACAACCTTGATTAAAGGATGGCTCTGAAACTAGACCTAAAAACTTGCCGTTTCGTCTAGAGATGGGAATCTTATCATAAGTAACGGCAAGCTTTTACTATATTGACTTTGACGTCGCGGCGTTCTCTACACTTCAAATAAAGGAAAGGAGGCTGCTTATGGAGCTCGTAACCATCAGCGAAGTATCAAGGCATTATCAAGTGACGACCAGAACGCTTAGATACTATGAACAACTAGGGCTTATATCAAGCTCAAAATTAGAGGGCTATGCTTATCGTACTTATAATCAATGTGCCCTCCGGCGTCTTCAGCAGATTATCATTCTAAGAAAGCTCAATATTCCGCTCAAACAAATTGCCAGCATTCTTGAGAATGAAGATGTCAGAGCGACTGTAGAAATTTTTAAAGAAAGAGTCAAAGAGGTAACCGGTAGAATCGATTCGTTGACAACGATCAAGGAAATCATACTTAAGCTCATCGAAGGGCTGGAAAACAGTCACCAGCTTGATATCAATCAAAATATGCTAAACGATGAAGCCCTACTGCGCGAAGTAGCCTCCTTATCCTTAACCTATCTCGATTTGAAGGAGGATAAGTCAATGAAGGATTTAAACAAAGCTGCGGAGACATTACAGACGATTGAAAATGTGAGGATTGTCCACGTGCCGCCCTTTACCGTTGCGTCTAGCCATTTTATCGGGGAAAATCCCGAAGAGCATGCAGGGAAGCAGTTGTATCAGTTCGTACAGGAGAGCCAGTTGTATAACGTGAAGCCGGATGCCCGGGTATTTGGTTTTAATCATCCAAACCCATCTAATGAAAGACCATTCTATGGATACGAGTTTTGGGTTACTATTCCAGAAGAATGGGATGTTCCTGCACCACTTGTGAAAAAGAAGTTTGCTGGCGGGTTGTATGCAGCGCATACGATAACACTTGATAATTTCCAAGAGTGGGAATTGTTATCGCGCTGGGTTTATCAGGATAATCCGAAGGTTGAAGCGAATACTTTGGACGACAATGGGGAGTTTATGAACGGCTTGTTAGAGGAACATTTGAATTATGTCTACCATTGCCATCTTAATCAGCCATGGAATGACCAGAATCAAATTGACCTGCTGTTCCCAATCAAACTGAAAAATTCATAGCTGCAAAAGTGTTTACAGAAACGCATCGGCTCTTGGAGTCGGTGCGTTTTTTACCTGATATTAAAACTTGCGCCACATATTTAGGAAAGACACGTTCCAAGCGAAATTTTTTTCCTCATCTACCCAACCTTTTCCGTTTTCTTTGCAGTATTTAGTTAAGTGCCATTTGATAAGAAGGAGCTTCAAGTGATGGATAAACAACAAGCCGATCGTGTCATTAAGGAATACATCAAGCCGTTGTATGGATTTGCTTTGAACAAAACAGGCAATATCGCCGAAGCGGAGGAACTGGCCGGAAGAATGACGCTGGAGGTTTATCAGGCGCTTCTCAATAAGACGGAGTTTCTCGATCTGAACAGCTACGTCTTTAAGATCGCGCATTATGTGTGGGCGAAATACGTCGGTGAGAAAGTAAAAGCGACCAACCAATTGACGATAGATGATAACGAGGTGATGTACAGAGACGAGGCCTTCGACGCAATCATCCGTCAAGAAACAGCTGGTGCATTGCGGCGGGAAATCGCCTTTTTATCTCACCAGCAACGGGAAATCGTAGTCAAGTACTATTACGGTGGCCTGAAAATCCGCGAAATCGCGGCTGTGATGGAGCTTTCCTGTGGCACAGTCAAATGGCACTTATTCGAAGCGAAAAAGGAGCTAAAACACAAGATGAACACAATCCGATCAATGGGCAAACTCGGCATTAACCCGATCCGTATGACAAATTTAGGACACAGCGGATCCCCCGGCAACAAAGGCGACACCTCCGACTTTCTAGCGACGGCAATCAGACAAAATATCGCATTCTCTGCTTATCACAAACCGCTCACGGTTAATGAAATCGCTGAAGAATTGGGCATTTCACCAGTATTTATCGAAGATGAAATCGAATCACTGGAAGAATACGGATTCATGGATCAATTATCGGGTGGGAAATATCGCACCAATATGTATATTGAAGATCCATCCCAATTGAAAAGTGAGGCATTACACCGTTTGTTCAAAGTGTATGCCGAGATTGTGGCCGAGCATCATTTCAAGCAATTTTTCTCAATGGTCGAATTGTTCCAAGAATCGGGTGTCTACATTCCGAGCGGTGATGTCAATGTACTGTTGTGGAGTCTCATTCCGTATGCCGGTAAACAGTTGAGCTTCAAGGAGCTCAATAAGGTGAGTCATATAGATGTTTCAGTCAGCCGCAAAGACGGTGGCCATTATGCCGCTTTTGCAGCAATCGATAGAAAGTATGACGTCAGCTTTGACCGCCTTCAATATTTCTTTAACGGTGATATGAACCGGGATTCCGATGAACACGGACTGAAGGCATGGCAAGCCGATACCTGGTGGTGTGGCAGACAGGGAGGCTGGAGAGACAATCTAAGTTCGGATTTCATCAACCTGATGCACGTGATTAATGGGAATTTGCCGCAAAACGATGTGAATATTGATGCGTATCGCCGTCTATTCGAGAAGCAGTATCTGCTGCGAACGGAGAACGGACTTGAAGTTAATATTGTTTATTGCAAAGATAAGCAAACAGGAGAACGTCTGCGAGCGGCGATTCCACAACCGTCCGAAATAATCAAAGAAGCTGCAGCGAAGTTGGACCAGGAGGTCTATCGATTAAATCTTGACGGCCAGCCAGAACAAGCTCATAAATATGTGCGCTACTGGTCGCAGAACAGCTTGGCGTCAGGGACAATGCGTGCCTATGTACTCAAACATTTGGTCGACAGCGGCATGTTAAAAATACCTGATCCGCACCGGCAAAAAGGTATTTCTACGATCATGTTCATGAATCAAAGCTAACGCGGGGTTACCACCGCTAAATTAACATCATGCTTTTTGAAGGACGTTCGGTTAACAAGTCGAATTAAGTTAGATTAAGAGAAGGGCCAACCTGCAAAGGATGGCCCTAAAAACTGCGGACCCAGTCCTTCCCTTGGATTGCGTTCATCTTATTGAAAAATGATTGGGTGCGTGCAACGAATTGAATGCCAAGTTGTTTGTCAAAAAGGTTATAATCAATTGATGAATTTTATCGATAGGGGGAACTTGAATTGAATGATTCCGTGCTAAAGTTCTATGATGAGAGTGCAGAAGATTACCATCTTATATTTGTTGATTGGGATCAAGCAATTTCACAACAAGGTGAGGTTCTCGACAAAGTTATCAAATCAAAATTGAATATTTCTAACACGCATAACATTTCACTTCTGGACTGTTCGTGCGGTATAGGTACACAAGCAATCGGATTGGCGAAATACGGCTATAAAGTAAGTGCGACTGATATTAGTCCTGTTTCCGTTAAAAGAGCAGAAAAAGAAGCGGTATCCCGCGGGGTTCATATAAACTTTGGAGTAGCAGATTTTCGCTCGTTAGATAAAGATGTATCGGGATCATTTGATATAGTTCTGTCCGCCGACAATGCTATTCCGCATCTTCTTACAGACGGAGATTTAAATAAAGCTTTTCAAAATATCCATACAAAACTTAATCCGGATGGTTTGTTGTTAGTTACCATAAGAGACTACGATGCATTGGTAAAAGAGAAACTATCAACGACACAGCCGCGTGTTTTCGATGAGGGGAAGAGGATTGTTTTTCAGGTATGGGATTGGGCGGAAGACGGAAAAACGTATACGACTAACCAATTTATCGTGCAAGAAATGAACGGTGAATGGAAAACAACACATAATAAAACTAAGTACAGAGCATTGTTGCGAGAGGATATTAACAAAGCATTGAGTGTGACTGGTTTCAGCGATGTTGAGTGGCATTTCCCCGCTGATACAGGCTACTACCAGCCTATAGTGACCGCTCGAAAATTTTATTCTCAAGTTGCTGCAGTGATGGGGAGCGAAATTGATGAGTAAGAAGATTTACACGCGAAGAAAGTCAGAGAATTTAGAAGAAACCATACGGATGAAAGCATACATGTTTTAAAAAAATATAAGACCAAAAGCTTTGCAAATACTAGGCTCTTTGAATAACTTGAGTTTTGATGTACAGAAGTCCCCCAGAGGGGGATTTTCTGTGTCAACCTTTTTGTGAAATTTAACATTTATTTTAAGACACTATATTTTTTTGTAGTCGCCCGGACTAACTCTTCCTCGCCCCAAACAATAACCCCAACAATTTTTGTTTCCTCAGTTTCTTTTGAAGATATCTCAAGCGAATACTGATTGAAGGCATTGTTCAGAGACTGTCCGATTTGTGAGAATACTATGTATTTTATTTCAGCAGCATCTATCGGCAACAGTTTGATTAATGAATGAAGCTGATTTGTAATAGCAATTGAACGACTTATGTGCTTAATGACCATTATACATGCTTCTCGATTGGAAGATAAAGTAATATTTTCTTGGTATATAAGCTGAACAAAAGATGGTAATAACAAGCGGGGAGGAGCGAAGGTGGATGTTTATATATCAATTCTTTTTAGTAAGGATTAGGGTACGCAAAAAAAGGTGACCAAACGGATTTCTCCGTGGTCACCTTTTTGATGTAGCCCATGTCTATTTGAACTTTGGGCAATGCGTTCTTAATCCGAAACTTTTAGACGATCTGCGTCGCAGGCTCAATCTTCTCCGCATACTCAATCGTCCCGCCGCCAAGGCACTGTTCGCCTTGATAGAAGACAACGGCTTGTCCTGGCGTAATCGCTTTTTGTGGCACGTCAAATGCTACATGCACCGTTCCGTCCTCGCGGGCAGTCAAGGTTACGCCTTGGTCCGGCTGACGATAACGGAACTTCGCTACACATTTCAGCGGCTCCGCGCCGAGCTCTATGCCGTTGATCAAGCTTACTCCGGAGGCTACCAGCCCGGTGGAGTAGAGGCTGTGATGCTTGTCGCCTTGCACTACGTACAGGATGTTGCGGCTCAAGTCCTTCTCAGCCACAAACCATGGCTCGCCATTGCCCGATCCGCCGATGCCAAGTCCTTGGCGTTGTCCCAGGGTGTAGTACATCAGCCCTTCATGACGGCCTTTGACTTCGCCGGTAGCGATGTCGACCATGTCGCCCGACTGGGCTGGCAGGTACTGACTGAGGAATTCACGGAAGTTGCGCTCTCCGATGAAGCAGACGCCGGTGCTGTCTTTTTTCTTTGCAGTATATAGACCTGCTTCTTCGGCAATTCTCCGTACTTCCGGTTTCGGCAGATGACCGATCGGGAACATGGCTTTGGAGAGCTGGTACTGATTCAATGCGTTCAGGAAGTATGTCTGATCTTTGTTGTTGTCGACACCGCGCAGTAGCTTGTACACGCCATCTTCCTCAACCACGCGGGCATAGTGCCCGGTAGCCACATAATCTGCGCCGAGCTGCAGCGCCTTGTTCAGGAATTCCCCGAATTTGATCTCACGGTTGCACATGACGTCAGGGTTGGGGGTGCGTCCAGCCTTATATTCATCGAGAAAATAGGAAAAGACTTTATCAAAGTATTCCTTCTCGAAGTTTACGGTATAGTAAGGGATATCAATCTGCTCGCAGACGCGGCGAACATCCTCTGCATCCGTTTCCGCCGTGCAAACGCCGAATTCGTCGGTATCGTCCCAATTCTTCATGAAGATGCCGATGACGTCATAGCCCTGCTGCTTGAGCAGAAGCGCCGTGACGGAGGAATCGACTCCTCCGGACATGCCGACGACGACACGTGTGTCTTGCTTTGCTTTTGTCATCGTAATCACCATTTCTGTGCAAAATATGAAGCGAACGGGCCGAAGCATTTATGAAACACCCGGCTCAATTTGTATTATAACATACCTGTCTACCACAGACTGTCCATTTTAGGCTGAAATCAGCCAAAAAAGCCCAAAGTCATGACAATTTGTCCACTGGGAGAGAACATTCTTGCAAAAAGTTACGTTTTGTTCTCCAAATGTGGCCGCAGATATGTTAACATAAACTCATAGGAAACATCGGAATACGTTGAAATGTAAGTTTTGTATTACCCGACAAATGATTATACTATAAACAGCAACTAAACCGAAAGAGGTGCCCCTTTGAAAATATCGACAAAAGGACGTTACGGATTAACAATCATGATGGAGCTTGCCATGAAATTCGGTGAGGGTCCAACATCACTTAAAAGCATTGCTGAGAAAAATGGATTGTCTGAACATTATCTGGAGCAACTGATCGCTCCCCTGCGGAACGCAGGTCTTGTAAAAAGTATTCGCGGAGCCTATGGCGGTTACATTCTGTCCCGCGAAGTTGCTACCATCACTGCTGGAGATATTATCCGCGTATTGGAAGGTCCTATTTCGCCTGTCGATTTTACGGAAGAAGATGACCCGGCCAAGCGCGATCTGTGGCTGCGTATCCGCGACAGCATCGCTGATGTTCTGGATTCCACTTCATTGTCGGATCTGATTAACTTCAAAGAAGAGAATCATGCCGATAACTATATGTTCTACATCTAAAGAAATGTTTTAATAGAAGTCCTTCTCAAGAAATTTGGGGAGGACTTTTTTTGCGAGCTAAATCATTCCGTCAGAATTGACAAAGCAAATATATTCAGTGCAATTGAAAATATAATCATCAAGCGGATAAAAGAGTTCAGCTATAACATGTTTTATCGAATCAGCGTAGCTTGAGAAAATTTCCTTCTCTATAATGATAGCTCTACAAAAAACATCCAAAGCAGTAAATAACATTTTCAAATGCTGGGGATTACCTTTATACGAATTCTTTTTAAATAATCTATAATATGTGATTGCAATGTATTAGCCCCCTAGCTCTCATTTATCATGTTCCTTCTATCGGAATCCCCCAGGTACTTTTCAACTATACTCATTCTTTCCCCTGCCTAACTGGTATCTAATGAATATAATTAATCTCAACTAATTTCGGAGGTGTGTTCTTATGCGACAGAGAAACTTGGCTGCTTGTTCACTCACAGTATGGAAAGGAAGAACAGACCGGTAGAACTTTCGCACGGCTTAGACTGGGACTCATGAAGCTGGGATGAACGTGTACGGATGATTCTGCCGTTAATAGAGAGGCGGACCCGGTTTTATGAAAAGCAAGCTAAATGCAAGACATGTGTATTCCTTTATGGGATTTTGGACATCCCTTGCCAATGCCACGATGTTTACTACCTATGCGGTGTATCAGGTCATTACCCTTGGTCTTAGTCCGCTGCAGCTGCTGATGGTGGGTGTGGTGCTGGAGCTAACGGTATTGATTTTTGAAGGGATTACCGGCGTGATCGCGGATGTGTACAGCCGCAAATGGTCGGTGATCATAGGTATGTTCATCTTAGGTGTAGGCTTTGTAGTTGAAGGTAGTGTACAGGCACTGGAGAGCAGTGTTCCGTTGTTTTCGGCTTTTGCGTGGCTGTTAGTGTCGCAGCTTTTCTTTGGCATTGGGTACACGTTCACGAGCGGTGCTGACATTGCCTGGATTGTAGATGAGGTCGGCGAGCAGGAGGCTGGACGTGTTTTTCTGACTGCCAAGCGGCTGAGTCTGTTCGGAACACTGGCTGGTATCGGCATTAGTGTAGGGCTGTCTATGATCCAGTCGAATCTGCCCTATGTGGCTGCAGGCTTGATGTATCTGGTACTGGGATTCTTTCTGATCCGCTATATGAGGGAGACGAAGTTTGTCAGACCGGAGAAGACGGAGGGAACGTCATTTGCACATTTGAAAAGTATGAAAACTGCTTGGTTATCTGGAGCAGGCATGATTCGCCGTCATCCGGTTTTGCTGATGCTACTGCTCGTTACCGTGTTCAGCGGTGCGGCGTCGGAAGGATATGATCGGTTATGGCAAGCACATCTGATTACAGACATCGGATTTCCCGCAGGGATAACGGCCTCGGTAGCGGTGTGGGTTGGATTGATCTCTCTGCTGTCGACACTGGTCAGTCTGCCGGTGGTCTGGCTTGCGGAGAAAAAAATGGATATCAACAGCCGGCCGCTGATCGTCTTTAGTCTGATTGTACTGACTGCTTTACGGATCGGGGCAATCCTGCTCATGGCATTTGCTCCCGGCTTCGGATGGGCGCTTGCCGCTGTGCTTCTGCACGATACAGTCATGACCCTGAACGGACCGATTTACAATACATGGCTCAATCAGCACGTCGAGAGTAAGTCACGGGCAACGGTGATCTCGATGATGAGCCAATCCGATGCCCTGGGTCAGTCGGCGGGCGGACCACTGGTAGGCTGGATCGGCAATCGTTTGTCGGTTCGGGCCTCCATCGTCACTTCAGCAGTATTGCTAATGCCAGTTCTTGGGCTATTCGCCAGACAAATCCGAGCTCGGACATCAGAAAAACAGGGCGGTTAAGGCGATTTTCTGATATACTTGACAATACAGTGTTGCTCAAACAAAACGGGCACTGTCCCTTATGGGACGGTGCATCCGTTTTTTCTTGCGCCTCCAAGGCATTATATTTTATGAATAGAGGTGTGCCGGGTGATTCTGGTAAGCTCATGTTTGGCAGGAATGAAAGTAAGATATAACGGCACCGATTGCTTGCATGGAAGCATTCAGAAACTCCTGGACGAGAATAAGGCTGTGGCGGTCTGCCCAGAATTGCTGGGCGGCTTCTCTACCCCACGGGAGCCGGCTGAGATCGTTGGCGGAGACGGGTACGATGTGCTAGAAGGAAAGGCCCGAGTGATGGACAGGTCTGGAGTCGATGTGACTGAGCTGTACCTTCGTGGCGCGCAGATAACGCTGAACAAGGCTCAGGAGATCGGAGCCACCATGGTTGTGCTGAAGGAGAACAGTCCGTCTTGCGGCAGCGCAATGATCTATAACGGTGAGTTTTCAGGTGAGAAGATTGCCGGGGATGGCGTCACCACTGCACTTCTGCGTAAGCATGGTATCACCGTGTTCTCCGAGGATAATCTGGCCGGCCTGTTTGAGTGATCGATAAAAACATATAAGCCGAACAAATGAAATGAACAAAAAGCGAAGATGAGCGAACGAAGAAGTTAGAACTGTAGGCGCAAAGCTCTCGCCTGGAAGCTTTCCGTAGAAAGCTAGCACCGGAACACAGACTTTTTGAAAGATTTCAATTACTAGAAGCGGTATATCCCCTTCATCAGTAGTCTTAACGGTGAAAAAGAGGGCTATCTCCCCAACTAATGGCATTTTTGCACCTTATTTTTCCTTGATATAGGCAAATGGGGGGAATAAGGGCATTATTGTATCTTATTTCTCGAAAAAAGCACGCTGGACGGGTATTCTGGGAGAATTAAGGTACATTATTGCACTTAATTTCCATTAACCCTTAGCTGTAGAGGATTTAAGGTGCAAAAATGCCTTTAATTACACTTCGATACTTCTTATTAATGTGTTCTAGATTTGCAATAACTTTTTTTGGCAAATATCCGTCTTCGGCGTTATAATCAAATCATCAATTCCCATATTTATAGAAGTGGAGAACTTTAGCTATGAAATCCATCTATTTGGACCATGCTGCCTCAACCCCGATTCATCCTGAGGTAGCGAAGGTCATGCTGAATATAATGACAGAAAGCTATGGCAATGCGTCCAGTGTGCACCAATTCGGGCGTTCGGCCAAAAGAATTTTGAACGGGGCGCGTGATTCCATCGCGGCCTTTTTGGGCTGTTTCCCCGACGAGTGGGTGTTCACTGGTGGAGGAACAGAGAGTGACAATCTGGCATTGTTCGGTGCTGCGGCTTCTTCTACTGACAAAGGTCGTCATATCATTACCACGATGATTGAGCATCATGCAGTGCTGCATACCTGCGAGGAACTGGAGCATCAAGGGTATACGGTTACTTATCTACCTGTTGATGAGACAGGCCTTGTTTCTGTAGCTGATGTAGAGGCCGCTTTGCGTGAAGACACCGTGCTGATCAGTGTGATGTATGCCAACAATGAAGTGGGCACTGTTCAGCCGATTGCAGAGATCGGCCGGTTGGCTGGGGAGCGGGGTATCCTGTTTCACGTCGATGCGGTTCAGGCGCTAGGAGCGCTGCCGATCAAGCTGCGTGAGCTTCCTGTGGATTACATGAGCTTCACCGCTCACAAAATAAATGGCCCACAGGGGATCGGCGGTCTCTATGTACGGCGCGGTGCGCCGGTGCATCCAAGGCTGCACGGCGGTTTGCAAGAACGTGGCCGGCGTGCAGGCACAGAGAATCTGGCTGGCGCAGCCGGGTTCGCGAAGGCGGTAGAGCTGGCGGTTCAGGGGCAGGAGCAGCGCAGCGCGAAGGCGCTGGAACTGCGGAAGCTGCTGCAGGATGAGCTGACCCGTTTGGTTGGAAACGAGGGATTCGTGGTGAACGGGAATTCCGAACATTTTCTACCGGGAATATTGAATGTGAGCTTTCCGGGGGTTCGGACCGATGTCATGCTGATGAACCTGGACATGGAGGGAATTGCCGCAGCCAGTGGCTCGGCCTGCACCTCAGGATCACTGGAGATTTCCCATGTGCTGCAAGCGATGAAGCTCCCTGGGAATCTTTTGGACACGGCGATTCGTTTTAGCACGGGTTTGGGTAATACTACTGAAGAAATAGAGCATGTTGCCCAAAAAGTTGCAACCATTTTGAATCGGCTGCGTAGTAGAGACTAGGCATTTTTGCGGTTCTGATATGGAGTGATGGAATTTGGGCATCCGGCTCGTTGGAATTCCGAATAACACTTCACAATCAGGGGGACCAGGAACAGCCATGAAACTTCAGGATATGATCGGCCTTGCTGTATTTGAGGTAGAGGAAGGTCAGGTAGTCGGAAAAATTGTCGATATTCTAGTGGATTCAAACTGGAAGATTACGGGTATTGAACTGGAAAGCAAAACTTTTTTCACCAATCATGTGAAAGTTGTGGCATGGAACGAAATGATCGCCTATGGCGAGGATGCTGTCATGATTCGCAGTAAAGAGTCGATTGAAAAGGCAGAAGCTGACCACATACCATATACTTTTCTTCTGGGCAAACGTAAATTGAAGGATTTGCAGGTTATTACTGCAGCCGGAACGATACTGGGCCGGATCTCCGATGTTTATTTTGACCAAAAGATGGGAAACACAATAGTAGCGCTGGAAATCAGTGACGGACTTGTGACTGATTTGATCGAAGGCCGCAAATGGCTGCCTTGTTCTGAAGAGATGTCTATCGGTGAGGATACCGTCATGGTGCCCGCGATGAGCGAAGAACGGCTACAGAAAGCCATTAATATTGTTAACGGATAGGTGGAATATTTATTATGAAGTGTCCAAACTGTGGCTCTAAAGATATTGGCAAGATCGGCTCGCATCAATTTTATTGCTGGGGCTGCTTTATTGAATTAACGGTGAACGGGGAGAAAATGTCCGTGTACCAGGTGGAGGAAGACGGTACGCTCAGCTCGCTTGACGACCTCTTTCCCGGAGAAGAAATCGCCCAGGATTTCCCGCAGATTCACGCCTCTTCCTAAGCCTTCATTGGAGTTGGTCTGAATAGCGGTACATAGGTCATATAACGTCAATTTCCTTTCAGCGAACCAAAGCTGCAGGGTTATTGGCGTTTTTTGATTTTTCGGACTCTTTTGGGCCGAAGAATAAGCCTTATTTTGGCGCGGCTGGAGTAGAAGCGATTATTTTACTGCGGTAGAACATATACTTATGTACGTAGCCAGTCCAGTTATACCGCAGGAGGTCGCACTCATGGAGCAATGGTCCCAAAGTAAATGGTTCCGCTGGATGATCGGGGTGCTGCTCTCTCTGATCATTTTGTATTTTGTTTGGTTGCTTCGTCCGATGTTGATGGGAATTTGGATGTTTTTAAAAGCAATTCTGGCGCCGTTTCTGGCAGCCATGATTATTTCTTATGTGCTTAATCCTGTAGTCAGCATGCTGGCCGGACGGAAAATGCCGCGAAGTGTCGCTGTTCTGCTCATATATGCCGTATTTCTAACAGCAATTGCCGTCATGGCGATCAATTTGATCCCCATGTTCATCGAGCAGTTGGAAGAATTAAACGAGCATCTGCCGGAAATGACACTCCGTGCCCAGAGCTTGATGAGCGGTATGAACTCCAAGCTGATTCCGCCGGGTGTGGAGATGGGGATGAACAATTGGTTTTTTCAACTGGAAAATCGTTTGGCAGAAGGGATCTCTAACTTTCTTGATAATATCGGCTCTACCATCAACGTGCTGTTCAATGCCTTTATCGTACCGTTTCTTGTTTTCTACATCCTTAAGGACTTTGAAGTGTTTGAACGGACAATTGTGTCGTGTCTACCCCGGTCGCGTAGGAAATCAATTGTTACCCTGTTCAAAGATATCGATGAGGCGCTAGGAAACTATATTCGCGGTCAATTTCTGGTCTGCATAATTATTGGAGTGTTTGCCTATATTGGCTATGCGATCATCGGAATGCCGTATGCGTTGCTATTCGCCAGCGTCGTTGCGGTGTTTAATATCGTGCCCTATATGGGACCCTTTCTCGGCGCAGCACCGGCTATTGTGATGGCTTCGACCGACTCGCTGAAGCTGGTGCTATTGGTTGCACTGGTGAACACCCTGTGCCAGATTGTGGAGAGCAACATTATTTCGCCTCAGGTTGTGGGCCGAACGCTTCATCTGCATCCACTGCTGATTATTTTTGCCTTGCTGGTCGGGGGCGAGGTGGCCGGGATGCTGGGATTGATTCTGGCAGTGCCTTTTTTCGCGGCGGCCAAGGTTGTCATTCAGCATTTCGTGGCATACTATATCAGAAGAAAGCCGGTGTAGATGTGGTTAATGATTGACTACAGGCAGGGCTATTGTATATAATGTTGTGGAATATTACGATTCAAATCTTGAATAGCTGTTCAATGATGAGGAGTATTAGTTCCGAGTAGACCGTTATTGCAGAGAGCCGGCACAAGGGTGCGAGCCGGTTGACGGAAAGGAATGAACTCACCTCGGAGTAACGATGCAAGCCGCAGAAGAGATGCGTTCCCCAGGGGGAGCATCACAGTGTGTGAACCATCGTCGCCTCACCCCCGCTAAAGGGTGCAAAGTGAGTGGCCGGTAAAGCATATCCAGCCGCTAACTAGGGTGGTACCACGGGAATTCAGACCTCTCGTCCCTAGCGATTATACGCTAGGGATGGGAGGTTTTTTTGAAAATATAAGGATTTATAAGTTTTACGCTTATAAACCACCCTTATATTTCTCGCTGAAACGGATGCCGTCACTTAGCGGACGGTTAAGTCGTTTCTACTTGAATATAAGAATGTATATGCTTCGTGCAGTACATACGGCTTATATTTTTTTACGAGAAACGCAGGTCTTCCTCTTCAAGGGGAAGGCACAGCCGTTTCTACTGATTAGCAACACTCCAAGGAGGGGCATGACATGAGCGACAATCAACCAAACAACACAGCCGCTGGCGGCTACCGGGCACAGGCCATTGAACCGAAATGGCAGAAATACTGGGATGATCACAAGACCTTCAAGACTGGTGAAGAGTCTGGAAAACCGAAATTTTACGCACTGGATATGTTTCCGTATCCTTCAGGTGCAGGGCTGCACGTAGGCCATCCGGAAGGCTATACGGCAACTGATATCGTCTCCCGCTACAAGCGTATGCGTGGTTACAATGTATTGCACCCGATGGGCTGGGATGCGTTCGGTCTGCCAGCAGAACAATACGCACTGGATACCGGACAGGATCCGCGGGAATTCACATTTAAGAACATTGATAACTTCCGCCGCCAGATCAAGTCCCTGGGCTTCTCGTATGACTGGGATCGCGAGATCAGCACAACAGACCCTGAGTATTACAAATGGACGCAATGGATATTCATTCAACTCTACAACCGTGGACTGGCTTATGTAGACGAAGTGCCTGTGAACTGGTGTGAGGCACTGGGCACAGTTCTGGCGAACGAAGAAGTAATTGACGGTAAAAGTGAGCGCGGTGGCCACCCTGTCGTGCGCAAGCCGATGCGTCAGTGGATTCTGAAGATTACAGATTATGCTGAGCGCTTGCTGGAGGATCTGGAAGAACTGGATTGGTCCGAGAGCATCAAGGATATGCAGCGCAACTGGATTGGCAAATCGACCGGTGCGGAAGTGACCTTCGCCATCGAGGGCCACGAGTCCAGCCTGCAAGTATTTACGACCCGCCCGGATACTTTGTTCGGAGCCAGCTACTGTGTACTGGCGCCAGAACATGAACTGGTGAACGTAATTACTACCGAGGCACAGCGTGCAGCAATTTCGGAATACCGTGAGAAGGCTTCGCGTAAGAGTGACCTGGAACGTACCGATCTGGCAAAAGAAAAGACCGGCGTATTCACAGGTGCTTATGCTGTAAATCCAGTGAATGGTGCACAAGTGCCGATCTGGATTGCGGACTATGTGCTGGCAGGTTACGGCACAGGCGCCATCATGGCGGTACCAGGACACGATTCCCGCGACTGGGAATTCGCGAAGCAATTCGGTCTGAACATCGTTGAAGTGGTACAAGGCGGTAATATCGAGGAAGAAGCTTACGCAGGAGACGGTCCGCACGTCAATTCCGAGTTCCTGAACGGCTTGAACAATGCAGACGCCATTGCCAAGATGATCTCCTGGCTCGAAGAGAACGGCAAGGGTCAAGGCAAAGTGACGTACCGTCTGCGCGATTGGCTGTTCAGCCGTCAGCGGTATTGGGGTGAGCCGATTCCAATTCTGCATCTGGAAGACGGCACAATGAAGACTGTACCGGAGGATCAGCTGCCGCTGATGCTGCCGCATGTCGATGTCATCAAGCCGTCTGGCACAGGAGAATCTCCGCTGGCTAACGTGACCGAATGGGTAGAGACTGTTGATCCGGAGACCGGTATGAAGGCACGCCGTGAGACCAACACGATGCCTCAATGGGCGGGCAGCTGCTGGTACTACCTGCGCTATATCGATCCGCACAACAATGATGAGATCTGTTCGCCAGAGAAGCAGAAAGAATGGCTTCCGGTGGATCTGTACATTGGCGGAGCCGAGCATGCGGTACTTCACCTCTTGTATGCCCGTTTCTGGCACAAGGTGCTGTACGATATCGGCGTAGTGGATACCAAGGAACCGTTCCACAAGCTGGTGAACCAGGGAATGATCCTGGGTAACAACAATGAGAAAATGAGTAAATCACGCGGTAATGTCATCAACCCGGATGAGATCGTGGACGCTTATGGTGGTGATACACTGCGTGTTTATGAAATGTTCATGGGGCCGCTGGAAGCGACCAAGCCATGGAACGAGAAGGGTGTGGAAGGGATTCATCGCTTCCTGTCCCGTGTATGGCGCCTGTTCGTGAACGAGGACGGAAGCTTGAGCAGCAAGATTACAGCTGATGGCGGTACGGATGAGTTCAAACGGACCTGGAACAAGACGGTGAAGAAGGTTACTGAGGACTTCGAGCACCTGCGCTTCAACACGGCGATCAGCCAGCTGATGATCTTCATCAACGACGCCTACAAGCAGGACACAATCTCCAAGGAAGCAGCCGAGAACTTCGTACAAATGCTGTCGCCGCTGGCGCCTCACTTGGCAGAAGAGCTTTGGCAGCTGCTGGGTCATGAAGATGGCATCAGCTATGTAGCTTGGCCAAGTTATGATGAGGCATGGACTGTGGATGCTGAGGTTGAGATTGTCATTCAAGTCAATGGCAAAATCGTACAACGCGCTCTGATCCCGCAGGATATGGGCCAGGATGAAATGCAGGCTCATGCGCTTGCGCTCCCGAATGTGAGTGCAGCCGTTGAAGGCAAGACTGTACGCAAGATTATTGCCGTTCCAGGCAAGCTTGTAAATATCGTAGTGGGTTAAGCGAAGAACGTAATATTACCCGCAGCATCGGAGTGATCCGTGCTGCGGGTTTTATTTTGCAGAATAAGGGGTGACGCTGTCTGAACGAGGCTTGTTTAAGTAGGGGAATTACTAGCTATCAGGTGAGTCCTGGGGAGTATCGTCCAATCCGAAGAGCAGATTCAGCTTGTCGACATCCTCGTCATATTTGTCATGGGTTGTAGCGATCAGCTGCTCGAACACACCATTTAAACTGAGACGCAAATGGTTCAGAGCTTCTGCTGTAATCCCACCGGGAACGGCAACCCGTTCCTGTAGCTCCTGCGGGCTGAAGTTTCCTTCAGTCAGTAGCTTGCCTGTGCCAAGCAGCATTTCACCGGCCAGACGACTGATTAAAGTCCCGTCAATACCGGTTGTAACGACAGCGGTATCGATCCAGCGCTCGATGAAATAGCTTAGAAAAGCAGGTCCGCAGCTGGAGAAATCAGAAGCAATCCGGGTATGGGCTTCGTTGATCTCTATAGGAACGCCGATAAATGACAGAAGGCTGAGCAACTGCTGCCTGTCTTCCGTATTTAGGCGACTGCCAAAGATGCAAAGAGATGAGCCGCTCTTGACGCAGTGCGTAATGCTAGGGATGACTTTGGCGATTTTGGACGGTAGAACGCCTTCCAGATGATGAAGTTGCACAGGGCTAGTAATGGAAACCACGATTTGCTCTTCTGTTAAGATCGAGCCGATCTCATCTGTCAGCGTTTTGAATTCCAGGGGCTTCACGCATATAAAAAGGATATCGCTTCCGCTAGCAGTCTCGCTGTTGCTCTCGCATAGCTTGATTCCAGGATGCCGCTCTTGAAGCTGCAACAGCCTGCCTGTGCTGCGGTTGCTGGCTAGCACCTGACTTGGCTCAAGTGCACCGGAGGAAATGAACGCGTCAATCAATAGACTGCCCATGCTGCCGGTTCCGATAAATCCTATCTTCATCCTAAGGTTCCTCCTTTCCCATGTTGCTTTTTTGAGGAATGACATGAATTCTCTTCGTTATATGTATGCAGAGTAGCCTTGGACACATGACAGGTTTTGTTTAAAAGGGCAAGTGTTTATATTGCATGGGTTGTATTTATATTCAAAAAAACGAATAGAAGGATACAAAGAAGGGAGTGAAGTTAGGTGAATAAAGGAACAATCATCGGTGGAATAGCCGCAGCGCTTATAGGTAGTGGTTTAATATGGGCCGCGAGCGGCAGTAGTTCCGGTATAGCCGGTTGGGAGACGCTTAATGTCAGTATGGGGCAGGCTATTGGGGTCGCTGTTCAGGAGGAAGGAAAAGTGCCGGCTGGTGAAAAAGGTGGACAGGACAAAGGGGCTTTGGCCGAGTCTGTTCAGCCAGGGGCAGAAGCCGCTTCGGTAGCCGCACCTGTAGCATTGGGGAACGCAACTGATGCGGGGGCAAATATAGGGGCGGCGCTGCCTGCAGGGGCTGCAAATGCCACAAATGCCACAAATGCTACAGATGCTGTGAACGTTGCAAATGCTGCAAACGATACAAATTCTGCAAATGCAGTTTCTCCGTCAGGGCAGCAGGCCTTTGTAGAGGGACAAGCGCCGGGCCAGCCGGGTGGTGGAGCGAGTGGTGGAGCGAATGGTGAAGCGGGTGCTGGAGCAAGTGCTGGGGCAAGCGCCGCAGCACTTGCAGCTGCTCCCCCTGTCCCTCCACCCGCTACCCCCGCTTCCGGACTGATCAATGTAAATACGGCAACCGTAGCAGAATTAATGAATTTGCCAGGAATTGGGGAGAAGAAGGCGCAAGCCATTATCGATTACCGTAACAGTAAAGGTTCTTTCCGAGGTGCGACAGACCTGGGCAAGGTTAAGGGGATCGGACCGAAGGTGCTGGAGAAACTACGGCCGATGGTGGCCTTTTAATCATACTCTCCAAGGGTAGATGGCACTTCTTGTCCTAGTGGACACATGCGGTGATGTGCTACAATAGTAAACAAATATTTTGAAGAAGAGAAGATGGAGATGGAAGATGACTGGAGTCAAACGCAAAAACTGGGATACCTACTTTATGGACATTGCTTGCATGGTTTCAACCCGTTCGCGTTGTAATCGTCGTCATGTCGGTGCTGTACTAGTGCAGGGCAAAAAGCTGCTCGGAACCGCCTATAATGGCGCACCGATGGGAGTGCCGGATTGCTCGGAGGCCGGCTGTATGGTCTCGGAGACGGTTGAGATGGCGGTTGTGGACGGTGTCGAGACGATGGTCAAGAAGCAGCGCTGTATTCGCACTATTCATGCCGAACAGAATCTGCTGCTGTTCACCGATCGGATTGACCGTGAAGGCAGTACCGTATATGTCACCGATGAGCCTTGCTGGACCTGCGCCAATATGCTGGCCAATAGCGGGATTGTAGAGATCGTGTACTATCGTCCTTACCGAAAGGATATGGAGAAAGTACGGGCCATGATGGCCTCTAAGGGGATTATATTCCGCCAATTGGAGAGCTATGAGCCACCGCCGGAGACGATGATCACGGTATCGGAATAGGCTGGAAACTACGAATTAACTAAGTAATGAGCTGGGGAAGAACCTCTGTTGACGCATGATTGGTGCGGATACAGGGGTCTTTTTGCGTAAATGCATGGCTTTAGCGTTTTTAGTACGTGTTATGAGCCAGACTCATGAAAGTGTTTATGCATGAGAAAAGGTGTGGAAAAGATGATTTTCATCTGCCCTGAGTATATTTCTCATTTGAATCGTTAGAGGGGCGAATACAGATTTGCTGCCGGGTGCAGCGAAGAGAGGGAGGATGAGGATTTGCGAGCTAGACCACTGTTAAGCTTTACCGTATGTTGGGTGATCGGCAGTACTGCGGCCTATTTATATTCCGGGAGCAGATTGCTTCTTGTCGGAGCGGGATTATTGTTGCTGCTCGCGGCGCTCGCCTGTACGGGGAGGCTGGGTCTGAAATATATCGCAGTATTGGCAGCAGCCTTGATTCTGTCGGGTGGTTACTGGGAATGGAATGAAGTTCATCATTTCAGTAGACTCCCCGGCGCCCTTCAGTTGCAACCCACAGAGACGAAAGAGGTTGAAGTGAAGGCAGAGGGAGTTATAGTTTCTCCGGTGAATCAGGACGGGGATCGTGCAGATTTTACAATGAAAATATCGGAGATTACTCGCAGCGAGGAGTTAGGAGGACAGGCAGGGGGCGGCTTCGGAAGTGGTCCTGACCACACTGGTGTACAACGCAGCGAGAAGTCTTCTGGCGGCACAGGGGCAGGAGAACAGATTGCTGTGCAGGTGAAATTGCAGGCAGAATCGGAGATAGAGATAGCTGCTGCGTGGAAGCGGGGCGACCTTGTAAAGCTGACAGGTGTGCTGGAGCAGCCCCAGGAAGCCCGGAACTTTGGCGGTTTTGACTACAGAGCTTACCTCCAGACCCGGGACATCTATTGGTTGCTGAAAGTAACGGGAGCAGAGACTGTGGAGACAGCACCGCCAGGGTCTTGGAGACTGTCCACGGTGTTACGCTGGAATGATGGAGCACGGTCAGCGCTTGGGGCTGAACTGGATCAGTTATTTCAAAAGCTGCATGCAGGGTATATGAAGGGTCTTATTATCGGGATGCAGGATGACCTCGATCCAGAGACGTTTCGGCAGTTCTCCCAGCTGGGGCTGACACATATCCTGGCGATTTCAGGAATGCATGTGGCGGTGTACGTGGGGGCAATTCTTTTTCTCCTAAAACGCTTCCGCCTGACCCGGGAGACGACCTTAACTATCACGTTCATGCTTGTACCTGTATATGTGCTTTTGTCAGGGGCGGGACCTTCGGTGATTCGCGCCGGACTGATGAGTATGATCGCTTTGGCCGCTGCGCGTGCAGGGATTCTGAAAGACGGTCTGAACATTCTATGCGCTTCTGCGCTCGTCATGCTGATTTGGAATCCCTATATGTTGGTGAATGTCAGTTTCCAATTGTCGTTCCTGGTGACGGCCGGGCTGATGATTTATATACCGCTGGTTGATGTTTTGCTGAGGAGACTGCCTCAATGGCTCAGGAGTGCTGTATCGGTGACTCTCGTCGCGCAGCTCATTTCTTTTCCATTAACAATCTTCTATTTTAACCAATTCTCACTGATGTCCTTTGTTGCCAATCTTGTACTGGTGCCTTTGATAACCCTTGTTGTTCTGCCGCTAGGGGCGCTCGCTTTAATGCTGGGGCGACTCTGGGGGGATGCGGCAAGGTTGTTGGCAACTGTTACAGAACTGCTGAATAATGTCACGTTTGGATTGGTAGAATGGATCAACGGATTTTCGGGAGGGGTGATGATCTGGCGTTCACCTTCTCTACTATGGATCTGTGCATATTACGTCCTACTCTTCGCACTGCTGTACTTCGCCAAACTGCGGATCGAAGCGAGGGACAGTGCAAGGCAATATGCAGAGGACGAGACAAGACCCTTAGAAGAATCAATGGGATCTGAAAGATTCCGGGACGTACGTGGAATTAAGGAACTGTCAACGATGTACACTGGATGGAGGTCACCAGCACTACGCTGGAGTGGGGTAATACTGTTTGCAATGTTTGCAGGATTCAGTTTGCTATTGTATCAGGGCTATCTACCGGATAAGCTTCCAGGTGGCGGCAGCATCAGTTATCTTGACATTGGGCAGGGCGATAGCAGTCTGATCACCACCCCGGGCGGGTCTCACATTCTGGTCGACGGCGGCGGAACGGTCAATTTTGGCAAAAAAGAAGAGTGGCGTATCCGTCGCAATCCGTTCGAGGTAGGAGCTAAGGTGCTGGTCCCGCTCCTTAAAAAACGCGGCATTCACCGCTTGGATGCCATCATTCTGACCCATGCCGATCAGGATCACGCCGGAGGGTTACAGGCTGTGCTGGAGAATATTCCGGTCTCTGCCTTCTTATTCAACGGGACTATGGCTGACCAGGAGTCATATAAGAAGCTGATGCGGACCGCACTGGAAGCCAGTGTCCAGCTGTATGCTGTGCATCAGGGGATGGAACTTGCTCCGGACAAGGCTACTCGCTTATTTTTCCTGTGGCCGCCGCCGTTAGAGGGGGAAGAGGGGCATCTTCCTGAGACGGACAACCAGAATCATGCCTCCGTAGTCTTTCGCCTGAATATGTATGAGCGGAATTTCCTGTTCACAGGGGATATGGATATAGCTGCGGAAGAAGAGATTGTCGCCCAGGGGAACGCATTAGGTTTTCACACTGGACCACAGGTCGATGTACTGAAAGCGGCGCATCATGGTAGCAAGACTTCAACGGGAGAGGATTGGCTGCAATTCTGGCAGCCAGTAGCTACAGTCATCTCGGCGGGCGTTAACAACATGTACGGGCATCCAGCACCAGTGGTAATGGAGCGTCTGGCCGACAGCGGTACAACGGTGTACCGTACAGATCGGCAGGGGGAAATTCAGATGAAGGTTACGAAGGATGAGATCAAGGTGCGGCATAAGCTGGATGTGGGGGAATGAGGGATGAGATTGAATATCTATTTTTGTCATATTAATTCCTTTTAATTATATTATTCGACTTTTTTTGCTATGAAGGCTATTGGTTTTTTTCCGAAAAAGACAATATAAGTTTTGGACTCGAAAGGGGGAGAATATATGAAAAATGTAAAAACTATAGTTTCAATATGCGTAGGGTTGATAGCTGGCTATGTCATACCCTTTTCACTTTTGTTGTTTGGCTATTCATTAATGGGGGATTTCACAATTGGTGATCCAGATGGTTATTTGTATTTAGTAATCCTAGTATTAAGTTTAGCAATTTTTATTTTTACTGTAGCTCGATTGAAAGTATACGGTTATTGTTTTCTTGCGCTTTTTCTAGGGATTTGTATTTTTGTTACGTTTAGTTTTACCTCGTCTTAGTAGAAGGGAACGTTGATATGAAAAACAAAATATTTCCTTCAATTTTAGTTTTTATTTTAATAATTAATCTTTTTGAGGGGAATATATAGGCGGCTCCTAAACCTTAGGTGACAATCTGGATTCAAGTAATAAGTCTCAAACTGCAGGGTCATTATCTGAAGATTGAGTAAGTGAGACAACTTGGGTACGAACGGACTGTATCGCCGCTATTTGTGATGATTCGTGTTTTGAAATATGAAGCGGACTCAGGTGACGTTATTTACAGTAAAGCAGGAGATTTGGACAAGTTATTACATTGATAGGGTTACTGGAGTCCGTTATGTGCCTAAACAGTCGAATATATAGGGAATAAGGTCACTGGTGTCCGTTACTAGATAGAGGTAAGCGCTGTTTAAATATAGATTGTAAAAAATACTAATATTTCAGATTTATGCGATGATTTCCGATAATTATATTTATATAGGGGCGTTGTCATTCAGCTGAAAGGGTGTTCTACATAGAAAAGTATATGAAAGTAATTATTTCTATTGGTATGAGTCTTTTATCTGGATTCTTCAGCTGGTATGGATTGGTAGGGTACCTTTTAAATACCGGAGGGACTTTTATCGCAAGTAACGAAAAAGCTATGGCACTATACATTGGTGTATTAGTGGTTAGTTTGCTGGGATTCATTTTAACATTACTATTATCTAAAATGTATTTGTATTGTACTTCTTCGTTTGTATTTTCTTTAGTGCTAGTCCTAATGTATGTTTCTTTTTAAAAACATAAATAGTTATTTTTCTCTTTTATTAATGAAATGAAAATAAAAAATCTAATTATCACAAGTGGTAGAAGCGCTGCTGCATTCGGCTTATATTTCACGATGGGCTGAAGATTGTAATAGAAATATTAACGCCAAGATTAAAGGAGACGAACCAATGGACAAGACAAGGTCAAAGCTCATAATGGATCTGCAAAGAATCGAGGAGGAGCATTATCAGTTTCGTGAAAATGAGCAAATACAGGATTTCATTACATTGATGCTGCAATATATTGGTGATCCTATGTCCGAGCTACGGGATGGACTTATTTATCCGACCTTTTATGAATGGATAGAGGTTCAAAAGCGGTTCACGGCAGAGGAACTCAGCGAAATGCTAATGACTCTGACCGATAAAGAGCATCTATTTTACTGTATTGGCAGCGACGAAGACCCTAGTGTATTTACAAGAACCTTCACTGTGCTAGTTATTGCCCTAATCGTTCGTCGCCACAGACAGCAGCCTTTGCTGGAAGCAGGGGAATTTGCGAATTTGAAGCATGCGCTGCTCCGTTATTATCGTGAAGAAAAGGATCTACGTGGGTATTTGGCCGAAGGTGGCTGGGCCCATAGCGCGGCTCACGGTGCGGATACCCTGGTAGAGTTGGTTCAGTGTCCGGAAAGCGATAGTGCGTTGCTTTATGAGGTTCTCGATGCCATTCATGGAATGCTTTATAACGGAAAACAAAGCTTTAATGAGGAAGATGACGAACGAATGGTCAGCATCGTGGATGTCATGCTAGAAAGAGAGCTGCTTCCAAGGCAAGATATCTCTGACTGGATCAATACCCTGACACAATGCGTCGATTGGCCGAGAAGTCGTAAACAGATGATTGCCCGGGTGAACAGCAAGAATTTTTTGCGCAGCTTGTACCACAGGAGAGATGAGAATAGTCGGGGAAAGGATTTTACCGCGTCGCTGCTTGCCGCTGAAGCTAAACTGAATAAATACCGACAGAAGATGCTGATGTAGTGATGGGTTATATCGGGCAGAAAATGAGCGCCATTCTAGGGTTATAGTTGAACAGGCTAGAGAGTATTGGGAGGAAACTGTAAATAATGAACTGCCTGAGCTCCTCGTTTAATGGAAAGAAAGAGATCGTTGAAATTATTGAAGATTTCTCTGTTTAATTAAAAGTTCTATAGCCTCCGGGGAACTTTTCAGGTATGTTGTAATCATGAAATATTAGCTTAAAACCGTAGACGAGCTGCTAGGGGAGAAGTTACTAGGTGGTAAGCTGAGGGCGTACCATCTGTACCCAAAGGGACGGTTTTTCATCTAGCACATATATTTATGCTCTATCTTGAATGCGGTTTCATGTCTTGAATTACTTAACTTTCGATTGGAGGAAGGACATGTGAACTTTTCAAAATTAAAGGCGTATTTGGACTCATTCTACAAAGAGAAGAATGTCCCCGGCTTGGGGTTTGCAATGTATCACAAGCATCAGCCGGTATTTGAGCATTATGCCGGGTTTTCAGACGTAGAGAATGGAGTGCGGTTTGGACAGGACACGATCTTCCGGTTATACTCCGCGACGAAGGTAATCACATGTACGGCGCTTCTGCAATTATATGAGGAAGGGAAGTTCCGGTTGGATGATCCATTGTCCGCCTATATCCCGGAGTACAAGCATATGACCGTGCGGCATACACTCAAGGATGGATCGGAAGAGCTGCGGCCTGCACAGCAACCTATCACCATCGAGCATCTGTTCAGTATGACAGCCGGTATCGATCAACGAGATACGAAGGAAACGATGCGTGTTGTTGAAGAGTCGAACGGGGAAGGCAAAACGCTGGATGTGATTAAGGCGTTAGCTAGCGAACCGCTCATTTTCGAACCGGGTTCACGTTTCAAATACGGTTCTTGTCATGAAGTGCTTGGAGCCCTGATTGAAGTGCTGTCTGGACAAACATTTGGGGCTTATCTGAAGGAGAATATTTTTGATCCGCTTGGGATGAAGGACACTTCTTTCCAGTTGAAGGATGAGAATCGCTTCTCCAAGCTGTACAATCACTTCAATGGGCAGAACCATACGCACGAGAGCATAGGAGAACATTTTGTGCTGCAGCCAGGCACTGCTTATGAGAACGGTGGCGGGGGGTTATATTCGACCGTTCCGGATTATATTTTGTTTGCTGAGGCGCTATGTAATTATGGTCTGGCAACGAACGGCGAGCGGATTTTGCGTAAAGAGACTGTTAACAAGATGAGAACAAGACGTCTGAACCCACAGGCACAGCAGGATTTTGCCCAGTTTGGCGGCGTAAGTAAAAGCGGATATAGCTACGGCCTTGGCGTACGAACATTGGTCGATCGGGAAGATAACAACTCCCTTAGCTTTAACGGAGAGTTTGGATGGGATGGCGCCCGCGGTTGTTATGTTGTTATAGATCCGGAGGCCGAGATAGCAATGTTCTACGCACAGCAAGAGAGTGGCACTCCGTGGTTCCGTTGGCATGGCACCATTCGCAACTACGCTTATGCCAGCGTGTGGGAAGATTAAGTTTGCTATATAGGCAAGAAGCGGGAGGAGAGCTGATCAGGGCCTTATTCCGCTTCTTGTTGATTGATGTATATCTCCAAAGAGTTCATTTACCCCGTTGTATCATCCTCTGTTCATCCGCCAGCCTATATAAGTAGCAGTTTAATGCTTCCAGTCTACTGCTTCTAGTCCGCTGAAGCTAATAGAAGCTTAGCCCACAATAATGATAATGGTTTGTGCATACGCAAGCGCTCATCCCCCAGCATTTTCAAACCGACTATGATTACAAAAAAAGGTTCGGCTCATCATCGTCATCAGTGCATGGTTAATGAACCTGGTTAAATCTGCTTAAGAGCGCACTCCCTTGAGCAGGTTATAGCGTATTTATGCCATCGAACGGACCGTATAGCCGTTATTTTCCATAAGAATTTATTCTGGGACATGTAGCGGACTCAGATGACGTTATTTCCTACGGAGTAGCGATATTTTAACAGTATTTCTGCCGATAAGGTCACGGGAGTCCGTTAGCTTCTTAAATGGCCGAATTATAGGCAATAAGGTCGCTGGAGTCCGTTAGTTTCTTAGATGGCTGAATTATAGGCAATAAGGTCGCTGAAGTCCGTTAGCTTATTAAAATGGCTGAATTAGGAAATAAGGTCGCTGAAGTCCGTTAGCTTCTTAGATGGCCGAATTATAGGCAATAAGGTTTCTGGAGTCCGTTAGCTTCTTAACCGGCGTAAAATCGCTGGAGCCAGGGCCAGCTCCCTGACGAAGCAGGCATTGATTTTGAGATACGCTCAAAATTTCAACCCAATCTAAAATACCTAGCGGTAACCCGCATATTTACCATCGAAGCTGTTTCATCGGCGACAATGGGTATTTACTCATTCCTTTTTGTGCGTTATATTATACAAATAAATAATATAATGAACGAAACTGTGGAGGAGGAGAAGGTCATTCATCCGAACAACATAAATATCAGCATAAGCAAGAATGTGTCCAGAATACGCAAGGAACGTAAGCTGAGTCTGGATCAGACTGCGGAACTAACTGGGGTAAGCAAGGCGATGCTTGGTCAAATCGAGCGAGGCGAGACGAATCCTACGGTAACTACGCTGTGGAAAATTGCCAATGGACTGCATGTGTCCTTTTCGTCTCTGATTAAGGAAGAAGCACCGCTTGTAACAGTCGTATCCAAAAAAAATGCGATTACAGAAGATGACGGAAATTATCGGGTTCACTCTTTATTTCCCTTCGACTCCAAGAAGCAGTTCGAAATTTATAGTATTGAGCTTGAGCCGGGCTGTTCCCATGAATCAGAGGCTCATTACGACGGAGTTGAGGAGTATGTGCTGGTCTCTGAGGGGGTATTGGAGCTTATCATTGAGCGGGAGCAGTACATCATCGAGCCGGAGATGTCGGTCATGTTTCAGGCGAATAGACCACATACCTACCGGAATGTGGGGACGTCGACGGTCAAGTTTTTTAATATTATTCATTATCCTAACTAGGATATGCGGTACGTAAGAAAGAGAGGTGAGAGCATGAGGGAGAATGTTCAATTACAAGGCACTGGAATAGAGTTAACCGAATCGGAGGACAGCTTTCTCCAAGGGGTTAAGGATTGCATCCCCACCTTACTAGGGTACTTAAGCATCGGCTTCGCTGCTGGTGTGATCGGTCATACATCAGGTCTGAGCATGGCTGAGATTACGCTTATGTCAATCTTAATTTATGCAGGATCGGCACAATTTATCGTGGCTGGAATGATCGCAACCCAAGGCTCGACTGCTGCAATCATTTTAACTGTATTTATCGTAAATCTTCGCCATCTTCTATTGAGTGCTGCGGTGGCTCCGTATTTTCGTCAGCTTACCCCGTTTAAAAATATGCTGATTGGAGCTTTGCTTACGGACGAAAGCTTCGGGGTTGCGATGAACAAGGTGACGGATCGGCAGCACCTCAGTGAACGATGGATGCATGGGCTAAATGTTACGGCGTACATCAACTGGATAATCGCTACATTAGCTGGTGCGTACCTGGGCCAGTGGATTGCGAATCCCGAGAAGCTCGGGCTTGATTTTGCCTTGTCTGCGATGTTCATCGGTCTACTGGTTCTTCAATTGGTAAGTCGCAGAAAGCTACTTAAAGATATGATCGTTGTGCTGTGCACAGTCGCGAGCGTAATCGGTGCAAGTTATGTATTATCACCTAGCATGGCTGTAATTGTTGCTACGGTTATAGCAGCTACGATAGGAATGGTGATCGACAAGTGGAAATAAGATGGCATGTATTTATTATCATCGTAGGAGCTTCTTTAGTAACGCTTATTCCAAGAGTGTTGCCGATTATGGTGCTTAGCCGTAAGGCTTTGCCGGAATGGTTGATGCGCTGGTTGAGTTATATCCCTGTAGCCGTTATGGCGGCTCTTGTAGCACAAGAGCTCTTAATATCGGACGGGAAGCTAGCATCTCTATCAAATAACGTGGAGTTATGGGCGGCGTTGCCTACTTTTTTGACAGCCATTTTCACCAAAAGCTTATTAGGGACGGTTGGGGTTGGCATAATAACGGTTATGGTTCTGCGGTTCCTAGTTTAGTGATCTGCATACATAACACTAAACTATAAAATAGTTCAAACGCAATACAATGGGCATTCACGCCTGTTGTATTTTTTCTTTTTAGAGGGGATATGGACCCCATGGTAAAAGAGAAAGTGCAAATATTAACGGCGAACAAAGAGCAGAATGATATTCTTATAGTATATTTTTATGAGAACAGGGAACTTTTTGCATCCTGGGAAGTCTTATTGGGCAAGAGGTGAGATACATAATGCAAAGTAATGATATGGGGTATATGGCCAAAGCTAGCTATGCTCCAGCTGTGACTTTGAGGGAAATGATGGAGGAATACGGTTCGGATGTGTGGAACTATGCGTTCTTTCTGACCCGCAGCCGCGAACAAGCGAATGATATCAGTCAGGAGGTTTTTCTGAAGGCGTACCGAAGCATCGGGAAATTCCGGGGGGACTCTTCGCTCAAGACATGGCTGCTGACGATTACTAGAAATACGGCTTTCAGCTATGGCAAAAGCAACTTTTGGCGCAGATTCATCACACTGGATACGAAGCAGCATTCACCGGGCGAAGTCCGCTCTGCAGAGCAGGAGGCGCTCGGCAATGCGTATGCTAACCGAATTTGGGAAATCATCATGGCACTCCCGAAGAAGAACAGGGAAGTGTTGGCACTCGATATCCAGCATGGATTATCTATTGCTGAGATGGCGAAGCTGCTGGGAGTAGCTGAAGGAACCGTCAAGTCACGTCTGGCGCGAGCCCGGGATAAAGTTCGGATTGCCATTAAGGAGGAGGAGCGGGAATGAAGAACAAAGCGGACAGAGAAAATGTGAGAATTGATGATACGAACTGGTACAGTGTTGCTGGAAAGAACCCCTTGCGCGAACAGGGCTTCACACCGGAACTTATGCTACGAATCGAACAGGCGGCAGTACATCGTCATCCCCGGTATTCTATTAAATTCAAGTTAGGGAAAAGAAGGGTCTTGACCGGGTTGGCTGCTGCTTTATTGATTATCCTTCTAGTGTGGCCTAATAGCGGGCTGCGACAGGGAGACTTGAATTCGGAATCCACCATAAAGACTCAGTCAGCTGCTGCGTCACAACCCTTCCCTTCTCCTGGAGCAACAAAGTATTTGCCTACCTTTAGTTCGGCTGACTTTGAATTTAACGGAAAATACTATTTTATGACGCTTCCTCTTGATCGGGACAAGAACGCTTCCTATGCGGCTGATACCTCGGAAGGGATTCTATGGTCACCGGCTCCACCTATGAAGAAGAACCAAACAACAAAGCTTCTGTATCCCACGGAGCCATACACATTATATTTAAGCTCCAAGGAACAGACGGAGTTGTCGCCTTATTCAGCTCGCAAAGTCTATACCTTCCCGTTATATGCCGGAGGGGCTCAGGTCTATAACTTTTTGATTGGTATCTATGGTTTTGGCGAGCATGTATTTCTGGCGACTGGCGCACAGAATGCAAATGAACGGACAGCCTACCCACTAAAGGTATCTATACTGAATATGAAACAAGTGGCGTCCGGAGAAGCTGTTAAACCACAGGAATTCTTGACATTGGATACTTCATTGAACGATCAAAACAAGTCATTTCTCGCCTTTGACCAACAACATGAAAGGATTCTAATTGTGGATATGGCTATCGAGCAGAATGGGAATAATAAAGACAAGGTTAGGCTTTATGACTTGAGGTCTCAAACTATGCGCGAATTGGATACCGCCATCGAGATGGATAAGGAAAGCTCCGATGCAATAGCGCATTATAAATTAGATGGAGTGCAACGGACAGCGGAAATCTTCATGAAAATTGGCTGGCAATGGTATGCGAATGAGGCTAAGCATTAAGCCGGCCTGTAGAAAAAATCCTGAGAAAAAGCTATACTTTTCCTTAAAGTGTTTTCTTTAGAGAAGAAGTGGAGCGGAAGAAATGAAGAAATTAACGATTGATGATGTGGCCCGGCAGGCGGGAGTTTCGAAGAGTACCGTCTCCCAATTTCTAAATCAGCGTTTTAAATATATGAGTGAAGCCACTAAAAACCGGATTGCTGCGGTCATTGAGGAGCTGAACTACCAGCCGAACGGGTTGGCCCGCAGTCTGAAGCAGAACCGGACGCATATGGTCGGCATTATTGTGGCCAATATTGATTATACACTGTCCATTCACTGCATTCGGGCGATCGAAAGCGAGCTTCAGCAGCATGGCATACAGGTGATCATTTGCAATGCGGACGAAGATGCTGACAAAGAAGCGAAGTATGTGGAGACACTGCTTGCGCGCCAGGTGGATGGACTGATTATTTTCCCAGCAGGACAGGATGGATCAGCCTATGCTCGTCTTGTGGAAGAACCCTTCCCGCTTGTCTTTATGGATCGGCTAGTAGAAGGGATGTCTACCCAGAGCTTGCTGCTCGACAATGAAATGGCTGTGAAGCTCGGGGTCAGCGAACTGGCTCGTCATGGCCACGAACGGATTGCTCTGCTGACGCTTCCGCTGGGTGAGCATTCCATCACGCCCCGCAAGGAGCGACTGAGCGGTTACAAGCGAGCAATGGAGGAAGCTGGACTGGAGCTGCGGGAGGAGTACATTGTCAGCGCTGCCCGTGAAAATATCTCTGCTGAGCTGGAACGTCTCGCAGCGCTGTCTCAGCCGCCAACAGCCGTGCTCGCCGCCAATGATATCGTGCTGGCTGAGATTCTGAAATATGCCAACCGTCAGTCTGTTTCCATCCCGGACCAGCTTTCGGTTATCGGTATTGATGATGCTGAATTTGCTCATATCTACAATCCGGTTATTACGACGATTTCCCAGCCCGCTTACGAGATGGGCGTACAGGCTGCCCGGATCATGCTGTCCTGTATAGAGGATAAGGGGGCCAACGTGCCGATTACCTACCGTTTTGTTCCGTCCTTGGAGCAAGGGCAGTCGGTTAAGACACTGTGAATTGTACGAAACCTCTATAGCTTCATAGATAAAGCAAGCCCTTGTTGCCAGTTACATTGGTTCGGGGGCTTGCTTTATTTTATAATTATCGGGTTGGTTCACCAGGGTTTAGCGTTTATTGAGTTATCTTCTAAAAAAATTCGATTGTGTAACGACATGTAGTTCTGAGCTAGCGGATCTTAGTCTACACACTCTGCCGCATAAATTGCTCCAGCCTCTCACGGCTCGGAAGTCCGTCCATGTCCCCGGGGGAAATCACGGCTAGTGCTCCGATAGCATTGCCTCGCTTCACAGCTTCAGAGGTTGGTAGTTTTTCCAGCAGCCCACTTATTACACCAACGGCAAACCCATCCCCCGCACCGACTGTATCGACCACCTTATCCACTTTGAAGCCCTGCACGTACCCTTCTTCTTGTGCCGACTTAAAATAGGCGCCTTCCGGTCCCAGCTTAATGACGACGAGTGAGACATTGCGCGCTAGATAGAAATCGGCAATCTCTTCGGGTGTGTTCAGCCCTGTAAGGATGCGGCCCTCGTTCAGCCCTGGCAGGAACCAGTGGCAGCGCGTGGCAAGATCGTTAATAGTGCTAACCATCGTTTCTGTGTCCCGCCACAGTGCCGGGCGCAGATTGGGATCGAGGGACACGGTTTTGCCTTTGCTTTTCATAAAATCCATAACGTGTACAGAGAATTCGCGGCAGCTCTGGGACAAAGCAGCTGAAATGCTGGTGGCATGCAGATGGTCAGCAGCGGTGAAGTAAGACTCATCAAAGTCAGCCAGACTTAGCCTGGACGCGGCGGAACCCTTACGGAAATATTCGACTTTGGGATCGCCGGTGATAACCTTGGACTTGATTAGCATTCCTGTGGAGTGTTCCTTGGTAACTGAGATATGGCTCGTATCTATATTCTCTTTGTTTAACGCATCAGCTATAAAAGTCCCAAAGTTATCTTGACCAAGCTTGGTCACATAACCGGTGGGATGTTCCAGGCGGGACAGGCCGATAGCGACATTGCTTTCTGCCCCGGCAAGGCCTTTGGAGAACGAAAATACTTCGTGCAGTGGCCCGGTCTCATTGGCATAGAACATAGCCATCGGCTCGCCGAAAGTAACGGCATGTAAATGTTTAATCATGTATTAATCCTCCTCAGGGGAAGTGGTAAGTCCTTACGACGAAGAATGATAAATTGAAATTATCATATAAATCGGTTTTGTACAATGACTCATTATGTGTAGTCGAATGTTTTAAAAAAGAATTAGTATTAAGGGATTATGAAAATCCTTTATTTATAAGGTTATTAGCTAATTTAAAAAGTGTAGTTCTAGTTTATTTTGAAAAAAATCATTGACTGTTAGTGGTATTGTTATTACTATTTCATTAACGAATTCGGAAGAATATTAGTAAATTTAATAAAAAAAGTTTATCTAAATAATTATGTGAGGGAGGGGAGTTCGAAATGAAGAAGATAAAGGTATTGCAGAATATGGCGTCCGTTGGTGTGGTGGCGGTGATTCGGGGAGATCATCCGGAGGGTGCTTACAAAATGTCGGCAGCCTGCATTGAGGGCGGTCTGAACAATATTGAAGTAACTTTCACTACGCCTTCCGCAGATGTTGTTATCAAGAGGCTGGCTGAGGAGTATGGTGACCGTGCGGTGATTGGTGCTGGAACGGTGTTGGACCCGCTGACGGCGAGAATTGCGATATTGGCAGGCGCGGAGTTTGTGGTCAGCCCCTCTTTTGAAGAGGAAACGGCGAAAATGTGCAATCTTTACAGCATTCCTTATATGCCTGGCTGTATGACGCTGAACGAGATGAAGGAGGCACTGAAGCTTGGTGCGGATGTACTCAAGCTGTTCCCGGGCAGTGCCTTCGGTCCGGACTATATCAAGGCAGTCAAAGGACCGATGCCTTATGTGAACATCATGCCGACGGGCGGGGTGGATCTGAACAATATGGACAAATGGATTAACGGCGGCAGCCTCGCTGTCGGTATCGGGGGCAATCTGACGGCTCCGGCAAAGGAAGGGCGCTACGATCTCGTCACGGAACTGGCGGCCCAATATGTAGCCAAATTCAAGGAGATCAAGGGCGCGTGAACTCTTTCTAAAGATACGTATAACAAGGAGAATTTATCAATAATAAGGCTGGCGGACCGGGTGGCGGTGCGGCGGCCTTTTTCAATGTTGTCACTTTTGTCCAAGCGATGGGTGCGGAGTGGCAGTTGGTGTCATTTTTGTAATCAATTTATTGAAAAGAGTATTTGAATGACGGACGCTTCCCCTGTATGCTTAGTAAGGATTATTAGATTGTACCGAAAAGTAGTAAGGAAATGCCGGATATGGCATGACGAGGAAAATAAAGTTTGGTATTCTAAAAATAACGATTACAGAGATGCAACATATTCGCAGTCTTGCGCGTCAGTAAGATTGCATAGAGAGGGGGAACCTTCGTGGTGGAGCAGGGACTCATCAGAGCCGCTCAAGCGGGCGATCGCGACGCTCTAATCACCCTATTGCGAGAAATAGAAGGGACTGTGTACAAGACAGCCTTTTACATTTTGCATAATGAACAGGATGCGCTGGATGCGTCTCAGGAGGCTTTGATCCGGGTGTATACCAAAATTGGTTCCTACGAGGAAAAAGCCCAGTTCAAAACATGGGTACAGCGTATCGTGACCAATATATGCATTGACAAGTTCAGGAGAACCAAGCCTACGGTGTCTATTGATGAGCACGAAATGGTGTTTCAGGATAAGCATAACGTAGAGCGGGAAGTGTTGTCGGGCTATTTGGCCCAGGATATACGTGAGGCGATTGACCAGCTCCCGGAGCATCACCGGACGGTCATCGTACTGCGATATTTGCAGGATTTTTCTTACAACGAGATTGCAGACTGTTTGGACTTACCTCTGAATACGGTGAAATCCTATCTGTTCAGAGCGAGGCAGCAGCTGCAAAATAGACTCCAAGAGTATCAGAAAGGTGGTGTATCGGGATGAATTGCGCGGAGGTGATGGAATGGATGCACCGCTATTTGGATCATGATCTTAGTCAGGATGAGATATTAGAGATGTTCCGTCATATCGACAATTGTCCTTCCTGCGCGGAAGTTTTTGACTCATTATCCACGCTGTCCAAGTCACTCGAGCAGATGCCAGATGTGAAGCCTCCTTTCAGTCTGGTGGATTCTATTCTGCCGCAGCTAGATGAACTGGATCGTGGACTTCATCAGCCAAGCGCCATCAAGGCCGAGAATCAACCACAAGATGAACAGGTGGTAGTGCCGTTCTCACGCAAAGTCTCCCATAAGAAGCCCGCAAGGAACTATTCCATGGCGAAACGGACAGGCATTGGGGCGGCAGCCGCTGCAGTTATATTGGGTATTGCAATATTCTATGCGCCACCAAAAATGCCTAGTGCTGAGGTGGATCAGTTATTGAATCAGAGCGCTGCAAATAAGGCTTCAAACAATGACGCGGCCGGTGGCGCTTCTTCCGAATCCTCATTTAAAACTGCAGAAGCGGAGAAAGCTGAAGGGGATGATAATGGAACGAATTCCGGTGAGAGTATCAGTTCCTTTGGTGCCACGGATGTCACTGCTCAGGATGGAGGCGGTACCGCTGATCCTTCACAGGATGCTGCTCCATCCGCTACGCAAAGTGCTGCACCAGAAGAGGTCTCCAGGACTGCTCCAGTCAAGACCAAGGAGCCGGTCAAACCGGAAAAACCCAAGAAGAGCAGTCGTGTCACTACACCATCCCCGAAGGCTACTGTTCCGGCAGATGAGCTTAAGGTGCAGAAGGATTTGAAGAATGACACGGAGAGCCTTGACCGGGGATTGCAAGATCCAGTGAATTCAGCAGGGGGAGGTGCACCGTCTCCGGGCGAAGCTGAGGACGCTGCGATGGGGTGGCTACCGCCGGGCTCGGCGTTGAATGCAGCGATATCACAGACGTCATGGACTTCCCCGGATGGACTTCACAAAGCGGAATTAGCCGGGCAGCAATTGGTTATCTATAATCTGGCTGTGGATGGGTCAGGCGGTGAGCAGGCGGTGACTTCTCTTCCGCTGGAAGGAACATGGGTGTCCGGAGGGTGGTCGCCAGATGGCAAGGAATTCACCTATGTGACTTCACAACAGGGGGCGAACGTAACCAAGACTTTCACTGTGGAGTCTGCTGGTAGCTCCGCTGCCCCTTCGGCTTCGCCTACTCCGCAGCCGTCGGTAACGCCTACGGGGAATTAAATATACAAATTGATTCCGGGGTGTCACTATTTTACCGGCACAGGAATATACTATGGCAAGAGAGAAGATGGAACCGGAAATTGCAGGTTCGCAGAACATCGGTATGACCGTCGGTTGTGAGGTTTCTAGGGCCTTGCATACCGTCGTTTATATAGATGCGCCGCTGAAACGGAGGGACTTTGGCACAGGCTGCCGGGGTTCCTCCGTTTTTGCGTTTAGTTAATATATGGGGCTCTAAGCTAGCGGCGGTCTTTTCATTCGTTAAAACTATTGATTTTGAGATTGAGCCTTATTTTGAAACGATTTTTTTGTTACAATAAAGCTTCGGGAAAGTTCAAGGGAATGAACGCCAGATGAATGAAGAAAAGGAAGTGGCAAGATGGATGCCAAAGCGGCGGCCAAAGAGATCAAACAGGGGAAAATTTCACCGCTGTATGTGTTGTACGGCAGTGAAAAGTTCCGGATGAATGAATTTGCGGCCATGCTGGAAGATCAATTGATTGCGAAGGAGGACCGTGATTTCGCGGTTATCCCTTTTGATCTGTCCGAAACGCCGGTGCAGGCGGTGGTGGAAGAGGCGGAGACGGTACCCTTTATGGTACCGCGCAAACTGCTTCTGGTACGGGACGCCTCGTTGTTCACTGCGGGCAAAGAGAATGCAAAACTGGAGCACAAGGTAGATCTGTTGAATGACTATCTACAGCATCCTGTAGACTATAGTGTGATTGTATTTATGGTTAACAGCGATAAACTCGACGAGCGCAAAAAAATCGTCAAGGCCGTGAAGTCCTCCGGAACGGTGCTGGCCTTCAATCCCCTGGGAGCAGAGGAATTGCTCCGGTGGGTAGAGAAGGGCATCAAGGATCGCGGCTGCGCGGTGGCGCCAGGGACGGCTGAAGCGCTGATCGCCAATGCCGGGACAGGACTGCAGGGTCTGACTGGGGAGATGGACAAGCTCTGCTTGTTCGCGGGTCAGGGCGGGATTGTAGACACGGCGGCTGTAGAGAGTCTCGTCCACCGCGGCACGGAACAGAACGTGTTCACACTGGTGGAGGATATTGCGAACCTGCGACTCGACAAGGCGCTGAATACATTATACGAACTGCTTAAGCAGCGGGAGGAGCCCATTAAGATTGCAGCGCTGATCGCCCGGCAGTTCCGAATGATTTTACAAGTAAAGGATTTATCGGCGCTCAGCTATTCACAGGGACAGATTGCTTCGCAGCTTGGCCTGCATCCTTATGCCGTGAAGATCGCTGGTGAGCAGGCACGCAAGTTCGGTACCGACCGGCTGCGCCAGATCTTGAGCGCCCTCGCTGATCTCGATTACCAAATGAAGACGGGGGCCGTCGATAAGGTGCTGGGACTTGAGATGTTCATGTTGAAGCTGGGTGCCTAAGTGGTAGGTGTGTGTCCGGACCTGAAAAAGCCTGTCCAGTCCTGTTGTTACAGGGCGGACAGGCTTTTTGGATATGGCGGAATGAGGTAATGAGAATACAAAAAAACCTAACCGTATGTAGCATAGCGGTCAGGTTCTTCAATGCTCAATATGAAAGTCGTTCTTAGGCTTGAGCCTTAAGAGCGTTCAATTTCTTCGCCAAGCGGGATTTTTTGCGGGCAGCCGCATTTTTATGAACCAGACCTTTAGTAACGGCCTTGTCCAGCTTTTGAGAAGCAGCTTGGAAAGCAGTTTGAGCATTTTCAACTTCCGTGCCAGTCAGAGCTACATCAGCAGCTTTCACGGCTGTACGAAGCGCGGACTTTTGGGAAGCGTTCAGTGCACGGCGTTTTTCGATCGTTTTTACACGTTTAACCGCGGATTTAATATTTGGCATTGCATTCACCTCCTGTAAGACATTCGAAATCATCAAATGATTCACAACTTAAAATAGTTTAGCATGCTCCATACTAAAATGCAACATATAAAAGCTTTGAAATTAAAGGATGACCTCTGCATAAACGTTGGCTTACACTCGCACACTACCGATAAACGAGCATAGGAGGCTGATATAACAATGGAACTGGATCTGCAGCTGTATTCGGTGCGCACGGATTTGGCGCTTGAAGCGAGGGAAATGGCCCAAGGGCCGAAGAAATCGCCGATCCCCGGTGTGAACGAGGAGGTCGAAGAATCGGACGGTATTACAATCACCAGGCTTGGTGTAGCGACTCCTGCCGGATCGCAGGCAATTGGGCGCGCTGTCGGCAATTATGTGACACTGGAAGTGCCGGGTCTGCGCGGCGGGGATACAGGTCTGCAGCAAAAAGTGGCCGAAGCCTTTGCCCGTGAATTTGAGAGCTTTATGAATCGGATCGGCATTGGCAAAGATTCCTCTGCCCTCATTGTCGGCTTGGGGAACTGGAATGTGACGCCGGACTCACTGGGTCCGCTGGTGGTCGAGAACGCGCTTGTCACACGCCAGTTCTATGAATTGGTCCCGGATCAGGTGTCTCCCGGCTACCGAAAGGTTAGCGCGATTGCCCCGGGTGTACTGGGTTTGACGGGGATTGAATCCAGTGAGGTGGTCCAGGGCATTGTGGATCGCACGAAGCCGGATGTTATTATCGCGATCGACGCGCTGGCCTCCCGTTCTCTGGAGCGAATTAATACCACCATTCAGATTGCTGACATTGGTATCCATCCCGGTTCCGGGATTGGCAATAAACGGCGTGGTCTGACCCGGGAAGTGTTGGGTGTTCCCTGCATTGCCATCGGCGTTCCCACCGTTTGCTATGCGTCAACGATTGTCAACAACGTGCTGGAAATGATGAAAAGTCATTTCGGTCAGGGTGCCCATACTAAGGAAATTATGGGGATGCTCGACGATATCTCAGAACAGGAACGGCTTGCGCTGGTGAAGGAAGTGCTTGAACCGCTCGGCCATGATCTGATTGTTACGCCCAAAGAAATAGATGAGTTCATTGAAGATATCGCCAATATTGTAGCGACCGGATTGAATGCGGCGCTGCATGAGGCAGTAGATCCTAGTAATGTGGGTGCTTACACCCACTAAAGCCAATGCGCTGAAGGCTGTTCCCGGATTTTAATTGCTGTATAAAGCCTAAAGTATAATTTGAACCTGAGGCACAAGGAGGTTAGACTTTTTAGTTCATACGATATAACGGCATTTTCGCACCTTATTTTTCTTTAATACAGGCAAATGAGGTAAATAAGGGCATTATTGTATCTTATTTTCCGAAAAAGTATTGCTCGATGGGCATTTTGGAAAATTTAAGGTACAATTTTGCACTTAATTTTCGCTGACCCTCAGCTTTAGAAGAATTAAGGTGCGAAAATGCTATTAATTATACTTGGGGACTTTATAGATAGACAAACGCTTTTTTTTTGCCTGCATTTGTTACTTTAATGCATTCAATATAGAAGCGGTTAGTTCTTCTTCTTTCAATTTAGCAAGCATGGACCGGTGGTCTGCCGTGATGGCGTTCTGGTGGGACTTGCTTTTTTTAATGCTCCTTAAAGTACACTCCTATTACATTGCCACTGATTCTGTTCTTATGAAGGGGGCGGTGCTCTATTTGTTCGTCTTCTATTTTCGGTTCTAGCAGAGCTCTGTTACTCATAGATTTGAAGTATAAGAGATTACAGAGGGCTGGAGGAGGACATAACAATAATGAACAAAAAATGGTTTCAGCTATGGAACATCGGCCGGTTGCGGGGAAAAGTGCTGGATGTTTTGTCGCTGGGGAGAACGATGCTGCTGCTCGCCGGAGGTTCGCTTGTCTTCTTTATGCTGCTCGGCGCTGGCGGAATTGCCGGACAGAAGTTGAACTCTTCACCCATTCCTTCTATGAAAGGTCTTGCCGCCTCGTTATCCAGTGGTTTCTTCATGGAAATCCTGGGGATGGAGGTTCCGCATTTGCCTCAGGGCAAGGAAGCGGAGGAGCTGTCACCCAAAAATGTAACATCATTTGTGTTCCAATTACTAACCAGTGTGAATCCTGGCGATCCTAAAAGTCTTCTGGCCCGCGAGGTACCGGGAATGGGCGCAGATGACCCGTTTTTGCTCCGCAAAGGTTCCGGCGGTGTGGCGGGCGCGCCTGCCGATTATCATCCGGGAACCGATGAGCTGGCTTCGGGGGATGGCGGGCAGGAACATGATCCTCCTGCAATCAACGGGACGGAGGATCCCGGCGACGATGGCTCTGTACCAGATGCACCGGTGGCCACTCCGGCGCCAGAGACGAACGGAGATGGAACGAGCGATGGAGGCGGCAAAAGCGGCGGTGACAACGGCACAGAGGACACTTCAATCAAACGTGTACTGATCTATCACTCTCATCCTCGAGAAGCCTTCAACCCCTTGCTAGCGGCACAGAGCGATAATCCCAGCTCGTCGCTTCCTTCGAAGAATGTTATGCTGGTCGGTTCATATATTGCCAAACGACTCGAAGAGCATGGCGTTGGCACCATTCATTCGCAGGAGGACTATGCCACCAAGGTGAAGGATTACAAATGGAACTTCTCTTATAAATATTCCAGGATCACAGTTAAGGCGGCACTGGCAGGTAATGATCAGCTAACCGATCTCATCGACATTCACCGTGACTCACAGCGGCATGGCAAAACGACGACGGTTATCGATGGTAAAAGCTATGCCCAAGTCTACTTTATTCTGGGGCATGAAAATAAAGATTGGAAGAAGAATGAGGCTTTTGCGAACAAGATTCATCAGGAGCTGGAGAAGAGCTACCCTGGCCTTTCCAGAGGCATTTGGGGCAAGACCTCCAGCCAGGGCAACGGGGAATACAATCAGTCGCTTTCCCCCAACAGTGTGCTTATAGAGGTTGGCGGAATTGACAGTACCGAGGAGGAACTGAAACGGACTGCAGAAATTCTCGGGGATACCATCGCCGATGTGTACTGGAATAATCAGAAGGCGGACAAGGTGAATGCACCACAGACTGTAACTGCGCCCGCTTCAGCGGCTCCATCTGCGCAGCCTGGGAGTGAATCATCCGGCGAGAGTGCCAAGACAACAGGTAAAGCTGGAGATCAGGTGTCAGGGAAAGCCTCAGCAGACAAGGCATCCTAATTTAACGTTAAGGAGAGAAGGTGAGGATAATGTCACGAGTCGGAAGAAAGCTGACAATGGTTACGATCTGGGCTGGCATCGGTATTCTGATTGGCATGCAATTCGGAGGGGGCGAAACCAGAATCTCCGATGTGCTTCCGGGCTGGAATGACGGGACACAAACCGCAAAGAGTGTTCCCGCAGTAGCGGGGAATGGGGGAGTCCGACAGAAGCCTGCCCCCAGCGCAGGCGCTCCCCAGACTTATGTGTATGTTCCTATGGCGGTCGATCCCGCCACTGGAGCGTATATGCCGCTCCCGGTGCGGACAGAAACGGGGGCAGCGGGGCAGACACCGGATAATCAGCCGCAGCAGGAGACGGAGGACTACAGTACGACTTTGACGCCAGAGCAAATTCTGGTTCCGGAGGGGCAGAAGCCTACGGTGGATGTGCTGGCTGACAAGACGGCAGGGCTACTGCAGGAGGCTTCGCAGAAGGGTATTCGCTGGGTCGTCTCGTTGTTCTCTTCAGCGGAGTGAGGGACGATCCAGCATCAGATTTTTCAGCAACAAGGCATCTTCCGATGCAGTCTTCATTTACTCCCTACACTATACAGCAGTGGATGTTCCCTTTCTTGGGGGATCATTCGCTGTTTTTTTTGCAATGACATTTTGCCCCAGAGGCCAGCCCGGGATTGCTGGGGATAGATTGTACTGTTATAATAAATGGATTAACATAGGCTGTCTGTGGGGGTAAGGAATGACTGACGTACAGAAAAGACAACAACAAATCCGCAATTTCTCGATTATTGCACATATAGACCATGGCAAATCGACGCTGGCTGACCGCATTCTGGAATACACGGGTGCACTGAGCACGCGTGAAATGCAGGAGCAAGTGCTCGATCAGATGGATCTGGAGCGCGAACGCGGGATTACCATCAAGTTGCAGGCCGTTCGGCTGAACTATAAAGCCGACGACGGTGAGGAATATCTGCTCAATCTGATTGATACACCGGGACACGTCGACTTCACCTATGAGGTCTCCCGCAGCCTTGCCGCCTGTGAAGGTGCGCTTCTGGTTGTAGACGCGGCGCAAGGGATTGAGGCCCAGACGTTGGCCAACGTCTATCTGGCGCTGGACAACAATCTGGAGATCCTGCCGGTCATTAACAAGATCGATCTGCCGAGTGCCGACCCTGAACGGGTCAAACAGGAGATCGAGGATGTAATCGGCCTCGACGCTAGTGAAGCGGTTTTGGCTTCTGCCAAGGCCGGAATTGGTATCAAGGAAATTCTGGAACAGGTCGTCAAGCAGGTTCCGGCGCCAACAGGCAGCTCGACAGATCCGCTGAAGGCACTGATTTTCGACTCCCATTACGATCCGTACAAAGGCGTTATCGTTTATGTACGCGTCATTGACGGCAGTATCCGTGCGGGCTCGAAGATCAAGATGATGGCTACCGACAAGACCTTTGAGGTCATTGAGGTGGGCGCATTTATGCCGCGGATGACCATTGTCAATGAACTTAACATCGGCGATGTCGGCTTTATCGTGGCCGGGATCAAGCATGTCGGCGATACTCGTGTCGGTGATACGGTAACGGATGCGAAGAATCCGACACCAGAACCACTACCGGGTTACCGTAAAATCAACCCGATGGTGTATTGCGGTCTTTATCCGATCGAAACGTCGGATTATAACGACCTGCGTGAAGCGCTGGAGAAGCTACAGCTTAATGATGCATCGCTTAGCTTTGAGCCGGAAAGCTCAAGTGCACTTGGCTTCGGCTTCCGTTGCGGCTTCCTGGGTCTGCTCCACATGGAGATCATTCAGGAACGGATCGAGCGCGAGTTCAATCTGCCGCTGATTACGACAGCGCCAAGCGTTATTTACCGGATTATGCTGACGAGCGGGGAAATGATCCAGATCGACAACCCGTCACACTATCCGGAGATTGGCACGATCGATTATGTAGAAGAGCCTTATGTTAAGGCTGCGATCATCGTTCCGAATGATTATGTCGGAACAGTCATGGAACTTTGCCAAGGCAAGCGCGGCGAGTTCGTGAACATGGAATATCTCGATTCCAACCGTGTAACTATCACTTACGAAATTCCATTATCGGAAATCGTATACGACTTCTTCGACCAGCTCAAATCCGGTACGAAGGGCTATGCTTCCTTTGACTATGAGATTTCCGGCTACCGCCGTTCTAATCTGGTCAAGATGGATATCCTGCTTAACAACGAACAGGTCGATGCCTTGTCCTTTATCGTGCACCGCGACCGCGCCTACAACCGCGGACGCATTATCTGCGAGAAGCTGCGCGGCATCATTCCGCGCCAGATGTTCGAGGTACCGATTCAGGCGACAATTGGTACGAAGGTTGTTGCGCGTGAAACCGTTAAGGCGATGCGCAAGAACGTCCTTGCCAAATGCTACGGCGGTGACATTTCGCGTAAGCGGAAATTGCTGGAGAAGCAGAAGGAAGGTAAGAAACGCATGAAGCAGGTCGGTAGCGTAGAGGTGCCGCAAGAAGCGTTCATGGCGGTGCTCAAGATCGACGAGTAAGACACTGTAATTACAGCCAAGCTGCTTGATTTATAAGAGAACAATCCTGTAAGGGAAGCCGTCAGGCTTCCCTTTTCTGGAGATTCGAAGGCTTAATCTATATGAGAAACGGGTACCCACCTCTTCATAGAGGACGGCGGAGCCGTTTCTTCTTACTTTTTAAGATCAGGCGATTCAACCCTGACATCATTCGATAGAACAAAGGAGACAGCTATGACAACACCAATCCACGGCCGTCCCCCTGAGGCTGTATATATTCATATCCCATTTTGCACGAACAAGTGCTTTTACTGTGATTTCAACTCCTATGTCCTGAAGGACCAGCCTGTAATGGACTATCTTCGTGCGCTGGATCAGGAGATGGAGCAGACGGTTGCAATCACTCCGCCCGGTGTGATCCGGACGATTTTTGTGGGCGGTGGAACGCCGACCGTGCTGAAGCCGGACGAGATGGCTTATTTCCTGGCTTCCGTGCGGAAACACTTTCCGAATTGGGCTGATGATATCGAGTTCTCGATGGAAGCCAACCCTGGTACCACCGATATCGACAAGCTTGCTGTGATGAAGGAAGGCGGCGTTAACCGGGTCAGCTTCGGCGTACAGGCCTTCCAGAACGAGCTGCTCACGGGAATCGGACGCATTCACAACGTGGACGATGTCTATCGCAGTCTGGAGAATGCGCGCGCTGTAGGTCTGAACAATCTTTCCGTGGACCTGATGTTCGGCTTGCCGAACCAGACCGTGGATATGCTGGCTGAAAGTGTCCGCAAAGCGCTGGAGCTAGACCTGCCGCACTATTCAATCTACAGTCTCAAAGTGGAGGAAAATACGCTTTTCCATACTCTCTTTAACAAGAACAAGCTCCCGCTTCCTAATGAAGAGGATGAACTGCAAATGTATCTGCTGCTGATGTCAAAGATGGAAGAGGCCGGGTACGGGCAGTATGAGATTAGCAACTTTGCCAAGCCGGGGATGGAAAGCCGTCACAATATCACCTACTGGCGCAATCAGGATTATTACGGACTCGGTGCAGGTGCACATGGTTACGTAGGCCGCAACCGCCATATCAATATCAAAGGCGTGAATCCATATGTTGAAGCTGCAAGCAAAGGCCTGCCTCGCCTGGACTCCTACCCGGTAACGCCGCAGGAAGCGATGGAGGACTTTATGATGGTGGGCCTGCGGATGCGCGAAGGAATCTCGGATGCTTCATTCCGGGCACAATTTGGGCAATCCATGGAGGACATATTTGCCGGTTCATTGCATAAAATGCTGAATGCAGGTCTACTCGAGCGCGTGGGCGACGGCTACCGTCTCAGCAAGCAGGGCGTGCTGTTTGGCAACGATGTTTTCGGCGAATTTGTTGGCGCGCTGACAGAGGTTTAATTTTAAAATAACTCTTGAATTCAAATTCACCTTGTTGTATATTTATTCATATTATCAACGAGGGGTGAATTAGAGTGCTTGCCAAACCGGATTTGATGCCCAGTGTCTCTGCTAAGGCGGATACAGGGGCTAAATGCAGAAGTGCCACGGTGGAAGATGTTGAACCACTGTATCAGATGATAGAAGAATATGCACAGAGTGGTATTATGCTGCCCCGATCCCGGCAAGCCCTGACCCGCCAGATCGACCAATTCGTCATTGCAGAGATTGATGGCAGATTCGTCGGTTGTGGCTCGCTCTGCAAGCTAGGGAATGACCTCGTGGAGATTCGTTCGCTGGGTTTGCGTCCTGAATGCAAAGGTAAAGGGATCGGTTCCCTGATCGTGGATAAGCTGACTGAAGAAGCCAGACGGCAGAAGATTCCCAAGATTATGGCCCTGACCTATGCGGTTGATTTCTTCCTGAGAAACGGATTTACTATCGTTGAAAAAGAGATTTTCCCAGAGAAGGTATGGACCGATTGTGTAAATTGTAAAAAGCAGCATGCCTGCGATGAAATAGCAGTACTTAAAATGCTGAACTGACTTGACTTTTGTCAACGCCGGTTCGGCGTTTTTTTCAAATCAATGCTTGATCAGTCTCATGAAGAAGAATCCCACGGCGCAGCAAAAAAAGCGTCCCCCCAAGATGCTGAACTGACTTGACAATGTCAATGTCAGTTTGGTATTTTTGTAATAGTGGTTAGCACTCATCTAAGTCGAGTGCTAACGAATGTCGGCCACAGGGTGACAGGAGGGAATGACATGTTAACCGATCGCCAGAGAATGATATTGAATGCTATAGTGGATGATTATATCTCTTCGGCTGAGCCGGTAGGCTCACGCAGCATTTCCAAGCGGGGCGATGTAGGATACAGTCCTGCTACCATCCGTAATGAAATGGCCGACCTTGAGGAACTGGGATATCTTGAACAGCCTCATACATCGGCAGGACGAATTCCGTCTCATAAGGGATACCGTTATTATGTGGATCACCTGGTACCCTGGAATTCTGCCGAAATCGCTGAGATGGGAACGATCCGTACATTTTTCGCTGAGAAGCTGAATGCAACGGAACAGGTTATCCAGCATGCGGCGATGATTCTTTCTAATATGACGAATTACACTTCCATCCTTCTGGGACCGGAGGTTTTTCATACTTCACTACGCCATTTTCAATTGCTGCCCCTGGACGATAAGACCGCTGTAGCGATCATTGTCACCAGCACGGGGCAGGTAGAGAACCGAACTGTTAACATTCCGCCGGAGATTTCAATCTCCGAGATCGAGAAGGTCGTCAATCTACTGAACAGCAAACTGAAGAATGTGCCGCTCTACAAGCTGAAGACCCAGCTCTATACCGAGCTTGGCGAGGAAATGCAGCGTCATATCTCTCATTATGAAGAGCTGATGCAGATGCTTGATACCGCGCTTGACAGTGAGAATGAACAGCGGATTTATTTGAGCGGGGCCACGAATATGCTGACCCAGCCAGAATTTAAGGATGTCGACAAGGTTAAGCACATTCTGGATCTGCTGGAGGAGACGCCTACGCTGCTCAAGATGATGTCGCCCGTACCAGGTGGACCTGGCATTCAAGTTCGGATAGGTACCGAGAACGACCATGAGGCCTTTGCGAATTGCAGTCTTATTACAGCGACTTATTCCCTTGACGGTCAGGCGCTAGGCAGCATTGGTATTCTCGGTCCTACCCGAATGGAATACGCGCGGGTAATGGGCATCTTGGGCATTTTATCCCGAGATTTGACAGCGATGCTGGCACACTGGTATAAGTGAACAGAGCCATATTGATTTTCGTGATGATTTTAAGGAGGTGAAGACAACTTGAAAGAGGAACAAGTTCAAGATCCGAATGAATTGAATGATAATGCTACTAATGAAGAACAAGCGACTGAGGAAACTGTCTCGGAGGCCGGTACTGTATCGGCAGAAGAAGCCGGGGACGCAGCTCGTCTGCAGACGCTGGCTGATGAATTGCAGGGACGTGTACTCCGCGTACAAGCCGATTTTGACAATTTCCGCCGCCGGACCCTGAAAGAGAAAGAAGAACTGGCTCAGTACGCTACTTCCAAGCTCATCAACGAATTGCTTCCGGTTCTGGACAATTTCGACCGGGCCTTGGCAACAGCACCTACAAGTCCAGAGATTGAGGCGTTCACGAAAGGCGTGAACATGATTTTCCGTCAACTGGATGGGGTATTGAAGTCAGAGGGACTTACAGCGATGGAATCGGTGGGCCAGCCTTTTAACCCTGAATATCATCAAGCTATTATGCAGGTGGAGAGCGAGGAGTACGAAGAGGGTATCGTGACGGAAGAGGTCCAAAAGGGCTATCTCCTGAAGGATAAAGTCCTTCGTCCAGCCATGGTCAAAGTCAGCATGTAGTTTGTCTATATAAGCGGGAAAAGCCTTGGCCCGCGAAGTGAAGCAACTGCACCATTTGCGGTCAGCTTGCTTCTTGAATCGTTGGGATTTGGTACACATAAAGAGGGAAATTTAAACGGAGCATATGCTCCATTACATTTTGAGGAGGCAAATTACAGTGAGTAAAGTTATCGGTATTGACCTTGGAACCACCAACTCTTGCGTAGCCGTTATGGAAGGCGGCGAAGCCGTTGTTATTCCGAATCCGGAAGGCGCACGCACAACCCCTTCGGTTGTAGGCTTTAAGAAAGACGGCGAGCGTATCGTCGGAGAAACTGCTAAACGCCAGGCGATTACGAACCCTGATCGCACAATCAGCTCGATTAAACGCCATATTGGTACGAACCATAAAGAAAGCATCGATGCTAAAGACTACTCCCCACAAGAAATCTCTGCTATGATTCTGCAAAAGCTGAAATCCGATGCAGAAGCTTACCTGGGACAAACAGTTACTCAAGCCGTAATTACAGTTCCAGCTTATTTCAACGATAGCCAACGTCAAGCTACTAAGGATGCGGGTAAAATCGCCGGCCTGGAAGTTTTGCGTATCGTGAACGAGCCAACTGCTGCAGCTTTGGCTTATGGTCTTGAGAAATCCGAAGATCAAACAATCCTTGTCTATGACCTTGGTGGTGGTACGTTTGACGTATCTATCCTTGAGCTGGGCGATGGTTTCTTCGAAGTAAAAGCTACAAGCGGTGACAACAAGCTTGGTGGCGATGACTTTGACGAAGTAGTTATGAATTACCTCGTAGCTGAATTCAAGAAAGAACAAGGCATCGACCTGAGCAAAGATAAAGCAGCTGTACAACGTCTGAAAGACGCTGCTGAGAAAGCGAAGAAAGAACTGTCCGGCGTACTTACAACTACAGTATCCCTTCCGTTCATCACTGTCGTTGACGGCGTACCTCAGCACTTGGAGGTTAACTTGACTCGCGCTAAGTTCGATGAGTTGACTGCTGGTCTGGTAGAACGTACTTTGGGCCCAACACGTCAAGCATTGAGCGATGCAGGTATGACTCCTGCTGATCTTACAAGAATCGTACTGGTAGGTGGATCTACACGGATTCCAGCCGTACAAGATGCCATTAAGAAGCTTACTGGCAAAGAGCCTCACAAAGGCGTTAACCCGGACGAAGTGGTAGCCCTTGGTGCTGCTGTTCAAGCGGGCGTTCTGACAGGCGACGTTAAAGACGTAGTCCTGCTCGACGTAACTCCATTGTCCCTGGGTATCGAAACTGCGGGCGGCGTCTTCACGAAGATGATCGAGCGCAACACAACGATTCCTACAAGCAAATCTCAAGTGTTCTCAACCTTTGCTGACAGCCAGCCAAGCGTGGAAATTCACGTTCTGCAAGGTGAGCGTCAAATGGCGAACGGCAACAAAACACTGGGTCGCTTTACGCTTAACGAGATTCCACCGGCACCACGCGGTGTACCACAAATCGAAGTTACTTTTGACATCGATGCGAACGGTATCGTGAACGTATCGGCTACCGATAAAGGCACTAACAAGAGCCAGAAGATCACCATCACTTCTTCCAGCGGCTTGAGCGATGCTGAAGTTGAACAAATGATGAAGGATGCCGAGCTGCACGCTGAGGAAGACCGTAAGCGTAAGGAACTGGTAGAAGCGAAGAACAACGCTGACCAACTCGTGTACTCCACTGAGAAAGTAATCAAGGATCTTGGTGACAAGGCCGATGCTTCCGAAGTTGAAAAGGCTAATGAAGCTAAAGAAAAGGTAAAAGCGGCTATTCAAACCGACAACCTCGAAGAAATCAATGCAGCTACAGAAGCTTTGAACGAGATCGTTCAACAGTTGTCCGTGAAGCTGTACGAGCAAGCAGCAGCTGAACAAGGTGCTGCCGGCGGCGAAGGTGCTTCTGAAGGCGCGTCTAAGAGAGAAAATGTGGTAGATGCTGATTATGAAGTTGTTGACGACGAGAAGAATCAAGGGTAACCTTAGACGATAAGTGTCGTAAGTGGGGAAGGTCAAAACCGGGTCATCCCGTGTTTTGGCTTTCCTTTTACATGTAACAGGGATAAGTGTATGCACCGTCTGAAACGATAGAGGAATAGTATGAATTGTCGGGCGGAATTAGAGGTACGGGGGTGAATGCAGTGGCAGAGAAACGCGATTATTATGAAGTACTGGGTCTTGGAAGAGACGCATCAGATGACGAGGTCAAGAAAGCCTATCGTAAGCTGGCCCGCCAGTATCATCCGGACGTGAACAAAGCCAGCGATGCCGAGGCTAAATTCAAGGAAGTGAAGGAAGCCTATGACGTTCTGAGCGATGGTCAGCAGCGTGCAAGATATGACCAATATGGTCATATTGATCCTAACCAAGGTATGGGTGGCGGCGGCTTCGGCGGTGGCGGAGACTTCGGAGGCCTCGGCGATATCTTCGATATGTTCTTCGGCGGCGGCGGACGCCGTGATCCTAATGCTCCGCAGCGCGGTAGCGATTTGCAGTATACAATGACCATTGAGTTCAAGGAAGCGGTGTTCGGCAAGGAAACGGATATTACAATTCCACGTACCGAAGACTGCGACACTTGCTTTGGTTCCGGTGCTAAGCCGGGAACGAAGCCTGAGACTTGCTCGGTCTGCCGCGGTAGCGGCCAACAGGAGTTTGTGCAGAACACGCCACTCGGCCAAATGCGCAACCGCCGTCCATGCTCCCATTGTAGCGGGACCGGTAAAGTTATCAAGGAGAAGTGTACCACTTGCTCCGGCAGCGGTAAGGTGAAGAAGCAGCGTAAGGTCCATATTTCTATTCCGGCTGGTGTTGATGACGGCCAACAACTACGTATAGACGGTGAGGGTGAAGGCGGTTTACGGGGTGGTCCTGCGGGCGACCTGTACATTGTTTTCCGTGTGAAGCCGCATGATTTCTTCGAGCGCGACCATAATGATATTCTGTGCGAAATGCCGATTACCTTCGTTCAAGCAGCACTTGGTGACGATATTGAGGTCCCGACTTTGACTGGTAAAGTGAAGCTCAAAATCCATGCTGGGACGCAAACGGGTACTTACTACCGTATGAAGGGCTATGGTGTGCCACGCTTGCGCGGTATGGGCCAAGGTGATCAGCATGTCAGAGTTATCGTCGTAACGCCAAGTAAGCTAAGCGAAGAGCAGAAGGACTTGTTGCGCCAGTTCGGAGCCCTTAATGGGGAGAATACGCATGAGCAGGAGCAATCCTTCTTTGACCGTGTGAAGCGTGCATTCCGCGGGGAATAAAGCATATCGTTTTTTGCATAGCTTAATTTGTAGTGAGGGTGTCCCAAGAGCCATTCTATGGCTTTCATTCTGGGGCATCCTCTTTTTTGTATTGGAATAGAAGCATAAACTCAGGGGAGTTAAGACAATATAACTTTAGCCGCATGCGGAGCTTGATTACATTGGAAAGCGGGGATATCATGCCGGAACGCTTTATTTTGTCCTATTTTAAAAGCCCGGAGGAAGCCGAGGGAGTCTCAAGGAAGCTACAAGCGCTGCGGGTAATTGAGCTCTCGATCGACCGCTTTAGCAAATATGGCGGGAACGGTCCGATTCAGAGCATTAATCCAGTCACTGGCAATATAGCCGGCATGGCTTCGATGACCGCAGATCGTAATCATACTGGTATTCTTGCTGCAGCGGACACCAGTGCCAGCGGAATGAGCCATGGAGGGGACGGCGGCCCCACGGGAAGAGATATTTTGTTGACCGTAGTGGTGGACTCAGGCTCGTATGACAGGGCGCTGCGTTTAATCGAGGAAGCTGGCGGCTTTATCTAAAGCGGCAGGCAACATGACTATAACCTGAAGGGATTGTGAAGCCAGGATGGATAGAGAGAACTCCAAAATTTTCTCCAAGATAGACAAGCAGAAGATGTTGTACGAAGCCAAAGCGGAGGATGTTGAATTCTCTGCCGCATTAGCGGATCATGATGATTTGGAAGCTCAGGAGCGAGCACTGGAAGCTGATAAGCGGCAGCTGCACGAGATTTTGAAGAAAAAGTAAAAGAAAATATTAGAAATTGCCCCACTTGATGGGGCTTTTTTTCATGTAAGGGGTGTATAATTAAAGGAAGCTGTGCTTAAAAAACATAAAGCTGGGTGATGATATTGTCGCAAATTGTACTTTTGGAAATACCCGGTAAGCTGGACAGTAATACATATGAATTTTGGAAGTCCAAGGTCTCGGTACAACGTCGGAATCAAATCGGCAGATTCTTGCGTCTTGAGGATGCTTACCGTTCTCTGTTTGGAGAAATTCTGGTTCGGACGGTGATTCGCCGGGAACTCGGTATTCCTAATGAGGAAATTCATTTTCAGAAGAACGAATATGGAAAACCGCATCTGGATGGCAGCGAGAGCTTCTCCTTCAATGTCTCTCATTCAGGCAAGTGGGTGTCCTTGATTTATGGAACAGGCAGGCTTGGTGTGGATATTGAAGAGATTCGCCCCATCGATTTGACTATCGCGGAACGCTTTTTCTCAGACGAGGAGTACAAGGATTTAATGCTGCGGCCGGAGGCAGAACGAAATGATTGTTTTTACGAGATATGGACGTTGAAGGAGGCTTATGTAAAAGCGCTCGGTAGCGGTTTATCCCATCCTTTGACCTCATTCTCTGTGCGCAAGCACCCGGATGGTTCAGTCGGACTTTCGCCTGACGCGGGGACCTACTTTTTCAAAACCTATGATATTAACAGCGCTTATAAGTTCTCTGCTTGCTCCAGTCAGGACGATCTACCGAACCGGTTCATCCTTCAGAATATTCAGAGACTTCAGCAGGCTTGGTTGAACGATTGAATCCGCTCTCATATTTTAATATTGATATTAAGTTGTGCTGAGGAGGAAGAGCTCTGAGATGAGCGACACTGCCATTATAACGGTGAATAGTAACAATATCGAGCAGCAGCATATATGCTGTGCGATCTCGGACAAGAAGGGTGCGGAGGGAGTTAGGCTGAAGAAGGAGTGGCTCCAGGAACGTTTTCAGGAGGGGCTTCGTTTTAAGAAGCTGGATGTCAGACAGAAAGTATTTATTGAATATCTTCCGGCGGATTATGCTTGGTGTCCAGTAGAGGCACCTGGTTATTTATTTATCAATTGCTTATGGGTAGCTGGTTCCTTCAAGGGGAAGGGACATGGCGCGCAGTTGCTGGCTGAATGCCTAGAGGAAGCGCAAGGAGCTAATGGTATTGTGGCTGTAACAGGCAAGACGAAGAAGCCTTATCTGTCAGACAAATCTTATTTCCTCCATAACGGGTTTCAGGTATGCGATCAGGCGCCACCTTATTTTGAACTGGTGGTCCTGAAATTCAACGAGGCTGCACCAACGCCGAAATTCAAAGCATCCGTACAGAAGCAAGAGGTAGGATTTTCGGAGGGCTTACAACTGCTTTATACCGTACAGTGCCCATATACTATCCATTATGTAGGCGAACTTGAGGCATGCGCTCAGGAACGCGGAATTCCTTTGCAGGTGCGCCGAATAATGACTGCAGAAGAAGCGCAGAACGCACCGACCCCCTATACCAGTTACAGCCTGTTCTACAAAGGGCATTTCATTACGCATGAAATCATGACCCGGAACAAGTTTGAGAAATCGGTGGCAGGCTGGATTGAAAAGTATGGTCTTCCCGGCTAGTATACCGTAACCCCTGCTATCAGCGAATTTGTTGCAGAATCTGGAGGAGAGGCAATGGACAACATCATATTATGGGGCGGACTCGTGCTTGTGATCACACTTCTCACCTATCTTAATCAAAAGCAGCGCTATTCTTCCAGTGTCAGGTTCGCCTACCGCGAACTACGTGAACTGGTCCAAGATATTAACGCTGGACAATCCTCTGACGCTGATCTCAGCCGCTGGGAAGGGGCTTTGGCAGAGCTGGAGAAGCATCCGGGCGAGTTCAACAAGCTGGAAGCTGAACTAAGGCTGCGTGGTACGTTTGCTTCTTATCTGGAGCGGCATTATCCGCAGGATAACAGGCTTCCGGCTCTACAGGAGGTAGCAGCGTACCGTAAGGACAGCGTCTGGGGGATCAGGATCGGCGATTATAGCTCCAAGAAATAAGTAGTGGATGCTGTGGCATACATATCCTGGACCAATGGAGGGCAAGCAGACCGCTTGCCCTCTTTATTTTTTCTTTACATATTTGGAATGAACCTTTTGGGCGGCTCAATTGTTATATAGATATCCGAGACCAGAGAGGAGGGGGAACATTGGAGAGCAATCGGGAGCTGTTCGAAGCCTACAACAGGGATGTATATCGAACTTGCTACTACATGCTGCATAATGCGGCAGATGCGGAGGACATAACACAGGAAGTATTTATTACGGTCTTCCGCAGCAATCGGGAACAGATCGAACATATTCGGGCCTGGATCATGAAAATAACAGTCAACCATTGTCTGAATCATTTGCGGCGACGGCGGAGTCTGAATGAGAAAGTTGCAGATCATCCGTATCTGTTCACTGGAAATGAAGAGAAGCCGGTAGACCGGCTAGCGGAGGAACGGGAATCCGCAGTAGAGTGGGCAGGGTATATGAAGCGTCTCCCGGACAAAATCAGGGCAGTAGTGACACTGCGTTACATGCATGATTTCAGTCTAGCTGAGATTTCCGGCTTGTTGTCGATCCCCTTGGGAACGACGAAATCCAGGCTGCACAAGGGGCTGCGATTGATGAAGGGGATTCTGCAAGAAGCAGGCGCCCACACCCAAGACAGGGAGGAAGAGTCTTATGGACAAAATAGAGCCTACGCTAAAGCGTCAATTAAATAAGGATGAGCACGTGCCTTATCCCGATTTTGAGAACATGTGGAGCAGGATGGAAGAAGCGGGGTATACCTCAGCAGTAGTGGATTCTACACCGGCCCGTGTATCCACACGTCGCCACAAAAGCTGGCGCAGAATAGCAATGGCCGCTTCACTCAGCGCACTATTGGCTGCTGCTCCAGTGTATGCCGCCATTCATTACGACTGGGGCAACGTGTTGCGGGACAAAGGGGGACTTCAGGCTGTTCTGGATCAGAATATGGGACAGTCACTGGGGCAGACGATCAGCAGGGACGGTGTTACGCTAACGCTCCGCACGGCGATTGTGGATGAGAACCGGACGGTCATTCTGTACAACCTGGATGTGGGGAAACGTGCGGATACCGAGTTCTGGGATCTTAAGGGCCTGAGCCTGAAGGATGAGCAGGGAAAGAATAGCGAAGGAGAATTCAGCTATTTGCAGTGGGATGAGAAGAACCACAGATATAACGGTTATTTCGAGAGTGATTGGTCTTCCAAGCAGGCGACGGCAAAGGTTACGCTGACAGCGGATATTCTTCAATTATACAGTCAGCAGGAAGAGGATTTGCAACTGGACAGTAGTTCCGAGCAGGTACAGAGCTTCCAGATCGGCAAGGACGGCCTGCAAAAAATGGAGGTCAAGGCATTTAAGCAAGCAGATAAGATTCTGTTCTCCTCAGCGATAATATTCGATCAAGCAGAAGCCAAAACCTGGGCTTATCCGATGATTGCGCCGGTTGTCCAAGGAAAGACGCTGCACGCACTGTCTGGAAGTACCTACGGTCAGCCGGGGGATCATGGCGAATATACAACCCAGCAGTATTTTAAAAGCAGTGACTTGCCTGCGGGACAGACGACCTACAAACTGCAATATACTAAGATGGAAAAAAATATAGATGGACCTTGGAAATTTGACCTGCAGTTGAGTAAAAAGCAAATGGAAAGCGGAACGATCAAGACGGCGCTGGATCTTCCACTTGAAGCTGGAGATTACGACCATATCATCGAAAAGATGGTGGTAACGCCTACCCAAATCCGGGTGGCCGTACGATCTAAGGTTAAAGGGTTCGCAGATATACCGTATCAAAAAATCTCGCTTGAGGTAAATGGACGAACGCTTGAAGGCTGGAGGGAGCGTTCGCCCAAGGATGATCCCAATTTGCTTAGCTACAAGTTCGAATTGCCTTCCGATCTGGTAATCACCAAGGAGACGCCGATCACTTTTGTAGGCAAGTATAAGGTTACGGTCCATGAAGATGACAAGACACCGGTTCTCTTGACCGACATCTCCACTAAAAAGCAGACATTGAATAGGGAGGTTGGCGGCTATCCCGTTCACTGGACGTACTATATGCAGGACGGAAATTTGTATGTAGAGACCGGAAGCGAGGATGCCCATTTTGGCGGGATCAACCAGACTCATATTAACCTTGGTAAAGACAGAATTCTTGGCAGACCAGTTACGGTCAACTTCTCTGGTGATGGCAATAACAAGGCTATTGATGTCTATAAGGATTTCAAAGAAAAGGAAGCATCCCTTTATATGTTCTACTATACGACCGACGAGCCGGACAAAGAGACCCGGGTGCAGCTGCAGCCCTAGTTTGCTCGGGGAAAATAATTCAAAATATTAACCTTATTTTAATGGGGAGAACCTTGTGTTCCTCCCTTTTTTTCGTATACATTAAGAAGACGTTGCCAAGGAAGGGCAAAAGAATCAGTCTATAAGACACCACGGCATTAATGAGAGAGGAGGAGATGACGATTAAAAGGTGTGATTGGGTCACCGCTGATCCCTTATATATCGCTTATCATGATACGGAATGGGGACAACCTTTGTATGATGAGAGGGCGTTGTTCGAACTGCTGATACTGGAGGGGATGCAGGCAGGACTAAGCTGGTTTACAGTGCTGCAAAAGCGGGAGCGGTTCAGGGCGGTCTTTGACGGTTTCGATCCCGAGAAGATTATCGCTTATGGGGAGTCGAAAGTCGACGAACTGATGCAGGATGCCGGAATTATCCGCAATCGGCTGAAAATCCTGTCCGTGATCAATAATGCGCGCGTCTATCAGGAAATTATCCGGGAGGAAGGCAGCTTTGCAAGTTATTTATGGAGCTTTGTTGGCGGAACGCCTGTCCTGAATCACTGGAAGAGCAGGGCCGAAGTGCCTGCCAGCACCCCGCAATCCGATGAGATGAGCAGAGCGCTGAAGAAGAAAGGCATGAAATTCGTCGGCACCACGATTTGTTATGCCTTTATGCAGGCTTCCGGCATGGTGAATGACCATACCCTGGATTGTTTCTGTCGCAGCCAAGATTAACTCTGTCTATGCGTGCAGTTTGGCACTCAGGCAAGGAGAAATGTTATACTGGTAATGTTCGCAAATTTAAGGAGGATTCCAACAAGATGTTATGGCATGAAGTTACGATACATACAACCGAAGAAGCTCAAGAAATGATATCCAATTTTTTATATGAAGCAGGCGCAGGCGGTGTTTCCATCGAGGAATCCGGCATACTGGGCAAAGAGCGGGATACCCGCTACGGTGAACTGTATGACGAGCCGCTGAATGATATTCCCGAAGGGGAAGCAGTAATTAAGGGGTACTATGCAGAATCTGTCGACATGGATGGAGTGATTGCGGAGTTGACTCCCCGTGTAGAGGAACTGCGGGAATATGGCATTGATCCGGGCAAGGCTCAGATCTCCTGGAAAACTGTAGATGATGAAGAATGGGCACATGCCTGGAAACAGTATTTCAAACCGCTGCGTGTATCGGAGCGTTTGACCATCAAACCGACCTGGGAAGAGTATACGCCGGAAAGTCCAAACGAAAAAATTATTGAGATCGACCCTGGTATGGCCTTTGGTACAGGCACACATCCCACGACAGCTCTATGCTTGCGGGCACTGGAGAAGAATATCACAGGTGGGGAAGAAGTCATTGATGTCGGTACCGGGTCCGGTATTTTGGCGGTCGGCGCGATGCTGCTGGGCGCAGGCTCTGTGTTGGCGCTGGATCTTGATCCCGTTGCTGTAGAGAGTGCTGCGGAGAACGTGGCGTTGAACCGGCTTGAAGATTCCATTACTGTAAAAGAAAGTGACCTGCTGTCGCTACTGGGCGGCGAAAAGGCTGCAGATACGCCAGCCGGAGACATGTGGCCATCGGCAAGACCAGAGGCTAATGCCTCTGTACAGCCTGAGACCAATCCTGCTGAGGACAGCCTTGGCGTTACGCTGCCAGTGCAGATTGTGGTAGCTAACATTCTCGCAGAGATTATCGTGTTGTTCACAGATGATGTCTACCGGGCGCTGAAGCCAGGCGGCATCTACATTACCTCTGGCATTTACAAGGACAAGGAAGGTCTGGTGTCACAGGCGCTGACGGCTTCCGGCTTTGAGATTATCGAAATTACCCGTGAAGAAGATTGGGTGGCATTTACAGCCGGAAAGAGGTAAAGATGGATTTCTTGCAAAATTTTATTAGTATTCCGCTTGAACAGCTTCCGTTCTTTTTGATCACACTACTGATCGCATTTACTGTGCATGAATTTGCACATGCATATTTTGCCAACAAATTTGGCGATCCTACTGCACGGCTGATGGGCCGTATGACGCTGAACCCTGCCGTTCATTTTGATTTCCTGGGCGTTATTTTGATGCTGCTGGTCGGTTTCGGTTGGGCGCGGCCTGTTCCGGTTAACCGGGACAACTTCAAAAACCCCCGCCTGATGGGCATTATCGTCTCGATTGCAGGACCAATCAGTAACCTGCTGCTGGCGATTATCGGAACATTGATCTACGCGGCGCTTCTGGCGACGGGAACGATCGAAGCGATTACCAATGTTCGGCTGCTTCAAGCCGTGTATTTGTTCTTCGGCATGTTCATTCAGTGGAACTTCTTCCTGTTCCTGTTCAACCTGATCCCGCTGCCACCACTGGACGGCTATCGGATTGTCGAGGATTTGGCCCCACGTCCGCTTCGCGGGCGACTGCAGCAGTATGAGCAATGGGGAAGCCTGATTTTCCTACTGATTCTATTTATTCCGGCACTAAGAATGTACACGATTACCCCGCTGCATATTTGGGGCGATGAAATGACCCGAGGTTTTCTAAGGCTGTTTCTCTGGATGTTTGGCAGCTAACGCGGGGGAATAAGGCTGGTCACAACATGGCAAACGTTGTATGATGGTTTTTGGCGTTAAGACGGCAGATTATGTTGCGCCGGATGACGGGAGTCAATCTGCAGAGGCAGGTCTGGCGTCCCCCGGCGCCTGAATAACGAACAGGATGTTGATACGATGCAACGATATTTTGTGACGCCGGAGCAGTTCAGCGGCGATACCGTAACTATCGGCGGCGAGGATGCTCGCCATATCGCCAAGGTCATGCGCGGCAAGGAAGGGGACAAGCTGATTGTCAGCGATGGGTCCTCCCGTGAAGCCTTGGTTGAGATTGTTCAGATTGAAATCGGAGAAATTACGACGAATGTAGTGGAAGTCCTGGAGATGACGCATGAAGCACGCGTCAAGATCACAGTAGCCCAAAGCCTTCCCAAAGGCGACAAGATGGAGACCGTGATTCAGAAATGTACCGAGATCGGTGCCGTGTCCTTTCAGCCGTTCCTGTCAGAGCGCACTATTGTGCAATATGACGAACGTAAGGAAGGCAAGCGTCTGGAACGATGGCGCAAAATCTGCAAGGAAGCCGCGGAGCAGGCCCACCGGAACATTATCCCTCTGGTAGAGCCGCCGGTATCCTGGAAGCTTTTGCTGCAATCGTTTGCGGAATATGACGCCGTGTATTTTTGCTATGAGAAGGAAGAGGGCTTGCAATTACGCAGTGCCGCGGCTCCAAAGCTTGAAGCCCTGAAGAACCAGTCTATTGTCAAAATAATGGTGGTAGTTGGACCAGAGGGCGGCTTTACGACCGATGAGGCCGTGAAGGCTGAGGCAGCCGGAGCTGTGCCTGTGGGCCTTGGATCGCGCATTCTGCGCTGCGAGACGGCAGGGATGGTAGCTGCAGCATGCCTGTTATATGAATCCGGAGAAATGGGGGGAGCTTGAGAGATGTCATCCGTAGCGTTTTATACGTTGGGTTGCAAAGTTAATTTCTATGATACCGAAGCCATCTGGCAACTGTTCAAAAATGAAGGTTACGAGCAGGTGGATTTCGAGGGTACCGCCGATGTGTATCTGATCAATACCTGTACGGTTACCAATACCGGTGATAAGAAGAGTCGCCAGATGATCCGCCGCGCTGTGCGCCGCAACCCTGAGGCCATCGTAGCTGTTACAGGCTGCTATGCGCAGACGTCTCCAGGGGAGATTCTTGATATTCCTGGTGTCGACCTAGTTATCGGCAACCAGGACAGAGATCAAATCATGACGCATGTGAAGAACATTCAGCAGTCGCGCCAGCCGGTGAATGCGGTTCGCAATATCATGAAGACGCGTGAGTTTGAGGAAATGGACGTACCGGCCTTTGCTGACCGGACACGGGCGTTCCTGAAGATTCAGGACGGCTGCAATAACTTCTGTACCTTCTGTATTATCCCTTGGTCGCGCGGACTGTCCCGCAGCCGTGATCCGAAGAGTATTGTCACGCAGGCGCGTCAGCTTGTGGAATCCGGGTACAAGGAATTTGTTCTGACCGGTATTCATACCGGCGGCTATGGTGATGACCTCGACAACTATCGTCTGTCCGACCTGCTCTGGGAGCTGGATAAGGTAGACGGACTGGAGCGGGTGCGCATCTCTTCCATTGAAGCTAGTCAGATTGATGAGAAGCTGCTTGAGGTGCTGAATCGTTCCTCCAAAATGTGCCGTCATCTGCATATCCCGCTGCAAGCTGGACATAACGATGTGCTGAAGACGATGCGCCGGAAGTATACAACCGAGGAATATTACGCCAAAATGCAGCTGATCCGTCAGGCTATGCCGGATGTCGGCATTACTACGGATGTCATTGTCGGATTCCCGGGAGAAACCGATGAAATGTTCCGCGCCGGATATGATTTTATGAAGGCGGTCAATTTCTCGGAAATGCACGTATTCCCGTACTCCAAACGGACAGGTACACCGGCTGCTCGTATGGATAATCAGGTGGATGAAGAGATCAAGAATGCCCGTGTGCAGGAACTGATTGATTTGTCAGAGGAAATGCAGCTGGCGTACGCGCAGAAGTTCGTAGGCCAGACGCTGAACGTGATTCCTGAACGGTCTGCGAAGGATGCTCCAGGCCGGAGCACACAGCATGGCTTCAGCGACAATTACTTGCAGGTCTTCTTTGAAGGCGATGATTCCCTGCAAGGTGAGCTGTGCCAGGTGAAAATCACGCAAGCCGGCGTGAATGAATGCCGTGGCGAGCTGATTAGTGTGAAACAGGCGAGTCTATCGCTTTAAAATTTGCAGAGACAAGAGCCAAGCAGCGATTCCTCAGAATAATTTGGAGAAGCTGCTTGGCTTTTTTTATGTTCTACATAAGATGAACAAAAGAAAATAACAAGAAGTGAGAAGAAACGGAGAGGAAAGTTTGGAACTGTAGGAGCGGAGCGTTTTTTTAAGAAGATGTAGTAGTCGGCAGACAAATTTCGCATAAGGCGATGGAACTGCTTTTCACGGAATTTTTATAGTCATAAAGTCCTGAATTATGATTTCCAGCCCCCTTAATTTCAGAAAGAGTAAACACTTCGATGCAAAATGTCGATAGTAGTGGAAGAGTGTGGGAATGTACCCTCCCAGGACAACATCAGAAATGAAGGAGAGAAATGATGACTGTGAACAGGAAAATGACGAAGTTGCTTCTCATCATAGCACTGCTGGCTACCGTAGTATTCCCGGCAAGTGTCTTTGCGGAGAAGGGGGACATCAACTCGATTGAGTTTGAGAGTTCGGCCAAGCTGGATCTGGTTGTAGGGCAGTCACCGAAACAGTTGAGAGTGTTCGCCAATGTGGAAGGGTCTACCTCCAAGAAAGATGTGACGGGCGCAGTGAGCTGGAGCTCCTCTAATACTACTACTGTTAAGGTTGTGAATGGTCTTGTGACCCCGCTCGACAGTGGTACAGCTACAATTACTGCGATTTATAATACTGCGTTGACTACAATCGAGGTCTCGGTTACCCATCCGTTTAAAGACCTGAAGATTGAACATAAAGATGGCATTTACAAGCTGGGAGACAGCGAAGAGAAGCGGACGATTAAAGCAACGGTGCTCGGTGGAAAGTCCATTACCGAAGCGACTGATGTTACCAAAGATGTTGAATGGTCCAGCTCTGACACCAGTGTATTGACGATATCGGATGGTAAAGTCAATCTTCTGAAAGAGGGCAAGTCTACCATTACAGCGAAATACAAAGGCTTGACGGCTACATATAAGGCTGAAGTAGAAGTTGCTTATACTGAGATTGAAATCAAGCAGAACGGCAAGGTGGTCAAGGATATTGAGACTCTGATCGGGGACAATCCTATCAAATTGACGGCGTTCAGCAAAACGGCTACGGCATCGGAAGCGGAAGATTTAACTACCAAGGGAGACTGGAGCTCTTCTAATCCAGCTGTAGCTACAGTTAAGGACGGGGAACTCAAAGTTCTGACTACGGGTAAAACAGTGATTACGATTACAAGTCTGGGTGTCAAAGCCTCCGTAGATGTCTATGTCCGTTCGCCTTATGAAGCCCTGCTGCTGACACCTGCCAAGGAGCAGACACTGTTCATGGGCGAAGTGCTGGATGTGAAGGCAGAGGTAAGAGATGCGGTTAACTCCACTTTGAATGTATCCCTGAACGCCACCTGGACATCCAGTGACCAACTGGTGGCTACAACTAAAGCAGCAGCTGATGCTGCAGACATTACAGCCAAAGGTGTGGGCGATACTACCATCAAAGCCGAGTACAGAGGAATCAGCAGAGATATTAAGGTGAAGGTGCTGCCAACTCTTACAGCATTGTCTATCGAGAAGACCGAGCAAGAGATGTTCAGAGGCGATACGCTGGGCCTGCCAAAAGTAGATGGAACCAAACTCGACGGCAGCAAGATTGATCTCACCCAAGAGGTAGAGTGGACGTCCGGCAATGCAGAGATCGCGCTGATCAAGGACGGCAAGATTGAAGGCAAAGCTGCAGGTACTGTCACTCTGTATGGTAAAATTAAAGAGGGCGGCGCCACCGCGTCCAAAGCGGATATCCGCAAGAAGAGCGTGGAACTGAAACTTACAATTCAGGATAAAGTACTGGTATTGATCGGATCTGAGGACAACCTTGTGGTGGTGACCGGTGAAGAGAAGGCGCTGCCTACAGTAAAAGCGGTTATGGAGAACGGGGACGAACGTGAGACCGCGGATAAGATCAAGTGGGAGATTACCGGCACGAACGCCGTACTCAAGACGAGCACAAGCGGTCAGACCATTAAAGGTCTCACTAAAGGCAGCGCGAGCCTGAAAGGGACGTATGCTAACAAGACTATCTCAATCCCGGTAACCATTGAGCAGAAGATCACCAAGATTGTGGTTGAACCGGCTTCACTGGATCTGAACATCAAGAGCAGTAAGACAGTTAAAGTAACAGCTTATTATTCCAATGGAAAAACTGGTAACCTGTCCAGCAGCATCAAATGGGAATCCAGTAATCCTGCAGTGGCTACGGTAACTGGCTCTTCCGTAAAAGCTATAGCTGAAGGCACGACTACATTGAATGGCTCCTATCAAGGCATTGATATCAGTCTGAAAGTCAACGTAATTCCTAAGCTGACCAAGCTGACCGTGAATGAAACACGTCTCAAGCTGGCTCCAGGCGCCAAGCAAACGATAGTGGTAACAGCTCAGTATGATAATGGTAAAACGGTTGATGTGACAGGTCTTGTAGCTTGGACCAACTCGAAGCCATCGGTAGCCAAATGGTCAATTGGCAGCATTACAGGACTGGCAAAGGGTTCGACATCCTTTAAGGGCAAATACGACGGCAAGACTGTAACGGTCTCTGTCACAGTTAAGTAATTGCAGCATTATGCTTAAAAATAGTTGAAAGACAGAAAGAACTGCAGACCTGATTATCGGGCCTTTGCAGTTCTTTTTTTATGACGGGCATCTTTTCTTCTTTGTATTAGATGAAAAAGCCCAATTGAAGTATAATAATACAGCGACAGCAGAAGAGCCGGTAAGGTGTATGCTATGGAACCGCATATTAGGACTGGAACCGGGTCTCCAGCCTGGACCATAACTGCAAGTAGCACAGCGGGAGGACGAGCGCGGAGCAGACGACGTTGAAAATGGTCTGGGCGTGCGCAATCTGTGCGCCAGAGCCTCCGCCAATCCAGGCGGACAGGCTCTGCAGCGGGCCGATGAGCGGCAGGAACAGCAGCGCGCCGCCTACGTTAAGTGCTACATTCGTCCAGGCGACGAAGGTTCCAGCCATGGAGCCGCCGATGGATGCGATCACGGCGGTGACGCATGTGCCGACATTCGCGCCCAGCACAATGGCAATCCCTACTTCGGTTGGCAAGGCCCCCGAGGTAGCAACCCCGATGGCCATACCGATAACAGCAGCGCTACTGTGTACGAGCGCTGTCAGGCAGGCACCGGCTATGATGCCCCAGAGGGCGCTGGTGGCCGCATGATCCAGGAACCACCAGTACAGTCCGTTTTCTTGCAGCGCAGGGCCGATCGACTGCATGACTTTGATGCCCCACAGGACAAGCGAGAAACCGGCGATAGCTAGGCTAGTGTATTGGAGTGGCGTGGATAACCGCCGGAGCGATAACGCTGCGGGATGGTTAGGCGACAGCTCACCCAGGATGACCGCAACACCCCACAGGGTGAGTGAGACGGCCAGTAGTGGCGAGGAATAGGAACTGATCTGCAGTCCAATCAGTTCCGTAGTCAGGCATGTGCCGATGTTGCTGCCGAGAATAATGCCCAGTGTGCGGGCATAAGTAAGCAGCCCGGCATTCACCATACCGATCGTCAGCACGGTGACAGCGGTGCTGCTTTGCAGCAGGGCGGATAGCAGACTGCTGGATATCATGCCTTTTAGCGGCGTAGCCGTTGCTTTATTCAATCCGGCCCTTAGCAGCGGGCCAGCTAGCCGGGTCATGGACGTCTCCATGAGCTTCATACCGGCCAGAAAAATAACAAGACCATATATGACAGGGAACAACAGATCACGGATCATAACAACATGCTCCTTTGACTGGGGTTGTACACCAATATATGAATGCAGCGCAGTAGACATGTATAAAACCATAAGATCAGGGAGTTGAAGTCATTGGCATCGGTAATTTTGGAACGCAGCCGTAAAAAAAGACTGGAGCAGGGCCATCCATGGGTATATGGCAGTGAAGTGGCCTCAGTAGAAGGAGAGCCACAAGCTGGTGGATTGGTCGATATTCTGAATCATCAAGGCCGCTTTCTGGCATCAGGATACTATAACCCGTCTTCACAGATTCGGGTCCGCGTCGTCTCCCATCAGCATCTGGAAGAGATGGACACAGCATTCTTCGTGGAGCGGTTCACGAACTGCCTGCGTCACCGGAATCGCTTCCTGCCCGGCGCAGACGCATACCGGCTGGTCTACGGCGAAGCCGATTTTCTGCCGGGACTGATTGTGGACCGGTTCGGGGATGTTCTGGTCGTGCAGCTGTTGACGCTTGGTATGGACAAGCGGCGTGCAGAGATTGTAGAGGCGCTGGTGCAGGTGATGGCACCGCGCGGGATTTATGAGCGCAGCGACGTTAGCGTGCGCGAGCTGGAGGGACTGGAGCAGGTAACCGGGCTTCTTTACGGGGAATGTCCCCGTCATGTGACGGTTACCGAGAATGGTCTGAAGCTGATCGTAGATATCGTGGAAGGCCAGAAGACCGGTTACTTCTTCGATCAGCGTGAGAACCGGGCCTCGATTGCACCATTAATGACAGGCTGGGGGGAACGCAGCGGTATTACACTGCAGGAAGTGGAGGCCGAGGATGGCTCCCGCCAGGTGCTGCCAGTTAACAAGAGCGGCAAGACCGTGACCTTCCCATACTGGGATGGGGCTACAGTATTAGAATGCTTCTCGCATACAGGAAGTTTCACCCTGCATGCCTGCAAATACGGAGCCAAGAAGGTGACCTGCCTTGACGTATCCGCTCATGCAATTGAAAGTGCCAAGACCAACGTGGAGCTGAATGGATTCAGTGACCGGGTGGAATTCGTGGTCGATGACGCATTCCAATACTTGCGTAATCAGGTGAAGGGGCTGGAAGAACGCTCTGAACGTGCCACCGCAGGAGCGGGACAGTCTGCTTCTGGCGCCAAGGTGGCCAAGAGTGATACCGCCAAGCCGATGACCGCTGGCGGCGGACGGACCTTTGACGTCGTAATTCTGGACCCGCCTGCTTTTGCCAAGACTAGAAGCGCGGTAGCAGGAGCTTGCCGCGGATATAAGGATATTAACTTGCACGGCATGAAGCTGGTGAACGAAGGTGGGTATCTAGTAACGGCAAGCTGCTCCTATCATATGCAGCCGGATCTGTTCCTGGAAACCATCGGCGAAGCGGCCAAGGATGCTGGTAAAGTGCTTAGACTGGTAGAGTGGCGTGCCGCTGGCAAGGACCACCCGCAAATTCTCGGTGTGGATGAAGGGCATTACCTGAAATTCGCGATCTTTGAAGTGCGAAGCAAGAGTAATTAATCCTCCCGTTGGGTACGCTGGAAATGTGAGCTATGCCTTGACGTGAAAATAGGAAGCTGCCTTCCTAACCAGAATAAGAGTGTCGAGAATGTCTACGGACTTCTCGGTGCTCTTTTTTATGTGTGGAGACTAGAGGCAGTAAAGTACTCTTTGATTTTATATAAGACGAATGAAAAAAAGTAACAAAAAGCCAGAAGGAACGAAGGGGAATGGTTGGAACTGTAGGAGCGAAGCGTTCGCCTTTGTCACCAGATTTCAACCGTTGGAATCGGTAATAAAGAAGAAATTTGGGGACAACAGCGACCGGAAGTCCAAACATTCACCGTAGTGACGAGCGAGCTTTAATAGATAATCTTAAACTCGTCTCACTCCATTGATAATAGTTCTCATTTGCGTATATAATGAACCCAAAGCAAGAGGAAGTGGGGTTAAGGAATGGGACATAATGTGAACGTATACGATCATGAAAGAATAGATGCTCAAAAGACACTTGCTTGCGAGGGATTCAGCCATACCTACCGTCTTGACGGAGGCCATTTCGAAATTAAGCCTCCGGAAGAGATAGGGGCTGGGGCTTGCCGCAGTTTGCTCACCCGAGGAAATATTCAGATGACCAACTTCAGCCTTACTTTTAACCGGGACATACAGGCTAACGGAGAGTTCCGCTCTCCACGGACAGAGTTGGTGTTCTGTCTTGGGCATGGAATTGAATGGGGTACTACGCTTAAGGGTGATACCTTTGGCCTTGACACAGGGCAGAGCGCTTTGCTTTATGGCGGCGTACGGGCTGAGAATTGTCAGTATGTGCGGGATGCCGATTATCGGTTTCTCAGCTTGGATATGAGCCCAGAGCAGTTCAAGCGGATGACGAGTGGACTGACCGAGGATGAACGGCTTCGTTTTACCGGAAATGAAGCCGTATTTTTCAACAAAAATAGGATTACGTCTTCTATCCGGCTTGTTCTGTCGCAAATTTGGGAATGCCCCTATAGTGGAGGTGTTAGGGAGCTCTATTTGGAAGCGAAAATGCTAGAGCTGTTCGCCGTCTACCTCAATGAATCGCTGTATGAAGCGGAGCGGATTCCACAAACCGTTCGTCTCTCCAAAGACGATATGGCCAGCTTACAGCAGGCCCGGGAGATTTTACAACGGGACTATATCGAGCCACCGACACTGGCAGCACTGGCCCGGAGCATCTGTCTCAACGAATTCAAGCTCAAAAAAGGATTTAAGGAAATGTTCGGCTATACCGTGCATGCCTATGTGATTGAACAACGGATGCAGCAGGCCCGTCATTTGCTGGACCAAGGCAGCGTGACCGTGACGGAAGCCGCGTACCGTGTAGGGTACGGCAATGCCAGCCACTTTGCGGCCGCATTCCGCAAGAAATTCGGGATTCGGCCCGGAGAATATGCCCTTCGTTCCCGGGGGGCAGGTCCGAGCCGGACAGGATGGTTGGCTGATGACGTTCAGGATGGGAATTTGCCTGGATTGCTCCCTTTTTGATTCATAATAATCCCGTAAGGAGTAGAGCCGGACAGCATTGCTCCTCTAATATAGTGCACAGAGAATGATTCTCAGTGCACTTTTTTTGCGCTTTTAAACAAAATTGGAGGAAGATACTGTGAGTAAAACCAAAACTGGCCTGCCCAGACTGCTGGAAATCGCCGGAGAAAAGAGAGCTCTTCTGTTCCTATCGGGTGTATTGTCCTCCGCCAGTGCTTTGCTGATGCTGGTACCGTATATCTCCGTATACTTTGTGCTGGCGGAGCTGCTCCGCCACGCTTCGACGCCGGGACAGGCGGACGGGAGCTACATGATGCAGTGGGGACTTATAGCGCTGGGCGGTCTGGTCTTAGGGCTGATACTGCTCTATGCCGGGGGGATGTGCTCGCATATTGCAGCGTTTCGCATCCAGTACAATCTCAGGGTGCGAATGACCGAGCATCTCGGCAGACTGCCGCTCGGTTACCTCACAGGTACCTCAACCGGTGCGGTCAAAAAAACACTGGAACAGAATGTGGAGAAGGTGGAGAACTTTATTGCGCATAAGCTGCCTGATCTCATTAGTGCTCTGGTTACGACCATAGTGATGATCTTTGCCATGTTCTGGCTGAGTCCTCCGCTGGCGATTGCCTGTCTGGTGCCGATTTTGCTAGGCTTTATTGCTCAAACGCTGCTGATGGTAGGGAGCAAGGGCAAGGAGGGCATAAAGCTGTATTATGATTCCCTGGAACAGATCAATGCTTCGGCCGTGCAGTACATCCGGGGGATGCCTGCGGTGAAGGTTTTTGGGCAGACTGTCCATTCGTTCCGCAAGTTTTACAGTGATATGGTCAATTATCGTGATCATAGTTTGGAAATTACAGACCGGTATCAGAACGGCTATATTCTGTTCAAAACGCTGTTGTCATCTATGTTCACCTTTATTTTGCCGGTAGGGGTTTTTCTATTGAGCGGTCAGCCGGATAATATGTCTTTTGCTATAGTGCTACTATTCTTTCTAGTGATGGCTCCGGGAATTTCCGCACCACTCTTCAAGCTGTTGCTGCTGGCCTCCAGTACGCGGGATATCGGAGAGGGAGTGGCGCGAATGGATCAGCTTCTGGCTCAGACCCCGGTGCCAATTCCGCAGGATCCGGAGTCACCGTACACTTTTGACATCGAATTTGCGGAGGTTACCTTTTCTTACGGAACCCCTGAGGACAAGGCTGCTGATGCTTTGCAGGGAGTGTCTTTCCAGGCGAAACAAGGGCAGGTTACTGCACTGGTAGGTCCTTCGGGATCTGGAAAATCAACCGTAGCGAGCCTGATTCCACGCTTCTGGGACCCGCAATCCGGGACAATCAGTATCGGTGGCGTAGACATCCGCCGAATGGCGCTGGATGATTTGATGAACACGGTCGCTTTTGTCTTTCAGGAGACCTTTCTATTCTATGATACCCTCTATGCGAATATCGCCGTAGGCAAGCCGGGGGCTTCGCTGGAAGAAGTACAGGCTGCGGCGAGGGCGGCACAGTGTGATGATTTTATCTCCAGACTGCCGAAGGGCTATGATACGTTCATCGGTGAAGGGGGCGTCTATCTCTCTGGCGGGGAGGAACAGCGAATTGCCGTAGCCCGGGCGATTCTCAAAAATGCACCGATTCTGGTGCTGGATGAAGCGACTGCTTTTGCCGACCCAGAGAATGAACATAAAATGCAGCTGGCGCTTACTGAACTGATGCGCGGCAAGACGGTTATCGTCATCGCTCACCGGTTGTCCTCGATTCGTGATGCGGAGCAAATTCTAGTGCTTCGGAACGGGACCATTGCAGAGCGTGGAAACCATGGGGAGCTGGTGCAGAAGGAAGGACTCTATGCCCAGATGTGGCACACTTACAGTGATGCTGGAGACTGGATTATCGAGAAAGGGGGGGCGCTGACGTGAAGATGCTGCATAATATTACCGCTGGTCATCCAGAGAAATTGCTGAAGCCTGTCCTGTATTCGCTATTATCCAATCTGGTGAACGTACTGCCTTTTGCCCTGATTATTGAAGCGGTGCGACTTATTTTTGCACCTTTTATTACGCCGGGAGCGGTTCTGCAGACCGAACGTCTGTGGTGGGTTTGCGGCGGATTGGTGGGATCAATGCTCCTAATGTATCTCAGCGAGATTCCAGCTTACCGTGCAGCTTATCGTGGGGCCTATGAAGTGGCTGCACAGGGCCGGGCTGAACTTGCTGAACATTTGCGGAAGCTCCCGCTGGGCTATTTGACCCGGCGTGATCCTGGCGATCTTGCCAATATGATGATGGGTGACTTCTCTCTGGTGGAAAGCGGACTCTCCCACATGCTGCCCCAACTGGCCGGGGCTTTCGTTCTGCCGGTCCTTGCGCTAGTTGGTCTGATCGTGCTGGATTGGCGCATGGCTCTCTCCATGTTCGCCGCCCTGCCCGTAGCTCTGTTGATCATGTATGTAACGACGGGGTTGCAGCGCAAGCTGGGCGCAGGGCACATGAAGGCCAAGCTGAATGCGGCGAACCGTCTGCAGGAGTACCTGAACGGTATTCGCGTAATGAAGGCCTACAATTTGACTGGAGACAGGTTTGTCCGCCTTGACGACTCGTTCAAGGTTCTGATGAAGGAAAGCATCAAGCTGGAGGGGATATTCGGTCCAGTTATTTTGTTGGCTTTGGCTCTTTTGCGCGCCGGTTTAACGCTTCTGATCTTCGTGGGCGTCCAGCTTCTGCTGGGTGGAGAGATCGGTATCCTGGAGCTGGCGGTATTCCTCATTATCGGGACTCGTATCTATGATCCGCTGAACACGGCTCTCTCCAATTACGCTGAATTCCGCTATAACGAGCAAGCAGGCGGACGGATTGTGGATCTGCTCCATGAGCCGGTAATGACCGGGAACACCGAACCCCTGCCCGCTGATCGTGGAATTCAATTCGATCATGTAACCTTCAGCTACGGCGGAAAGCCGGTGATCAAGGATTTGAGTATTACAATGCCTCAGGGGACCCTGACAGCCATTGTAGGACCCTCGGGCAGCGGAAAAAGTACCGTGCTGCGGCTAATCTCGCGGTTTTACGATCCGGATCAGGGACGTGTCCTGCAGGGGGGAAGCAGCTTGCGGGAAACAGAGCCGGAGCATCTGCTGAGTTCGATCTCGGTGGTGTTTCAGGATGTGTACTTGTTCCAGGACACAATCGGCAACAATATCGCCTTTGGACGGCCGGGGGCTACAAGCGAAGAGGTACGGCAGGCCGCTCAAATGGCGCGTTGTCATGATTTCATCATGAAGCTGCCGCTAGGCTATGATACACCGGTTGGTGAGGGTGGTAGCACGCTATCCGGTGGGGAGAAACAGCGCATTTCCATCGCTCGCGCTATTCTCAAAAATGCGCCAGTGGTGCTGCTGGACGAAGCCACAGCCTCGCTTGATCCGCAAAATGAAGCTGAGATTCAGAAAGGGATTGACGCCCTGATCACAGGGCGGACTGTTATTGTCGTCGCTCATCGGCTTAAAACGATCCGCGGTGCCGACAACATCATCGTGCTGGAGGACGGCAGGCTGGTGGAACAGGGCCGTCATGAACGTTTGCTGGAGCAGGGTGGGCTTTACGCCAAGCTGTGGACCTTGCAGCAGGAATCCGGCGGCTTTCGCATATCATCGTAGTACTATAATCTGTTTATTGTAACAAGAGCCTGTCGTATCTATCAGATACGGCGGGCTTTTGCGCGTTTTGGTAGAAAGTTATATAAGCCGAACAAAAGAAAATGACAAAAGCGAAGAGGAATGAAGGGGGAAGTTTGGAACTGTAGGAGCGCAGAACACTTGTAAAACATTTGAAGATCATCCAAACGTATGTTCCGAATGAAGGGTGATATGGTATAATGTTGGGACGAGTAAGTGACTGGAGTTACATTTTTGTTTTGTCATGGGAGGAGTCTTTATTTATGTCGATAACCTTTTTAATCGGACGCTCGGGCAGCGGTAAGACAACTAAAATACGGGAGTCGATTTCCTCTCAGCTAGCGCAGGAACCGCTTGGCGCACCAATGATTGTGCTTGTGCCGGAGCAGGGGTCTTTTGGGACCGAACGGGGGCTGCTCACTGCGGGTGGTGCCAAGGGAAGCATCCGCGCCCAGACCCTGAGCTTTTCGCGGCTGGCTTATCGGGTAAGGCAGGAAACGGGCGGCAGTGCAAATCTTCCGATCAGTGAAGAAGGCAAGAAGATGCTTATCTATAAAATCATCAGCCGCCGCAAGGAGGAGCTGAAGCTCTTCGGACCCTCTTCGGATCGTCCGGGCTTTGTGGAACGGCTGAGCCAGCTGCATACCGAATTGAAGCGATGCTGTATCGGTTCTAATGATTTGAACGAGCAATTGTCCAGTATGCGCGACTCTATTGGTAACAGCCCCATTCTGGCAGGCAAGCTGGAGGATTTATATATCGTATTTAGCGATCTGGAGCAAGAGATGTCGCAGCTGTATATGGACGAAGAGGACCGGCTGGTCGAACTGGCCGAGCAGATTTCACTGTCTTCCTATGTTCGGGGTGCGGAGATTTGGGTGGATGGCTTTCACGGCTTTACCCCTCAGGAATTCAAGGTGCTGCGGGAACTGATGCTGCATGCCTCCAGTATGACAATATCGCTAACCCTGGACAAGTCTTATCCATCCGGTGGTGGGCTGCACGAGCTTGATCTGTTCCATCCGGCTGCGGTGACGTATATCAAGCTCCGTGGTATGGCCGAGGAAGCGGGGCTAGAGGTCTGGGACGAGCTATTATCGCCTCAAGTGCTGCCGCGCTTCAAGGATAGCCCTGTACTCGGCCATCTGGAGCGGGGGTATGACCGCCGTTTGGGCTGGAGTGGACATAAGGGGGACACAGCGCAGTCCATTACCATTGGCGCTGCTGTATCGCACAGGGCTGAAGTGGAAGGGGCCTTGCGCGAAATGCTCAGACTAGCACGGGATGAAGGTGCCAAATACGGCGAAATGGCGGTATTCATGCGAAACATCAGCGATTATGAATCGTTAGTGTCTCCGCTGTTCAACGATTACAAGATACCGTTCTTCCTCGATCAGAAGGTGAATGAGCTACATCACCCGCTAGTAGAATTTATCCGCTCTGCGCTCGATGTGGTGCGGCGTCGCTGGCGTTATGAAGATGTGTTTCGCTGCGTGAAGACCGGACTGCTTCTTCCAGATGACGGGAGCCTGACTAGTGAAGACATGGACAATCTGGAGAATTATGTGCTGGCGTGCGGTATTCAGGGGTATCGCTGGACGGATGGTCGTCCTTGGAGAGGTATTCCCAGCCTTTCGCTGGAAGGCGACAGGACTGTGGATGAAGGCTTGTTGTCTACGATGGAGAAATGTAGGGCAGCCATTATCGGTCCCTTGGAAGCTTTCGAGAAGCGGGTAAAGAAAAGCCGTAGCGGAGAAGATCTCTGCCGGGCAGTATACACTCTTCTTGAGGATGCTGGTACGGCGGGTAAGCTGGAGGAGATGAGCACCCAGGCGCTGAAATCGGGAAAGGCTGCTAGTGTCCGTGAGAACAGCCAGATATGGAGTGCGGTGCTTGATCTGCTGGATCAGATCGTGGAAATGATGGGCAACGAGAAAATGGAGTTTGCGATGTTCGCGGGTGTGCTGGAGACCGGTCTCGCCGAGCTGAAGATGGGACTGGTGCCACCGGCTTTGGATCAGGTTCTGGTAGGTAGCATGGACCGGACGCGTACTTCGGGTGTGAAGTATGCATTTCTGCTTGGATTCAATGAGGGTGTTGTTCCCGCACAATTCAAGGAAGATGGTATTTTGTCCGAGGGAGAGCGTGGGATACTGGAGAACGTTGGCCTGGAGCTTGCTCCGGGGGCATCCCGTAGGCTGCTTGACGAGCGCTTCCTGATCTACAATGCGCTCACAACAGCGAGCCATAAGTTGTGGATTAGCTATGCGACTGCTGACGAGGAAGGGAAGGCCCTTTTGCCGTCTGAAGTGATTCGTCATTTGCAGCTGATGTTCGGGGGCAAGCTGACAGAACGTCAGCTTCCAGCCAGTCCGCCTGCGGCATCAGATGAAGCGGCGCAGACCGTGTTACCCCTGCATATGGACTTTATTGGGGATCCGGAACAAAGTCTGCGCATCCTGATGGTGCAACTGAGACAGTGGCGACAGGGTGTCGATATACCGTCTTTCTGGTGGGATGTCTATAACTGGTTCGCTTCCGGAGCAGAGGAGGAAGCGAAGAAGATACGCCTGAAGCGGCTTCTCGGCTCACTGTTCTACCGCAACGAAGGCACTCAACTGAAGCGGGGGACGAGCCTCAGGCTGTATGGCGGCTCTACGCTGCGTGGTAGCGTGTCCCGGATGGAGAAGTTCTCGGCCTGTGCGTTCTCTCATTTTGCCGCGTACGGTTTACGCCTTAAGGAGCGGCAGATGTACAGACTTCAGGCCCCGGACATCGGACAGCTGTTCCATGCGGCGCTTAGTGAAATGGCGCAGCGGCTGCAAGAGCAGGGCCGTGGCTGGGCCAGCCTGACACCGGAGGAATGTCGCCGCGAAGCCGGGGAGACAGTGGACCGCCTGTCACCGCTGCTTCAGGGTGAGATTCTCCTCAGTACGAAGCGGTACGGTTATATCACCCGCAAGCTGAAGAGTATTGTGGGCCGGGCTTCCGTAATTCTGGGCGAGCATGCCCGCCGGGGTAGCTTTGAGCCGGTCGGACTGGAGCTTGATTTTGGACCGGGTAAAAAACTTCCTCCCCTGCGGATTACACTGCCCAACGGCTGTGTGATGGAAGTGGTCGGGCGGATTGACCGGGTGGATCAGGCGGAAGGGGAGAACGGCATTCTACTGCGTGTAATTGACTATAAGTCCAGTCAGAAGGACCTCAAGCTCCACGAAGTTTACTACGGTCTATCGCTGCAAATGCTGACGTATCTTGAAGTGCTGCTAACCTATTCCGAGGAATGGCTGGGTAAGCCAGCACTCCCGGCAGGCACGCTTTATTTTCACGTCCATGATCCGCTGCTCTCTTCGTCCAACGGCATGAACCGCGAGCAGGCGGAGCAGGAACTGCTGAAACGGTTCAAAATGAAGGGTCTGCTGCTGGCTGACCGTGAAGTCGTATCCTTAATGGACACTACACTCGACAAAGGACATTCTGCGATTGTTCCAGTTGCGGTGAAAAGCGACGGCAGCTTCTACAGCAGCGCTTCTGTAGCAACGCCGGAGCAATGGGGTCAGCTGCTGTCCTCTGTAAAAGGCACAATAGCAGAAATCGGCACCCGAATTACAGAAGGGGACGTAGCCATTCAGCCCTATCGGATTCAACAGGAGACAGCTTGCACATTCTGCTCCTTCAAACCGGTATGCCAGTTTGATGAGAGTATTGAAGGCAGCGGATATAACCATCTCGGCAAGCCGGGCAAGGACGACATCTGGGACCTGCTGTCCCGCAAAGGAGGATTAACGCCGTGAATGTAAGGCCTGCTATAGACAATAAGCCCGAAGGCAGCATATGGAGCGATGACCAATGGCGCGCCATTGCCGAGAGCGGCGATGATATCCTGGTCGCGGCTGCGGCGGGTTCCGGGAAGACAGCGGTGCTGGTAGAACGGATTATTCGTAAAATCAGCCGGGAAGAGAACGGCTTCAGTGTAGACAGGCTGCTCGTTGCCACGTTCACCAAGGCGGCTGCCTCGGAAATGCGGCAGCGGATCCGCGAGGCACTGGACCGCGCGCTGGAGAATGATAATGGGAATGAGCATTTGCGTCGCCAGCTTGCTCTGCTTGGCAGAGCCTCTATTACGACTCTGCACTCCTTCTGTCTGGAGGTTATTCGGCGGTATTATCAACTGATTCCGATTGATCCAGGCTTTCGCATCCTGAACGAGCATGAAGCGGAAATGATGCGACAAGAGCTGTTGATGGAACTCTTGGAAGAGAAGTATGGCGAGGCCGGGGAAGATGGCGGGGACAGTGTGTTCGTCGCGCTGGCCGACTGGTTCAGCGGCGAGCGTACAGATGATGCAGTACACGCGCTAATACAGCGGCTGCATGATTTTGCTCGCAGCCATCCATGGCCGGAGCAGTGGCTGCGCGATACGGCAGCGGACTTCTCGCTGCCGGATACGGAGAGCTTGGGGCGCACACCATGGGTGCAGAGCATTCTCGCAGAGGCGAAGCTGGCCTTGGACGGTGCGGCTAGCCAATTGCTACAAGGCCGGGAAATAGCCCTGCAGCCGGGGGGGCCTGCTCCATATGCCGAGAATCTTGCGGCAGATTTGGATATGGTGCAAGGCTTGCAGGCCGCTTTAAGCGGACGGCCCTGGGCCGAGCTGTATGAGGCTTTCCGCAGCGTAAGCTTCGGGAAGCTGAAGCTGTGCAAGAAGGATGCCACAGATCCTGGGCTGCAGGAGATGGTCAAGGAGTTGCGGGAAAGCGTTAAGAAGACCCTATCCGAACTTCAGAATGCTCTGTTTGGGCGTCCGGCAGAGGCTTTTTTGGCCGAACTGCATGAAGCGGCGCCGCTGATGAAGGAGCTGGCAGAGACGGTCATCGCCTTCGGTGAGCGATACCGGCTGGAGAAAGCCGGCAAAGGACTGGTCGATTTCAGCGACCTGGAGCATTATTGCCTGCAAATTCTCCGTCACCCGGACTCACAGCCGGGCCACTCCATGCCCTCCGATGCGGCGATGGAATACCGCGCCCAGTTCGATGAAGTCCTGCTCGATGAGTATCAGGATACGAACAGCGTGCAAGAAGAAATTGTTCGCTTGATTGCCAGGGAAGACCCGGGGAACCGTTTCATGGTCGGCGATATGAAGCAAAGTATCTACCGGTTCCGCTTGGCGGAGCCAGGTCTGTTCCTAGAGAAATACCGCAGCTTTAGCAGTGCGGGAGGAGCGCCGTTAGAGTCAGCGGACGAGCATCCGGCAGATGGGGCTATAGCTGGGGGAGATCCTGCGATCAGTACCTCCAAGGGAATGGTTATTGACCTGGCCCGAAACTTCCGTAGCCGGATGGAGGTTGTGAATGCCGTGAATATGATTTTCCGGCAGATTATGAATGCGACAGTGGCGGAGATCGATTATGATGAGCGGGCTGAGTTGGTCTATGGTGCCGGTTTTCCAGGAACGGAAGGCAAGAAAGCCGATCTGTATTTTGCTCCGGAGCTGCTGCTGATTGACCGTGGTACATCTGGTGCCGATAGGTCAGAGGAAGAACCTGGGGACGGGGAAGCAGCACCGGAGAGTGAGGTCATCGAGAGTGAGACGGCACAGCTCGAAGCGCGGGCCATTGCCCGCAGAATTTCGGTGATGACCGGAATGAGCGGCGGAACGCCAATGCTCATCTACGACAAAGGCCTCAAAATGATGCGCCCGGTGGCATACGGAGATATTGTAATCCTGCTGCGTTCAGCCAGAATTTGGACACCGCTCATGATTGAGGAGCTTCGAATGGAGGGTATCCCTGCTTATGGCGACCAGAACAAGGGATACTTTGAAGCCACAGAAGTAGAGATTGCGCTCTCGCTCTTAAAAGTAGTGGATAATCCGCGCCAGGATATTCCGCTGGCGGGCGTACTGCGCTCACCGGTAGTCGGTTTGAGTGAGGAAGAGTTGTCTGCAGTGCGGTTGTGCAGTCACGGGACATTCTATGAAGCTGTGCAGGCCGCAACGGCGCTACCAATGGCAGGGTCAGGACAAGCTGAAAATGCCGCAACGGCGCTGCCGACAGCAGAGTCAGGTCAAACTGAGATTGCGGCCGCGCTCAGTAGTCTGGAGGCGCCTGCAGCTTCCTTGGAAGAACTTGATCAATTAGTCAGTGTGCATAATCAGTTGACGATTCAAGAATTAGCAGTAAGTCAATCTGGTCCTGACCTGGCGCCCGAGCTTATAGCCAAGCTCAAGCATTTTCTGGATCAACTGGAGAGCTGGAGACTGGCCGCCCGTCAGGGTAGCCTTAGCGACCTGATCTGGCGTATCTATGGGGAAAGCGGGTATTTGGAATGGGTTGGCGGTCTGCCTGGTGGTGCTCAGCGGCAAAACAACCTGAAAGCTCTGTATGATCGAGCTGTCCAGTATGAGCAGGATACTTCGGCACGCGGTCTGTTCCGGTTCCTGTTGTATATTTCCCGTCTGAGGGAAAACGGTGGGGACTTAGGGATAGCGGGTGGCAGTGGCGAAGAGGGCAGCGGGGTCAGAATTATGACCATTCACAAGAGTAAAGGGCTGGAGTTCCCGGTTGTTTTCCTGGCCGGTATGAACAAGCCCTTTAACCGCCAGGATCTGCACGCTCGGTTTCTAATGCACAAGGAGTTGGGATTTGGTCCGCGTTTTGTGGATCGGGAGACAAGGGTGACTTATCCGACTCTGCCTTATTTAGCAATTAACCGGCGTTCACGGCTGGAACTATTGGCTGAAGAAATGCGTGTACTCTATGTGGGGCTGACCCGTCCCCGGGATAAAATGATTCTGGTCGGCACGATGCGTGACTTACCGCGCAAAGTTGCGGGCTGGAGCGCTGTACAGGGCCGGGAGGAACTGCTGCTGGCAGACCATCTGTTGGCCCGGGGGCGCACCTACCTTGATTGGGTCGGGCCTGCGCTGATCCGTCATCCGGGCGCAGCTATCTTGCGCAAGCTGTCGGGATCGGAAGGTACAGTATCCACAGTGCTTCATGGCGATGCTTCCCACTGGAGTATACATGTAATGGATTCCAACGGACTCAGTTCAGCTGCATTTTCCGAGAGGGATGAGGACAGCGAAGCCGGGGCAGAACGCGAGCTGGCGCTTTCGGCTTTGCAGGAAGGTCAGCCAATTCCAGCTCTAGCGACAGCAGCGAGAACCGAGATTGCAAGCAGGCTTGATTGGGACTATCCATATGCTGCGGCTTCCCGTATACCTGCCAAGACATCGGTTACGGAGCTGAAATCGCTGCTGTCCATGCAAGAACAGCCCTCTTATGATCTGTACGAGGATCGCAGCAGACCTGCTGGTGAAAAAGAGGCTGTTGGTTTGGCATACCGGGACAGTCTGCGCTTGCGGCGGCCCAAGTTTATGGAGCGGCGCAGCCTTACCTCTGCAGAACGGGGAACGGCCTACCATACGGTGATGCAGCATATTCCATTGGACGCGGCGGTGACTCGCACTGTGGTGGAAGAGACCTTGGCCCGGCTGAAACAGGTGGCAATCTTGACGCCGGAACAGGTTGAAGTCATAGATGCGGAACAAATTGCAGCGTTTTATGCTACCGAGCTTGGAAGCAGGTTGCTGGCATCGGAATGGAACCGGAGAGAATTACCGTTCAGTTATATGGTTCCAGCAGATGAGGCTTATCGTGGACTTGGTCCACTGGACGAAGCAGTCTCCGGTCTACCATCATCAGAAGCGGAGACGCCAGAGCATGAACGTGAAGAGGTGTTAATTCAAGGGGTTATCGACTGTCTGTTTCGTGAGGATGGGAGACTAATCCTGCTGGATTACAAGACAGATTCCGTTCTGGAGCATCAGGGTGGCCTGAAGGCACTACAGGAGAAATACCGTTTCCAGCTGGAATTGTATAGCAAAGCTTTGAATGATATTTTGGGAGAAAGCATCAGTGAGATCTGGCTGTATTTCTTCGACGGAGGGCATCCTGTACGGCTTGAAATCTAGCAGGAGTGAATGTCTCACTCTATTATGCGTAGAAGATGAACAAGAGGGGCTACCTCAAAATCAGTATTTGCTTCGTCAAGCAACGGACTACAGAGTCTTTATTGCCTATCCATTTCACCGTTTAGTAGGATAAAGGACCACAGGGACTCTATAGGCATAAAGCTGATCAAAATCCGCTATTACGGAGGAGATAGGTTCACCTGAGTCCACTGCATATTTCAGCGAGTGGCTTCATGCACATAACGACTATGTGGTGTTATGCGTTGCTATGCGGTCCGCTCGCTTCCAGGCGTGAGTTTTTTAACCTTGTGATCGAGTTGCTTTGACGAAGTTGTTTTTAGCAGTCGCTGGTTTTGGGGTGAGCCATATTTTTATATTAATCAGGCCTTTTCAGGTTTGATATAAAGCTGCGATGGTCGTTACGTATAGCTGTCGTGGTGTTATATCAGATCTGAAGCAAGGCGGGAAAAGAGGACAGAAGATGCGGATATTGCACACAGGGGACTGGCACTTGGGGCGTACGCTGGAGGGAAGAAGCCGCCAGCGGGAGCAGGAACAGTTCATGGATGAACTGGTGGAGATCGCGGATAACCAACAAGCTGATCTTATTTTGATGGCGGGAGACGTGTATGATTCTGTGAACCCTCCGGCTGCGGCAGAGCAGTTGTTCTATGATGCAGCAGCACGCCTGACAGCAGGCGGACGGCCGCTAGTAGTCATCGCGGGTAACCATGACCAGCCGGAACGTGTTTCTTCCGTCTCCCCGCTTGTGCGTAGACAAGGAATTACGCTGGTCGGCTTGCCAACCTCTGATCCGGTGACGGTTCAAGTGGCACGTACAGGAGAAGTTGCCAAAATTGCTGCGCTGCCCTATCCATCTGAAGCTCGGCTGGGGGAGCTGCTGGCAGGAGAAAGCGGCGAAGCAGAGCTGCGCCTCGCCTACAGTGCCCGTGTGGGCAAGCTCATGAAGCTGCTGGGCCGAGAATTCACCCCGGAGACGGTCAATTTGGCTATGAGCCACATCTATGTGCTGGGTGGAGTAGAAAGTGACTCTGAACGGCCAATCCAGGTTGGCGGCGCTTATACGGTCGATCCTTCTGCTCTATATTGTGGAGCGCAGTATACGGCCCTTGGTCATTTGCATCGTGCACAACGGGTTAAGGGCGATGGGATGATCCGTTACAGCGGTTCCCCGCTCGCGTACAGCTTTTCCGAAGCGGGACAGGCCAAGTCGGTGACCTTGATTGATGTCGTTCCGGGCCAGGAGCCTGTCTGTGAAGAAGTTTATTTGCGTTGCGGCCGTCCGCTGGTGAACTGGAAATCTAGCGGCGGGCTTGAGGAAGTATACCGCTGGCTGGATGAAGGCAGAGACGCTTCCGCTTTTATTGATCTGGAAATCCGGCTGAACGAAGCCCTCTCGATGAACGATATCCAGCGACTGCGTAAGGCACGGGAAGGAATCGTACATATTCGTCCTATCTATCCACAGATGGAGCAAGAATTGGAACAGGTCTCGCGTTCTCGCATGCCTGTACAGGAATTATTTCGTAAATTCTATCAGCGGCAGACCGGGGGAGCTGAACCGGATGACAGCTTGATTGAGCTGTTCCTGGAGCTTACGGAAGAAGAACGGCGTCAGCCGGAGGAAGGGGAGGAGAACTGACATGAAGCCGATTTCTTTAAAGGTAGCGGGACTTCAAAGCTATAGAGAGCAGCAGGAGATAGATTTTGAGAGTCTGACGGAGACGGGATTATTCGGTATTTTCGGGCCGACAGGCAGCGGGAAGTCTAGTTTGCTGGACGGAATTACACTGGCCATGTACGGCAAGGTGGAACGCGCCGTAGGCGGAACCCAGGGGATTATGAACCATTCCGAGGATCAGCTTAGCGTGGCCTTTACCTTCGAGCTGACCTCTGCCGCAGGCTCGCACCGTTACCGTGTGGAGCGGAAGTTCAAGCGCACGGGTGAACAGACGGTCAGTAATACGATCAGTCGTTTCATCGAGGTTCTGCCTGACGGTGATCAGGTACTGGCGGACAAGCTGGCTGATGTGACACGTTGTGTTGAGGAGAAAATCGGTCTCAAAATGGATGACTTTACCCGGGCGGTCGTGCTTCCACAAGGCAAGTTCGCCGAGTTTCTGTCTCTGCGTGGCGTAGACCGCAGGCAGATGCTCCAGCGTCTCTTTCATCTGGAGCAGTACGGGGACCAGCTTGCCTTGAAGCTTAGCCGCCGGGTCAAGGAGAACGATACGGCGCTGCGTGCGCTGGAGGCGGAACAGCAGGGTCTGGGCAGCGCTGGCGAGCAGGATCTGGAGGCTGCTGCTGAACGTTTGCAGCAGGCGGTGGTCCATGCGGCGGAATGCAGACGCCGGTTGGAAGAAGCGCTGGCTTTGTCGGAGCGCTTCACCCGGATTCGCGAGCTGCAAGGCGAGCGCTCCCGGCGGGAACTGCAGCGGGAGCGCCTGCTGGCCCAGGAAGCAGATATCCTGCTTCTGGAACAGCGGCTCGGCAAGGCTGACGAAGCCGAGAAAAGGCTGCCGCTCCTGCAAGCCTGGCGCAGCGCGGAAGGTGCCCTGAAGAACCGCCAGGCCCGTGCAGAGGAACTGGCGGCCCGAGCTGTCGCCGCCGAAGCCGAGGCGGCGCGCACCGCAGCGGTCGAAGCAGCCGCCCAGGCTGCGCTGGCCGGGGAAGAGCCGGCCCTCCGCGAGGCGGCCGGCACGTACCGGCGGGCGCTCGAGCTGGAAGCCGAGCGCGACTTGCTGCTGCGCGAGCTTGCTGCGCTGCGCGAGCGCAGCGAGGAGGCTTCCCGCAGGCTGAACGCCATGCGGGAAGGGCTGGCCCGGGAGCGGGAGCTTTTGGCCAAGGGCCAAAAGCGGCAGCACGAGCTGCAGCAGAGCCTGCAGCCGCTCGAGGTCCGCTCCCAGGAGCGCCAGTCTCTGCAGGAAGCCATGCAGAGACTGCAAGGGCTGCGCTCTGCGGAATCCCAGCGGGATGCTGCAGAGCGTGAGCAGCGCGAGCGCCAGGCCGCGCTCGCGGACGCGCAGCGCCGCCTGGCCGGGGCTGAGGCGGCGCTTGGGGCACTGGAAGCGGACCGCGCTGAGCGGGTCCGCGGGGCGGTGCTGCACCTTGAAGGTTTGCGGTCGGCAGAGGCCGCCGCGGTGCATGCAGCGGAGACCCTGGAACATGAGGCCGCTGCGCTGGAAGCTGCACTGAAGGACCAGGAGATACATCGCCTGTCTCTGTCACTAGCCCGTGATCTGGAGGAGGGCGTCCCTTGTCCGGTCTGCGGCAGCCAGCATCACCCAGCTCCTGCGACACTTCAAGACAGCGGGGTGCCGGTGGGACAGGAAGCTTTGCTGCAGCAAGTCCGCAGCAGGTCCAAGGCTGCGCTGGAGCTGCGTCTTGGCTTCCGCAGTCAGCGGGAGCAGGATATGACCTGGCTGGAACAGATTTATGGCGGTGAAGTCACCCAGGCTTGGGATCATCCAGCCGCGGCAGGCCGCGAGATGTTGGGCGAGACAGGGCAAATGGATCAGCTGTTCACAGAGTCCGCAGGAGAGTCAGCAGCGCTGCTGTCTTCACTGGACAGCAGTCTGACTAGCATGAAGCAGCGATCTGCGGAGCTGCGCCGGACGGCAGCTGAATGGCAGCGTGCCTTGCAAGAAGGCCAGCAGGCCTGTCACAAGGCGGCAGCGGCTGTCCAGGCGGAACAAGCCTGGGTGGAAGGTATAACCGCCAAAGCCGGTGAATTAACCCAGCAAGCCGCAAGTCTACGGCAAAGCTGGAGTGAGCAGTTCCCGGAGCTAGCTCCTGAAGATACAGAGAACGCATACCGTGAACGGCTCCAAAAAGACGAGCAGGCCGAGGAAATTCGTGGGCGGCTGAATATTAGCGTGAAGTTCCTAGACGATAAAGCAGCTGCTATTCAGGAACTTCAAGAAAGTATCGCTGTGCTCGACAGGGAGCTGGCCCAGTGGAATGCTCAGCTTGAAGGCAAGGATGCCCTGTTGCGTGAGAAGAAAGCCCGGCTGGTCCAGTGGACGGAGGGGCGGCCTGCGGCTGGGCTGCTGGCGACTTGCGAGCAGCGCTTGCAGGAGCTGCTGGCAGCTGTGGAGGACGGTCAAAAGGCTTACCGTGCTGCTGCAGATGCAGCGCAGCAGGAAGGCAAAGAGGCGGCTATAGCTCAGCAGGCGGCAGACTCCGCTCAAGAGCACTATGCCACTGCGGCCAAAGCCTGGGAGGATAGTCTAGTATTATCGCCGTTCGCGGAAGCAGCCGAAGTTGAAGGTGCAGCGCTGTCGGCAGAAGCGCGGGGCGTTGCGGCAGCCCGTGTAAAGAATCACCGGGACGATGAAGTGGAAGTGAATTTACAGCTTCGTGATATTGAGGAGAAGCTTGCTGGAGCCCAGCTTAGCGAAGTGGACTGGGCGGAGAGTCAGGAGACGCTGCGCCGCTGCAAGGAAGAGGATGAACTTTCGCTCCAGAACCGGGCCCGCGGGGAACGTGATCTGGAGGATTTGCGTCATCGTCATATTCGCTGGAAGGAGCTTGAGACTCAGCGACTGGAGCATGAAGCTCTGCAGGACCGCCTGTCCAAGCTGCAGTCCTGTCTGCGCGGTAATGCTTTTGTGGAATATATCGCTGAGGAGCAGCTGATGCAAGTCTGTCAGGCGGCTTCCCAGCGCCTACGTTACTTGAGCAAACAGCGTTACGCGCTAGAGGTTGATTCCGGCGGTGGGTTCGTCATTCGCGACGATGGCAACGGCGGAGTGAAGCGCCCGGTATCAACGCTGTCTGGCGGCGAGACCTTTTTGACCTCACTATCGCTGGCCTTGGCCTTGTCTGCCCAGATTCAGCTGCGTGGACAGTATCCACTCCAGTTCTTTTTCCTGGATGAAGGCTTCGGCACACTGGACCCTGATCTGCTGGATACCGTGATAACTTCGCTGGAGCGGCTGCATAATGATCAGTTGTCCGTAGGCATTATAAGCCACGTTCCAGAACTGCGGGCCCGGCTGCCGCGCAAGCTGGTTGTTGTCCCTGCCGAGCAAGGTGGAGGAGGGTCACGTATTATTTTGGAAAAAATGTGAGGTTTGGCAAACAGTGTGATAACAGTCACAGAGACAGTACCACCCCCCTGTTATAATACAGCTAAGCCGACATCATTTTTGAAACACCTCGGCGGACGTATGACCGGGAGCAAGACTCCTTTTCATACGCCCGCCGCCGATCAGCTTTCTAAGCTGTGAAGGGTGTTTCTTTTTTTTGTCCTTTTGAGTGGTTTGTTGAGCTGTAGCAGATACAGTTATCAAAATTTATTTATAGAACGCATTAAAGTGATAAACAAAGCCACGGAAAAAAGAGAGTGTATGATAAGACTGTTTGAGGTTTAATTTCACTTTAATACAACCGCCAGTTAATACCGTCGACAGGTTTTACAGTAGCAGGCTCTGTCCGACTTTCGTTAACCATGATTATCCTGTATGATAATAGGACAACCAATTCGGGGAGGAAGTCGCAGTATGGAAACCATATTCAGCAAAATCATTGAGGGCAGCATTCCCTCTAACAAAGTATTCGAGAATGAGCGCATTTTGGCCTTTCATGATATCGCGCCTGCGGCTCCGGTGCACGTGTTGATTATCCCGAAGAAATACATTGGGTCGATGAATGAGGTTACGCCTGAGGATCTGCCGCTGATTGCCGAGATTCACAGTGTCGCCCAGCAGCTTGCCATTCAACTTGGGATTGCGGAATCCGGTTATCGGTTGATCAACAATAGCGGACCTGACGGTGGACAGACTGTACCGCATTTGCATTACCACTTGCTCGGAGGGGCCAAATTGGGCGCTCTGACGGGAATCTCGGATTCCCATGAGTAAGACTGAAGAGTTGATTTGAGGGTATGTTATAAAAAAAAGGTGTTACACAGTTGACACTGTATTTCTGTTTCACCTATAATGAAAGTTGATGAACCGTGTTATGCTCTTGGACGGTCTGGTCGGAGGGAGGGAAAACTGGTGTCTGAAACTAAAGTTCGCAAAAACGAGACAATTGATGCTGCACTTCGTCGGTTCAAACGCTCCATCGCTAAAGATGGTGTCTTGGCTGAGGTGAAGAAACGCAAGCATTATGAAAAGCCAAGCGTAAAGCGCAAGAAGAAGTCTGAGGCTGCTCGTAAGAGAAAGTTTTAGGAGGAATACCCAAGCATGAATCTTAGCGATCGATTGAACGAAGATATGAAGCAAGCGATGAAGAGTAAGGACAAGTTCACACTCTCCACCATTCGAATGGTTCGTTCTACGATAAAGTATCTTGAAATAGATTTAAAGAGAACATTAGACGACAGCGAAGTGCTTGATATCCTTAGTCGTGAAATCAAACAGCGCAAAGATGCCCTCCAAGAATTTGAGACAGCGGGTCGCGACGAGCTTGCCGCGAGTACGAAGGCAGAAATCGAGATTATCATTAAGTATCTTCCCGAGCAACTTTCCGAAGAAGAAATTAAAGTAATTGTACAGCAGACCATCCAGGAAACCGGTGCTTCTTCGAAAAGTGAAATGGGTAAGCTCATGAGCGCGCTAATGCCGAAAGTCAAAGGTCGCGCCGATGGTAAGCTTGTGAACCAAGTGGTTCAGCAATTTCTGCAATAATAGAACGTCAGCACCCCTTTTTATAAGGGGTGTTTTTCTTTGTTTTGAAACGAATGCTCCCGACTTTCGTACTACTGATTATGTGCTTATGTCCATTTTTCTAAGAAGGGAGGGAGAAGAGATGAGAGGGCTTCGTAAAACTACATATGCCTGCATTGCAGGGTTGCTGTTTCTGCTGTTGTTCGTGCCGCTGTCATCCCTGGCAAGTGCTGATGTTGATCCACCTAGGCAGCCTGAGCTGGCAGCTGGAGAGTCCGTCAAGGGGCCGGTCTTCATCATTCCTGTTGATCAGGCAATCGAACGGGGTCTACAGAGTTTTCTGGAGCGGGGTTTTGCGGAAGCGAACAATTACGGTGCGGTGCTGATTGTGTTGGATATCAATACGCCAGGAGGTCAAGTTAGTGCGGCTGAACAGATTGGTAAGCTAATTAGGGAAAGCGCTATCCCGGTGCTAGCTTTTATTAAAAGTGATGCAGCTTCCGCGGGCAGTTACATTGCACTGAACGCCGATAAGATTGTGATGAAGCCGGGGAGTATGATTGGATCAGCCTCGCTGGTGGACAAGAGTGGAAGTCACGTTGAGGACCCGAAGCTGATATCCTACTGGAAATCAAAGATGATGGGGGCTGCGGAGCTGAACGGCCGGGACCCGGAGATTGCTGCGGGAATGACCGATATTAATCTTGTTGTAGAGAAGCCGAAGCTTGGCGTGAGCAAGGGTAGCGGTGAGATTATTGCCCTTAGCAGCGATCAGGCGCTAAAAGCTGGTTATGCTGATTACATAGCAGACACTCCGGAAGAAGCGATAGTCTGGATGGGGTATACTACGGACGATATTTTTCGGGTGCAACACACCGGTGCTGAGAAGATATCGCAATTTCTGACTAATCCGGTTGTTATGACGATTTTGCTGTTCGTCGGCATTGCAGGGGTCGTTATTGAGTTGATCGTTCCTGGGTTTGGAGCGCCTGGCATTATCGGAACATTAGCCTTTACCCTGTATTTCTTCGGGAATTATGTGGCAGGTTTCGCTGGTTCCGAGACTTGGCTGCTGTTCATCCTTGGGCTAGTCATGCTGGTGCTGGAGCTGTTCATGCCGAGCTTTGGCATCTTGGGACTGTTAGGGTCGGCAAGTCTTGTGGCAGGAGTGGTCAGGGCGGCTTACAGCTACACGAATGCGCTGCTTAGCCTTGGTATTGCTTTTGCGGCAGCGACGGTGGTCATTATTATTGTGGCCGTTGTATTCAAAGAGCGCGGCATCTGGAACCGGTTCATTCTGAAGGAAAGTCTGACCAAGGAGCAGGGTTATATACCTGTGCTTGAGAAGCTGAATCTCGTCGGTGGGATTGGGGTCAGTCTTACTCCACTGCGTCCGGCGGGCACCGCTATGGTGAATGGAGAACGGATAGATGTGGTCACCGAGGGTAGTTTTATTGCTGCTGGTGCTGAAATCTCCGTAGTGACCGTGGAAGGTGCACGGATTGTGGTTAAAGAACTGGCTAAGTAAGGTGAACTGAAGAAAGGAACGAAAAGGGGAGAAGGAGTGAAGGGGAAGATTGGAACTGTAGGAGCGAAAGCGATCGCCTTTGTCTCCGGATTTCAACCGCATAAGCGATTAGTTTAGATGAAATCTGGAGACAACAGCGACCGAAAGTCCAAGCTTCACCGGAGCGACGCCGATCCTTACGTTAGTATCTTAAGTTCAACATTTATAGACGGAACTTTACACCAATGAATTTATTTAATGATGGGGGTTTGAACAACGTATGAATGAGGCAACTTTGATTCCTATATTGCTGATCGCGGTGGTCGTGATCATTGTTCTGAGTGTTTTCTTAAGCTTCTTTCCGGTCATGCTCTGGATTTCGGCCTTGGCCTCCGGAGTCAGAATCAGCATTATTACGCTGGTGGCCATGAGATTGCGCCGGGTTACACCAAGCCGGATCGTCAATCCGATGATTAAGGCAACAAAGGCCGGACTCGGTCTGAATATTAACCAGCTTGAAAGTCACTATCTGGCTGGCGGTAACGTCGACCGTGTTGTTAATGCCCTGATTGCGGCACAACGTGCCAATATTCCGTTGGAATTCACGCGTGCTGCTGCTATTGATCTAGCAGGTCGTGATGTACTGCAAGCGGTACAGATGAGCGTTAATCCGCGGGTCATTGAGACTCCAACTGTTGCTGCGGTAGCGAAAAACGGGATCGAGGTCAAAGTTAAAGCCCGGGTTACCGTACGTGCGAATATTGATCGTCTCGTCGGCGGTGCCGGTGAAGAAACGATTATTGCCCGTGTAGGTGAAGGGATTGTAACCACTGTTGGTTCCAGTAACTCTCATAAGGACGTTTTAGAGAATCCAGATTCCATCTCCCGTACAGTTTTGTCCAAGGGTCTGGACTCAGGTACTGCTTTTGAGATTCTGTCCATTGATATCGCTGACGTTGATGTCGGTAAGAACATCGGTGCCTACCTCCAGACAGAGCAGGCCGAGGCTGACAAACGCATCGCGCAGGCGAAAGCAGAAGAGCGCAGAGCAATGGCTGTAGCGCATGAGCAGGAGATGAAGGCCCGCGTCGTGGAAATGAAGGCGCTTGTGGTGGAGTCTGAATCGAAGGTTCCCCTTGCTATGGCTGAAGCGCTACGTGGCGGTCAGATCGGTGTGATGGATTATATGAACCTCAAGAATATTGAGGCGGATACGCAAATGCGCGGTTCTCTCGGCAAAATGAATGATCAGGACGAGAATAGCGGTCCGAAAAACAACAAATAAGGGGATGTGATATCCCGTGAGCTGGATCTATATCGTTGCAGTGATTATTTTTGCCATCGTCTCGAATGTGAACAAGGCTAATAAAACGAAGGGTAAGGGAGCGCCGCCGGGCGGCATGCCCACCTTCGGAGGCGGGGACGACAGCCCGCTTCGCCGGGTCAAGCGTGACGTGGGTCAGCAGGGCAGGACGTTCCCGCCACCAGGTGCTCCGGTTCCCAGGGAGACTCGGGAGCTTGCACGGGAAGAGCGTGAGTTGGAAGAGAGCTTTCCGATGGAACGGGAACAGCAATGGATTCCTGGTTCCGATGCAGATACCGATACCGGAAATGAAATGACGGTGGAGCAGGGGGAAGAACTGGATAGCGTAAATGCTCGTACTGAAAAAATGCAGCAGGAACTGGAGCGGCTCCATGCTGTCTTTGATGAAATGTCTGGTGAGCCCGCCCCAAGCGTGAAGCATGCTTCCGAGCCAGTGAACGCCGGTATGGCCTCAAGGCCGGTTCTGGCGACCAGCCGTGAGGATCTGCGGAAAGGTCTCATATGGGCAGAGATTCTCGGCCCTCCGCGTTCGAAGCGTCCGCATGCTTACCGCAAAGAAAACTAACAGGACTGTTTATATTAATGTCTGACCTTTGGCAAGAACCAATTATTTGATCTGAGCAAGAACATAAGCCTCTGGCATTTCTGGTTGCAGGAATGTCAGAGGTTTTTTTCGTATGCGGAGGCTTCTGCCGGATTCTCCCTACTGAATTGCCTGCCGAACTATCCCGTTCTGCGGGCTTTTTTCCATGAGTTCTTCTCATAAAGTGGTGCGCTATCGCATATGGTGTACAGAAGGCAGGAAGGGGGAACGTCTACTTATGACCCGTATTGGCCGCAGGCTGCGGGGATGGACAAACGGGGTGCTGGATCTGCCGCAGGATCTGCTGCAGGATATGCCCCGGATCACCCTGATCGGCAATAAGGAGCTGCATATTGAGAATCATCGCGGCGTGCTGCACTTTTCCTCCGGGCAGCTGAAGCTTGCGTTAGCCAAGGGCTCGCTGGAAATCACAGGCGAGGGGCTTATGATCCGGAATATTCTTGGCCAGGAGCTGGCTATAGAGGGGATAATCGGGGAAATCAGGTACAAGGAAAGCGAGGAGAGATCATGAAGGAACCGCCTCTGTCATCACTGCGGGGGTTCGTTACTCTGCAAGTGACGGGACCGCAGGTGGAAGGATTCATTAACGCTGTTGCCGAGGCAGGCATAGTCATCTGGGACGTGAAGCCTGCCGGGAACGGCGCTTCCTTGAAGCTGCTGCTGGACGATTTCTATAACCTCCGGCCGCTCTTGAAGCGGACAGGCTGCCGCATGCATGTCACCGGACGGCATGGTCTGCCCTTTAAGATGGTCCTTCTGTGGAAACGTAAATTTTTTGCCGTGGGCGTGGTACTGTTCGGTGTCTCTCTCCTACTTCTATGCTCTATGGTCTGGAGTATCAAGGTGGAGGGGAATAACCGCATTGCCTCAGAGGATATTTTAACGGCCGCCCGTAAAGAGGGGCTTTATACCTATCAATGGATCTGGCGTCTGAAGGACCCGGACAAGCTGGCTACAGAACTGACGAACCATCTGCCGGGTGTCTCATGGGTAGGCATGGAGCGAACAGGGACAAGTGTAGTCATACAGGTGGTAGAAGCTGCCCAGCCGGAGCGAAAACCGCTGCTTAGCAATCGTCACTTGATTAGCCGCACCGATGCGGTGGTAACCAATATATACGCGGAGCAGGGTAGGCCGGTTGTCGCCCGTAACTCCCGCGTGAAGAAAGGAGATGTCCTGATCTCTGGTATCCTCGGTGACGAAGAGTTCTCCAAGGCTGTGGTTGCCAAGGGGGAAGTCAAGGGACTTGTCTGGCATGAATACAATATCACGGTTCCACTTGAAACGAAGGGCAGCTCCTACACTGGTGAACGGAAGGATCGCAGCTATCTCGTGCTCGGCAAGTGGGCGATCCAGCTGTGGGGCTATGGAAAATCGACTTTCGAGGCATCGAGAACGCTGACCGAAATGGACCCGCTGACCTGGCGGTCCATCGAGCTTCCAGTGGGTTGGATGACAGAAAAGGAGATGGAGGTCCGGGAGACATCCGCCACGCGTACGGTAGAAGAGGCCAAAGCGGAGGGGCTGGAGCGGGCCAAAGCTGATATTTTCGCGCGTTACGGCACCGAAAGCGTCATCAAAAGTCAAAAAATTTTGCATGAGAAGAAAGAGAATGGTAAAGTTTATATGAAAGTACTTTTTGAAGTAGAAGAGAGTATCGCGGAAGAACTTCCGATAGTAAACAACCAAGGAGAATGAGGCTACTTGTCAGAACAGACTGCAAGCATTCGTATATCTTTGCAAAATGCGGGAGAAGCGCAATCCCTCTTCGGCCCGCAGGATGGATTTCTGAAAATCATCGAGAGTGAAATTCCGGCAACCATTGATTCCCGCGAGGCGGAGCTTACGGTGCGCGGTGCAGAACAGAAAGTAGACAAGCTGGGTCAACTGTTCAATGTGCTGCTGTCTCTGATCCGCAGCGGATACATACTCAGTGAGCGGGATGTGCAGTATGCTGTGGAGCTTGCGAAGGATTATCGCGCCGATCAGCTGCTCGACTTGTTCAAAGGCGAAATTACAACAACCTTCCGCGGCAAGCCGATCCGTGTGAAGACGGTTGGACAGAAGCATTATGTGACTACGATCAAGAAACGGGATATTGTTTTTGGGATTGGCCCGGCTGGTACGGGTAAGACTTATCTGGCCGTAGTTCTGGCCGTTGCGGCGCTGAAGGAAGGCGCGGTTAAGCGAATTGTGCTAACTCGTCCGGCTGTTGAAGCAGGGGAGAGCCTGGGCTTCCTTCCTGGAGATCTGCAGGAGAAGGTAGATCCGTATCTCAGACCGCTCTACGACGCCCTGTACGACGTTATGGGGCCCGATCAGGTGGCGAAGGCACTAGAACGGGGATTGATCGAAATCGCCCCTCTGGCCTATATGCGGGGGCGTACGCTGGATGATTCCTTTATCATCCTCGATGAAGCGCAGAACACGACACCGGAGCAGATGAAAATGTTCCTGACTCGGCTCGGCTTCGGCTCCAAGATGGTTATTACTGGGGACGTGACCCAGATTGACCTGCCTCGTGGCAAAAAATCCGGCCTGATTGAAGCAAAAGCGATTTTATCCGGTATAGAAGAGCTGGGCTTTGTCTATTTTGCGGAACAGGATGTAGTACGGCATTCATTGGTGCAAAAGATCATTGTCGCCTATGACCGGGCTGCCGAAAACCTTGAATAAAGGGGACTGTCTCCATGGATTCAAAGCAACCTACGAAATTAAGCGGATTTGTATACAGCAATAACGGATGGAAGTATAGCGCGGTGACGCGCTATGCTCTTTTCCTGTTGCTCGGAATTGTGTTCTACTTCTCTCTCGCACCCGACCTGTTACCTAAGCGGTACGATATCAAGGAAGGGACCCAGAGTGCAAAGGAGATTACATCACCTAAGCGAATTCAGGACAACAAAGCTACACTTAAGGCACAGGAGCAGGCTGCTGAGAATGTGGAGCCACGCTATAAAATCATCCCCATGCGAGCGGACAATTCGGTTACGTCATTGCTCGACCGGATTGACCGGCTTAATCAGGATGACCTAATCTCCCAGAGCGACAAAACAGGCATATACCGTGAGGAGATTCCGAAGCGGGCCAGTGATTTCATTCTGAACTTTGTAAGCACAAGCCGAAATAACGGTACATACTCAGATCATCTACTGGATGAAATGCAGTCGGTGATCAAGGATCAGACCTATGTTATTCCAGAAGAGACGTTTATCAAAATCCCGCGGCTGACTTCCCAGGACATCATCGAGATGAAGCCTGTGGCTCGTGATATTGTCAATCGACTGATGAACGACCAGATTACGGACGCTCAGACCGCAAGGGCTAAGGTGGCTGAACAGGTTAGCATCAGTGCGCTCAGCCAGCGTACCGCCCGGGAAGTCGTGCAGGAGTTGGTACGTCTCGTCATTACGAGCAACAAATTCTATGATGAGGATGCCACCAAGGATGCTGAGGTTCAGGCCCGCGAAAATGCACCGAAGGTGTTCATTGAGCAAGGGGATGTACTTGTTGCCAAGGGCCAAATGATCACGCCAGAGCTGTACAAGCTTCTGGATGAGAGCGGCCTTTTGAACAACAAAGTCAACTATTGGCCACAGCTTGGCCTATTGATGCTCGCTGCGATGTTGTCTACCGGCCTCTTGATGTTTATCCGCTATACTGGAGGCCCATCCAGCTTCAAGTATAATAACTCCCAGCTGTTGATGCTGGTTCTGGTCTTTGTAATTACAATCGTCTTGATGCGTCTTGCAGCGTTTCTCCAGAGCGATGTACGTCCTTATACTGGTTTTCTGGCTCCGGTCGCCATCGGCGCCATGCTGGTAGCGATGCTACTGGATATGACGCTGGCGTACTTCTGCTCGATCCTGTTCGCCATTCTGGCTAGCGTTATCCTGAATGTGCAGCTGGATACCGTATTTGACTTTACGTTTGGCTTTTTTGCCCTGGTCGTGTCTTATGTTGCGATCTTTGCCACTCATCGGGCTGGACAACGCTCCGCCTTGCTAAAAGGCGGAATTATGGTATCATTGTTCGGCAGTGTGACGGTCTTTATGCTTACGCTGTTAAGCGGTGGTGTCTTGAAAGAAATGGATACGCTGTATGCGCTCGGGTTTGCTTTTACCGGCGGTCTTCTGACGGCTGTGCTGGTTATCGGCTTGATGCCGTTCTTCGAAGCTACCTTTGGCATTCTATCGGCTCTTAAGCTGGTAGAGTTGTCGAATCCCAACCATCCTCTGCTGCGCAAGCTACTGACGGAAACACCCGGCACATATCATCATAGTGTGATGGTTGGCAATTTGTCGGAAGCAGCGGCGGAAGCGATCGGTGCGGATGGATTACTCTGCCGGGTAGGCTCCTATTATCATGATATCGGCAAGACCAAACGGCCGTTTTATTTCATCGAGAATCAGAACAATATGGAGAATCCACATGACTCTATAGAGCCGATGCTCAGTAAATCCATTATTGTGGCTCACGCCCGGGACGGGGTCGAGATGTTGAAGGAGTACAAGCTCCCCAAACCGATCCGCGACATCGCCGAGCAGCATCATGGAACAACATTTTTGCATTATTTTTATCATAAGGCGCTACGTCTTGCTGAAGAGAAGGGGACTACACCTGATTTCGAAGAAGATGATTTCCGTTATCCGGGGCCCAAGGCTCAATCCAAGGAATCAGCGGTGGTTGGCATAGCGGACAGTGTGGAAGCTGCTGTTCGATCCTTACGCAAGCCGACCGTTGAGCAGGTGGAAACAATGATCGAGAAGATCATCAAGAGCCGCCTCGATGACCATCAGTTTGACGAGTGTGATCTCACTATCAAGGAACTGGACATCATTGCGCGCACGTTAAAAGAAACGGTGATGGGCATATTCCACTCCCGGATTGAGTATCCGGAGGAAGCGCGTAAGCCGAAAAAAGAGGAAGGGGCTGTTGGTACATGAGCCTGAATGTGGTATGGAATAATGAACAAGAGCAATTTGAAATCAACGACAGTCTCATTGCATTGCTGGAGAGTATCCTGCAAAAAGCGGGGGAGGCTGAAGGCATTGATAGCGGCGAAGTCGATCTGACTTTCGTAGACAATGAGCGAATCCATGAATTAAACCGGGAATACCGCGGCATTGATCGCCCGACGGATGTACTGTCGTTTGCGATGAACGAATCGGCGGAAGATGAACCGGAAATTATATATGAGCTGGAGGAAGGCGAGACACTGGAGGATGTTCCGGAGGTGCTTGGGGATATTATTATTTCTGTCCCTCGTGCTCAGGAGCAGGCATTGGAATACGGCCACTCTTTAGAACGTGAGCTTGGCTTCCTGTTCGTGCACGGCTTTCTGCATCTGCTAGGTTACGACCATCAGGATGACGCCTCCGAAGCTGAAATGATGTCCAAGCAAGAGCATGTTCTGGCTCAGGTCGGACTGACGCGCTAATGGTTAAGAACACGGCAGTAGGGCGCAAAAAGTTCTGGTATTCCTTTCGCTTCGCCGCACAAGGCATCGTCGCGGCATTCAAATCGGAATTGAACATGAAAGTGCACTGCGGTCTTGCTGTAATCGTCCTTCTCGCTGCAGCGGTATTCAGACTGCCTCCGGGTAGCTGGCTGCTGTTGCTGCTGGCGATTACGCTGGTGTTGGCCGCCGAACTGATGAATACGGCTATAGAAGCGACGATTGATCTGGTCTCGCCGGAGATTCACCCACTGGCCAAGAAAGCCAAAGATACCGCCGCAGGAGCCGTGCTTCTATCGGCGGTGTTTGCTGTAATTATGGGGATTTATGTGTTTTATCACCCTGTGATAGACTGGATTACCGGACTTATGTCATAATCAGTGTACCTCAGATTTCATAGCATAAAGATTGCAGGCATACCCAGGGGCGGATTTCGCGGTTTGCGATTCCGCCCTTTTTGAAGTGGGCAAGGACTCTTACGTTTCTTTGCCGGGAATACTAGGGTAGTAACTTACGAAGCCATCTCTAGGGAAATGTATTAATGGGCTTCATGCTGATGCACATACCACGCAAGTTGTTGCGCGCTGCCGCCGATATGGCAAGCCCGATGGGCTGGATGATTCGCCAGGAACGGCGATGCATAATTTAACGGGATATATTCCAGTTAAATGATTTCCAGAATAAATTATTGTTCATTCAAGGAAGGAAGATTAGATGAAGAAGTTCAAATCAGGCTTTGTTGCCATTATCGGGAGACCGAATGTAGGTAAATCGACACTTATGAATCAGGTGATTGGACAGAAAATCGCCATCATGTCGGACAAGCCGCAAACCACTAGAAATAAAATTCACGGGGTATATACAACGAATGAATCACAAGTCGTATTCCTGGATACACCGGGGATTCACAAGAGACAGTCCAAGCTGGGTGATTTCATGAATCAGACAGCGATGAGCACATTGGGCGAAGTAGAGGCTGTATTGTTCCTGGTGGACGCTGCAGATGGACTGGGCGGAGGCGACCGTTTTATTGCGGAGCAGTTACAAGGGCTGAAGACGCCGGTTATTCTTGTGATGAACAAAATTGACAAAATTGAGCCGGAAGCGTTGCTGCCGCTGATCACGCAATATCAAAAGCTGCACAACTTTGCCGAGATCGTACCGATCTCCGCCAAGCTGGGCAACAATGTCAACACGCTATTGGAGCAGATACAGAAGTATCTGCCTGAAGGGCCACAGTACTATCCGGAGGATCAGGTTACGGATCACCCTGAGCAGTTTGTCGTTGCCGAGCTGGTGCGAGAGAAGATCCTGCATCTGACCCGTGAAGAGGTGCCGCATTCCATCGCGGTGGCCATTGAAGATATGCGTGTGGAGTCGAACGGTGTGGTACACATCTCAGCTGTTATTTTTGTCGAGCGCGATTCACAGAAAGGAATCATTATCGGCAAGCAAGGGGCGCTGCTGAAAGAAGTCGGCAAGCGTGCTCGTATGGACATTGAGCGTCTGCTGGGATCGAAGATTTTTCTGGAGCTTTGGGTAAAGGTGAAAAAAGACTGGCGCAATCAGGACCGTGTCCTGCGTGACTTGGGTTTTCATAAAGATCAATAATGACTTCGCCACCTTGGCAGGAATTGCAAGGATAGAACCCGGTACATCGCACATCCTAATTTCGAAGAGACATCGTGTTTCCGAAGAAAGGATGAATACGAATGCGAGATTTTTCGTGGAAGTATTTTGCAATGACTGGAGATGTCGATGCTTATCTGCTGTATAGGGAAGCTGCAGGCTCGCTCCCCGAGAGCGGACCTGTACCGGCGGAGGAAGAGCAGGTCTATGATGAAGAAGCGCAATAGGGACTGGTTGCTTGCCGAATGGTTGGGGGAAGAGGCATGCTACACAGGGTGGAAGGGATCGTCATCCGCAGCATGGACTACGGTGAAGGGAACGCGATCATTACGCTTTGCACCGAGAACGCGGGCAAAGTAGGTGTGCTCGTACGCGGTGCCAAGAAGGTCAAAAGCCGCCATGCTGCGCTGATTCAGCTGTTTACAGTTGGAGAATTTGTTTTTTTCAGAAATAACGGGGGACTCGGTACGCTGAACTCCGGTGAGATTACGCAATCTCATCATCCACTGCGTGAGGATTTGATCAAAGCGGCCTACGCCTCCTACGCCTGCGAGCTGCTGGATCGTGTGCTGCATGATGAGGAGACCGGAAGCTTTTGGTTTCGCCAACTGACGGCCTGCCTAAATGCGCTGGAAGAAGATAAGGAACCCGGTGTGATTATTAATATTTTCGAAATGAAGCTTCTCCAGGCAGCGGGGTATGGTCCGGAATTGGATACATGTATCATCTGTGGCTCGCAAAAACCTGATGACCAGCTTCTGATCAGTCCCCGCCTCGGCGGGGTGCTGTGCCGAAGCTGCAAGCATCAGGACCCTCCAGCACTTACGATTTCACCCCGGGCGCTGAAGCTGCTACGCTTATTCGCGGCACTGGATCTGACCCGGCTCGGCAATGTGGATGTGAAGGAAGCCACCCGTTTGGAACTCAAGAAAATTATGCGATCATTTATGGATATGCAGCTTGGGCTACGGCTGAAATCGCAGAACTTTCTGGACCAGCTGGATAAATACGAGATTTGACGAATCTCGAAATTTCCGTTAATATAGTGGCAGTTTACTTTTATTAATTGTGGTCTGCCGTAATAGCTCCGTTAAGGAGAACGTGCATCGATCGGGAAAGTAATGAACCGTATTGTCATATCAGCGAGTCGGGGGCAGTGGAAGCCTGGCAGGGCAAAGTTCATGAACATGGCACCCGGGAGTACGAAGCGGCACCAAGCGAAAAGTGGATTCGTCACCCTGTTCTTGGTTTTTTCATGATCAGTTACGGGACGGATCAAGTAGGGTGGAACCGCGGGAGAACATGTTAAGCTCTCGTCCCTATGTCTGTATATCAGGCATGGGGGCGGGAGCTTTTTGACCTGTGGCTAGCCGGAGAGTCTTCCGGTGCGCTGCAAGAATAGAGAAGAGCCGCCTCCAGCGCAAGGCCTAAAGAAGGCATCAGGCATGAAAAAACTTGTAAGCGAAGGAGTCGGTAGCATGAACTTTCAGCAGATGATTTTGACACTGCAGCAGTTTTGGGCAGCACACAACTGTATTATCGTCCAGCCGTACGATACGGAAAAAGGGGCGGGTACGATGAACCCTATGACCTTTTTACGTTCACTGGGACCAGAGCCGTGGAAGGTGGCTTATGTAGAGCCTTCACGCCGTCCGTCAGACGGACGTTACGGGGAGAACCCTAACCGTTTGTACCAGCATCACCAGTTCCAGGTGATTATCAAGCCGTCCCCGGACAATATCCAGGAGATTTATTTGGAAAGTCTGAAGGCGCTTGGCGTAGATCCGCTCTTGCATGACATTCGTTTTGTAGAGGACAACTGGGAGAATCCTTCCCTTGGTTGCGCGGGCCTTGGTTGGGAAGTATGGCTGGATGGGATGGAAATCACACAGTTTACGTACTTCCAGCAAGTGGGCGGTATCGAGACACATCCGGTAGCTGTTGAAATCACCTATGGTATGGAACGTCTCGCCTCCTATATCCAGGAGAAGGAAAATGTATTCGACCTGGAGTGGGTGGACGGAATCAGCTATGGAGATGTATTCCATCAGCCGGAAGTGGAGCATTCCACATATACCTTTGAAGTTTCCGATGTCAAAATGTTGTTCACACTGTTCAACACATATGAAGAAGAAGCCCGCAGAGCGATGGAGAACCATCTGGTGTTCCCGGCTTATGATTATGTGCTGAAATGCTCCCATACCTTTAACCTGCTGGATGCACGGGGAGCAATCAGTGTAACTGAACGCACCGGCTTTATTACGAGAGTACGTAATCTGGCTCGTACGGTAGCTGCAACATATGTGGAGGAACGCGAGAAGCTTGGCTTCCCGCTGCTGAAGAAAGAAGGTGCTGACCGTGGCTAAAGATATCTTGTTCGAGATCGGTCTGGAGGAAGTTCCGGCCCGTTTCATCCGTGCTGCGATGGAGCAGCTTGAAGACAGAATGTCCAAATGGCTGGAATCCTCGCGTATTTCTCATAGCGGGGTTACCGCCTATGCAACGCCCCGTCGTCTGGCTGTTCTGGTCAAGGATGCCGCGGATAAGCAGACCGATATCAGTGAAGAAGTCAAGGGGCCGTCACGCAAAATTGCTCTGGACGCAAGCGGCGAATGGAGCAAGGCAGCACTTGGTTTTGCCCGTAGCCAAGGGGTATCTCCAGAGCAGTTTACCTTTAAGGAACTGGCAGGCGTTGAATATATATACGCTACGAAAAGCAGTGCTGGTGTAGAAACATCCACACTATTGGCAGAAGGTCTGACGGACATCGTTAATGCCATGACGTTCCCGAAAAACATGCGTTGGGGCAGCTATGACTTCAAGTTCGTACGTCCGATCCGCTGGCTGGTTGCCTTGTTCGGCCAGGACATTATTGATTTGGAGATCACTGGTGTCAAAGCCGGTAATACGAGTCGTGGACATCGTTTCCTCGGGGGCGAGACTGTAATTGCCGAGCCTGCCGCTTATGTAGAGAGCCTGCGGTCACAGCATGTGCTGGCTGATGTGAAGGAACGTGAGAGCCTGATCCTAGATCAGATTCACAAGCTGGCTGCTGAGAAAAACTGGACCATCGCCATCAAGGAAGATTTGCTTGAAGAAGTATTGTTCCTGGTGGAGACGCCAACAGTTCTGTTCGGAACCTTCGACCCATCCTTCCTGAATATTCCGCAGGACGTATTGATTACCTCGATGCGCGAGCATCAGCGTTACTTCCCGGTACTGGATACAGAAGGCAAGCTGCTGCCATTCTTCGTTACTGTCCGTAACGGAAACGCGGAATCACTGGATGTGATTGCGAAGGGGAACGAGAAAGTGCTTCGTGCTCGCTTGTCTGATGCCAAGTTCTTCTATGAAGAGGATCAGAAGCTGCAAATCAGTGACGCACTGGCCAAGCTGGAAAATATCGTGTATCACGAAGAAATCGGCAGTATCGGCGATAAAGTCCGTCGAATTCGCAAGATCGCGGATCTGCTGGCTGCGAAGCTGAATCTGCCTGCGGCAACTGCGTCTGAAGTCAGCCGCACCGCTGATATTTGCAAATTCGATCTGGTTACCCAAATGGTCTATGAGTTCCCTGAACTCCAGGGCACCATGGGTGAAGATTATGCACGTAAAGCCGGAGAACCGGAGACGGTTGCCAAAGCGATCTTTGAACACTACCAGCCGCGTTTCGCCGGGGATCAGGTTCCATCGACAGATGCAGGTGCGATAGTCAGCCTTGCGGATAAAATAGATACTATTGTCGGCTGCTTCTCCATTGGCATCATTCCGACTGGATCTCAGGACCCTTATGCACTGCGCCGCCAGGCTGCAGGGATCGTGCAGATCGTGCTGGAGCGTCAGCTTCCAATCTCACTGCAGGATATTTTTGCCGCTGCAACTGAAGTGCATGAAAGTTCACGAAATCTGAAACATTCGGGTGAGGAACTGCGTAATACTCTTTACGAGTTCTTTGGTCTGCGCGTGAAACGCCTACTGTCCGACAATGTTCGTTATGATGTAGTGGATGCTGTCATTGCTGCCGGTTTTGATGATGTAGTGAATGTAGTGGCCAGAAGCAAGGCATTGATGGATTCCGTCACCGGACAAGAGGATTTCAAGATTACTGTGGATTCCCTGACCCGGGTCAGCAACCTTGCCGCCAAGGCAACGGAAGTCACTATCGACCCTGCATTGCTGGTGGAAGCTGCTGAGGTGAAACTGTATGAGACATGGCAGGCTCTGCACACGCCTTACCGTGACGCCCTTGCTAGCAAGCAAGCTGAAGAAGCATTGTCTATTCTTTCCGGCTTGAAGGATGCCGTTACCGGATTCTTCGATTCCGTTATGGTTATGGCAGAGGATGAGAAGGTGCGCGCTAACCGTCTGGCCCTGCTGGCTGGCATTGATGCCGACTCGAAGATTTTCGCTGATTTCGGCAAGCTGGTGTGGTAAACAAAGGACGCTTCCTTTATTCCTGGCTATAAAAAAGTTAAGTGTTTTATGGTATAGATTGATGGTTTAGGGTATAAATATACGGAACAGTGCCAAAGCGTCAGCTTGACAACTGTTCCGTATTTATGATTTTGCCAAATTGTCAGCTCACGTTTCGGGATTCAGATTATATTGAATAAAGAAGGATTTTATACCAGAAGCGCGTATATATACTACACGGGAAATTGGTGATGAAGATGGAGAAGTCTCCGGTGAGAACAATTGTCGTAGACGGAGATGCTTGTCCGGTCAAAAAAGAAATTGCCGCTGTAGGCCGCTCCTTTGGGATTCCAGTGGTTATGGTATCTTCCTATGACCATGCGCTTAAGAGTGAAGAAGGGGTAACGGTTGTGCAGGTGGACCGGGGCGATCAGAGTGCTGATCTGTATATTGCCAATCATATCTCCGCAGGCGATGTGGTGCTGACGCAGGATTATGGACTGGCCGCACTGGCGCTGGGCAAACGCTGCAGTGTGCTTTCATTTCGTGGCCAGGATTATAAGGATTCCACGATGGATTTCATGCTGGAGGGAAGGCATGCCAGAGCAGTGGAACGAAGGCGGGGACGCTATTCTAAAGGGCCAAAACCCATCACTGCTGAGGAGAAAAACTTTTTTCAACATAAACTGACAAAACTTTTAACAATTTTGCAGGAGAATGTTCAGCTGTAGCGAATTATATTTATTTGTTAAGAGATGAAGGTGGTTGAAATGGCTAGCGGACAGGGAAGTATCCCGGAAGAGGTCATCGAGAGCGTGCTGGCACGCCATGATATTGTCGATACCGTCGGTAAAGTTGTCCAGTTGACCAAGCGGGGGAAATATTTATGGGGCCTCTGCCCGTTTCATTCGGAGAAAACCCCTTCCTTCACGGTCACTCCAGAGCGTGGAGTGTTTCATTGCTTTAGCTGCGGTATGGGCGGAAATGCCATCAAATTCAGGATGGAAATCGAAGGGTTATCCTTCCCCGAGGCAGTTAGAACGATGGCCGAAGAAAGCGACATTCCTCTTCCGGAAGGGAAAAGCGGGCTATTGTCTCCGCCTGACCCGGAACGGGACCGGCTGCTGCAAGCGTATGAATGGTCTGCGAAGTTCTATCATTTTCTGCTGAAGAATACGGAGCACGGCACTGCCGCCATGGAGTATTTAAGATCCCGGAATTTCAGCGATAAAATGATTGACCAGTTCCAGATCGGGTACGCGCCGGACCGCTGGGATACACTCCAGCAATTTTTGGAGAAGCGCCAATTTGATCTCGCCGAGATGGAGCGGGGCGGACTATTGTCTGTCAGAGGCGAGGGTAAAGGCTTCATCGACCGTTTTCGCGGCCGGATTATGTTTCCGATTGCGAGCCGCACAGGCAAGGTGATTGCTTTTGCCGGAAGAATTCTGGGGGAAGGCCAACCAAAGTATCTGAATTCCCCGGACACCAAGCTGTTTAACAAAAGCAGGGTTCTGTACAATCTGCACCAGTCGAAAGCATCCATTCGCAAAACGCGGCAAATCGTTCTGTTAGAGGGATATGGGGATGTCATTTCAGCCTGGGAATCAGGTGTGCTGAACGGCGTTGCCACCATGGGGACCTCGCTCACCGAGAATCATGTGGCAATGATGAAAAATCTGGCTGATGAGATTGTGCTGTCGTATGATGGCGACCGGGCGGGACAAGCTGCTGCCATCAAGGCTATTCCTATGCTGGAGGGAGCGGGGTTCCGCGTGAAAGTTGCCGTGCTGCCCAGCGGACTGGACCCGGATGAATTTATTTCCCGTTTTGGCGGGGAGCGGTTCAGGGAACAGGTGATTGAGTCGGCGGTCTCATCCGTGAAATTTAAGCTTATATATCTGAAAAAAAACCATATACTCCTAGAGGAAGACGGTAAAATTGCTTACGTAAAAGAAGCACTTCAGATTATTGCATCCTTGCATTCCTCTACGGAACGAGAAGTTTATTTGCGGGAAATCGCCTCCGAGCTGGAGCTGTCATATGATAGTTTAAAGCAGGATTGCAATTTACTCCGGGCATCGATGCAAAAAAACATCCCCGAAGGGGATAATAACGATAATAGGTGGAATAATGGTAGGCATAAAAAAGGGCAAGTGCAGACACCTACGCTGCTACCCGCTTACCATGTCGCAGAACGGCGCCTGTTGTCCTTCATGATTCAGGACCCGGAAGCCGCCACATATGTGGGCGAACGCCTCGGAGAAGAGTTCAACATCGATGATCATGCGGCAATTGCCGCTTATCTATACGCCTATTACGCTCAAGGAAAACCACCGGGAATCAGCCGGTTTCTCTCATCTCTTCAGGATGACCGTCTGGAAAAAACGGCGACTGCCATTTCTATGATGGATACCCCTCCAGACTGGAATACGCAGGTGCTGGACGATTACATCCGTGAAGTGCGGAAATACCCCCTGCAGCGCAGGATGGAACAGAAGCGAGAAGAAATGATTCAGGCCGAAAAAACAGGTGACTTTTTGCGTGCGGCACAAATAGCAAGTGAGATTATAGCCCTAGAGAGACAATGAAATGCCTGGCAGGATGTACCTAGGGAGGAGGGAGTCGAATTATGGCGAACGATCAGCATACTGAACTCGAAGCGGAATTTACTTTGGATCAGGTTAAGGATCAACTTATTGAACATGGCAAGAAAAGATCATCACTGAATTACAAAGATATCATGGAGAAATTATCGCCGTTTGATCAAGACCCCGAGCAAATGGAAGAGTTCTATGAGCAGCTTAGCGATTTGGGGATTGAAGTTGTGAACGAGAATGACGAAGAGGTTACGACTCTTCGACAAAGTGAGGACAACGAAGGCAGCGATAATGACGACTTCAGCTTCGATGATGATCTGTCATTGCCTCCGGGCATCAAGATCAATGATCCTGTGCGGATGTATTTGAAAGAAATCGGCCGTGTTCCCCTGTTGTCGGCAGACGACGAAGTGGAGCTTGCCATGCGGATCAAGAACGGCGATGAAGAAGCCAAACGCCGTCTTGCAGAAGCGAACCTGCGGCTCGTAGTCAGCATCGCGAAGCGTTATGTAGGCCGTGGCATGTTGTTCCTGGATTTGATTCAGGAGGGCAACATGGGTCTGATCAAAGCGGTGGAGAAGTTCGACCACAACAAAGGCTTCAAATTCAGTACGTATGCCACTTGGTGGATTCGTCAGGCGATCACCCGTGCGATTGCGGACCAGGCCAGAACGATCCGTATTCCAGTGCACATGGTAGAGACGATCAACAAATTGATCCGTGTCTCCCGCCAACTGCTGCAGGAGCTTGGACGTGAACCTTCGCCAGAAGAAATTGCAGCGGAAATGGAATTAACGGTAGAAAAGGTAAGAGAAATCATGAAGATTGCCCAAGAGCCGGTATCGCTGGAAACACCGATCGGTGAAGAGGATGATTCTCACCTGGGCGATTTCATTGAGGATCAGGAAGCGTTGGCCCCTGCGGATGCGGCGGCTTACGAACTGCTGAAGGAACAGCTGGAGGATGTACTGGACACGCTCACCGAGCGTGAAGAGAACGTGCTTCGTCTGCGTTTTGGCCTGGATGATGGCCGGACGAGAACACTGGAGGAGGTTGGCAAGGTCTTCGGCGTAACCCGGGAACGGATTCGTCAGATTGAAGCCAAGGCGCTTAGAAAATTGCGTCACCCTAGCCGTAGTAAACGGCTGAAGGATTTCCTCGAATAGGATGTATGAACTGGACCTTCTGCTGCTCAGTGGCAGGAGGTTCTTTTCGTTTAATGGACGGAGAGAGGGATGAGCCGGTGAATTTGGAGAAACGCGACACGATCTTGAAAGAAATTCAGTATTGGCGAAAGAGCCGACTGCTACCGGAGCAATACTGTGATTTCTTGACTAACCTGTATGACGACGAAACTGCGGTCAAGGACAGCAACCCGATCTCGCTGCAAAATCTGCAGCAGGGCAGCATCAAAATATGGTTGTTTGGTTTTGGCATTATTTCCTTGTTTTTCTTGATTAGTATATATTTTAGCGTTTTTCCTTGGCCTTTGCAAATCGCAACCGTCCTGTCTGTCTTGGTTGTCTGCTATGGATATGCAGCAATTTACACAAAGCGAAACCGGACGATCAGCCTGCTGCTGGCAGGAGTCGGGAGCATGCTGACCTTGGGATTCGGGCTGTGGCTCATTTCGCTGCATGATCTTGATCCGGGCTTCTGGCGGCCAATTCTTATTGGAACCTGTGGTTTGCTCTGGTGTGTGCTTGGCTTTGTCCTTCGTATCGGGCTATTGCAATACTGCGGTTATGCCTTCTGGGCGCTGCTGTATGGCAGCTTCTTCGGCGGGATGCGTCCGGATGCTTCGATTTTTGAGCTGGAACTGCTCTGGCTCCCGTTGTGTGTGCTGATGATCTGGCTGAGCTGGTTGCTGCATTACCGGGTAAGTGGAGTTGCCGGTGTTTACTTTGCAGTGGGAGCCACGCTCTGGCTTCTGCCAGAGCTGGATGCGCTTCTATTGCGCCATAATTATCCGCAGTGGATTGCCTTTTTACTATTAGCGAAGATTGCTGCAGAGCTGGCGTTGTTGTTTCTTTTCCGAAAAAAATGGATTGCGTGGGTGGCTACATGAACAATACTAAATTATCTGAACGGCTTCAGCTGGTGCTGGAGCAGATTCCGCAGGGCAGCCGGCTGGCCGATATTGGCTCCGATCATGCGCTGCTGCCTGTAGCGGCTTTGGAGAGCGGACGTGCTGTGTTTGCTGTCGCAGGAGAGGTCAATGAGGGACCTTTTGAAGCTGCACGCAGAGGCGTGGCGGAAGCTGGCAAAGGAAAGGTGATCTCAGTTCGCCGCGGAGATGGCCTGGAGGTGCTGGAGCCCGGCGAGGTGGACAGTATCTCTATCGCCGGTATGGGGGGATCGCTGATTGCGGCGATTCTGGACCGGGGGCGGCAGCAAGGGAAGCTGGAAGGCGTGACTACGCTGTCGCTTCAACCGAATGTTGGCGAAGATAACCTTCGCCGTTGGTTGCTGGAGCACGGCTGGGTGCTCACTGCTGAGCACATTCTAGAGGAAGACGGCAAGATCTATGAGGTCTTGACCGCGGTGCCGGAAGCTGCGGGAACCCTTACCAATGCTGAGGTGTACAGCGATCTGAAACTGGCGGGCGGCGAAGTTGTCTGCAGCAAGGAAAGATTGATTCAGATGGGGCCTTGGCTGCTGAGATCGCCGAATGATGTGTTTTTTGATAAATGGCAGGGTGAGATTCGGAAGCTGGAAAGCATTTTGGCCTCGCTGTCTCGCTCCGAGCTGGCTTCTGCAGAGTACAAGCGGAAAGTCGTTACAGGACAGATCAAGGAAATCACGGAGGTGCTGGAATGCTTGCGAAAGGACAGACTGTAGTTCAGTATATGGAGCAGCTTGCCCCAAAGCATATCGCTGAGGATTGGGATAAGGTTGGGCTGCAGCTGGGCACTTTGCAGAAGGAGATTACCGGGATTCTGGTTGCACTGGATGTGAATGAGGAGATTGTGGAGGAAGCCATTTCCCTGGGCTGTAATCTAATCATTGCCCACCATGCGATTATTTTCCGTCCCTTGCAGGGTATTCTTACCGATACGCCAGCTGGTCGACTGTATGAGAAGCTCATCAAGAATGATATCGCTGTGTACATTAGCCATACGAATCTGGATGTGGCCGAAGGCGGAATGAATGACTGGATGGCGGAAGCACTCGGCATCGAGAACAGTGCACCGATTAAGGATATTCATTCGGAGCAGTTGTCCAAGCTAGTTGTGTTTGTTCCGAAGGATCATCATCAGAAGGTACTGGATGCCATTCTGAACGCAGGTGCGGGCTCAATTGGCAACTACAGTCACTGTAGCTTCAATATTGAGGGATACGGCACTTTTCTGCCTGGTGAAGGAACAGAGCCCTATATTGGGGAGCCGGGTAAAATGCAGCGTGCTGAGGAAATGCGTATTGAGACGATAGTGCCGCAGGGAATTCGCAACAAAGTGGTGCAGGCCATGCTGAAGGCGCATCCGTATGAAGAAGTGGCCTATGATCTGTATCAGATGGATCTGAAGGGCCGCAGCCTTGGTCTGGGCCGAGTAGGGAAGCTTAAAGAAGCTACGACCCTCGGAGACTTCGTGGAAACTGTCAAACAGGGACTGAAGGTGGATAAGGTGCGTGTGGTTGGCGATCTCGATCGTCCGATCCGCAAGGCTGCCGTTTTGGGCGGTTCCGGGGCTAAGTACTACAACAGTGCAATTTTCCGTGGAGCGGACGTGCTGGTTACTGGAGATATTGATTACCACACAGCTCAGGATGCGCTGCTGGCAGGTATTACTCTGATTGATCCCGGGCATAACGCGGAGAAAATCATGAAGGAGAAAGTTGCGGAGTGGATGACCCAGAAGCTTACCGAAGGGCGCTATGAGACAGTAGTCCATGCTTCGCAGGTGAATACAGAGCCATTCAATTTTCTATAATTCCAAACAATTACACTTGTGCAGGCTGACTTAAGTCTGTATAATATAAATGTTGTTCGGAAAGTTTGACAGACAATCGCCGGCGGCGCAAGCCGCGGGAGGAAAGTCCGGGCTCCATAAGGCAGGGTGCTGGATAACGTCCAGTCGGCGCGAGCCGAAGGATAGTGCCACAGAAATGGACCGCCGATGGCCGTCTTCGGACGGCACAGGCAAGGATGGAACCGAGGTGTAAGAGACCCCGAGGAACACTGGTGACTTTGTTCCTGGTAAACCCCATCTGGAGCAAGACCTAATGAGACGCAGCATCATTCCTCGCGGAAAGAAGCAGCCTTCGCCTGAGGCGCGTCTAGGTTGGTCGCTGGAGCTGTGCAGTAATGTACGGCCTAGATAGATGATTGTCGCTTATGGTGGGAGGGTAGTTCCCGTATGAACCACGAAGAGCACAGAACCCGGCTTACGGCAAACTTTCCTAACTGGCAACGTTATGTATGATTTTTTTCAATCGTTCGATGAACAGCATAGATCAAACGGCGGCGTGTATCCGGTTATCCGGGTAACGCCGCCGTTTTTTGTTTTTTATAAAATAATTTCGGTAAACCCGCACGCTATATGATGGCAGTCTCATGTTCGCGCCACTGCACAATGGCTCTCATCAGGCGCTGAACGCCCTCCTGAACAAGCTGCGGTGGCGTATGGGTGAAATTCAGGCGCATCGTATTCTTCTCTGGATGGGAGGGATAGAACACCTCGCCGGGAACAAAAGCGACACCATGTTCCATGGCTATCGGCAGTAGCTTGGTTGTATCGATTTCGGCTGGTAGTGTCAGCCAAAGAAACATGCCTCCCAAAGGCTCACGGAAGCTCAATCCTTCCATCCCCTGAGCCAGAAGCTCCTGGGATAACAGCTTCATCCGAGCATGATATTCACGGGAGACGCTAGCGATGTGACGCTCGATATCGAACGTCTGCAGCAGCCTGTGCAATGCCCGCTGATCGATTGCGCTGGAATGCAGATCGGCTGTCTGTTTGGCCTTGGCAACCATTCTGACAATTGCAGGGTCAGCGACAATCCAGCCTGTGCGCAGAGCAGGGGCGACAATTTTGGAAAAGGTGCCTGTATAGATGACGCAATGTTCTTTATTGCTGCTTCGGTCGATGGCCGCTAGTGTGGGCGGAATACTGCCAGGATCACTGGTGAATCTTAGTTCCCCATAGGGATTATCCTCCAGAATCAGAGTGCCGTAACGTTGACACAGCTCTACAATCTTCAGGCGGCGTTCCTTGCTCCACGTAGCCCCCGAGGGATTATTAAAGGTGGGGACGGTGTACAGCAGCTTCGGCTTCAGCCTCCGCAGCTTTTCCTCCAGGTCTTCAGGTATCATCCCCTCACTGTCATGGTCCACAATATGGATGTCAGCACGGTAGAAGTTCAGTGATTGCAATGCAGCGAGATAGGTAGGTGTTTCGACGAGCACGGCATCGCCGGGGTCTAGCAGAATCCTACTGATCAGATCAATCGCCTGCTGAGAGCCTGTAGTTAAAATAATCTCATCACTGGATACGGGAATGCCCTGATGGGCAAGTCTTTCGGCAATTTGTTCGCGCAGGGGAGTGAAGCCCTCGGTGATCCCGTACTGTAGAGCAGAACCATTGCCTGACAACACCTGATTGTAGGCTGTCTGGACCGCTTCTACCGGGAATAGCTCTTCTGCGGGCAATCCACCCGCAAGCGAGATAACATCTGTACCTTGTGTAACTTTCAGGATTTCTCGAACAACTGACGATCCTATATTTTGAGCCGCTGCAGAGTACTGGATATTCATAAGATTGCTCCCCGCCTTCTTGGTTTGATGGTATCATAACGGCATGGGAGTATAACAGTAAAGGTCCGAATATAACAGTTGGGGGCTAACCGGTATGCACATAGAACTGAAGCGTGGCAGCAGCCAATCCCTACCTCAGCAAATCTGTGAGAGATTAGGGCAGCGGATCTCCTCCGGTCTTCTACCCCGCGGAGCACGTCTGCCCTCCGTACGTGAACTTGCCTTATCACTGAAGGTCAGCCAGGTAACCGTGAGCAAGGCTTATACAGAGCTTGAGAAGAAGGGAAGTATCCTCTGTATTCAGGGAAAGGGTTGCTTTGTTACAGATACGGAGGAGCATGAGGGAGCTGGGGAAGTAGGCGGTTGGCAGGGACGTTATGATGATTATTTGCCAAGAGCGCAGCTCTGGCGTAATTTCAATGAGTCTGAAGCGGACTATTCATTTCATCTGGCTTCATTGCACCGTGAACTGCTGCCGCTGAAATCTATTGGCAGTACCATGGCTGCTCTTGTGTCGGAACAGCCTGAATTAATGGCGTCCTACGGAAATTTCCAAGGTGATCTGGAACTGCGGGAGGTCATGCGGCGGCATCTGCGGAAGCGAGGGATGACGCTGGTATCTTCCGGGCTGATGATTACAAGCGGCTCACAGCAGGGCATTGATCTCGTGGCCCGCACCTTTGTCGGACCGGGAGATGTCGTTTATCTCGAAGATCCGAGCTATACAGGAGCGATTGATGTTTTTGCCGGACGCGGGGCAGAGATGATCTTTGTGCCGATGGACCGGGAAGGGATGAGAGTAGATATACTGACTTCTCTATGTGACGAGCGGCCCCCGAAGCTGATCTATACCAACCCGACCTTTCAAAATCCGAGCGGGGTTACGATGAGCATGCGAAGAAGACAGCAGCTGCTGGAGTTGGCTCGCAGCTACCGCTGTCTTATTGTTGAAGATGATCCGTTCAGTGATCTATATTTCCGCGACCCGCCACCGCCTTCCATCAAGTCGATGGACACAGATGGTCATGTCGTGTATTTGAAAAGCTTCAGTAAGGTACTGGCTCCCGGCTGCCGAATCGCCTGTGTCGCCGCCGAAGGTGACATTCTGTCGAGGCTGATTGCTGCCAAATCCGCCAGCGATCTCGGCAGTCCGCTTCTGACCCAGCGAGCCGTACTGCCGTTCATAGCAGACAGCTATGAACGATATGCCGCCGGGCTTCGCATCGGTTTAAGGGAGCGGATGGAGAGTGCAGGGAGACTGCTGAGGCAACATGCGCCCTCCGGCGTTCGCTGGACTCTGCCGGAGGGCGGACTTAATGTATGGCTGGAACTACCGGCTACACTTCAGATCGACAAATTGCACACACTTGCTGAGCAGGAGAGTATTTCATTCCTGCCTGGTGATGTCTGCCGTGCCGGAGACGGCAGCTCGAGCCATATTCGGCTTTGTTATGCACAAATGGATAAGGCTCGTATGGAGCAGGGACTGAAGCTATTTTTGGAGCTGCTGTCCAGGTACATGGCCTCTGAGTTAACGGATGGCAAGATCCAGTAAAAGTGTCTCAGGCATAGGCTCGACCGTTTATCACTAATCAAGGTGGCAAGTTTGGTATTCGGCTCTGCGTTTCCTTGTATCAAGGCTTGACGCCCATTCGCTGCTTCAACTGGTTCAGTTGTTGCCGAACATGCTGCGGCCAGAGTTGCAGCGGAACGGTATTGCCGGAGGCTGCCTGCAGAGTCTTGTAAATATCGACCTGGCCCCAGCCGTAATATTTATCATGACCCGGGGTGCCGAGGTCGATTGCATTTTTCATCAACAGATCCATGACTTCCTGATTGCTCAGATCGGGGTTCAGAGATCGAACCAATGCCGCTACCGCCGCTACATGGGGACTTGCCATCGATGTACCTGATAGCGCCGCATATTGGCTGTTCGGGTATGTGCTGGCAATGCTTTCACCAGGAGCAGCAACGTCCACATAATCACCATAATTGGAGAAAGACGCCCGTTGATGTGATGCGTTAGTGGCTGCTACAGCCAACACTTCCGGATAGGCGGCGGGATATCCCGGTCGCTCCGTATTATCGTTGCCCGAGGCTGAGACTAGGACTACATCCCGGTCGTAGGCGTATTTAACGGCATCGTGCAAAAATTGGGAGTCAGCGTAATTGCCGAGGCTGAGGTTAATCACCTTGGCCCCATTGTCAGCGGCCCAGATGATACCTTCAGCAACTGAGTAGGTGGTTCCCGCTCCAGAGTTATCGAGTGCTTTGACCGGCAAAATCTTGTTGTACCAGCTAATCCCCGCCACACCCTCGTTATTGTTAACCACAGCTCCGATAATGCCCGTAACATGTGTTCCATGACCTACATCATCATCCGGGGTAGAGCCCTTTGTCACGGCATTATAGCCCGGTAAAAGTTTGCCTTGTAGATCGGGATGGCTAGCCTGCACACCTGTATCCACGACACCGACAATGACATCCTTGCTGCCTTTGGTCAAATTCCAGCCCTGTCCTGTCTCAATCGCCGGTAAATTCCACTGGTAAGTGGAGTAAAGCAAGTCGTTGGGCGTAATGACCTCGGGATTTGTTTCAGAGACGGTATCATTCGTTAAATATAGATAGTGTGGCTCCGTATACTCTGGATGCCATTTTTTATCGAAATACGATTTGAGTTGAAAAAAGCTCATCTTCTCCGAGCGGAAAATATAAGCATAGCCCAACTTGCGCGGTTCTTTGCCGTTGATGTCAGCGACAATGGTCTGAAGCTGTCCTTGAGTGGGATGGCCGTTCGGGAAGCGTACTACAATCTCGTTCTCATAAAAATGGCTGGCATTCTGATTGTCGTGTCCGGTCTTGACGGTCAGTTCGCCAAGGGTATCGGTATGCACGGATTCCACACGGAATTTTCCTTCTTTGGGATAAGGAATGAGGCGAAGATTCTTGATCTGATGATCAGCAACTTTGCCCAGCACTTTCTGATTAATTAGCGCAATCACACCGATGCTCCCGTCCTTGTCACGTTGGCCCATAAAATAATATTTTTCCTTGCCAACTGCAAAAGTCGGGGATTCGTAGGACTGGTGATTTCTTAAGCCCGACTTGGCAAGCTTCTGGTACTTCTGTAGGACTTTATTCTCCTGAGCGCTAGCCTGGGGAAGGGAAGATTTGAAGGTGGTGGTCTTGTTCGTACGGAAATCTATCCATGTCAGCATGGCAAAATGCCCGTGTTCCTGCTTAAGGTGCTCTGCATACACTGAAACATCCTTCAAGGAAGCTCCATGTGCCTTGTTGAGCAAGACTGTCAGGTGCCGGCTGACATCCACCCGGTTCAACCGATCTGTTGCCGTGACATCTTGCGAAAGGGTTGTTTTCTTTAGCGCTTTCTCCTGTTTGGGCCCAGGAACTGAGGCTTGTCTGAGTGGTGTGCTTCCCTTTTCTGCCGGTCGTAGGGCGAAGGTCAACAGAACAACGGCAACAATGGCGGTCAGCAGACCGGCGATTTTTAAATTTTTTCGTGACATGTTTTCCGTTCCTCCATGGCTTTGTAGTCTCCATAGATTGAGAAACGGAAGCCTGTTTTATGCATTGCAGAAAAGGGATACCGCAGGCTCGTTTTTTATGATAATATCAGAAGCAAGAAAAGCCTAGGATTGAATTCCTGAACTTGTAGGATTAAACAACGGAACATAATAACTCATGAAACTTGAAATGTGAACAGCGTAAATTGAACGTAAGCGACGGCAAGAGTAAGGAATAATAAGGGGGAGCAACCGCCATGTCAGCAGCTAATGTGCAGAAATTATGTGAAACGACGAGAGAAAAGCTTAAAATCGCAATCGATAAAATGGAGCTGTTCCTGAACCAGCACGCATTACCGCAGCTTGTTACCGAGCAGGATGAGGAAACCGTGCATTTCTATGAAGGGTTTCTGTCCGATCTGCGTCATGTGCTGGTATTCTCCGAGATGTCATATGAGAAGCTGGGAGTTGCTTTGCGCCGTGCCACATTTGATGAGTCATTTGCGCAGAAAGCGCTTTATAATGTCTACCATTATGGCGTGAACAACTTCTTCTATCCCAAGAATGAAAGCTACTCCGAAGATGGTCGTTATGCCTATACTGGGCAGGATGCTATCCGTTTCCGCAAGAAGCCCGTACGTCCAGCCCGGGATATCATTCTGGACATTACCAAATTGTATGAAGAACTGCGCGACGATCTGATTTACTATGAGAATGATTATTTGACCGAGAAGCGCATGCAAAACCAGGTATAGTTTTATCCACAATGTTACTTAGGATCAGTAACCCAGTTCAGGGTTGCTGATCCTTTTTTATGTATAAAAAGGTGGCTAAGGGTAGGGTAGCGTAGTTCGGGAATCAACTGGAAGTGGTGAATTGGATAGCAGAATGCTCGCTCGGACATAATGAAGCCGAGGTGATGATGATGCCAAGCAATCAAAAGCCGTTCGTAAAGTGCAGTGTCAGCAATTGTCATTATTGGGGAGAAAGCAATATTTGCAGGGCCGAAGAAATCATCATTGAAATTGACAAGCACTCAGGAAGTCATTTTAAAGAAGAATTCGCTGAAGAACTGATTCATGGTGATCATAAAGATCATGCCAATACCTCATCTGCAACCTGTTGCCTGACTTTCAAGCCGAACTCTTAGGAGGCCCGCTCATGGATAACTATGATAACGAACACGAACGGTCGGAGGAGACCTCTGAGCGCAAAAAAGTCATTCTGCGTCCTCGCAGAGTCGATTATCCGCGCCGGGAACGCGAACATCGTGAAGAGTATGCTGCTGAAGTAAGCCCTGTTCCAACGCAACTACGAAATGCCACAGTCAAGGATAGAATCGCAGACGATGAACTGGACGGAACAGACAGTGGAAGTCGTGCGATGGGCTACACAGGTCTGGCCTTCGGAATCGCGTCTTTGTTCATCTGGTCGATTGTGTTGGGGCCGGCAGCCGCAGTACTGGGTTATTTTGCTTACGCCAGAGGTCAAAAGACAACAGGCGCGTGGGCTATGGGACTCGGGATTGTTGCTGCGCTGAGTTACTTTGTTATGACCCCATTTGCACGCTGACAAGTGCTGGTGAAAAGCGGAAATATCGACATCGAAACAGGCTTCTAGACCTAAATATCCGGGTCTGAAGTCTGTTTTTCGATGCCCCATATAGCAAACATTGCAATAAAAATGTAAGATTAAGGCGTATTTTAAAAGTGGAATGTAAGAGTTCAACATAGAGAATATATAAGATGAACAAAAGAAAGTAACGAAGAGAGAAGAGGAACGAAGGGGGAAGTTTGGAACTGTAGGAGCGAAGCGTTCGTCTGAAAGCTTTCTGTAGGAAAGCTCGCGTCGGAAGCATAAGCTTCCCAGATTTCAACCGCTAATAGCGGTTATAAAGAAGAAATCTGGGAACAACAACGGCCGGAAGTCCAAACATTCCACCGTAGTGACGATCGAGCCTTAAGTTCGGATCTTAAGTTCGTCTTATATAGCTAAAAGAAAGGAATGTCAGCATGGGGATTAATCCGGTACAAGCCAACGGGGCTGGTCAATTGAAATGGGTCAATCTGAAGACAGGTGCAGTGACAGGGCCTTCAGACAAGGTGAAGGTGAAGGTGAAGGATACCCCGAGTACCCCGGTTGAGGGAAAATCATCAGCTGTATTCTCGGCGATGCTGCAGGAGGGTACCTCGCAGAGAGATTCGCTGAAGAGTCTTGATACCGCTTCGGCTCTGGCCGATATGGCCGCTGCCAGCCCACTTCTCTGGCAGAATCTCGGCGCACAGACATCGGGAAGCATTTCCGGGGAAATAACGGGAACTAAGCCCACCGATTACGAAGAGCTTATTCAGACGGCAAGCGCTAAGTACGGTGTACCGGTCGATCTGATCAAAGCTGTAATTGATACGGAGTCCTCTTTTAATCCCAATGTGGTATCCTCCGCTGGAGCCAAGGGATTGATGCAGCTGATGGATGGCACGGCCAGTGGGCTTGGGGTATCCAACCCATTTGATCCGGCACAAAGCATTGACGGGGGCGTACGGTATTTGTCGTATCAGCTTCAGCGGTTCGGCGGGGAAGAAAGAATGGCGCTCGCGGCCTATAATGCCGGTCCGGGCCGGGTAACGAAACTTGGTGTCAGTAATGATCAGGAGTTGATGGCCAATCTTTCTCAGCTTCCTAAAGAGACTCAGGACTATATCTACAAAATAGAACGCGCCCGCGCACAATACGCGGTATAATAAAAAGGATCAAACGGGATTTCCTCCCTGGGCTAGATGCCCGGGCAGCCCGCTTGATCCTTTTCTCTGTATCAGGGGAGGGTAGGCTTGCAGCTTGCTGATGAAAGGAAGACTTTTTGAACAAGCTCATATAGTGTAGAATCAGAAGACTGTACGAAATAAAGGAGACTAACGATATATGCTTTACTGGGATTATGCCGCCGCTGCCCCGCCTTATGAAGAGGTGGTCCAGACGATGGAACAAATCATGAAGCTCCACTATGCGAATCCTTCCTCCCTGCACAAAGCGGGCATGGAGGCGGGGAGACTGGTTAGACGAGCGCGGGAAGTCAGTGCTGCGGCCATTGGAGTCAAGCCAGAGGAGATCCTCTTCACATCAGGAGCCACGGAAAGTAATAACCTTGCTATTAAGGGCGCTGCTCTCCAATACGAGAGTCGAGGCCGTCATTTGGTGACTACAGAGCTGGAGCATCCGTCTGTCTATGAGAGCTGTCTGCAGCTGCAGCAGCGGGGATGGGAGATCACCTTTATCGCTCCTGATGCCAGCGGTGTCGTGAATCCGGCTGCTGTTGCTGCCGCTGTGCGCAAGGATACGGTGCTGGTCAGCGTCATGCATGTTAATAATGAGATTGGTACGATTCAGCCCTTGAAGGAGATCGGGGCGCTGGTGAAATCGGCTAATCCCCGGACGCTATTTCATGTGGATGGGGTACAGGGCTTCGGGAAGCTTCCGGTAGAACTGGATACATGGAAGGCAGATCTGTACAGCCTATCCCCTCATAAAATTCGCGGTCCGCGCGGTGCGGGCCTGCTCTATGTTAAGCAAGGTGTTGCGCTTGCCCCACTGCTGACCGGTGGTTCCCATGAAGAGGGGCTGCGGGCTGGAACAGAGAATGTTCCGGCAATTGTGGCTTCCGCCAAAGCTGTGCGAATGAGTGGGGAAGGGCGACATCAATTATATGATCAGCTTGTGCCGCTGCGTGACAGATTGCTGCATTTTCTGCGCGGGATTCCGGAATTTGTCGTGAACAGCGGGGAGGAGGGTGCGCCTCATATTGTGCATTTTTCCTACCCTGGCATGAAGGGGGAGGTCATGGCTCGCAAGCTGGAAGAGCTGGGCATGGCAGTATCCACCCGTTCGGCCTGTTCTTCCCGACTAGCTGAGCCGAGCCGTGTGCTGTTGTCGATGGGACGGTCTGCTCAGGAAGCACTGGGCGGCATTCGGATTAGCTTCGGTGACAGGCATACGCTTGAGGATGTTGCAGCCTTGGAAAAGGCGTTAATCAAAGCGGTACAGGATTTGAAGATTGCAGAAGGAGGCGTGAAATAAATCATGAGTGCCAACAATGAAGTCCAACCGAATTCAGGCAGCAGCATTGACTACGCCGATATGCTGCTTTTACGTTTCGGAGAGTTTACATTAAAGGGCAAAAACCGTGCTCGGTTTGAACGGACGGTACTGCGCCATGTTAAAGAAATCATCAAGCCGTATCCCGGTATTGTACTCAGTAAAGAATTCGGACGTATCTATGCTGAGCTGAATGGAGAGCCTGCTGCCGAAGTAGCCAATGTCCTGAAAAATGTATTCGGGATCGCCTCCGTCAGTCCGGTGAAATGTGCTCCTTCGGAGCTGGAACAGATTGTGGCAGTAAGCCGCGAATTACTGGAGAGACTGGCCCCTGAGCCTGGTACGACCTTCAAGGTCAATGCCCGGCGGGTATGGAAAGACTTCCCGTACGGCTCTATTGAGATGAACAAACTGGTGTCCACTCCGTTGTTGCAAGGATATTCCGGCCTGAAAGTGGATGTCAAATCCCCACAGCTGGAGATACGAATAGAGATCCGTCAGAACCATACGTATATTTTCTGTGAAAATATTGAGGGAGTTGGCGGTTTTCCACTGGGTACCAATGGTAAGGCTCTGTTATTGCTGTCAGGTGGCATCGATAGCCCGGTAGCCGCGTGGTCCTCCATGCGCAGAGGGCTGGAGGTCGAATGCATTCATTTTTACAGCTATCCCTATACCAGTGAGCTGGCCCGGCAAAAGGTCGTTGACCTAACGCGCGTTCTCTCCAGATATGCAGGGGTAATCAAGCTGCATCTGGTGCCGTTCACAGCAGTCCAGACCTCTTTCACTGGAATCGGACAGGATAATCTGATCGTGACGCTGATGCGCCGGGCCATGCTGAGGATTGCCACCGGTATTGCTGAACGGGAGGGAGCACTGGCACTGGTAACGGGCGATAGCCTCGGACAGGTCGCCAGCCAGACATTGCCGAGCATGAACGTGATCGGACGCGCTACACAGCTCCCGTTGCTTCGCCCACTTGTTATGATGGACAAGAGTGAAATTGTGGAGATATCCAAGCAAATCGGGACCTATGACTTGTCCATTCTTCCTTACGAAGATTGCTGCACCTTGTTCGTTCCGAAATCGCCGACCACCAATCCCAACCTGCGGATTGTCGAGAAGATCGAAGCGACGCTTCCTGGTTATACGGCACTGCTGGATGAAGCTGTGGCTGCTACCGAGACCATTGAGATCACTCCATACGGGGACGAGAAGCCGACAGAGGTCGTGAGTGTGGAAGCTGAATTGCAAGAGGAATGGTTCTAACAGCCCTCATATATCTCCTCTGAAAAACGGGGCAGCAAGCATAGCTTGTCACTTTCGGACATACATGTAATTACATGTAGTTCGAGGGGGCTAAAAGTATGGATTCAATAGTGCTGCTGGGTGAAATATTAATGGTCAATCTGGTGCTTAGCGGAGATAACGCGATGGTAATTGCACTGGCTAGCAAGGACCTTCCAGAGCATCATCGCAAAATGGCGGTGTGGTGGGGAGCGGCCGGGGCAGTGCTCCTGCGTTGTCTTCTGACCTTTGCCGCAGTATTGCTGCTCAAAATTCCTTTTATCCAAGCGGGCGGCGGATTTTTGCTGCTGTGGATTTCCTTTAAACTACTGGTGGAGGAAGAGAACACGCTGCGGATAGCCGGAGTGTCTACGATTTGGAAATCGATTCGGACGATTCTTCTGGCCGATTTCATTATGAGCCTTGATAATGTACTAGCCATTGCAGGGTTAGCCAAAGGAGATCTGTCGCTGATTGTGATTGGTATTGCGCTTAGCATCCCGATAGTTGTCTGGGGCAGTGGAATTATTGTGAATTTGCTGCACCGTTATCCATTGCTGGTCTTCATCGGAGCCTATATTTTGGCTTATACTGCGGGGGATATGCTGCTGCAGGATGGCAAATTAGGCCCGCTGGTTTCTTTGGCCCTGCCGTCGCTACATTCCTCGCTTCCACTTGTCCTGGGCATTGTAGTGGTGGTAACGGGAGCGCTCAAACGGCGTACGGCCAAAATCGTTTAAAACAAGCCCACAAGGGTGGCCTCCGAAAGAGGCCATCTTTTTTTGAAATATAAGAATGTATATGTTTTACGCTATAAATCATTCTTATATTTCTCGCTGGAGCAGATACCGCCCCTTAAAGGATGGCAAAGCCGATCAACTTGGGTTAGAAAATGTGGTAACCTGTCCATAATGAGAAGAGATAGAAGAATGTGGTGTTTTGACCCGTTTTCAGCTAAAATGAAAGTGAATTCTGTCGTAATTCGGAGCCGATAGGCCCGTTAGAAACAGGAAGTGATGTTGAACCATGAAGGGATGGATGAGAGATGTCTTCCAAAAATGATATGAAGCTTGGGATTTTCATTGCCGCTGCCGGCATCGTGATTTTATTCGGGAAGCTGGGAGTCTTCGGATTTTTGGGGCGGGCGCTCTGGCCCCTCGTGATTCTGCTTCCGGGCCTTATCCTGTATGTATTGTTCTTTAACCGCCAGGTGTCCGCATCCTTGCTGATTCCTGCAGGAGTTCTGACAGTGTACGGCATTCTGTTCGGACTTTGTAATATCTGGGGCTGGAGTCTAATGAGACATTTGTGGCCACTATTACTGATTGGTATTGCGTTAGGTCTATATCAATATTCGCTCTATTCTCCTTACCGGAGCAGGGGGCTTGCAGTTGGTTCCGCTGTAGTTGGCTTGCTCAGTCTTGTCTTGTTGGTGTTCAGCTTACTTGGAACAGGATTCCTCTATGTACTTGGTGCTGTTCTGGTCCTGGCGGGTCTCTGGTTGATTGCCGGGCGCGGCAAATCACGGGGCGGGAAGAAATGGAATCGTGGCTGGTAGCCTGCGTTTGCACAAACAAGCATATAAATAGGAAAAATTTAAGCGAAAACGAGTGTGTTTTTTTCATAAAAAGACTTGCTTTTCATGGTGCTTTCACTATAAAATTAATGTTATGATAAAGCGTCGGCTTTCCGCCAGGCGCTTCTTTTGTGAGATTGTCGAGACGTGCTCAGAATTTGAACAGATTTAATTTGATAAATGAGAGGATTTGGATACAAATCATGCATTCAAGAAAAGACATTCGCAACATTGCGATTATTGCCCACGTTGACCATGGTAAAACAACATTGGTTGACCAGCTTCTGCAGCAGTCTGGTATTTTCAGTGCCCACGAGACCCTTCAAGAACGCGCTATGGACTCCAACGATCTGGAGCGTGAACGCGGAATTACGATCCTTGCCAAAAATACTGCAATTACCTATAAAGATTACTTGATCAACATTGTAGATACACCTGGACACGCCGACTTCGGCGGTGAGGTTGAACGGATTATGAAGATGGTTGACGGCGTATTGCTCGTTGTTGACGCTTATGAAGGTTGTATGCCACAAACGAAGTTCGTATTGCGTAAAGCATTGGAACAGAATCTGAAACCAATCGTGGTTGTGAATAAAATCGACCGTCCGGCTGCCCGCCCTGCGGAAGTTATTGACGAAGTGCTCGATCTATTCATCGAGCTTGAAGCCAATGACGAGCAGCTGGAATTCCCTGTAGTGTATGCTTCCGGATTGAACGGTACTTCAAGCCTTAACGTAGAGAAGCAAGATGATAACATGCTTGCACTGTACGAAACGATCGTTGAGAAGATTCCTGCTCCAACAGAAAGCGTTGAAGAGCCGCTGCAATTCTTGGTGACTCTGATGGACTACAACGAATATCTTGGTCGTATTGCCATTGGCCGTGTTAACCGTGGTGTGGTTAAACAAGGTCAGCCTATTACAGTCATTACACGTGACGGTAAGAGCAAGTCTGCACGGGTTGAGAAATTGTTCGGATTCCAAGGTCTGAAGCGGATTGAGACTGAAGAAGCTGGCGCCGGTGATATCGTAGCGATTGCTGGTATCAAGGATATCAACATCGGTGAGACGATCGCTGATCCTGCACATCCAGAGGCATTGCCTGTCCTGAAGATTGACGAGCCGACCATGCAAATGACGTTCCTCGTTAACAACAGTCCGTTTGCTGGTAAAGAAGGCAAATGGGTAACTTCCCGCAAACTGCGTGAGCGTCTGATGAAAGAACTGGAGACAGATGTCAGTCTGCGCGTACTTGAAACAGATAGCCCGGATGCGTTCGTAGTATCGGGACGCGGTGAGCTTCACCTCGGTATCCTGATCGAGAACATGCGTCGTGAGGGTTATGAATTGCAAGTATCCAAGCCTGAGGTTATTGTTAAGGAAGTCGATGGTGTTAAAATGGAGCCGCTTGAGCGCCTGATGATCGACGTACCGGAAGACAGCATGGGTTCTGTTATGGAAAGTCTGGGAACTCGTAAAGCTGAGATGGTGAACATGATCAACAACGGCACTGGACAGGTTCGTCTGGAATTCTTGATTCCTGCACGTGGTCTGATCGGTTACAACACACACTTCCTTACATTGACACGCGGTTACGGTGTAATGAACCATGCATTCGACAGCTATGCACCGTTGATTGGTGGTCAAGTAGGTGGACGTCACCAAGGCGTACTGGTATCCACTGAGACCGGAACTTCCACGTTCTACGGAATGATGGGTGTTGAAGACCGTGGTATCCTGTTCCTGGAGCCAGGAACCGACATTTATGAAGGTATGATCGTTGGCGAGCATACCCGCGATAATGATATTGTCGTGAATATTTGTAAGGAAAAAGCATTGACTAACGTTCGTTCCGCAACGAAGGACGATACTGTAAAAATGAAAACGCCACGGATGTTCTCACTTGAACAGGCGCTTGAATATTTGAATGATGATGAGTATTGCGAAATCACGCCGAAATCGGTGCGTCTGCGCAAGAAAATTCTTAACAAGAGCGAGCGCGAGCGCGCAGAAAAACAACGTAAACAAGCTCAAGCGAGCGTGTAAGTAATAAACCAATAAGCCGTCGGAACAAGTTTCCGGCGGCTTATTTTTTTCACAGAGGGATACATACAGGTAATTATGAGGTTAAAATGATGGACTGATGATATAATGTAAGCGTAACTATATTCGGGAGGGGTGTACTAAAGCTATGCAAACCTGGTTCGCTGATCATCCTGTTATTGCTTATATTGTTATTTTTGTTTTGCTCACTTTTGTTTACAATCAGGTGTTCCGAGTGAATCAAAAGCTCTCCATCGGCAAGGAAATTGCTCTCTACATTATGATGGCGCTGGGTTCCGGGATGCTCCTTATTTTTCAACACGACAAGCTCCCAATAATTCAATGTCTGCTTGTAGCTGTCAGTTTAATGCTGCTTGTCCGGGTACGATATTTTGTCGAAGCAAGGCAGAAGAGGAAGGCAGCTGGCGGGGTGAAACGCTCCTAGTCCGCAACTTTTTACTATTGAAATCGTCTATATATACATTATTAGCCTGTACTACAATGAAATGAAAAGGAATTTATTCAATTATGACACGCAACAATAATGAACTACCCCCGAGAAGATCAGCGGGGAATCCAAGCACTAGACCTGAGAACGGCAGGACGCAGCCTGCCACAGCACCTCCTAGAAAGAGGGGCAAAAAGAAAGCTAAGAAGAGAGGGTTTTGGGCCAGACTGGGTAGGGTACTCCTTGTTATTCTGATCGTAGCCATTGTTGGTGGTCTCGGTTATGGAGGCTATCTCTATTGGAAGCTGGAGCACGGGATTCTGGATACCGGTATAGACAAGCCAGTTCCGCCTGAGCAATCTGCCACCGTCAAGCCGTTGACCATACTGCTTCTTGGAACCGACAGTCGACCGCAGCATGAATCTTTTCTGACAGATGTTATTATGGTGGCATCGCTGAACCCGGAGACCAAATCAGCCACGGTAGTGTCGCTCCCGCGTGATACTTATGTGGAGCTGGACGGATACAAGAAAACGAAGATCAATGAGTTCTATACACGTTTCAAGAGCAAGGAAAAGACCTCTGGCGTCTCTGCTGAGGAAGAAATGAAGACCATGATGGGTAAGTACCTGAATGTGAAGGTGGACTATGTGACGGTTCTCGATTTTCAGGGCTTCCGTGATATCGTCGACACACTTGGCGGCGTTAAAGTGAATGTCAGTGCGGATATGTGCTATAAGGATAATGCAGACGGAACCAATATTAATCTGAAAAAAGGTCCGGCTGAGCTGAACGGTGATCACGCTCTTGATTATGTTCGATATCGCAAATCCAATTGCAAGCCCAAAACTAAGGGCTCGGATGACTTCGACCGCAACAGACGCCAAAATGAAGTGCTAAACGCCTTGATCGATCAGGTTCAGTCGTTTGGCGGTGTCATGAAGATTGGCAGCATGCTGGACGCTGTGAATGACAACATGAAGACTGATGTTGAAAATAGTCAGCTGAAGGATTTGATCGCTACTTATTGGAACATTTCCAAGCAGCATGTAGAGTTCAAGCCTGTAACCGGAACATGGAAAAGTCCATATGTATATATTAATGAGACAGAGCTTGAGACGGCGAGGCAGAGTCTTCATAACCGGATCGCTGGTGTTAGCCAAGGCGATAATAACTAAAATTGAATGCAAGTTTCTTACTATGCTATAATATACTCAATTGAATGCACTTTTGCGTCATAGGGGGCCTGTACTCATGTCCGAAGCCGTTGCTCAACTTAATGAATCCCTACTTTCGATGCTGCAATCCGAGACGTTTGTTCTGCTAAACACTGTCGATGCTGAAACATCGGGTCCTACGTCCACGGCCATTTCGTGGATTTATGCAGTGAGCCCTTCTGTGCTAAGGATCGCAGTGGATCATCGTTCACGGCTGGTGAACAATATGAAGGTTAACCCTATGGTTACAATTACTGTGTTCGGTGAGAGCACGGTTTATGCCATCAACGGACGTGCTGCGGTCAGGCAGGATCGTCTTGACGATGTGCCTTTTAATATTTGCTGTTTTGATGTTGAAATTGAAGCGGTGCGTAACGCGCTTTTTTATGGTGCGAAGCTGGACTCCGCTCCACGATATGTAAAAGTATATGATCAGCGTGCAGCGGAGAAGTTGGACGGACAAGTATTTGCTGCTATGCAAAAAGCCCGGTGAGGTCATCACTGGGCTTTTTTTGTCTAACTTTGTTTATTGTTTTCTGGGCTTGGTGTCTTCCGGGATTTGCGGAATAATCCGTCCGACAATATCTGCCATCTCTGAAGCGAATCCTGACACAGGACGGCCTTTGGAGATATGGTGACTCAGTTCGGCAAGTCTGCTGGAAAGGTCCATATCGGCAGTGACCAGAGCGTTAACGCTTCGCGGATCTTTGCGGATGGCTTCAGCCACGGAATACTTGATACTTCCGACCCGCGATCTGCTAAGCGAGCCTTTGACGTCAAGTCCAACAATCGCCGTCTTACCCATAACTACACAGTGTGCGCCATCTACACCAGGTACTCTTTTAGCCAACTGCTCTAAGTGATCCTTGAGTGCAATCTCGTTTCCCGCTCTGGTCGTATGAGTGACTCCGGCCGATGATGCGGTTGGAAGAGGGACGGCGGTGGCGTTATTAGCCAGCTTTCGAACTTCGTGGCCCCCTTTGTTGCTTACAGCTTGAGCCGACTGTTTATCCTGAGGAGAGGGTGATGTCTTCTTATTAGCGATACCGCAGCTTGTCAGCAGCAGCAGTACCAGCAACAGACACATTGATTTTCTCATATGTGCTTACTCCTTTCGGTCAAAGATTAGTTCTGGGATTATCTTTTCCCGTGACGGAAAGAGTTATGTATGACCAATCAAACCAGGCGCTGTGGAGGGGATAACATGAAAAAAATATTTGTACTGGATACCAACGTGCTGTTGCACGACCCCAATTCGATTTTTTCTTTCAAGGAGCATGAAGTCATCATTCCTGCAGTTGTATTGGAAGAAATCGACTCCAAGAAGCGCAATGCCGATGAAATTGGCCGTAACGCCCGCACCGTGTCCCGTCTGCTGGACGGACTCCGGGAACTGGGCCACCTGCACAGCGGAGTGGAACTGGAACATGGAGGAATGCTGAAGGTAGAACTGAATCACCGCAGCTTCGTGAAGGTTCAGGAGATGTTCGGTGAGGTATCGAACGACAACCGGATTTTGGCGGTTGCGCTCAATTATTTAATTGAAGAGAATGAGAAGCCTGATCCGCGTCCTGTGGTGCTGGTCAGCAAAGATGTTTTGGTACGGATTAAGGCAGATGTGCTTGGTGTAACGCCTGAGGATTATTTGTCAGACCGTACCGGAGATATAAATGAACTGTATACCGGCTATCAGTCGTTGCATGTGCATCCTTCATTAATTGATGAATATTACAGCAATCGATATTTGTCCATCAAACAGTTGGGGCTGTCCTACCGTCTGTATCCTAATGAATTCGTGATTCTCAAGGATGAGATTGGTAGCGGAAAATCAGCATTGCTCAGAGTGAATAGTGATGCTTCTCGCCTGGAGCCGCTGTATCTTGGGAACGATGCCGTCTGGGGCATCAGTGCCCGTAATGCCCAGCAGCGTATGGCGCTGGAATTGCTGTTGAATGACGACATTCCGCTGGTAACTATTACCGGTAAGGCGGGAACAGGCAAAACACTACTTGCACTTGCCGCCGGACTGTTCAAGGTGGAGGATGAGCATAAATACAAAAAACTGCTGATCGCCCGCCCGGTCGTACCGATGGGCAAAGACATCGGATACTTGCCTGGTGAGAAGGAGGAGAAGCTCCGGCCGTGGATGCAGCCGATTTATGATAATCTCGAGTTTCTGTTCGACACGAAGAAATCTGGGGATATTGACAAAATTCTGATGGGACTTGGCAGTATCCAGGTCGAAGCGTTGACTTATATCCGCGGCCGCTCGATCCCTTCACAGTTCATTATTATCGATGAAGCGCAGAACCTCTCCCGTCATGAGGTGAAGACCATCGTCTCCCGGGCCGGGGAGGGAAGTAAAGTAATTCTTATGGGCGACCCGGAGCAGATCGATCACCCGTATCTGGATGCAGCGAGTAACGGACTCAGCTATATTGTGGAAAAATTCAAACAGCAAGGCATTAGCGGCCATATTACATTGGAAAAAGGCGAGCGTTCCCGCCTGGCTCAGCTGGCCGCCGATCTTCTGTAACAGCTCATTTGCCCTAATCATCATTGTTGTCCTAAGTCACTATACCGCTCTATTCATCCTAAAAATGGTTCTAAGCGCTCCAACTGCTCTAGCAGCATAATTCTACCTTTAATTGCTTTAAGTCTCTCTAATCCGCTCTAATCCGCTCTGAAACCTATGTTTTACCGCCGGGAGTTAAATCACTCCCGGCTTTTTGCTGCCCCGCCGCATGAAAGGCGCGGGGATATGCCTTTTGGTGATCTGGGTAAGTGGAATGAAAGTTTGGAACTGGAGAAGCGCAGCGCTCGCCTAAAAGCTTTCCATAGGAAAGCTCGCATCGGAAGCATAGGCTATTCTCGGATTCCAACCGCTTAGCGGTTAATTCCATCAGGAATCCGAGAATAACAGCGATCGGAAGTCCAAACCTTTCATGCAACGACCCACAGGATCACCACCCCCACATTTCCGTCGACTTTCATCTTATAATAGAAAGAGAACGTTTTCACATAGTGCAGACAAGGGGGAAAGGGTCTGGTAGAATAGGGGGGGAGAAAGTGCCCCGGGAGGAGAATTATCGTGCGGATACGCAAAAACTACTGGCTGTTGTTTGCCATTCTGCTGCTTTCGTTGACAAGTCTGTCGCCGAGCATGCAGGTTAATACGGGCAATGGCTCGCTTGAAGTCAATAGACGGCAGAATCCCTCTGCCTTTCCGAATTCGAGCAAGGTCGGAACAGTGGATAGTCTGCACATTACCGTAGCTCTCAGCCCTGCGGAATTTACTGAACTAAAGGCGCTGAGCAGCAGCTATTCGTTGTCCAGCGGCGTTAAAATAGACTTGAAGAATATAGAGACGGCAAATGCAGAGGAAGTTCTGCTGAAGGATTTAACCGTCGGTGATAGTCCCGATATTATCATGACCGATGGGCGAAAGATTCTCGATCTGGCCAAACACGGCTATCTGCTTCCTATTGATATATATAGAAGTGTTCCGGGCAGTGCACCGCTTACCCGGCTAATCCCGCAAATGCAGTGGAATGGCTATGACTGGGGAGTGCCGCTGGATATTGATCCTTATGTACTGGTGTATTCCCCGCAGCGGCTGGCTGAACTTGGAATGCCTTCATTGCCGCGAAATATGAATGAGTGGAACCTCATGTTGGAAAATCTCCGTAAAGAGCCTGGCAAATATCTGCTCGCGCTGGATACCCGAACTCCATACGGATTTGCAGCTGTACTGGAGTCGATGGGAACCAGCATGATCTCCGTTAAACCGGAGACGCTGAATTGGATGCAGGAAGCGCTGGGGAATTTTTATTTGAGCAACGAACCGGACCCTAAGATCTGGGGGGGAATTCAGGATGGCAATATTGCCATTGCAGCTGTTCCGTTCTCGGAATGGCAAAGGTATGGGAATGCTTCCTTGAAGGCTGAAGGACTGCTTGGTGTGCATAGCACGGGTGGAATTGAGAGCATCTACAGCCGCTCGTTTGCTTTGCCAGCGCAATCAGAACACCCCGAAGAAGCGGTGAAATGGCTTGCTTTTATCACTGGAACGGCTTCGCAGTTGGATTGGCTAAATGCAACAGGGGGGCTACCTGCGCTAGATGAAATTTACCGTTCCGGGTCACCATCGGGTGTAACCCTGCCGTTCGATTCGCAGCTGCTGTTGGCAGAAGAAGCCGCCCCCGATGATGAACCGGAAGGCGGCTGGAAGACGATGTCCGAAGCGGTTTCCTTATTTTTAAAAGGCAAGCTGAATGCTGCAGAGCTCCAGAAACAGCTTCAGACATCAGAATGAGACGACAAGCTTGACCTGAAGCAGCCCGTCCTTGCTCTCGACTTCGGTTGCCCGCAGGAAAGAGACGATTTTGGCCGGATAGAAGCCTAAGTCGAATTCTTTTTCCAATGCTTTATTGGTAGTGTCCGGCAGCTCAAGTCCGTTAAAGATAATTTTGTCGACATGGAACAACATCGCATTGACCGGTTCATTCTGGATTGTATAGTGTCCGGTCAGAGCCAGCGATAGCTTGCCGCTTTTCCCCGAAGCTGTCACGGAGCTTTCATTGAAGTGAAAAGCAAAATCGCTGAACAGATTACTCTGCGATTGTAGAAAATCATTGAGATCCTCTTCCTTAAGACTTAGTTGATAAGTCATCCCCTGCCGGGTAAGCAAATCTTTATGGTTCTGGACAAAGTCTGGCAGATTGTTCATCGCGGATGATAATGCTTTAAAGTAGGTCTTTACTTCATGTAGCCCGATATTCTCCCAATATAATGAGAACTCTTTCAGGAGTGCATTCATACTTTCCGGATCACTGCTGCTTCGAATTCCCCCTTCAATTTCCTTGTGAAGAGCCGCTACCCTGATTTTTTGCTCCTCAAGCGCGCTTTTGAGCGTTGCTAGCTCCTGTGAATTTCGCTGTGCAGCCTGAAGCGTCACTTTTAACTTCTTATATTGATTCTCATACTGCGATAATATATCGCGGTCCCGCCCGATGATAATTTCATAGTAATCCCACAACATTAGCACTCTGCTGATACTTTTGGCAGACAGAAAGGCTTCTAATAATCCGTCACGATCTCCCATATAATAAGAACGAATAATTGCACCAGCGCGTTCCTGCTGATCGGCTATCGCCGACTTTTGTTCGGCCGCCTGGGTTTCTAGCTCAGCCACTTTCTTCTCGAGAACAGCCTGTTCACCACTAATCCGGTCGATTTCTTTCTCAATCTCGGCAGAGGACAAGGTCTGCTCCAGCAGCTTGCGAGTTTCTTCATTATCAGTATCGAAAGCGGGCGGAGAAGCGATAGTACCGACAGGGTCGGCAGACAGATATGCGGAGGGAACTAGTGGCAGGAGTGCGCAGCAGAATAATATGAGTATGGCTGCAATCATACGGCGAATAGAAGGACGGGAGAGCACCACACCACCACCTTTGCTTGGATAAATAGTTCAGGAGCAGAAATACCAATATTAATAATGATATGATTCACCCTGTAAAAATAGCATACTCCGTTTTTCAGTCCGTGGCCTATAAAAAAAAGCATGCAAAAAAACGGAAGAGCCCCTTGCAGTAAGGGGGCATCGTCCGTTCGATGAGAGAATTACATTTATAACGGGAGACCCATCTGGAATATCGTCCAGTAGCTAAAGCCGGTAAAGGTCACAATCATGTACCCCCAGAAGAGTAGAACATATGTCTTCTCGGTAAATTTAAGATACCCCAGGATGACGAAGAATGCGGTTTGCAAAAAGAAGAGTAAGGCCATTTCGGTCAAATTTCCGGCAAAAGCCATCAGGCCGATCGCCAGCGTGAAAAAACCCAACACCCGAAACATGCGGTCCAAGAGCGAGTCCCCCTTCCAATATGTATCTTCATTCCATTTATTTTAATTATACCCGTTGCTGAAATGAGTGTAAACGAATTCATCGAAAAAAAGTGCGAATTTGTATAAAAATGTGATTTTTATGATTGACATATTTTCTTCAGGACGGGCTGAGAGAATTAATAAAGCATAATGCGTATGAGGTGTACGTAAAATGGAAATACAATTTAGTATCAAATAGATTCTATGAACTCTTTAAGAGGCATAGAAATGGAGTAAGCAGCTTTTATCCCTATTCACTACCCGGCGGAGCTGCCGGTTATGAAGATGGTTATTTCAAGATGTTGTTAGGAGGTTTGGCTTTTATGACAGCCGTTAGACAGGACGCTTGGAGTACAGAGGATGATCTAATCCTGGCAGAAGTAACTTTGCGCCATATTCGGGAGGGCAGTACACAACTTGCTGCTTTTGAAGAAGTGGGTGAAAAAATCGGCAGAACTTCCGCCGCATGCGGATTCCGCTGGAACAGCTGTGTTCGCAAGAGTTATGAAGAAGCTATCAGCATTGCTAAGGGACAGCGCCAGAAGCGTAGCTATCTGAAGAAACAACCGGCCGTAAGGGGCGCACAGGTAGCTGGATTGATTCTGGGAGAAACAGAAGAGGATTACAGCAGAAGTGAAGGGTTAACCGAGAACACATTGTCTATTGATGCGGTCATTCGTTTCTTAAGGCAATGGAAAGGAACTTTTCACGAGGCCGGCCGGCAGCTAAAGATGCTCGAGCGAGACCTGCGAGAGAAGGAAGAGGAATTGACAGAGCTGCGGACGGAGAATGAACGCCTGTCCAAGGAAGTCAATCTTGCACAAACCGATTACAGGGTTGTAAATGACGATTATAAAGCATTGATTCAGATTATGGACCGCGCCAGAAGGCTGGCCTTTCTGAATGAAGAGGAAGAGGAGCTCAAGACCCGGTTCAAGATGGATGCCAATGGTAATCTGGAACGAATCGAGTAGGGTTCCTTGAGTTCCGCGAATCCCGCAAGGTGCAGGTGTAAATACCTGTCTTGCGGGATTTTTGCTTTTGCTTTTGCCAGAGGGGGCGGGATATACTAAGGAGAAACTGAGGGAAAATGTGGCAGGGGGCAAGTATGAGAATTGATATTATAGGTGCGGGTTCATTGGGGCTGCTGCTGGCCGGACGGCTTATTTCAGCTGGGAATGAGGTCAGATTGTGGTGTCGTGGCAGCCAACAGGTCCAGGAGCTGCTGCGCAGTGGGATCAATATTAGTTATGAGGATGAAGGGACGCCAATTAGGATTACAAGCGACCTTTTTCAAGCGGGTTTGGTTACCGATTTTACCGAGACTTATAGAAAAGAGCCTGGTGGCTGTATTGTAATTACCGTTAAACAAAATGTTCTTCATCATGATTTACCAGGGATATTGGAGCCACTTCGCAATGAGCGTCCTAGTATCGTATGCTTCCAAAATGGTGTCGGACATATAAATCTGCTGCAAGAACTGCTTCCGGAGAGCAATATCTATACAGCCGTGACCACGGAAGGTGCCAAGAGGAAAACATTAACAGAGGTTATTCACGCCGGAAAAGGGGAAGTATGGATAGGGAAGGTTCCTCTAACAGCCTCCGCGGGAGATTCCAGCACGGAGCTTCAAAATGATTCTGAAGCAATTCATTTACTTGAAACACTTTCAGTTGCAGGATTCTCCGCGTTTTTGTCGAATGACATGAATACCATGATTTACCGAAAGCTCTTGATCAATGCTGTTATTAATCCGCTTACTGCCCTTTGGCGCATTCCGAACGGTGAGCTGCTCGCTACCGAGGAACGCATACAAGTCATGAGAGAACTGTATGATGAAGCCATCGCAGTATATGAAGCATGCGGCATCCCTTATGAAACCGATTCATGGGAGATCATTGTTCAGGTATGCCGATCCACATCGGCCAATACCTCATCTATGCTTGCGGATGTTCTTGCCGGAAGGGCAACAGAAATCCGCTGGATTAATGGCAGTCTTGTAGAAATGGGAGAGCGTTCCGGCCTGGCGGTTCCGCTGCATCGCTGTATGTGCCGACTGGTAGAGGGTATGATTGCGGAGGAGAGGTGAGGTTGCCTTGGAATTTTTGCAGAATTCGTTTGTTACACTAAGTGTTATTCCGGTTGTCCCCTTTTTGCTTGTTTATTTTATCGGAACAGGTATGAAACAAGACAGGAGAAAGACCTTTTTTCTGGCCATGGATGTCAGCACGATTTTTGTATTGCTATCGGTATCCGCTCTTTTTAATAACATATTCAATTCCAAATCCGGCTTTTATCTTATACTACTTATTGTATTAATATCCGCTGGACTGATTGGTGGAGCGCAAAATCGCATGAAAGGAAAAGTGGACGGTAAACGGATTTTACGTGCAGTTTGGCGGCTCAGTTTTATCGTAATGAGTACTTTTTATGTTTTGTTCATGTTCGTAGGCCTCATAAAGTACATATCACAAGCCATGTAACGTTCCGCTACTTCGGTGAAGCGTCAACGTCACAAAATTTTAAAGTTTTAAAAAAAATGTGTTTTCAGAAAACATTAGTCTAGATTTTTTTGACCACTGGTTGTATAATCATAAACCATATACCACATTCTATTTAGGGGGAACTGCTAGATGAAGAAGAGTAAAAGTCTATTGCTTATGATTGCTCTAGTTCTTGTAATCGGCACAGCGCTTGCTGGCTGCGGCGGGAACAAAGCAAACAACGGCAACACAGCCAGCCCAACGAACGAGGCAGGCAGCACAAACACAGGTAGCGGCGACGAAAAACTGGCTGCTGACCAAACGCTTAGACTTAATATGAGTGCAGACGTACCGACATTTGATCCTGGTCAAGCTCAGGACAGCCAATCGAATGTGGCTCTTAAGTTAATGTATGAAGGTTTAGTGCGTATTGACAAAGACGGAAAAGAAGGCCCAGGCGTTGCTGAAAAATGGGATGTTTCCGCAGACGGATTGGTTTATACCTTCCACTTGCGTGACAGCCAATGGAGCAATGGTGATCCGGTAACTGCAAATGATTTCGTGTTTGCATGGAAACGGGTTCTTGACCCAGCAACTGTTCCAGCTCCACCATATGCACAACAACTTTACTATTTGAAAAATGCAGAACAGTTCAACAAAGGTGAAATTAAAGATTTCTCTCAAGTAGGTGTTAAAGCAGTTGATGATCACACTCTTGAAGTAACTTTGAGTAACCCAACTGCATACTTCTTGAACTTGATGTCCTTCTACACCTATTTCCCGGTTCACAAATCGGTAGAGGGTAATGAGAAATGGGCAACTGATCCTAAAACAATGATTACAAACGGACCTTTCACCCTTACTAGCTGGATTACAGGTCAATCCGTTGAATATACCAAGAACGATAAGTATTGGGATAAAGACGACATTAAATTGAATAAAATCACCGCTACTATTGTTAACGAAGCTTCTACAGAAGTTCTAAGTTACAAAAACGGCGAAATTGATCGTGCAGGCGCACCAAACGGTGACATTCCACCAGACCAAATTCCTGTACTGAAAAATGAATTGCCAGATGACTTCACACTGAAGTCTATTGCAAGCATTTACTACTATGAGTTCAATACAAAAGCTGAGCCATTTGACAACGCGAAAATCCGTAAGGCATTTTCCATGGCAATCAGCCGTCAAGATATCGTTGACAAGGTAACATTGGCTTCTCAAGTACCAGCATTCGGTTATATCCCACCAGGTATTAAAGGTGCAGCCGAAGGTAGCGAATATCGTTCTGAATACAAAGACGACTATTTCACTGAGGATTATGCAGAAGCAAAGAAATTGCTTGAAGAAGGTATGAAAGAAAAAGGATACACTACATTGCCGCAAGTTACATTGATCTACAACACAAGTGAAGGTCATAAGAAAATTGCTCTTGCCATCGCTGATATGTGGAAAAAGAACCTTGGTGTTGACGTGAAAACAGAAAACCAAGAGTGGGGCGTATTCATTAAAAACCGTCAAAATGGCGACTACCAAGTAGCACGTGCTGGTTGGAACCCAGACTACAACGATCCAATGACATTCCTGGATATGTGGAAGACTGGAAATGGTAACAACGACATTAAGTTCGACAATGCAGAATACAACAAGCTGCTTGATGATGCTTATAAAGAAGTAGACAATGCTAAACGTATGGAAAGCTTCCATAAAGCTGAAGAGATCTTGATTAAAGATGAGATGGGCGTTATGCCGATTTACTACTACACTCAAGTATCGCTTCAAAAACCATACCTTAAAGGTCTGACTTCTCAGTATGACGGCTCTGTGGATTACTCCAAAGCATATTTGTTGGAACACTAAGAGCTTGCACAAACACTATGTATTAAAAAAGAGTGCATGATATAAACTCTAGGGATATATGTGGTAACACATCATATATATCCCGTTTTTTTGTGTTAGTGCAACGGTGTGTTTTTTTTCCTCTTTATCCATAAAAATGTATTGGACAAGAGGCTTCGTTTTTTCTACAATTGATAAGGATTGTTTTAACTCGAAAAAGGAGGTGCCCAGTAGGATATGGTGCGTTATTTTTTAAATAAATTTTTCTACATGCTAGTATCTATTTTTATTCTAATTACTGCTACATTCTTTCTAATGAAAGCAATACCTGGCGATCCATTTATGTCTGAAAAGAAAGTCCCACCTGAAGTACAAGCCAGACTTTATCAGCAATATGGTCTGGACCAGCCTGTCTGGAAACAATATCTGAAATACATGGGGAATATTGCGCAAGGTGATCTAGGGATCTCTATGAAGCAGTTGAACCAAGATGTCAGCGGCTTGATCGGAAAAACGTTTTCCGCATCTTTAAAGCTTGGCCTAGTTGCTATAATAGTATCCGTTGTAATCGGCGTACTTTTGGGGATGCTCGCTGCGTTGTATCATAGGCGCTTGATTGATAATATAGCAATGGTGGTAGCGGTCTTAGGTATTGCTGTACCGGGCTTCTTAGTCGCTGCTTTGCTGCAGTATGTCTTCTCTTATAAATTGCACATGTTCAGAGTTATGGGCTTCACAGGACCACTCGATTATGTGTTGCCTGTAGCTGCGCTAAGTTTTCAGCCAATTGCGTTTATTGCTCGCTTGACACGTTCGAGTATGCTTGAAGTTCTGCATGCAGAATATATTAAGACAGCAAAAGCTAAAGGTTTAAGCTGGGCTCAAATCATGTTCAGACATGTTATTCGTAACGGAATCATGCCAGTGGTTACCTATGTAGGACCGATGACTGCTAACATTGTTACTGGTTCAGTGGTTATTGAACAAATTTTCGGTATTGGCGGAATCGGTAAGCAGTTCGTACAGGCTATCGGTGTTCGGGATTATACACTTATTATGGGTATTACTATTTTTTACGGAGCATTACTAATGCTTGCACGTTTTGCAACAGATATTTTGTATGTGTTTATCGATCCTCGAGTTAAACTTGTTGGAAGGAAGGAGGGCTAGTTTTGTCTGTAAATCAAACCGTATCTTCGCAGAGCACGCAACTTAAGCCAGAGGATTTTGTACAAGTTGGTACAAATAAGAAGGCAGCCGAAACTATTGAACGTGAGAGTATTTCCGCCTGGAAAGACTCCATGTACCGTTTGCGTAAAAATAAAATGGCTATGACAGCTTTAGTGGCGATGATCATTATTGTAATCGCAGCGATTGTTGGTCCATTTATTTCGAAATATAATTACTATTCAAATGATTTGCTGAATACTAACCAGCCCCCTTCGTCAGAGCATTGGTTTGGAACCGATGATTTAGGACGGGATATGTGGGTGCGGACTTGGATGGGCGCACGTATTTCACTTATCGTTGGTTTGGCAGCAGCCATGATTGACTTGTTCATCGGTGTTATATATGGTGGAATCATGGGTTATTTTGGCGGGCGTGTAGATGAGATTATGAATAAGTTTTCAGAAATCCTCTATTCTATTCCGTACCTGCTGGTTACGATTCTATTGCTGGTTGTTTTAGAACCAAGTTTAGGCACGATTATTTTGGCGTTAACCATCACAGGGTGGATAAATATGTCATGGATTGTGCGTGGCGAGATCATGCAGCTCAAAAATCGTGAATTCGTTCTTGCGTCACGCTCAATGGGAGCAGGCTCTGGCCGTCTATTGTTCCGTCATTTGTTGCCGAATGCAGTAGGTCCGATTATTGTTACCATTACGCTTTCAGTGCCAAGTGCGATTTTTGCAGAAGCTTTCTTAAGTTTCCTAGGTTTGGGTGTTCAAGCACCAGTTTCATCACTCGGTTCGATGGTTAACGATGCCAGAACAGGTTGGATGACTTATCCTTGGCGCATGATTTTCCCTGCCGCTGCAATCAGTGTGACTATGCTTGCATTTAACATTCTAGGCGATGGTCTTCGGGATGCATTGGATCCTAAATTGAAAAAATAAAGATTTTGGGGAAATCAATTTTATGAGTTTAGTGTTTTGCGCGTAACTGTTTAATTCTTGATTTCCTCTGATCTTCTCGTAAATTTAAAAAGATTCAGAAGGGTCATGACATTGAAACTAATTGTCATAGTTCTGACCAAATATCAAGCATGATCAGCATTTGAGTCCTTCATAAGGTATTGGAGTGCTGAACCTGGTTGATATAAATGATACAGGTATCCGTTGTAATCAACATTCTTACAATTCTTCCGGGTATGCGATAGTTGTTGGTTACTATCGCGTTATTTTGTGTCCTGAATGCTGATTAAAGATGAGCAGTGTTTTGCTTACGTTACCATTCTTCAAAATGTAGTGTTGCTTGTAGCATAACAGGAAGAGTTGTTGTTTTAATTAGCGACACATCGCCGTATTCTTATAAATCACCGATGGGCTATCTGTTCACTGTGCGTTACAGCGGTAAGGTGCATACATGTGAATGGTTCGATCCCGGTGTCACAGAATTCAGTATTTGCATTTGGTGCATGGCTGGAATCTGCATTTGATGGCCAAGGAGGTGCGGTTCTTATGAGTAAGAACTTGATTGAAGTAGAAGGTCTTAAAAAATATTTTAATGTAGGTAAAGGCAAGGTACTTAAGGCAGTTGATAACGTCAGCTTTAATATCCGTGAGGGAGAAACGCTAGGGATGGTAGGTGAGTCTGGTTGTGGTAAAACCACAGCAGGACGTACGGTGCTTCGTTTGTATGAGCCTACTGCCGGAAGCGTGAAATATAACGGAACTGACATCTATAAATTATCCCCAAGAAAAATGAAGGCTTTCCGCCGGGATATGCAAATGATTTTTCAGGATCCATACGCATCACTGAATCCACGTTTTACCGTTTCTGATATTATTGGTGAGGCGTTGGATATCCATGGAATGGCTGGAAGTAGTTCTGAGCGCAAAAAACGTATCGAAGAATTGCTGGATATGGTTGGTCTGAATCATGATCACGCAACGCGTTATGCTCATGAATTTTCCGGCGGACAGCGGCAACGGATTGGTATTGCTCGTGCACTTGCCGTTAATCCTAAATTTATTGTTTGTGACGAGCCTATTTCTGCCTTGGACGTGTCCATTCAGGCGCAGGTTGTCAATCTTCTTAAAGAGCTTCAGGATCGTATTGGCCTTACCTACCTCTTTATTGCCCATGATTTGTCTATGGTCAAGCACATCAGTGATAGAGTAGCCGTAATGTATCTAGGTAAAATGGTAGAGCTTGCAGAAAGTGAAGAGCTTTATTCTAACCCGATCCACCCGTATACCAAATCATTGCTGTCTGCAATCCCAGAGCCGGATCCAGAGGCTGAGGCGAACAAGAAGCGGATTCATTTCCACGATGAGTTGAAATCGCCGATTTATACGCAAGGCCAGAAGAGCGAGGAAGACACGCAATTGGTTGAGGTATCCAAAGGACATTTCGTATCCAAAGCGTATGCTTAATATAAAATAATTTCAAAATCCACTTGATAATATAATGTGGATTTTGAAGTGCACCCCTTAGAATAAACATTGGATTAGACCCCATCCAATGAAATTCTAAGGGGTGCATTTTTATGGTGATTTAAGGGTCAATTTGTCTACAACTTACCTTAATTTATGTTTTAAGATAAGTGATGCTTTGACGAAGCCACCTGCTTTGGATACAATCAGATAGGGTTTATCACTCTGTAATTTATATATAGCAGAGATAGCAGACAGGAGGCTACAGCAATGAAGATTGTAACGGAGCCGCTTGCGGGCGGATCTGCGCTTGCCAGGGACTATATGAACCGTTATGAGACGGTAGAACATTTATACGGTGGTGACTTCCGTAACGAAGAAAGCAGAGTGTTGCGGGCAGAATGGCTGGACAGCCGCGAGGGCATGCGTGCTGATCGGGCGAAAGTGGCAGCCTGCTTACGGAGTTATAATGAAGCGAACAATCCACATGAGGCGGTAATGTCTTCGCTTGCACTACTAGAACAGCCGGGAACGCTGGTGATTTCCGGTGGCCAGCAAAGCGGGCTGTTCACGGGACCACTGCTTGTGATATATAAGGCAATGACAACCATATTGGCAGCAAAGGAGGCCGGTGAGCAATTAGGCCGGCCTGTGGTTCCGTTATTTTGGATCGCCGGGGAAGATCATGACTGGGATGAGGTCAATCATACCTATGTGCTGAGCCGAAGTGGGGAAATCAGCAAAATCAAGATTGAGAAATCTGGAGATCTCCGTTCATCAGTCAGCGATATCAAGGTAGAAGACGAGAGCTGGCAGCAAGCTGTAGCTCAACTGGATGAACTGCTGCAGGACAGCGAATTCAAACCAGGGATTATGGAATTCATTCGTGAAGCCTCTTCTGCTTCCAATAACATGACAGAGCTTTTCGCTAAGCTGATGGGGAATCTGTTTGGTAAATATGGTCTGATTTTGCTTGATTCTGCGGATCCGTGTCTACGTAAGCTTGAGCAACCATTTTTTGAAACGCTGATTCGGGAGAATGGAGAGCTGGAGACAGCCTATCTGAATGCGGCTAAGACTATTCGCGAGAGCGGGTACGAGCTTCAGGCTGATGTTACAGAAGGAAGCGCCAATCTGTTCTATATTCATGAAGGCACACGTTTGCTGCTACAGAAGAAGGATGGCTTTTATACGGATCGTAAAGGAACGGTATCCTTCTCCAGCGAGGCACTTCTAGATACACTGTATACCCATCCAGAGCGCTTCAGCAATAATGTACTGACCCGGCCGCTCATGCAAGACTATCTCTTGCCTACATTAGCTACTGTGCTTGGACAGGGAGAGATCGCTTATTGGGCGATCCCGCATCAAGCCTTCCGAACAGTTGGCGGCGCCATGCCACTAATTATCCCGCGGATGTCATTCACCTTTGTGGAGGGCACGCTTCAAAAGCATATGGACAAGTATGGAATCGGGTTTGCCGATGTGCATCAGGGACTGGATAGTAAGAGACAGGAATGGCTAACTGCGCAGGACGAGCTTCGTTTGGGAGCCCGTTTTGAAGAAACGAAAGCAGCATTCAATGCGCTTTACGAGCCTTTGATTGAACAGCTCGGCACCATACAAGCCGGATTGTTGAAGCTGGGAAGTAATAATAAGGATAAGATCCTGGATCAAATCTCGTTCCTGCAAGCCAAGGCACAGGATGCTGTCGAGAAGCAGAACGAAGCAGCGCTGCGCCAGTGGGAACGGATTGAACTGTCTCTAATGCCGCAAGGAAAACTGCAGGAGAGAGTCTACAACATCATGTATTACTTGAATCGCTATGGTCCTAATTGGCTTGACGAACTAATGGCTGTTCCTGCTGATTACAGCGGTGCTCACCGCATGTTATATATGTAACATTGCATAGTTGACACGATGCAGAAGCCGTTCTGTCGGAAGTGTATTCCGGCCGGGCGGTTTCTTGCGCGTTTTTTGGTAATTTATACAGGGTGAATCAGCATTGTACAGGACCTTGGAACCATATATATAGGGACTTAGAGGCAATTTTACATTTAGGAAACAATTACCTTGGGCTGGAAAAAGGTTTTTGATTTTTAACGGCGAATCTATTATGCTTAAGTGGTGAAAAGTGGGGTAAAGTGGGGACTTGGGGAGCGGGAGTGGGAAAACTATGTTCATGGGTGAATACCAGCATAGTATCGACGACAAAGGCCGAATTATTATTCCGGCCAAGTTCCGTGAAATGCTCGGAACTTCCTTCGTGGCGACCCGCGGACTTGACTCCTGCCTTTTTGTTTATCCCATGGAAGAATGGGGCATCATGGAGCAAAAGCTCAAAACCCTATCGTTGATGAAATCGGATGCCCGCGCATTCAGCCGCTTTTTTTTCTCGGGAGCGACAGAATGTGTTTGGGACAAGCAGGGCAGGGTAAACTTGCCGGGCAATTTGCGGCAGTATGCCAAGCTGGACAAGGACTGTGTTATTCTAGGCGTTTCTAACCGGGTGGAAATCTGGAACAAGGAGCTTTGGGAACAGTACTTCGAACAGTCAGAAGAATCATTCAACGAGATTGCCGAGAAATTGGTCGATTTCAACTTTGATCTATAAACCACACAATTATCGAATACTGTCCTGGAGGGATGCAGCTTGTTTCATCACATCACGGTGCTTAAAGAAGAAGCGACAGAAGGGCTGCACATCAAAAAAGACGGAATCTATGTAGATTGCACGCTCGGCGGGGCAGGTCACAGCTCATTGATCGCTTCCAAACTCAGCGGAGAAGGACGTTTAATCTGCCTGGATCAAGATGACTGGGCTCTGAACAATGCCAAAGAAAAGCTGGCTGAATACGGAGACAAGGTTGTTCTTGTGAAGACGAACTTCCGTGATTTGGAATATGTGCTTAGAGATGTGCCTTTTGTCCCGAAAAAAGACGGAGTTCCCCAAGTTGATGGGATTCTCTTTGATCTTGGCGTCTCATCGCCCCAGTTCGACGAAGGGGAACGCGGCTTTAGCTACAATCACGACGCGCCGCTGGATATGCGGATGGACCAGTCGGGAATGTTGACTGCAGCGGACATTGTCAACACATGGTCCGAGCAGGAGATTGCCCGTATTCTTTTCCAGTATGGAGAAGAGAAATTCTCGCGACGGATTGCCGGACGCATTGTAGCACGGAGAGCCGAGAAGCCTATAGAGAACACTGGCGAATTAGTAGAGTTGATTAAGGAAGGTATCCCTGCGGCTGCGCGCAGAACTGGTGGGCATCCTGCCAAACGAAGCTTCCAGGCTTTGCGTATTGCTGTAAATGATGAATTGGGTGCCTTTGAAGAAGGGCTGCAGGGGGCGGTTCGCTGCCTGGCGCCTGGAGGAAGAGTATCCGTCATCACGTTCCACTCGTTGGAAGATCGGATTTGCAAACAGATTCTGAGTAGTTATGTCAGCAAATGCACATGCCCACCTGATTTTCCGTTATGTGTATGCGGTGCTGAAGGCTCGCTCAAGCTGATCAATCGCAAGCCCCGACTGCCTTCTGAAGAAGAGCTTGAGCTTAATCCTCGTGCCCGTTCAGCGAAGCTGCGTATTGCAGAGAAATTGTAAATTACGATAAAGGAGAGTCAGAGATGGCCTATACCCGCGGCAACTTGGCAGTCCAGCCCAAAAGAAAAGAAGAAAAAAACCCACTCTACCGCGAGAAGACAAAAGTTGTCACCAGGCGAAAAGTACTCCCCATGCAAGAGAAGCTGTTGTACATGCTGACTCTAAGTGTATTTGTCCTGGTAGCCGTCACCCTGATTTGGCGTTACGTTCATATTTACGATTTGAACAAGCAGGCGCAGAAGCTGGATGCTGAAATTTCCAGAGATAAGAAGCAGATCGCTACATACCAGATGGAGAAGCAGACGCTGGAGCAGTCGATTCCGCAAAAGGCCAAGGAAAAACTGGGATTTGTCGCACCTAATGAAGATACTACGATATTTGTTCCGAAATCAGGAACATCTACTGACGGAGATAACTAGGAAGCGATTGGCAGGATCGCAATAATAGAGTATGTGAGGTTAGGTATGATTAAAAGAATAAAACTTCGCACGCTGTTTATAGGAGGGTGTATTACCCTCTTTTTTCTTGTTTTGGTCGGAAGGGTGTTCTATATCCAGGTGCTGAACGGGGAATTCTGGCAAGAGCGGGCACAAAAGCAGTGGGCGCATACTTCCACCATCAAGGCGGAACGTGGGGAGATCACTGACCGTAATGGAAGTATACTGGCCAGCGACGTCCCTGCTTACACTGTTGTTGTGAACCCTGAGGTGATTAACGAGAGAGGCATTGGCGATGAGGTGATCGCCGGGCTCAAGGATCTGCTGAAGAAGCCGGAGAATGAGCTGCGGAAACTGGTGGAAGCCAAGGATGAGAAGGGTAATTTTCTGAAAAACCGTGAAATCCGTAACGAAGGCTGGAAAATCGATCAGGATCTCTATGAGAAGGTACTGGCTTTCCGCGACAAGCTGAAAGAAGAGCATAAGATTCAGGAGACGGGAATCGGATTTGTACGGGAACAGAAACGATATTATCCCAAGAATACTCTGGCTGCCCATGTTCTCGGGTATACAGACCGTGACGGCAATGCCGTTATGGGCTTCGAGAAGTATTTTGACGATCAGTTGAAAGGCAAGGATGGCCAGTTACTCTATAAGAGTGATGGTAAGGGTGTCAAGCTGCCCAATGCAGAAGAATCCTATCAACCAGTTGTCAATGGAAACAATTTCAAGCTGACGATTGATAGTACCATTCAGTATTATATCGAAGAGGCGATGAAGAAGGCCTATAACCAGTATAAGCCAAAAAGTATGACTGTCATCGCAGCAGATCCCAACACTATGGAGATTCTGGGGATGGCGAATATGCCTACCTTCAACCCTAATGCTTTTTGGGAAACTAAAAATCAAGGTGCTTTTTTGAATCATGCCATCAAGTCCATTTATGAGCCTGGCTCTACTTTCAAGATTGCTACGCTGGCCGGGGCAGTGGAAGAGAAGCTGTTCAAACCCGATGATACATTCATGTCTGGATCGATCCGGATCAAGGGCTACAGCAAGCCGCTGCATGATATCAAAAAAGTCGGCTGGGGCCAAATCTCGTTTCTTGAGGGTGTAAAACGTTCCAGTAACGTAGCTTTCGTCAAACTGGGTTATGAAATGCTTGGACAGGATAGACTCTTGAAGTATATTGAAGATTTTGGTTTTAAAGAGAAAACAGGTATCGATTTGCCGGGGGAAGTTACGGGTAGAGTATCGCCCCAATACCCCGTTGAATTTGCCACACTGTCTTATGGTCATGGTAAGGTGCAGGTAACCCCGATCGAACAGTTAACGGCGGTTGCTGCCATTGCCAACGGCGGCAAGCTGATGGTTCCGCATGTGGTCAAGGAAGTGACCAACCCGAATACAGGTCAGACGGCTGTTACTCAACCCGAGGTTGTACGACAGGTGATTTCGGAGGAAAGCGCCAGGGAGACCGGGGGCTATCTGGAACAGGTAGTTGCCGACCAGAAGATAGGAACCGGACGTCATGCCTATATTGAAGGGTACCGTGTAGCGGGGAAGACGGGTACGGCAATTAAGGTTGAGGGCCAGGATTATGTGAAATCCAAAGTTCTGGTGTCCTTTATTGGCTATGCGCCCGTGAATGATCCGAAAATTGCCGTCATCGTCATCATTGACGAGCCGAATGTCGAGGTAGGCGGCGGTACGGCGGCAGGACCGGTATTCAAGGAGATTGTGTCCCAGTCATTGCAATACATGGGTGTACCGAAGAACGTCACCAAGGATGATGAAAACAGTAAAGAACCGGTCAAGGCAACGGCTCCGGTTCTGCGCACGGCTCCAGATCTTCAAGGGAAAACGATGAAGGAGGCCCGTGAACTTCTGCTCGACGGCGGATACGACTTCGAGACTGTCGGTCAAGGAGCTACTGTGGTCAGTCAGTATCCTCCTGGTGGAACGAAGCTTGCTTCAGGTCAGCGGATTTATCTGCTGAGCCAGGAGGGTAATTCATCGGTCATTCCGGATTTGAAGGGACAATCCTTGCGTGATGCGCTGGAAGTGCTTAGCCTGCTGAAGGTAGGAATCGCTGTACAGGGTGAAGGTTATGTAACAGAACAAGTAGAGAGTACGAAGAATGGCAAGAAGTTCATCACCCTCAAATTAACCCCGCTCAACGAGCCGGAGGGAGATCAGGCAGCCGCCGATCACCCCCCGGATGGGGAGAGTGAGGGCCCAAGCAATCCATAGGCTTGTTCTAACCCCTGTTTGTCCCGAATAGTCATGAAGGTAAGAGCTCATGTCTATTACTTGGGAAACGGGGGAGAACGGGAATGAAGGTATCGAAGGTTACAAGCCGCCGAAGAATGTTGTGGACGCTACTGGGACTGGCATTGTTGTTTGGTTCACTGGCGGTCCGGCTTGCTTATGTGCAATTGTCCAAAGGACAGGAATTGACTGCTAAGGCGGAGGATTCTTGGCGTCGTAATATTCCCTTTACCGCTAAGCGCGGTGAAATATTGGACCGCGCAGGCGTTCCGCTGGCCTATAACGTCAGTTCACCTACGATTTATGCCATTCCTGTGCAAGTAAAAGATAAAGAGATGACAGCACAGCAGTTGGCGCCCTTGCTTGGCATGACCAAGGAGAAGCTTGTGCCTATGCTGTCCCAAAAGAAAGCCTCGGTGAGACTGCAGCCCGGCGGCCGTAAAATTACGATGGAGCTTGCCGCCGAAATTCGTGATTTGAAGCTGCCGGGCATCGTTGTGGCTGAGGATAGCAAGCGCTATTACCCCTATGGTGATCTTGCCGCGCATATCCTAGGCTTTACGGGGATAGATAACCAGGGTATCACTGGTGTAGAAAGTATCTATGACAAGCTGCTGCAGGGCATCGTCGGTAACATATCTTATCTTTCCGATGCCGGTGGTCGATTGATGCCAGGTTCTTCAGAGAAGTATTCTAAGCCGCAGGATGGTCTTAATCTGGAACTGACGATTGACAAGCAGATCCAGTCGATTATGGAACGTGAGCTGGATCAAGCGATGGTGAAGTACCAGGCCCAGGGCAGCTGGGCTATTGCCATGAATCCTAAGAATGGCGAGATTCTGGCCATGGCCAGTAGGCCCGGGTATGAGCCAGGGAAGTATAAGGAATATGATGCCCAGACCTATAACCGGAACTTGCCGATCTGGATGACCTACGAACCCGGGTCTACCTTCAAGATTATTACCCTCGCGGCTGCGCTGCAGGAGGGGAAGGTTGATCTGTATAATGATCATTTCTTTGATCCTGGTTTTATCGAGGTCGGCGGGGCGAGACTTCGCTGCTGGAAGAAAGGCGGCCATGGCAGCCAGACCTTCCTGCAGGTGGTCGAGAACTCTTGCAACCCGGGCTTTGTTGCTCTCGGTCAGCGTCTAGGTAAGGACTCGTTGTTCAAATACATCCGGGATTTCGGCTTTGGAAGCAAGACAGGAATTGATTTGAACGGGGAATCGAATGGTATCCTGTTCAAGCCGTCGCAGGTGGGACCTGTTGAGCTTGCGACAACGGCGTTTGGCCAAGGGGTCTCGGTTACGCCCATTCAGCAGATCGCCGCAGTATCGGCAGCTATTAACGGCGGCAAGTTGTATAAACCGCATGTAGCCAAAGCCTGGATTAACCCGGATACAGGGGAAACGGTCTCAGAGGTGGAGCCTGAACTGGTGCGGGAGGTTATTTCGGAAGAGACATCGAAGAAGGTTCGGGCTGCGCTGGAGAGTGTGGTTGCCAAGGGCACTGGCCGCCCGGCTTTTATTGATGGATACCGGGTAGGCGGCAAGACGGGGACCGCGCAGAAGGTCATTAATGGCCGCTATTCTCCGACAGAGCACATCGTTTCTTTTGTCGGTTTTGCGCCAGCGGATGACCCGCAAATCGTGGTATACACAGCGGTGGATAATCCGAAAGGCATTCAGTTCGGGGGTGTTGTCGCCGCACCAATTGTACAGAATATTTTGGAAGATTCCTTGCATTACATGAAGGTACCGGAACGGGCTGACCAGCTTCCTAAAAACTATAAATACGGGGAAACGCCGATTGTGACTGTACCTGACTTAACTGGCGCCACCGTACAGGATATTTATGAAGATCTGAATATGAACTTTTCACTGGCTCGCTCCGGAACGGGTAATACCGTAATTAATCAAGCCCCTAAGCCAGGAGCAAGAGTGGAACGGGGATCCACCATCCGTATTTACATGGGTGCATCACCCGAGTAATCGCTAGTGGATGAACGAAAAGACCGATAGGGCGTCAGTATCAAATATGCATCCCAAGAGGTATACAGCTATACCTCTTATCCGAAAATGTAGAGTGAGGGATTACTATGAAAGTTAACGAATTGGCTTCCTGTCTGGCCGTATCACGGCTATACGGGGCAGGAGATATTGAGATCAAGAATCTACAGACAGATTCCCGCCGGGTTCAGCCAGGCGACTTATTCATTTGTCTGCCCGGCCACACCGTAGACGGGCATGAGTATGCCCCGCAAGCTGTGGCGAACGGGGCTGCTGCGATTGTGGCAGAACGCAAACTTGACCTTGATGTCCCGCAAATCGTGGTAAACGATAGCCGTTTTGCGATGTCTGTGCTGTCTAATGCTTTTTTCGGTTCCCCGAGCAGCCGCATGCGGATGATCGGTATCACAGGTACTAACGGCAAAACTACGACAACCTATCTTATTGAACGAATCATGGAAGATTTTCAGGTGAAGACAGGGCTCATCGGAACTATTCAAATGCGTTATGATGGACAAAGCTATCCAATGTCTGGCACCACGCCGGAATCTCTGGAGCTTCAGCGCTCACTGAGTGATATGGCGGGCAAAGGCGTGCAATTGTGTGTCATGGAAGTGTCCTCGCATGCGTTAGAACAAGGGCGAGTGAAAGGAACGGATTTCCGCACAGCAATATTTACGAATTTAACCCAGGACCATTTGGATTATCATCATACAATGGAGGAGTACCGGGCAGCTAAGGGGTTATTCTTCTCCCGCTTAGGCAATGTCATCTCCCCCTGGAAGGAAGAGCGCAAATACGCGGTGCTGAATGCAGATGATGGGGCCAGCGCCTATTTTGCAGCCCAGACAGCGGCGGAAGTCATTACATACGGCATTGATAATGAGGCCAATGTTCGTGCTTCCCAAATCTCCATTACGGCAAAAGGAACATTTTTCCATGTGGAGACGTTTAAAGGGGAGACGGACATTTCGCTGCGTATGGTTGGCAAGTTCAATGTGTATAACGCGTTGGCTGCCCTTACGGCCGCCCTATTGGAGGGTGTGCCGCTAGAAGAGATCAAGGCAAGTTTGGAAGCTGTTCCCGGCGTGGCCGGGCGAGTAGAATCCGTGGATGAAGGCCAGGAGTTTGCGGTGATCGTGGATTACGCCCATACTCCGGATGGTCTGGAGAATGTATTGCGCGCAGTGCGGGAGTTTGCGACTGGCAAGGTATTGACCGTCTTCGGCTGTGGCGGAGACAGAGACCGCACCAAACGCCCTTTGATGGGTAAAATCGCCGCTAAGTACAGTGATACCATCCTTGTGACCTCTGACAATCCACGAACTGAAGATCCACTGCTGATTTTGGAGGATATTGAGGCCGGATTGGTGGAGGACGGGGTTGCACGGGAACGCTACGAACTGATCGCTGACAGAAGGGAAGCTATTAGGAAAGCTATTGAAATGGCAAGCCCCGGCGATGTAGTATTGATTGCGGGGAAGGGTCATGAGACCTACCAACTGATCGGCGGAGTGGTTCATGATTTCGATGACCGCGTCGTTGCCAAAGAAGTGATAAGGGGCCGAAGCTATTGATTACTAGTACACTTGGAAATATCGCTGCCATGTGCGGGGGGCAGCTTCTGGCTCCCGCAGCTGCCGATATAGAAGTTGCGGGAGTGGTTACGGATTCTCGCAAAATTGCACCTGCCTGCCTATTTGTTCCACTGGTAGGCGAGAAATTCGATGGACATGATTATGGTGCTGCATCGCTTGCAGCAGGGGCTGCAGGTACACTCTGGCAGCGTGACAGGGGACCTGCCCCTGAGGGTGGAGTCATTCTCGTTGAAGATACGCTGGTAGCTCTTCAAAAGCTGTCCGCTTCTTATCTGAATATTGTGAAGCCTCAGGTCGTAGCCATTACGGGTAGTAATGGTAAAACAACGACCAAAGACATTGTCACTGCCTTGCTAGAGAGTCAATATAAGGTTCACAAGACTCAAGGTAATTTCAATAATCACATCGGCTTACCGCTAACGATTCTATCGATGGCCTCCGATACCGAGATTGCCGTTCTGGAGATGGGTATGAGCGGTCGGGGCGAAATTGCCCTTCTGGCTTCGCTGGCCCCGCCGGATATCGCCATCATTACGAACATTGGTGAGTCGCATCTGCTGCAGCTTGGCTCCCGCAAGGAGATCGCCCGAGCGAAGCTGGAAATTGCCGAAGGTCTGAAGCACGGCGGTCTGCTCGTCTATAACGGGGATGAGCCACTGCTTGCGGAAGTGATGCAGGAACCGGGGTTCCAGGCTCCACAGGATATGAGAACCTTCCGTTTCGGCCTGAATGCGGACAATGATGATTATCCGACAGGCATGATGGCTCACAGTGCGGGAATGAGCTTCACCTCCCATCTTCATGCCGAGCGAGCGTTTACTCTGTCACTGCCGGGCCGCCATAATGTGGTGAATGCTTTGGCTGCGCTGGCAGTTGCGCGTCACTACGGCATTACGGAAGAGCACATCGAGCAGGGCCTCGGCGAACTCCGGCTGACAGGCATGAGAATCGAAGTGATCTCTACGCCTAGTGGACTGACCCTGCTGAACGATGCCTACAACGCTAGTCCGACATCCATGCGGGCAGCGATTGATGTCATCCAGGCCATGAAAGCCAGCGGCAGCAAAATCGCCGTGCTCGGGGACATGCTGGAACTTGGGCCGGAGGAAGAACGGTTTCACCGTGAAATCGGCAGCTACCTGAATGCCGAAGAGCTTGATTATGTATTTACTTTTGGCCCTCTGTCTACACATATCGCAGATGCTGCCACCAAGACATTCGGTCCGGACAGAGTATTCGCTTTTACCGATAAAGCGTCTCTGACTGAACTTCTGATCGCCAAAAGCACGCCAAAGGACATTGTGCTCTTCAAGGGCTCACGTGGCATGCGGCTGGAAGAAGTGCTGGGGTCACTGAATGCACATTATCAACAGACATAGAACACTAGGAGGGGGTGTACCCATGGATTATCAATTATTGCTGCTTACTATTGCTGTTTCCTTTATCCTTGCGGTCATTGCCGCTCCGCTATTCATTCCGCTGCTGCGCAGGATGAAATTCGGACAGCAGGTTCGTGACGACGGGCCGCAGAGCCATCTTAAAAAAGCGGGAACGCCTACAATGGGCGGAATCGTGATCATCGTGGCCTTCACTTTGTCTTTTCTTAAGTTTTCCGTAGTAAACTCAGATTTTTATGTCCTTCTTGTAGCTGCGCTCGGCTTTGGCCTGATCGGCTTCCTGGATGACTATATCAAAATCGTCTTCAAACGCTCCCTTGGACTAACGGCGCGCCAGAAGCTGATCGGACAGCTCCTCGTGGGAGCAGTAATGTGCTACCTGCTAATTTCCGCGGGACATAGCACTAGCATTAGTGTACCAGGAACATCCTGGAGCTTTGATTGGGGTGGCTGGTTCTACTATCCGTTCGTCATCGTTATGATGATGGCTGTCACCAATGCTGTGAATTTTACTGATGGCGTAGATGGTTTGCTGTCTGGGGTTAGTGCGATTGCTCTTGCGGCTTACGCCGTTATTGCCATGCAGACGACTTCCATTGCGGCAGGCGTATGTGCTGCGGCGATGATCGGTGCTGTACTGGGCTTTCTGGTCTTTAACGCCCATCCGGCCAAGGTGTTCATGGGAGACACGGGGTCGTTCGGGATTGGCGGAGCCATTGGCGCCATAGCGATCGTAACGAAGAGCGAGTTGTTGTTCCTGATTATCGGCGGTGTATTTGTAGTGGAGATGCTATCCGTCGTACTGCAGGTAGCCTCATTCAAAACTCGTGGCAAGCGCATTTTCAAAATGAGCCCGATCCACCACCACTTTGAACTCAGTGGCTGGTCGGAATGGCGGGTCGTCATCTCGTTCTGGGCAGTAAGTCTGGTGCTGGCGGCCGTAGGACTTTATATCAGCAAGGGGTTGTAGACTATGAAACATCCAGATATGTATCGTGGAGAAGAGGTCGTCGTTCTAGGGCTTGCCAAGAGCGGCGTCCAGGTGGCCAAAGTGCTGCATGAACGTGGCGCCGTAGTTACGGTCAATGATAAAAAGGAAAGAGAACAAAGTCCCGAAGCTTCCGAATTGGAATCTTTGGGAATTTCTGTTATATGCGGTGGGCATCCGGAAGGGTTGATTCATCCGGGCATCAAGCTGGTGGTTAAGAATCCGGGCATACCGTATTCTGTGCCTCCTGTTCAAAAAGCATTGGAGCTGGGCATAGAAGTGGTCACTGAGGTCGAAGTGGCTTACCGTCTCTGTGCCGCACCGATGATCGGTATCACCGGTTCCAACGGCAAGACGACGACAACGACCTGGGTAGGCCAGATGCTGGATGCAGCGGGTATGAAGCCGATCGTGGCCGGCAACATCGGCACACCACTCTGTCAGGCCGCACAGGAAGCCTCAGAAGAGAACTGGATGGTGGTTGAACTTAGCAGCTTCCAGCTCAAAGGAACGGAGACTTTCCGCCCGAAGATAGGCTGTCTGCTGAACGTAGCCGAGACGCATCTGGATTATCACGGAGATATGAAGGATTATGTGGACTCCAAAGCGAAAATTTTCGCCAATCAACTGGATAGCGACACAGCAGTGCTGAACTGGGATGACCCCGTTTGTCGCGAACTGGTGCCTTATGTAAAAGCAGAACTGCTGCCTTTCTCTATGACAGAGGAGCTGGTGCAGGGCGTCTTTGTTAGCCCATCCTATGTCCCTGATGTTGAAGACGATCTGGAGCGCGTCATTCTCTACCGGAATTCGGCGGGTCAGGAGATAGAGATTGCCCCGGTAGAGTCTATCAGTCTTCTAGGACGCTTCAATGTGGGGAATGCGCTGGCTGCCAGCGCTATTGCCATAGCGGCGGGGGCTGATCCAGCTGGACTGTCAGCGGTACTGAAGTCTTTCCGTGGTGTAGAGCACCGTCTGGAGTACGTTGCAGATAAAAACGGAGCTGCTTATTATAACAATTCTAAGGCGACGAATTCCCAAGCGACTACGATGGCGCTGACCTCTCTCCGTAGACCGGTAGTGTTGATTGCTGGCGGGCTGGACCGCGGGTCTGATTATCTTGAACTGCTGCCTGTCCTGAGCAGTCGTGTTAAGGCCCTGGTGGCGCTGGGAGAGACGAAGGACAAGCTGGTGAACGTGGCGAAGCTGGCAGGACTAAACGACGTGGTCTCCGTCGATAATGGGGAGAGCGCCGCCGCCGTGCTGGAGCAGGCTGTGCGGGAGGCATCCGCTTTGGCGGAAGAAGGAGACATCGTTCTCCTGTCTCCTGCCTGTGCAAGCTGGGACATGTTCACATCCTATGAAGAGCGCGGGCGTATTTTTAAAGAGGCGGTGCATAACCTTTAAGTAGGGGGGCGGATAAGCCCCTACTACGGAAGCAGAGGTGTGCTCCTCATGAACAAATCCCGTCATGCGCCGGATATTTGGCTGCTGATCCCTATTCTTGCCCTGCTGGCTATCGGCATGGTGATGGTATACAGCGCCGGATCCGTCTTGGGCTTTCGCAATTATGGAGACTCGTTTTATTTTGTCAAAAGGCAGCTGCTGTTCGCGGGTCTGGGCCTGGTGGTCATGTTCTTTACCGCCAATACGGATTATCGCGTTCTGAAGAAGTTTGCCAAACCGCTCCTGATCGTTTGTTTTGTATTACTGGTGATTGTGTTGATCCCTGGAATCGGGGTTGTGCGCGGCGGGGCGCGCAGTTGGCTGGGGATTAGCTCCTTCGGCATTCAGCCCTCGGAGTTCATGAAGATGGGCATGATTCTGTTCCTGGCCAATTGGCTAGGGCGTGATGATTATGACATCTCCACCTTCACCCGAGGGCTGCTGCCCCCGCTGGCGCTGATTGGTACGGCTTTTGGTCTGATTATGCTCCAGCCCGACCTTGGGACGGGCACCGTCATGTTCGGGGCCGCATTGATGATGGTCTTCACTGCTGGTGCCCGAATGAAACATCTGGTGTCGCTGGGTATTGCAGGTCTGGCCGGGTTTGCCGGCCTGATCGCCACGGCACCGTACCGTCTGCAACGGATCACAGCGTTCCTGGATCCCTGGTCCGATCCGCTTGGCGCAGGCTATCAGATTATCCAATCGCTGTACGCCATCGGCCCTGGCGGGCTTGGTGGTATGGGGCTTGGAATGAGCCGTCAGAAGTACAGCTATGTGCCGGAACCACAGACTGATTTTATTTTTTCTATATTGGCCGAGGAACTGGGATTTATCGGGGGCTTGGCGGTACTGACCCTGTTCCTGATTCTGATCTGGCGCGGGATGAGGGTGGCAATGAGCCTGCCTGACCGCTTTGGGAGCTATCTAGCCGTAGGCATCGTTTGTATGGTGGCTGTGCAAGTCGTCATTAACATCGGTGTAGTTATCGGCCTTATGCCGGTAACAGGCATTACGCTTCCACTGATCAGCTATGGCGGGTCCTCATTAACCCTTATGCTCACGGCACTCGGCATTCTATTGAATTTATCCCGTTATGCGAGGTGAAAGGCATGCGCATCGTATTAAGTGGCGGTGGCACGGGTGGACATATCTATCCGGCCGTCGCTGTCGCAAGGCAACTGGAGACAGAGGACGACCAAGCTGCTTTTCTGTACATTGGCGGCACGCGTGGTTTGGAGAGTAAACTGGTTCCCCAGGAGAATATTCCGTTCAAATCTATTGATATTACTGGCTTCCGCCGCAAGTTATCTCTCGATAACGTTAAGACGGTTATGCGTTTTCTGAAGGGAGTCAGGGCTTCTAAAGAGATGCTCAAAGAGTTCAAGCCGGATGTAGTGATCGGGACGGGAGGTTATGTCTGTGGTCCTGTTGTGTATGCTGCGTCAAGGCTCGGCATTCCAACCTTGATTCATGAACAAAACGCCATCCCAGGCTTGACTAACCGTTTCCTGAGTCGTTATGCAGATACGGTGGCTGTCAGCTTTGAAGGCACAGAGTCTGCGTTTCCTGGTGGTAAACGGGTCATTTATACCGGCAATCCGCGAGCGACTACAGTGACCACGGCAAGTGCACAGCGTGGGTATGCATCACTGGGCATTCCTGAAGACAGCACGGTTGTGCTGGTGGTCGGCGGTAGCCGGGGAGCGAAGGCGATTAATGATGCAATGATTGACATGGCCCCTTTTGTGGGTAAGGGTAATGGAGTTCATTATGTTTATGTAACTGGCGAACCTTATTTTGAAGAGACTCGCAAAGCCCTGCGGCAAAAATTGGGGGGGATCCCCAACTGGCTGCATGTGCTTCCTTATATTCACAATATGCCAGAAGTGCTGGCATGTACATCCCTGATTGTTAACCGTGCTGGCGCTTCATTTCTTTCGGAAATTACGGCCCTGGGTATTCCTTCTGTACTAATACCTTCTCCTAACGTAACGAACAATCACCAGGAAGCCAATGCCAGACAGTTGGAACGTGAAGGTGCCGCTGTGGTAGTGTTAGAGAAAGAACTGAACGGACAGGCGCTGCACGGTGCCATTGCCAAGATTATTGGAGATGAGTCTGTGCGCCGTAAAATGTCTGAGTCCTCGCTGCGTTTGGGCAAAAGGGATTCCGCCGCGCTGGTCGTGAGTGAGCTGTACAAACTCGTCGGCAAGCAAAAGTAGTTCCTTGACGGTTATGGAACAAGCCGTTCGAGATTGGAGAAACAAGCCTGAGTTTTAGGGCAAAGACGGCGGAAAATGCCTTATTGGCAGCCACTGTCACACACCCGAGGGATTGAACATAGGATATTCCTATAATCGTGACAATCACCCAGACACTTCCGGCATTGAGATGAGATCAGGCGGGCGTTCCTGTTCGTTTCATGAGGGCCCTGGTACCGGAAGTGTTTGTGGTGGGTGAGCGGTAATCTCGGAGGTGATACATTGGACAAATTGGTGATTGAGGGTGGGAGTCCCCTGTCCGGCACCATTCGGATCCATGGAGCAAAAAATGCGGCGCTGCCGATTCTGGCGGCAAGCCTGCTGGCCGAAGGAGTTCACTCACTGCATAATGTGCCGAAGCTGCTGGACACCGTGACCATGCTGGATATTTTGGACCGGCTGGGCTGCAAAAGCGTTCATGAAGAGGAGAGAGTGACGATTGATACGTCCTCCGTAGCTACTTCTCATGTTCCAGAGGATTTAATGCGGCAGATGAGGTCCTCGATCTTTCTAATGGGTCCGCTACTGTCCAGATTTGGCGAGGTGACGATCTATCAGCCTGGGGGCTGTGCCATCGGTGAACGCAAGATCGATCTTCATTTGCAGGGTCTGAAGGCGCTCGGTGCGGTGATCGAGGAAAGTAGTGGTCAAATCTCCTGCAGGGCGGAGAAGCTTACGGGAAGTGATATTCATCTCGACTACCCAAGCGTAGGGGCGACAGAGAATATTATGATGGCTGCGGCCATGGCAGAAGGTACCACAACGATAACCGGTGCGGCCAGGGAACCGGAAATACAGGATCTTCAGAATTTTTTGAACAAGATGGGTGCCCAGATCATGGGCGCAGGAACTGATACCATTACGATTCAAGGGGTGAAGAAGCTCAATCCCTGTACGTATGAGGTAATTCCGGACCGGATTGTGGCTGGAACCGTAATGATTGCGGCAGCGGCAACACGGGGTAACGTTACGTTGACGCATACCAATGCAGGGCATTTAACCTCGCTCATTCATGTGCTCAAGCGCGCCGGTGTTCAAATTACAGTCTGCAATGATATAATTAATGTCAGTTGTATGGGGCGTCCTCGGGGGGTAGAGAGGATAGTGACCTCTCCTTATCCTTCGTTCCCGACAGACCTCCAGTCTCAGGTGATGGTGCTGCTGTCACTCGCCGACGGTTTTAGTGTGATCAAGGAAACCGTTTTTGAAGGTCGATTTAAGCATGTAGAGGAAATGGCCCGTATGGGTGCGGATATTTCGATTGACCTGAACCGGGCGTTTATTCGTGGTGTGCAGAGACTATACGGAGCTACTGTTGAGGCGACCGACCTGCGGGCGGGGGCAGCGCTTGTGATTGCCGGCCTTGCCGCCAACGGGACGACCATTGTTGAGCAGGCGCATCACATTGACCGGGGTTACGACGGTATTGAAAAGTTGTTTCAAAAATTGGGCGCCCGTATTAGCCGCAAGGTGCCTGTTCCGGGACCGATTGATTTGGCCAATTAAAGCTCCCTGTCTCCTTCGGATGAATCGCCTGGGAAGGAGACAGGGCCTTACTACGGAGAAATGAGAATGTCTAAAACCACTGTGCCTCTCTTGAAAGAGGACAAGCCCAAAAAGAAAATGAGCCGGAAGGTTACCTTTATTCTGATCCTGCTGTTCACCGCGCTATTAGCTGTGATTTTTTTCCGTTCGTCTGCTAGCCGGATTACAGAGATAGATTTTGAGGGGAGTAAGTATTCTACCCGAGAAGAATTGCTGGCCCAAAGCGGTCTGCAGAACGGAGGACAGTTCTTTGCTGTCTCCAAGAGCACTGTGGAGGAATCCCTGATGAAGCTGGATACAGTGCAAAAAGCAACGGTGGACAAGAAGTTCCCTGGTCTAATCTCTATTCATATAGAGGAGTATCCGGCGGTGGCCTATGAACTGGATCAGGAAGGCAGCATCAAGGCCATTCTCTCCAGCGGCGCAGCTGTCAAAGTGAATGAGACCGGGATTGCCGTTGAGAAGCCTATACTGACCAATTGGAAGCCATCCGATCCTTTTAAGGCAAAGCTCTCTGAGGTGCTGGCTGGAATTCCTAATGATCTTACAAGCGATATCTCCGAAATTGTACCTTCGCCGACCCTGTCTTTTCCGGACAGAATCAAGCTGTATACTCGCTCCAAATTTGAGGTGATTACGGCGATTTCGCTGCTGAAGAACAAGGTGGGTTATCTGAATCAGGTCATAGAAACGGAGCAACCCGGATTGATCACGATGCTGGAGGCGGATTCCTACGTTCCTTTCCAACCGGAAGAGGCAGAAACAGAGGGGAAATAGGGACACAAGAGTAAATAGTCCCTACTAATAGATATAAAAAAATGCTAAAATAGATTTTATGGGTTAAGCTCCATCCCTCTTTTTTCTCCGGATTTTTTGGAATCTGAGCATATTTATAGATATATTTTCACTCTTTTGCTTATATTTCTTGTGTAAAATGGTCTGCTATTTAATTTTCATGCAGAGTCATTTGCTTTTGGGGTAGTTGTATTATTATTCCACTCAAAAAATTTGTAGAAAAAAGAGGGAAAGGATTAGGTATGTTGAATATGTACAGAAGATGTTTCCCGGGACTGGGAAAGGCTTTGCAATTTACTTTGATTATAACAGGAGGTGCCATAGGGCTTGAGCAACAATGACATCATTGTTAGTTTGGACATCGGTACATCCAAAGTTCGGGCGATCATTGGTGAAGTTACCAATGGAACCTTTAATATTATTGGCGTTGGATCTGCTGATTCGGAAGGAATACGCAAAGGTGCGATTGTAGATATCGATCAGACTGTGCAATCAATCAGAAGCGCTATAGAACATGCAGAGCAGATGGTTGGTATTCAAATATCCGAGGTCTATGTCGGGATTACCGGCAACCATATCGGCCTGCAATCCAGCCACGGTGTCGTGGCCGTTCAGAATGAAGACCGTGAGATCGGTGAAGATGATATTGATCGCGTAATTAAGGCGGCGGAGGTGCTCGCATTGCCTCCAGAACGCGAAGTGATCGATGTTGTCGCTAAGCAATATATCGTCGATGGTCTCGAGGGCATTCAGGACCCGCGCGGGATGATCGGCGTCCGTCTGGAAGTTGACGCGACTATCATCACCGGTGCGAAGACGCCGATACATAATCTGCTGCGTTGCGTGGAGAAATCAGGACTGAAGGTTAAAGATCTTGTGCTGATGTCTCTTGGCGCCGGCGGATTGGCGCTCTCTAAAGACGAGAAGTCGATGGGAGCGGTCTTGGTCGATATCGGAGCAGGATCAACTACAATAGCCGTATATGAAGAGGGTTCCCTCACTGCAACCTCCACGATTCCGATCGGAGGGGAGTTTGTAACCAATGATATTGCCTACGGACTTCGGACATTGACCGATCAAGCAGAAAAGGTGAAGCTGAAATACGGCTGCGCCTGGATCGACGATGCGGCTTCGGACGTGGTCTTTAAGGTGCTGCGAATTGGCAGCAACGTGGAGAAGGAGTTCAACCAGGAGGATTTGGCGGCGATTATTGAACCGCGAGTCCAGGAAATTTTCCATCTAATCCGCAAGGAAGTGAAGCGCCTGGGTTACAGTGAGCTTCCGGGAGGTTACATCCTGTCGGGCGGCACTGTTTCTATGCCAGGTGTATTAAAGGTTGCTCAAGCAGAGCTGGCGGCATCTGTACGTATTGCTGTACCCGATTATATCGGTGTGCGCGACCCCGGATTTATCGGTGGTGTCGGCATTCTGCATAATGTGGTCCGCAGATTCCGCGGACGCAGTACCGGCGGAAGCGGCAACAAGAAGACGACGGCTCGCACCAAGCAGAGTGCGGCACCAAACCAGGATACCGCTCGGAAGCCCGGATTGGTAGAACGTCTGAAGAATATGTTCAGCGAGTTTATATAACTGTAAGACCAGATATACTTGGACCGGGCATCCAAGCACTTTTCTAGGGGGAGATGGAACAATATGTTGGAATTTGATTTTGAAATGGAGAGCTTGGCGCAAATAAAAGTCATTGGCGTGGGTGGCGGCGGAAGCAATGCGGTCAACCGGATGATTGAAAATGGCGTTCAGGGCGTCGAGTTCATTACCGTTAACACGGATGCCCAAGCGCTGCATATGGCCAAATCGGAGCATAAGCTGCAAATTGGGGACAAATTGACGCGTGGCCTTGGTGCCGGAGCCAATCCTGAGGTTGGTAAGAAGGCAGCTGAGGAATCCCGTGATTTGATCTCGAATACACTTAAAGGTGCTGACATGGTGTTTGTTACCGCAGGGATGGGCGGCGGTACAGGAACAGGGGCGGCACCGGTAATTGCTGAAATCGCGAGAGAGTGCGGAGCACTGACCGTTGGTGTAGTGACTCGTCCGTTTACTTTTGAGGGCAAAAAGCGTTCCAATCATGCTGAGCTTGGCATTGAAGCTTTGAAAGAAAAGGTCGATACGTTAATCGTTATCCCGAATGACCGACTTCTCGAAATTGTGGACAAGAAGACCCCGATGCTTGAAGCTTTCCGTGAGGCGGACAACGTGCTTCGTCAGGCGGTGCAAGGTATCTCGGATTTGATTAAGGTTCCCGGCTTAATCAACCTTGACTTTGCAGACGTGAAGACGATCATGACTGAACGTGGTTCAGCACTGATGGGCATCGGTATTGCCAACGGTGAGAACCGTGCTTCGGAAGCTGCACGCAAAGCGATTATGAGCCCGCTTCTTGAGACTTCTATTGAAGGCGCGCGCGGAGTCATCATGAATATTACCGGGGGATCTAACCTCTCACTCTATGAGGTTAATGAAGCGGCGGAAATCGTCACTTCAGCATCGGATCCGGAAGTAAATATGATTTTTGGTGCGATTATCGAAGAGAGTATGAAGGATGAGATCAAAGTTACGGTTATCGCAACTGGCTTTGAACATAAGCCTTCTTCTATAGCTCCTGGTCGTCGTCCGGTAGCCCCGAGTACGAATACCGAGCCTGCTGCTGCGGATAAGAATGCTAATTTACGTCCGTTCGGCAATCAGAATACTTCTGATCAGCTCGATATTCCAACGTTCCTCCGGAACCGTACACGCGGCAATAATGACTAATTGAATCTTTAATAGATATACGGAAGCACCGTATTGCTTTAGCTGATAGCTATGGCAATGCGGTGTTTTTTGTTGTACCTGCGGTTATAATAAAATAACGGGAGATGACATGATGGAACTACTTGATCCCCGGGTGGATTTTGTATTCAAACGGATTTTTGCCACTGAGAACAATAAAGACGTATTGCTGGCCTTTCTTAACAGGATATTCGCCGAGGCAGGAGAACCTGCCCTGAATGAAGTAGTATTGCTGAATCCATATACGGATAAAGATGATCCGCTGGACAAGCAATCTATCTTCGATATATGGGCCAAGACGGTAGATGGTAAAATGATTGATATTGAGATGCAACTGTTTAACAAGTATGATATTGAAAAACGAACGCTTTACTACTGGAGCAAACGCTATTCCGGACAGCTTCAAGAAAGCGGCAAATATAGAGATCTTAAAAAGTGTGTGACGATCAACATTTTGAATTATAGTCTGTTGCTTGGCGAGCAGTATCATAGTGTTTTTCATTTGCGTGAGGATAATAGCGGTGTAGAGCTCACCCAGGATATAGAGATTCACTTTCTGGAGCTGCCGAAGCTGCATTTATCCTCACCTCCCGAGCAAGGAGGTTTAGTGAATTGGTTGTTGTTTCTCAAGGGTGTAGATCAATCTCACTGGGAGGTGCTGAGGATGAACGAACCGGTTATGAAGAAGGCCATGGACACTCTGCAATTTTTAAGTCAGGATTCGGAAGCTCGCCGGATATATGAAGCCCGACAAAAATATTTGCATGATGAAGCTTCTCTTCGTGATGCGGCAGAGAATGGCTGGGAAAGAGGATTGAAAAAGGGTATGGAAGAAGGTCTGAAAGAAGGTTTAAAAGAGGGCCTGAAAGAGGGTTTACATGAAGGACAGTGGAAAGCTAAACTTGAAGTGGCCAAGAAACTATTAGCGATGGGACTAGGCCATGAAGACATTAAGGAAGCTACAGGACTGAGTAAAGAGGAAATTGAATCTATTAACCCTTAATATTTAAAGTAATACAAATGCTGCGTAAGCAGACGCCTATGAATCAATATAACAATTAGCTTAGGGCCAGCCGGAAACGGCTGGTCTTTTTATGCTGCAATGGCGGTTGCTGTTCTATAACTCGACAAAAAAACCGCAAGAATGCCCCCCAAGTTTAGACAGACTTTGAATAAGAGACTTTCTATACTAATCATATCGTCCAAAAAAGAGAGCCTGCTCTATTGTCCGCTTCGGGAATAGATTGCAGTCTGTAGGCAGGTGAATGTCCTGGTAGTTTATATTGACTTGATATTCGCCACCAATCTGCTGATTGACGGAGTGCTGCTCTGGCTGACTGGCTGGCTGGTCAAGCTCAAGGTATCTTGGTGGAGGCTTGTACTCTCAGCTGTGGTTGGAGCATTGTATGTGGTCATGATGTTTGTACCAGAGCTAACCTTCCTGTATACCTTCCTTATCAAGTTCGGACTGTCGGTGATTATGCTGTGGATTGCCTTTGGGTTCGGGAGCCTTCAGCGCTATCTGCGGACGATGGGCGCTTTTTATATCATCAATTTTGCGGCAGCAGGCGGAATTGTTGGCATTCACTATCTATTGCAAAGCTCAGGTGATATCTGGAATGGCATCATGTTCACGGCGGCAGGCGGGCACGCCTATAGGCTGAAGATCGGAATGTGGTTCGTTATTGCGCTTCTGCCGCTGGTGCTGCTCTGCTTCAAGGTGGTGCACACTTCCCGGATGAAACGTGAACAACTGGAGTCTTATATCGGGGAAGTGATCGTCGAGATTGATGGCGTTATCGTTTCCTGCCTTGGCTTGCTGGATACAGGCAACCGGTTAAGTGATCCGCTGACCAAGATTCCCGTCATGGTCATGGAATCGTCGCTCTGGGAGACACAGCTTCCAGCATCTTGGAAGGGAAGGCTGACCCAGAGTAGTGCGGACCAACTTTTGCTGGAGACGGACGGGCAGTCCTTTGCCTGGCAAGACAGAATTCGGCTGGTCCCTTACCGGGGAGTGAACCGAAGTGCATCGTTTATGCTCGCCCTGAAGCCTGACCGTGTGACCATAAAGCTGGATGGGGACACTTTTTGTAGTAAGCGTGTGCTGATCGGGCTGGATGGCGGGACGCTTTCAGGAGACGGAGCGTACCGAGCTGTGATACATCCTGATCTGGCTGTGCGGGAAAGTGCTGAGGCGGTGCCTTCCTAATATGGGCATACGACTGACAAACAGGTACGTTTCCCCAGGCCATTCTTTCACGAACCAGGCACATCTTGAAGGAGGAACAAGAATGATCAAATGGAAAATTTCGCTGCAGCTACAATATTACCGCATGCTGTTTCTGCTGGGGCTAAAGAGCCAGGAAATTTATTATATCGGCGGGAGCGAGGCTCTGCCACCCCCGTTAACACGTGAGGAGGAGGAGTTTTTGCTGCAACGGCTATCCAGCGGTGATGCGGCAGTACGGGCCATGCTGATTGAGCGTAACCTGCGGCTTGTGGTCTACATTGCCCGCAAATTCGAGAACACTGGCATTAACATCGAGGATCTCGTCTCCATTGGGGCGATCGGGCTGATTAAGGCGGTCAATACGTTTGACCCTGAGAAAAAAATCAAACTAGCAACCTACGCCTCGCGTTGTATCGAGAACGAGATTCTGATGTATCTGCGACGCAACAGCAAAACACGGAGCGAGGTATCCTTTGATGAGCCGCTGAATATTGACTGGGACGGTAATGAACTACTGCTGTCTGATGTGCTGGGGACTGAGAACGATACGATTTATCGGAACATTGAAGAACAGGTGGATCGCAAGCTGCTGCAGAAGGCACTCGAGAAGCTGAGCGAGCGGGAAAGATTGATTATGGAGCTGAGATTTGGGCTGCGCGGCGGGGAGGAGAAGACACAAAAAGATGTGGCTGATCTGCTTGGTATCTCCCAATCCTACATCTCGCGCCTGGAAAAAAGAATTATCAAGCGGCTGCGCAAGGAGTTCAACAAGATGGTCTAAGGTGAGATAATCAAGGAATAAAATGCCGGGCCGGGGAGATAATGTACAGTAATGTTTCTCCTTGGGAGGTTAATCATCATGACCCGTAATAAAGTCGAGATTTGCGGTGTGGACACATCCAAGCTGCCCGTTCTAACGAACGTTGAAATGCGTGAATTGTTCACTTCGCTGCAGCAACAGGGGGAGCGATCCGCCAGAGAGAAATTGGTTAACGGCAACCTGAGATTGGTCCTGAGTGTAATTCAGCGGTTCAACAACCGGGGGGAATTCGTGGACGACCTGTTCCAGGTGGGGTGCATCGGGCTTATGAAAGCCATCGACAATTTTGACTTATCGCAAAATGTTAAGTTCTCCACATATGCGGTTCCCATGATCATCGGCGAGATTCGCAGATACCTGCGTGATAACAATCCGATTCGTGTCTCCAGGTCGCTGCGGGATATTGCTTACAAGGCGCTGCAGGTGCGTGACAGTCTGACTAATCAAAACTCGCGGGAACCGACGATTTTCGAAATTTCGCAAGCCCTTGGTGTACCTAAAGAAGATGTTGTCTTTGCCCTTGATGCCATTCAGGACCCGGTTTCCCTGTTCGAGCCGATCTATCATGATGGCGGGGATCCGATTTATGTCATGGACCAGATCAGCGATGATAAAAACAAGGATGTCTCATGGATCGAGGAAATTGCCCTGCGGGAAGCTATGCGGAAGCTTGGTGGCCGGGAGAAGCGGATTCTGTCCATGCGCTTTTTTGAAGGGAAAACCCAGATGGAAGTCGCGGATGAAATCGGTATTTCACAAGCTCAAGTCTCACGGCTGGAGAAATCCGCAATTCAGCAAATGCAGAAGCATGTCAAATCGTAATTATTGGCTCCACTAAAAAATGGGATGTTCCTCCAGCCGCAATCAGGGCCTGAGGACATCCCATTTTCTATGTACACTTCTGTTCTAAGATTATCCTATGAACGCACAGCCATCAGCATTTCATCACAAAGGAACATCGGTTCAGCGCTCCAAATTATATTTTGTCCCCAGAGAGAAGAATGGGACTGCAATTGACATGTTGCCAAGCTTAGGGATCATATATTGGACTATAGGTCTGATGGTACAGGGGTGAGATGAAATGAATCAGGAAACTATAGGAGCGAGCAAAAAAATGAAGATCTCTGATTTTCAGACTAAGGATGTCATTAATATCGTGGACGGCAAGCGGCTGGGGCAGATCAGTGATCTGGAGCTGGATCTCCGGCGGGGGGTTATTGATGCTATTGTAGTTCCCGGTTATACCCGATTTATGGGGTTGTTCGGCGGTGGTGCAGATCTGATCATACCTTGGAGGAACATTGTGAAGATTGGCTCGGATGTGGTTCTGGTGAAAATTGAAGAGAACCGGATGCCCCAGGCTGAGGAAGAGCGGCAAACGATGTACTTGGAGCGGGGAGACCGCAGTGAACGGCGCATGTATTAATGATGCGTCTTTTTCTTTGGCTATTTCTTTGTGCAGGATAGGTCAAAATGCCTGATTTTTCAGCGTTCTGCCTCAGAATCAAAGGCATTTCTTTGTTGGGAGTTTTGCCCTGTGGTACACTAAGACGGAGGTGAGGAAATGGAACCGTTTGTACGGAGCGGAGAAGCTCCCATGCTGCTGCGGCTGGAACCGTGGGCAGTGGAGCATCCGGAAATAACCGCAGGATTTACTGGTAGAGAGGGTGGGGCCGGCACGGCACCCTATGATAGTTTTAACTGTGCATTCCATGTCGGGGATGATCCTGCCGATGTAATGAATAACCGGACCACGCTGGTTGATAGTTTAGGATTTACCCTGAAGGACTGGACCTGTGGCGAGCAAACGCATGGCGCTGCAGTCACTGTCGTTACAGAGAATGACCGTGGACGGGGACGCCTGGACCGGGCTTCTGCTTTTCAGGCTACAGATGCTATGGTCACCAATGTTCCGGGTGTACTGCTGACTTCATTCTATGCGGATTGTGTGCCGCTGTATTTTTATGATCCCATCAAGTGTGCCGTAGGTCTTGCGCATGCAGGCTGGAAAGGGACCGTGGCGGAAATTGCTGCTGCGGCTGTTCATGCCATGGGGCAAGCATACGGGAGCCGTCCGGAGGATATTCGGGCTGCCATCGGCCCCTCGATTGGTGATTGCTGTTATGAAGTGGACGATTATGTGATGAATCATATCCGGCGTCTGGAAGCAGAGAGTGGGGAATCGATGGGGCAGGATGAAGCGCTGTACAGCCCTTCTGCTACGGATAGCAGTAAATGTATGCTGAACTTGAAAGAAATGAATCGACGCATTATGATAAAAGCAGGAATATTGCCGACACATATCGAATGTACATCATGGTGTACAAGCTGTAATACAGATATTTTCTTTTCATACCGTGCGGAAAATGGGATTACAGGCAGAATGACGAGCTGGATCGGAATAAAGGAGAGTTGAATGTTGGGCTTGACATTACAGGAGAGAATAGCCGAGGTAGAAGAGCGCATAGCACGTGCCTGTGCAGCGAGCGGACGAGATCGTAAGGACGTCAATGTAATTGCGGTTACGAAATACGTTTCTCTGGAAACGGTATCCGCTGTGCTGGAAGCAGGGCTGGAGCATGTCGCCGAGAGCCGCTGGCAGGATGCCGAGCATAAGTGGTTGGCCTTGGGAGAGAAGGGGACCTGGCATTTCATCGGTCACTTGCAAACGAATAAGGTGAAGGATGTTATCGGCAAATTTCAATATATTCACTCCCTGGACCGCATCTCGCTGGCCCGGGAGTTGCAGCGAAAGGCCGAGAGCACCGGACAGAAGGTCAATGTTTTTCTGCAGGTGAACATCTCGGGTGAGGATACGAAATTTGGTTTGCCGCCTGCTGATGTACCGGGATTTTTGCAGGAAATCGCTGGCCTTGATCGCGTTAATGTGATCGGTCTGATGACCATGGCGCCCTATGAGATGGAGCCGGAGCTGACTCGCCCTGTCTTCCGCGGACTTCGAGAATTGCGTGATGAGCTGAATCGGCAGGAACTGACTCCGGAGCCGATCAGGGAGCTGTCGATGGGAATGTCGAATGATTTTGAAGTGGCGATAGAGGAAGGAGCTACCTGGGTTCGCTTGGGTACGGTGTTGGTAGGTCACAAGGAGGGATAGGTGATGGGTGTTATGAACCGTTTTATGAGTTTTTTTGGCTTGCAGGAGGAAGAGGAGATTGTGGAACGGGAGCAGATTTCTTCACGTGAGGAAGATGAGTACGAGCCAACCCCTGTAGAAACCCGCAAGAATCAGCGGACCAACAACGTCGTCAGCATCCATTCACAGAAAAATGTTAAGGTTGTGCTGTATGAGCCGCGTTCCTATGAGGAGGCGCAGGAAATTGCTGATCATCTCCGGGCACACCGGACCGTTGTAATTAACTTACAGCGAGTGCGCAATGACCAGGCTATGCGAATTATTGATTTTCTAAGCGGAACTGTTTATGCCCTGGGTGGAGGAATATCCAAAATTGGGGGCAATATATTTATGTGCACTCCGGATACGGTTGAAATTCAAGGCTCCATCACCGAGATCCTTGGCGACGAACAAGACTATAACAGAATGAGGTGAACGGGCTTTGTATTATGAAGTGAGCTCCATTATTGATATCCTGTTTAATATCTACTTCTACATGATTTTTATCTATATCCTGATGTCCTGGGTTCCTGGTGTCCGTGAGAACTTTATTGGGGAACTATTGGCGAAGCTGGTCGAACCGTTTTTATCACCGTTCCGCCGGTTTATTCCACCGCTCTTCGGAATGCTGGATATCTCGCCGATCGTTGCGCTGTTTGTACTCAGATGGGCGGTTTACGGCCTCAAATCTTTGCTGAGTTATGTTCTGTAACCCATGCTGAAGACTGAAATCTACGGGCATTTTCATCCCGACGAGCGGCAGTTTGTGGACAGAGCTTGGGACTGGGTAACGGCCGCGGGACAATATCATGAGAGTAAACTGACGGATTTTCTCGATCCACGCCAAGGCCATATTCTGCAAAGTCTGGTCAACCGCCACCCTGATGTCATAGTCAGACTGGAAGGTGGGCATGAGGGTGCAGAGCGGTGCAGAGCTCTGATTGCTCCAGATTACCGTGAGCTGGATGGCGAAGACATGGCTATGAAAGTGCTCGCGATCACTTCCGGGGAGCAGAAATTTCTGGCACTGGAGCATGGTGATTATATGGGCGCGATTCTAGGTCTTGGAATCAAACGCAGCAAAATCGGTGATATCCATGTGCTTGCAGATGGTTGTCATGTTGTAGTAACGGCAGATATCGCCGATTATCTCACCATGAATCTGCATGGTGTTCATAAGGTTACCGTCAGCACTGAAATCTTGCCACTTTCCTCGCTGCGTAGCAGTGAGACCAAGCTTGAAATGATGGATTTGACTGTGGCCTCCCTGCGGCTTGATGGCATCGCTGCGGATGTGACCCGGCTTAGCCGGAGCAAAATTCTTGCGCCGATCAAAAGCGGACGGGTACGGGTGAACTGGAAGGTGGAGGAGGATCCGTCCACCGCACTCAAGGAAGGCGATGTGGTATCTCTGCAAGGCTTTGGCCGGTTCAAGGTGCTGGAGGTCGGCGGCTTGACGAAAAAAGGTCGATACCGGGTTCAGGTTGGCAAATTTGTGTGAATCCCTTTGCAGGAATCTCGCTTTCCTTGTCGAAAATGATTAACTCGTGGGAAACAAACGAATTTGAAGCTGGACGCCGATAGTGTAGAAGAGGCGGACCCTAGCCGGCAGTAGGAATGAAACAGCAACTATTGCCTAATACTTGAGTTACAAACTTGCTTCTTTGTCCGCTGCAACGGCTGCAGAGGCCAGGAAGGTCCGAAATTTCTAGGAGGTGCACAGCATGCCATTAACGCCGCTCGATATACATAACAAGGAGTTTTCCCGGCGGCTCCGCGGTTATGACGAAGATGAGGTCAATGAGTTTCTGGACCAGGTCATCAAAGATTACGAAAGCGTCATCCGTGAGAACAAGGAACTGCAAAATCAGCTCCTGGCCCTTCAGGAGCGTCTGGACCACTTTGTGAACATCGAGGAGACATTGTCCAAGACGATCATCATTGCTCAGGAAGCAGCAGATGAAGTGAAGAACAACTCCAAGAAGGAATCGCAGCTGATTATCAAGGAAGCGGAGAAGAACGCTGACCGTATCATTAACGAAGCCTTATCCAAATCCCGCAAGATTTCGATGGAGACCGAAGAGCTGCGCAAGCAGGCCTCTATTTACCGGACTCGCTTCCGGACCTTGCTTGAAGCCCAACTGGAGCTTCTTTCTCAGGATGACTGGAATGCACTTGAGAGCCGAGAGGTTACCGAGAACGCATTTTAGGTGCATTCTGTCTGGTTGACATTTAAGCTCAAAGAGGCTATAACTAGAACATATCTACAACCATGATTATATGTAATTCGATGAAGGGCCAAGTACGACAAGAATCTGTTCCCCAGAGAGTCGGTGATTGCTGAAAGCCGATGTTCAGACCCTGCCGGAAAATCTTCCCTTAGAAGCGACGCTGAAGCGCATTCTCGCGTGTGTAAGCCGAGCCGTCTGCCGGACGTTACACCGGACCCGCGTCATAAATACGGCGTGGAGCTGAGATCGTGCCTGAATACACTCCCTCTAAGGTGGTGCTCATGCACTGAATTAGGGTGGTATCGCGAGCGTCGTCTCGCCCCTTGTGGGGCGGGATGGCGCTCGTTTTTGCGTGCGCATCCCCCTAAATCCCCCTTCTAAGGGGGACCCCAAGGGCCGCAGCCCTCTGGACACCCGCAAGTAAATCTCGTCGGAAGAAGGTTGGCAAGCGGACAGGTGGTTTGTTCGGCGGGGGAGCGGCCCTTCTTAGGCTCCCCTGGCGGGTTCGCCTGCGGGGCCTCCGCTCTGCCCCCGAGCCCGCGATCCTCCGTAGGAGGCAGCCTAAGGCTCGGAGGCCAGCGACGGTCGAAGCGTCGCAAGCACTCCGCTCTGCCCCCGAGCCCGCGACCCTCCGCAGGAGGCAGCCTAAGGCTCGGAGGCCAGCGACGGTCGAAGCGTCGCAAGCACTCCGCTTTGCCTCCGAGCTCGCGATCCTCCGCAGGAGGCAGCCCAGGCTCGGAAGCCAGCGACGGTTGAAAGCGTCGCAAGCATTCCAAAGTCTTTAAAAGTCGAGGCCGTGCAGGCGAACCCGCAGGGGAGCCTAAGAAGGGCCGGTCCTCGCGCCAATGTATCAGTTACTATTCCACCAAAGCCACTCCCACCTCGAGCTCTGCTTCCGGGTGTCCAGAGGGCAGCGCCCTCTGGGGCCCTCCCTTGGCGAAGGGAGGGTTTGGGAGGGATCGAAAAAACCAAGGAAGGATTTGACCCCAATGCAAAAAGTTGATGTCAGAGAAAAAGCGCGGGCGAGAGACGTCCGCATCCTGAAAAAATGGAGTGACGAAAATACGTTCCGCAGATCCATGGAGAACCGCGAAGGCCGCCAGAACTATGTGTTCTATGAAGGTCCGCCTACAGCGAACGGTGCGCCGCATATCGGGCACGTGCTGGGACGCGTAATCAAGGACTTTATCGGTCGTTACCAAACGATGAAGGGTTACCGTGTAGTACGTAAAGCCGGCTGGGACACACACGGCCTGCCGGTTGAGCTGGGAGTACAGAAACAGCTAGGCATCTCTGGTAAACAAGAGATCGAAGAATACGGTGTTGAGAAGTTTATCGAGAAATGTAAAGCCAGCGTCTTCGGATACGAGAAGCAATGGCGTGAATTTACGGAAGCGATTGGTTATTGGACGGATCTGGATAACCCGTATATCACGTTGAACAATACGTACATTGAGAGTGTCTGGAATATCCTCGCTACAGTACATGAAAAGGGCCTGTTGTACCGTGGACACCGCGTTAGCCCGTACTGTCCGAGCTGTCAGACGACACTGAGCTCCCACGAAGTAGCACAAGGCTACAAGACGGTCAAAGACCTCAGTGCTACCGCCAAGTTCAAGCTGGATGACAGCGGTGAATATGTACTGGCTTGGACGACAACGCCTTGGACGCTACCAGCGCATATGGCATTGGCGATGAACCCGGATATGGATTATGTGCGGGTGCAGCAAGAGGATGGCGTGTACATTCTGGCGAAGAATCTGGTAGATGATGTGATGAAGGGTGAGCATACCATCCTTTCCACGCATAAAGGTTCTGAATTTATCGGTAAAACCTATGCCCCTCCATTCGGCTATATCAAGGCTGAGAAGAGCAATGTCATTGTTGGCGCATCTTTCGTTACAGATGCTAGCGGTACAGGGATTGTACACATGGCTCCGGCACATGGTGAGGATGACTACAAGACTTGCCGCGAGAACGGCATCAGCTTTGTGAATGTAGTCGATGCTTCTGGTAAATATACTGATCTAATTGTTGATTTTGCTGGACGATTCGTGAAGGATTGCGATCTAGACATCGTTAAGACGTTGTCGGAGAAAGGTCTGCTCTACAGCAAGGAAAAATATGAGCACAGCTATCCGTTCTGCTGGCGCTGCGATACCCCGCTTCTGTACTATGCAACAGACAGCTGGTTCATCAGCACAACAGAGATCAAGGATCAACTGATTGCCAACAACAACGGTGTGAGCTGGTACCCTGAACACGTACGTGATGGACGTTTCGGCAAATTCCTGGAGGAGCTGGTGGACTGGAACATCAGCCGTAACCGTTACTGGGGAACGCCGCTGAATGTATGGGTCTGTCAGGATACCGGCAAGGAGTTCGCACCGCACAGCATTGCTGAGATGAGAGCGATGGCCGTGGATGAAGTGCCAGAGGATATCGAACTGCACAAGCCGTTCGTAGACAACATCAAGCTGCGCAGTCCGTTCAGCGAGGGTGGAGTCATGGTACGCACATCAGAAGTTATCGACGTTTGGTTCGATAGCGGATCGATGCCTTTTGCCCAAAGCCACTATCCATTTGAAAATGCTGACGCGCTAGATGAGCAATTCCCGGCGGAAATGATCTGTGAAGGAATTGACCAGACCCGTGGCTGGTTCTACAGCCTGTTGGCAGTATCCACGTTGTTCAAGGGCGTTGCCCCTTACAAAGCGGTTATTGCTACCGGTCATATCCTTGATGAGAATGGCCAAAAAATGTCCAAATCCAAGGGCAATGTTATTGACCCGTGGGAAATCATGAATGAATACGGAACCGATGCCTTCCGTTGGGCGATCCTGTCCGACAGCGCGCCATGGAACAATAAACGCTTCTCCCGTGGTCTGGTCGGTGAGACCAAATCCAAAATCGTGGATACATTGGTCAACACGCATGCGTTCCTGACCCTGTATGCTGGCATTGACGGTTATGATCCGGCGGATCATCCGTTCAAAGTATCCGCTCATAAGCTGGATCGTTGGATTCTATCCCGTATGAATAGCTTGATCCTGCTGGTAGATAAAGGACTGGCCGTGAATGATTTTGTCAATACGTCCAAAGCGATTGAGAACTTCATCGACGAGCTCAGCAACTGGTACATCCGTCGTTCCCGTGACCGTTTCTGGGGTAGCGGATTGGGCGAGGAAAAGCTGGATGCTTACCGTACGCTGACTCATGTACTGTTGACCACAGCACAGCTGATGGCGCCGTTCACACCAATGCTGTCTGAGGATATCTTCACAAACCTGGGTGGCGGAGAGAGCGTGCACTTGGCGGATTATCCGGTAGCTGACGAAAGCCTGATCGACAAAGAGCTGGAGCAGGATATGGAGAGTGCTCGGGGCATCGTCGAGCTTGCACGTAACGTGCGTAACGAGACGGGTATTAAGAACCGCCAGCCGTTGTCCGAGCTGATTGTGTCGATTGATCGCAGCTTCCACGTGGCCGACTATGAAGAAATCATCAAGGATGAGATCAACATCAAGAACATTGTGGTGGAGACCAGTGATAGCGGCTTTGTAGATTTTACCTTGAAGATGAATCTGAAGGTTGCTGGTAAAAAATACGGTAAAAATATCGGCTTCCTGCAAGGCTTCCTGAAGAGCTTGGATAGTGAAGCTACCCGCAAAGCCGTACAGGATGGCGTAATCGCTATCGTTTCTCCAGATGGGGAAGAGCTGCAAATCACTGCCGATGAGCTGCTAGTGGAGAAGCAGGCTAAGCCTGGCTTTGCCTCTGCATCTGGCTATGGGATCACTGTAGCGCTGAATACCGAGATCACGCCTGAGCTGGTGCAAGAAGGCTGGGTGCGGGAAATCGTGCGGGCGGTACAGGATTACCGCAAACGTCTGGATCTGCCGATCGACAAGCGAATTGCATTGACACTGGATCTTGACGACGAACTGAAGGTAGCAGTTACTGCATTTGAGCATGTGCTACGTGAGAACGTCCTGGTTACCACTGTAGAATTAGGTGGCGCACAATCCTTTGAGAGTGTGGAGGCCGGAGGCAAAACTATCGGTATTCACATCGGTGCTTAAAATGTATCACTTGTCCCTTAATGGCATATACTAGCGTCACAAGCATAGACGAACAGTCTTACGGCCGTCCGTCTATTCAGGAAATATAGTTCCTTATATTTCGGCGCAAAATAACGAGCCCCGTGCTAAAGGAAAGATATTTCCTTTGCCGGGCTCGTTTGTTTTGTGATGCTAGGAACATGGGAAGGGGCGAGTGACAGTGACGGAACGCAAGGAAGGCAGCGAAGGATCAGGGCCAAGGGGGAGAATCTCCATCAAGACCTCAGATAAGATTAATGGGCACAAGGAAACTCCAGCCGGGGATCCTCGAAATCCTGAGGAAATTCCACCGGAGGAGAAGCTAAACCTCGTCTATCGGATGACTTTTGAGCTGGCACAGCAGATGGAGAAGTCTCGGATTGCTCAGTACACAGAGCTTCTTTACTCTCCCTGGCGCCTGATTTGGCTGAATGTGCTCTCAGGAACATCACGTGGAGTTGGGATTGCAGTGGGCTTTACATTTTTTGCGGCAACGATTATTTATGTCCTTCAAGTGCTGGGGGCGCTTAATCTGCCGATTATCGGGGATTACATTGCGGATATCGTGCGGATTGTACAACATCAATTGGAACTGAAGACCTTTTAAAAGCCGGAGCCTCTGCGCTGCTCCAATCGCTTGCTTTGATCGGATTTCTAAAGCTGTTCCATTCTCTCTTCAACCGCTGCAGCGGGGTGTACTGCTTCTTTTCCGCATGGATAATCCGCAGTTTTCTCATGAGCAGTTGATAACGCCGGTCATCTTGATGACTGAACTGATGTACTTCTTTAAAGTAATTAGGTTTCATTATGCATACTCCTTCTGAGTTGGGTTCGTGATACACATAGACAGAAAAGAATTCAATGATATAGATCAACAGATATATAGTTCGACAGAACTATTATACTAGGACATTCTGAACATTTTCTCAAAGTTTTCTTAACATAAAAAAGAGGAGCCGGTCTATAGCGTCCTGCAACCGTCTCCATACGATGTATTCTGATGTTTTTCTGTGCATAATCATGAATAGGTTCTGTTAGTCTTTCCGGTCATCCTGGCGATGGGGGTCAAGCAGGTAACTGCCCTCGCCACTGTCCATATAGTGCTGATAGCTACGCCCACGAACGACGGTTACATTGTTGCCTGCGATGTCGGTAGCAATAAAGTTTTCCCAGGGCTCTACAAAACCTTCGGTTTCGTCGGCCTCAATCTCCATGTCTTCATAGGATCCGATTTCATTGCTCTCTGCCATGGCCGGGGAATTGGATGTGCCCCAGCTCTCAACAATTTGCCAGGCGTCCTCGCCGTCAAAACCATTTTGTTCTTCTTTCTCGTCAAGACTGGTTCGTCCAAAAGGCGGTGTGAGGAATTCCTCTTCGGCGGGACGGTTATGCGGCTTCTTCTGTCTAGGATTATGCTCTTTGCAGTAACGGGTAGCAGGAACGACCGCCAGCCGCTCGAATGGAATAGGCTCTCCGCCGGCAAGGCAGATGCCATATGTTCCTTCATCCATCGCTTTCAAGGCAGCCTCGATATCATCCAGTTCATGCTCGTCCCGTTCCAAGAGCGAAATGTCCATGGAACGGTGATACAGGTCGGTAGCGACGTCGCCCGGATGGTTATCGATTTCCGACAATTCCCCGGAGTTGTCACGCATGGATTCCTGCAGCCCGTAATGCTCGTTATTCCGCATTCTGTGGCGAATATCGGCCCGTTGCTGATTCAGCTCTCCACGAAGTACTGCGAGCTGCTCTGCTGTCAGGTGTGTCATTTGGTGAGCTCCTTTCTGATCTTGCTTTAGAACAATCGTTCCTCCCCGCCTAGCCTGTGCGGGAGGGCTCCTTGATAGGTTGACCGGAGAGAAGGGATTTTAGCGATGGAAAATAGTCCCCGGGGAAGTCCTTGAACGAAAGGGTCTGCAATAGACGGGTCTTTAGGCCTGTGCTACAATATACGAGTCTTTAATCAGTATTTGACCGCATGAAAGCGGGAAAAATAAGAACGGAGTGACAACTTCTGTGGTGTATTATCTGATAGCTCTCATTGCTTTTTTGATCGACCAGGCAACCAAATATGTAATCGCTACGCGTCTGGAACTTGGGGAACAAATTCCGGTGATCGGAAACTTTTTCCTGATTACCTCCCATCGTAACCGCGGGGCTGCTTTCGGCATTTTAGAAGGACAGCAGTGGTTCTTCATTTTGGTTACCATCGTTGTTGTCGCCGGTATCGTGTGGTATCTGAATAAGGTCAAAGCGACACGCAAATTGCTGCCTACCGCATTAGGTCTTGTACTCGGTGGAGCCGTCGGCAATTTCCTGGATCGGATGCTAAATGGCGAGGTTGTCGATTTTCTACAATTTAATTTTGGAAGCTATACCTTCCCGATCTTCAATGTCGCGGACTCCTGCATTGTTATCGGTGTGGCGCTGATTATTCTGGATTCGCTGCGTGATATGAAGGGCGGAGAAGAGATTACGGAAGTAAAAGAAACAAAGTAGGTTAAGAAGGGAATGAATGATTTGAATAATGACGTCAATCAGCAACCGGCATCCGGCTACGAAGAAGAGAGGGACGTCACAGTGTGGACGGTCTCCGGCGAGAATGCCCGGGAGCGTATTGATAAGTATATTACCGAGGCTTGGGAGGAAGAGATATCCCGCTCTCAAGTACAGCTGTGGATCTCTGGCGGGCATGTTACCGTAAATGGTGCAGCAGTTAAGGCCAACCACAAGCTATGGGAAGGCGACGTAGTAGCTGTCACAGTACCTGAAGCGGAAGTTACGGATCTGATTGCGGAAAATATCCCGCTTGAAGTTGTGTATGAAGACAGCGATGTGATTGTTGTGAACAAGCCGCGCGGGATGGTTGTGCATCCAGCAGTAGGACATCCTTCAGGAACGTTGGTCAATGCCTTGATGTATCATTGCAAGGACTTGTCCGGCATTAACGGCGAGATCCGCCCAGGCATTGTACACCGCATTGACAAGGACACCTCTGGCCTGATTATGGCTGCGAAGAACGATGCCAGTCATGCTTCACTGGCTGCGCAGCTGAAGGAGCATAGTGTGACCCGTCGTTATATCGCCGTGGTTCAAGGCAATCTGTCGCATGACAAGGGAACCGTAGATGCGCCGATCGGAAGAGATCCACATGACCGTAAGCTGTATACAGTTACTGAGAAGAACAGCAAGAAATCCGTGACTCATTTTACCGTACTGGAACGGTTTGGCGATTGCACGCTTCTGGAGCTGCAACTGGAGACGGGGCGTACTCACCAGATTCGGGTACATATGAAATTCATCGGTCATCCGCTGGCCGGTGATCCTATCTATGGTCGTAGTAAGGGAACGACAATGAAGGGCCAGGCACTGCATGCGGCTGTCCTCGGATTTGTCCATCCATCTACTGGAGAGTATATGGAATATAGTGCACCGCTTCCAGCAGATATGGAAGAATTATTGTTCGCACTGCGTAGCAGATAAGTACAAATGAAGTGATAATAAATCCATGGTTTTGCATCACGGTTTACGTCATATTTATGATTAGAACTTTGAAAAAAGCCAGGAGATGACCTTTATGAGTATTGAACAATATCAAGATACATTCATCCAGAGTAACTTTGCAGACCGCATCGGCGGCGCGAACTACGGCAAGGACACTGCGATCTATAAATTTGAGAAAATCAAACGCGCCAAAGCATCCGCTAAGCTGGATTTCCCTAACATTGAACTGATTGACATGGGCGTCGGTGAACCGGACGAAATGGCGGACGCTGGGATCGTTGCCAAGCTGGCCGAAGAAGCAGCAAAGGAAGAGAATCGCGGCTATTCGGATAACGGCATTCCGGAGTTCAAGGCTGCAGCTGCACAATACTTGCACGATGTATTCAGCGTAGAAGGCATTGATCCGGTAACAGAAGTCGTGCATTCTATCGGTTCGAAGCCAGCACTGGCGATGTTGCCATCCTGCTTCATTAATCCGGGTGACATCACCATCATGACGGTACCAGGCTATCCGGTATTGGGTACGCACACCAAATACCTGGGCGGACAAGTCTACACAGTGGAATTGAAGAAGGAGAACAAGTTCCTGCCGGATCTGAATGCCATTCCAGAGGAGATTGCCCGGAAGGCTAAGCTGTTGTACCTGAACTATCCGAATAACCCGACAGGAGCCAGTGCAACGCCTGAGTTCTTCGCTGAGGTCGTAGCCTGGGCCAAGAAATACGATGTTGTCGTGATTCATGATGCACCATACGCTGCCCTTACCTATGACGGTGTGAAGCCGCTCAGCTTCCTGTCCGTTCCGGGTGCCAAAGATGTCGGTGTTGAACTGCATTCCCTGTCCAAGTCGTATAACATGACTGGTTGGAGAATTGGCTTTGTGGCCGGTAATCCGCTGATTGTCAAAGCGTTCAGCGATGTGAAGGACAACAATGACTCCGGTCAGTTTATCGCCATCCAAAAAGCCGCAGCCTATGGTCTGGCTAACCCATCGATTACAGAAGCGATCGCGGACAAATACTCCCGCCGTCATAACCTGCTGGTGGATGCGCTGAACAGCCTCGGCTTCCAGGCCGAGAAGCCTAAAGGCTCGTTCTTCCTGTACGTAGCTGCGCCGAAAGGCGTGAAGGGCGGACGCCGTTTTGAGACTGGCGAAGACTTCTCGCAATTCCTGATCCGTGAGAAGCTGATCTCCACCGTACCTTGGGATGATGCTGGAGCCTTCGTACGCTTCTCCGTAACCTTTGTTGCGAAAGGTGAAGAGGAAGAGCATCGCGTGATCTCTGAGATCAAACGCCGGCTCAGCGATGTTGAATTTGAATTTTAATATAGTGGATATGGATACCCCGCAGCCGGTAATGGCTGCGGGGTATTGTTTTGTGTAAAAGAAGATGAAATAAACCCCTTCATTTCCCTAAAACATTTTTTCAGAAAAGTCACTAATCCTTATAAAAAAATTCCTATAATTTCCGATATATTGATAGTATAATAAATGGTTCAAACTACCTAATTAGGAGGGTTTTACTTGAAAAAGATTTTTAAAATGGGGTGTCTGGGATTCATCGCTTTAATTGTACTTGCTATTGTCATTGGTTTATTTGCCAAAGATAAGGATAGTTCAAGCAATACAACTGACAAGGCCAACACCCCCGCAAGCTCTGTAGGTACAAAGAGTAACGCCAAAGAAGAAGTGAAGAAATTGGCAAAGAAAGGGGAAGAACTGCAAGTTGGGGATGTCGTATTTAAAGTTAATAAAGTAACCACTACCAATAAAATTAAGGATGGACAATTGTTTTCTTATTCTCCAAGTGCAGAAGGAAGCACTTTCCTTGTAGTAAATGTAACTGTTAAGAATGCTGGTAAGAAGATGATTACCACGGACTCCTCATACTTTCAGCTCTTAAAAGACGAGGTTACATATGCACCGTCAACGTTGATTACTTCTTCCGGAGACTATTTTTTATATAAAGGAATCAATCCTGGATTAGCTCAGACAGGCAATGTAGTATTTGAAATTCCGGAAGATTTGACTGGCTTTATTTTAAATGTCCAGACTGGATTCTGGGGAACCGAGCAAGGCCAAATTGAATTGAAATAATAAAACAAACCCATGGTCAAATTTTCTGATGAAATTGTAGCGGCATGCGTTAAGAGCGGAATCAGAACCATTGAAAGAACACCTGACTTAAATGTTGACGAACAATTTAGATTAGTTAGTGAACATTTTGGATTTTAGATGGAATAATAGTTAGTTTGTTTTCATAAAAAGAAAGGGCCATCCCGCAAGGGATGGCTCTTAAACTTATCGTTCCAGTCAGTACGGAGAACAGCGTATCTCAATAGTATTAAAACACAGAATATTCAAGCATATTATAAAGGTTTTGTCCCACACGCCATAAAAAAATAACATCATGGCATGAGCTTTCGGAGAATTAACAAATTGGTCATAGGATTTATTTAGTTCAGAGGAGCCGGAAGGCTGGAAAATGGAACTCTTTCAATCGCTTATAGACGATCCAGATGCTGTTCTCCCTTATGTTAAGATCGGCCAGACCATTCATGTGAAGCTTAACGAACAAGAGGCTGTACCCGATTCTTATGAATTACTAGATTATCTTTTGACGGAGCAAGCGACTCTTAAGTACAAGCAATCTGAACCAGGAAATGTCCTGAGAGGCCTTCGGCTGGTATGCAAGTGGAAGAATACGACGCAAGAAATGGCTTTTATAATTAGAACGGATGACGGATGCCACTTAACTCTCCCTAGCTAACCTTTAGGTAAGTACCTGTACTAAAAGTGCATACTTACTTATTTGAATTACGAACCTTATACTCTAACAGTAATTAATATTTAGGGAGGTTAAACCTTTGAAGACTCTTGTTGTCGTATCGCACCCAGACCTGGAACAATCCGTTATTAATAAGCGATGGGTTGAAGAACTCAAAAAATATCCTGAGAAATACACCGTGCATGAATTGTATAAGATTTACCCTGATGGAAACATAGATGTGAACAAAGAGCAGCAAGCCGTTGAGGAGCATGATCAGCTTATTTTGCAGTTTCCGATATATTGGTTTAATAGTCCGCCTCTTCTGAAAAAATGGCTGGATGACGTTTTCGCTTATGGTTGGGCATATGGCTCAAATAGTGGGGATAAATTAAAGAATCGTAAAGTCGGACTAGCTGTATCTGCCGGAATCCAAAAAGAAGATTATACGGAAGAGGGAAAGTACCACTATACGCTTGAGCATTTATTATCTCCTTTTGAAACGACCTTCCGATACTGTGGCGCGGATTACCGTTCGTTCTATGCGTATTATGGTACAGAAAGTGAGTATTCTATAAGCGATTTGGAAAAAAGCGCACAAGATTATTTGAGTTTTATTGACAATCTCTAAAATAGAAGTTTTATTAAAACATAAAAAAGAAGTATTTCCTTGTTGGGAGATACTTCTTTTGTTTTAAACCAGAATGGGTGGTCTGTTGTTCTCTCCCCAATCGCACATCATATCTAACAATGGGATAAGAGAAAGGCCGCGTTCGGATAGTGAATATTCAACTTTTGGCGGGACTTGGGGATATTCCTTCCGTAGGATTAGGCCATCGGCCTCAAGCTCTTTTAACATAATACTTAGTGTTTTAAAAGAAATGGTACCGATGCTTCGCTTCAGCTCATTATGCCGCAAAATCTTATTTTCAGACAGCCAATACAAAATAATCATTTTGTATTTACCGCCGATCAAAGACAATGTATATCCAAAACCAGTATCTTTTAGCGTCACGCCAGTAGGAACACAGCTTTCAGGCACAAGTTACACTCTCCTTTGGGATGGTACATGATTTAATTATACATACTTTATATATTATAGTTTAATTGAAAATAGGTAGACATGGTAATTTATAAATAAATTTATAATCGATAAGACGGTTTCTTAATTCTTCTTACGTCTAATGTTATGAACTTAATTTGAGGAGGATGAAAGTGGGTTGTTCGGATACAGAGCTGGTAAATAGGGTGTGCAGAGGAGAGGTTGATGCATTCGGTGAACTGATCAGCAAATATGCCAATGCTGTTTACGGGGTAGCTTACGGTAAATTGGGTAATTTCCACACTGCGCAGGATGTTGCACAGGAGGTCTTTGTTAAGACATTCAAGAAGTTGTCCAGCTTAAAGGAACCCGAAAAACTTGGCAGTTGGCTATATGCGGTTACCACAAGGGAATGCATGGATTGGTTCAGGGCTAACAAACACAAGGAAGTGTACGAATTAGCGGAACGAGTAGATGCCCCGCAGCTAGAAAGCACCGAAGATCAATTATTAAAGAAAGAACTTCGTAATGAGGTATGGAACGCTCTGAACACCCTATCCGAAGCTAACCGTACAGTCACAATTCTGTATTACATTGATGGGTATAAGATCAGGGAGATTAGTGATTTCCTTGGTGTATCTGTTGATGCAGTAGAGAGCAGACTTCGCAGATCAAGAACATCATTAAAAAGGGAGATGCTAAGCATGGTAAATGACAATCTCAGCCAGAACAAATTGAACGAGGCGTTTAAGAAGAAGGTTTTTCAGGACGAGAGAATGCCAGAAACGGAGTTCCGGCGTGTGGCTATGGGAGGCAGTGATTTTGACGACAGCGATCTGAATACAACAAGATTTTATAACATTAATCTGGAGGGTTCCAGTTTTGATGATATCAATATGAGCAAGACCTTCTATAATAATATAACTATGCATCTTGCTAAATTTGTTGAGGTTGGATTGTGGGAGATTGAGGTGAGTAATTGTGAACTGGGAGGAGCTCATTTCCACGATATTAAGATGCATGGAGAACCAAACAGGTTCGAAAACTGCGAGTTACAGGGCAGCTCCTTCCTGAACTGTAATCTTTCAAACGTCGACATTAAAGATTGCGATATCTCAGGGCTTAAAATCAACGGGGTGTCCATCGAAGCCCTTTTGGAGAGCTATAATAACAAATAATACTTGTAAGTTGTTTAAATACAAAGGCCATCCTGTTCTCAGGGTGGTCTTTGTTAATTCTTATTATAATTAAACTTTACCGGAATTCTTCCCTGATCCTTTAGTATTATGAAAATGGGATATCCATTTATATACAAAGGGGAATTAAAATGCTGAATGTATTTGATGTTGCCAAGTCACTTTTGATTCATATAGAGAAAGTTTACGCTGAAGAGATTGCAATTGTTGCTTACTACGGGTCATACGCGCAGGGAACTGCGACGAAACGCTCTGACTTGGACTTCTTTTTTATACCAGCCACTTCGAAAGGTTATGACGCAAGTATTCAATTTATTATTGATGGCATAGGCTTTGATTTCTGGCCGATTAGTTGGGAACGTGCGGAGAGGATGACCTCGTTTCAAGAAGATAAAACTACGATTATCACGGATTGTAAGCTTCTGTATACCCGTTCGGATGAAGATCGTGAGAGATTCATGAAGCTGCGAGAGACTACCTCTGCGTTGCAGGCCTCGGAGAATGCTCAAAAAATGATAGAGAAGGCTGAAGCCGAGCTCCGTGATGTTTATGTGCATTTATATAAGCTGACCCGTGCTAGCGAGTCTGGCTCTCTAACGTTCTATAGAACAGAGTCACACGGTATTTTAACAAAGATCTTCCTAAGCCTTGCCCTGTTAAATGGGACGTATTACTCAAAGGGCTTTGGTAAAAACATGGAACAAATATTAAGTCTTCAGATCAAGCCGGTGCGCTTGGAATCTTATATAGAAACGATTACACAAAGCGACGTGAACGCCCGTATTCTTGAGGCATGTGAAGAACTCGTGGCAGATACACTTGAGCTAATCATGGCGCAAAGGGAACAGCACTACAGCAACCCTGATTACTCTGGTAGAATGAAAGGCTTTTATGAAGAGGAAAAGGGCGTTCTGGACAAAATCATTACCGCATGTGAAAGAAACGATTTCGATACCGCATTTTTCGCTGCTGTCCATGTACAGGATTCGATCGCTGCCTTTTTGTTTTACGCTGAAACCGGGCACTGGCCTAGCGACTATACCACTGATTTTAAATACCAGGAGCAATACAGACAATTGGGATTCCCCGATCTGGTATTACTTCTTCATTCACAAGATCTATCGCAGCTACAAGCAGCTACTGAACGTTTAAGCTCTATGTTAGAGGACTATCTCCGAAGCAAAGGGGTCGAAATCAACCGTTTTGCGAACATTGAGCAGTTTGTAGCGTTTCTTCAAGAGAAGGAAGCAGGCGCTCCGGTTACCTATTCTTTCGATGAGGTTACCTTTCAGCTTCAAGAACAGCACGATTTTGAATGGCTGCGCTCTCTAGGTAAAGTGTTCTGTGTATTTGATCAACAAGATTCAGGGAATATCTGTTTCGGGGTGGAGAAGGATGGAGCGAAGAAATTCGTTAAGTATGCAGGAGCGAGGCCGCTGGATTTTTCAGGGAATCCTCAAGAGGCTGTGTCGCGGTTAGTTGCAGCTATTCCGTTGTATAACGTTTTAAATCATCCGTATCTTATTCAGATCAAGGATCATTTCCGTACCGATAACGGATACGCAGCAGTATTTGAATGGTTCGAAGGTGAATGTCTTCATTCGCATTGGTCCTTCGCAGGTGAAGCCAAACATAATCATCCTGACTCGCCATTTTATAAATACAAGCATTTGCCCCTTGAAAAGCGTCTGGAATCTCTGAATGCCATGTTTGAATTTCATACTTTTGTTGAAGCACAAGGATATGTCGCCGTTGATTTCTACGATGGAAGTATCTTATACGATTTTTCACACGATATAACTAAAATATGTGACATTGATTTCTACAGAAAAGCCCCTGCTGTAAATGACATGGGGGAGAATTTCTGGGGTGCCACAAGATCAAAAGCGCCTGAAGAGTTTATATTAGGTGCGCCTATCGATGCACAGACCAATGTTTTCACCATGGGCGCTATTGCCTTTGGTTTGTTAGGAGGCGAAATGGATCACGCTTTCTCTAAATGGGAAGCAGGGAGGCCGCTCTACGAAGTAGCACTGCGAGCAGTTAGTGAAGATCGAGAATTAAGGTACGATAATGTCAGCACGTTCAAACGCTTCTGGGATGAAGCAAAGGGCTTGTAAATTGCCATGATGGAACACCATTTTTGCTAAATAGCTTTGCTTAAATACACTCAAGGAGGTAGATAAGATGATAGAACTATCTGATGAGGAGTACACTCGCGTTCTGCCACTGCTGAAGAATCAAGCCTATGAACCTGTGTTTGCGTATTCCGTAATTGATCATAATCAGTCTGGAAAAGTGTTTGTGGATCACCGTGAGAATCCTGCCTCTTGTCTTGTCATCCATTCGTATGGACAGTATCTTTTGGCCGGGAGCGGCAGCGATGAGCGCTTTATGAACGATGTAGTTGAATATTTACTCAATGAACAGAACCATTCAACTTACTATGATCTTTATGTTACAACGCCGGAACTGCTAATTCTAATTAACGAAAGGCTGGCGGGGAGGACTGTTTTGTTGCACCGATCTTCTTTTACATTCGATCCATCCCGATTCCAGAATCTTAAAACTACTCTACAAGCATTGCCCGAGTATTATGTAATGAAATCAATGGATGACACGCTGTTCAACAAATATCGAAATGAAATGGACTCTTCCTATGACTCGCTATGGAATTCGTCCCAACATTTTATGGAGCGAGGATTTGGTTATTGCATAATGATGAATGATCATTTCGCTAGCGTGTGCAATTCGTTTTTTGTAGGTGGAGGGTATGCGGATATTGATATCGTAACGGTGGATGAATACCAGAAGCGAGGGTTAGCAACACTTACAGGTGCAGCATATATCGAGCATTGTTTGAAGCATGATGTAGTGCCAAACTATAATTGCGACGCAGGCAATCAACGTTCGATTCAGTTAGCGACAAAATTAGGATTTGTAAGAAATCATGATTTTCCAATGTTATGGTGGCATCAGGACGAGAGAATCATTAGCGACTATTTGGAGAAATTCAATTATTCAAAGCAATAGGAAATCCTGAAACCTAACGCTGTGGAGGTACGATGAAAAATAATATTGCTTTAACCAATGAGCTACTTGAGATAGCGGCCCAACTTTTTAACACGAGCAGCAATGAGCTCTCTTATATAGGAGGCAGTCAGAATATCGTCTACGAGTATGAGCGGGAGGGAGCAAGCTTTATTCTGAGATTCACGCCAAGCGCCAATCGTTCAGAGAGTTTGGTCCAAAGTGAACTGGATTGGATGATGTTCCTCGCAAATGCAGGGATTGCAGTCTCCTTACCTACTCTTTCGAATAAGGGACGATGGACGGAGGTCATTCATTTTCTGGGTGGGTATTACACTTGCGTGTCTTTTGAAAAAGCTCAGGGAAAAAAGGTTGAGTATCCGGATTGTCTTCAGCATGATGAGCTGCACGAGCAACTGGGACGGCTTACAGGAAGGCTACATGCTTTGTCCAAAACGTATCGTCCCCAAGAGGGGATTGTCAAAAGACAGGACTGAAGCCAAAATTGGTTCCTGAAAAATATTGTATAGCTTCCTCACTTTTTGATTTTGATGAAGCCCAGTACAGTTGGTTTGTAGAGGATATAACGATACAGCTGTATTATTTGGTATATGTTTATGGCGGTGATGAGGGGCAGGTTTACCGTGAAGAGCAAACCCGCCGATTCATGAGTCACTTTATGAAGGGTTATCGCTTAGAGCATACATTAGATGAACGTCGATCTCCGCTAACAATCATATTCCCGTATCAACAGCAAAAATTCCAGGTACCATACTTATAAATCGGTCAAAATGATCTGCGGCGTACTCGCCCCAGGGAGCTTCAAACCAGGAATAGCCTGTGATGAGGTGAATCTTATGTTCACGAACAGCTTGTAGCCTGTTCCAGGCATCTGACCCTAAGAGCTTGGTCCATAGTGTTTGGGAGACGGGATCTTCATTGAGATGTACGATAATCCGGTTTGCGCTGAAACTCTGAAGTTCATGGGCTTCTATGGGCTTTTTCCAATCAAATTCAGCGACGGCTGGCGGCATGGAGAACCGAAGATCGTCGTAGAACACGGTGCCTGCGCTTTTTCCCCATACATATAATTGGTCACCACTTATGAGCACAACGAGCAGTGAATCTTGGCCTATCATCGGCTGTAATTGCTCTCGTATCGCTACTGCTTTGCGATCATAATGGCTTAGCCATTTCAGGGCCACGTTCGTTCTCCCCAGAAATTCTGCGATAAGGCACAGGTGCTGGCGCCAGCTTGCTCCAGAAGGCAGGAGCAGTAATGGTGCAATTCCTTCAAGTCTGACCTGCTCCTCTGGAGGGATTAAGCTGTCCATACCGATGATATAGTGAGGTTTAGCTTGCTTCAAAGCTTCCCAGTTAAAATTATATTGATGGCTTAATGGAACCTTCACTTCGTATTTATATTTGATTCTATAGTAATCTGTCCAGTAATGATCAATCGGTGCGGCAAAAGGGATGATCTGCAGCGCAAGCAACTGACCGAAGTTGATCCAGCTGTAGGCGGCGACTCTGCACTTCTGATTGCGCTGGTAAACTGCGGGAGCAAGTCCTGTTTGTTTTTTGAAAAGACTGCTAAAATAGGTTTCGCTCTTATAGCCTATTTGATAAGCGATGCTACTGATAGAGGGAGAGTCAGGATTGTCTAGTAGCCGTTTGGCTTCCATAAGCCGCAGGTCCGTTCTGTATTCCATCACCCCTCTGCCATAACGCTCTTTAAATAATCGCATGAAATGGAACCGGCTCAATCCGGCTATTCCCGCCAGGCTGTCTATCGTGATGTCGCTCTGATAATGCCGTTCAAGCTCTAGACGGGCACTTTCCAGTGCAAGGGCAGTCTGTTGCTCCTGATAACCAAGTACAAGACTGAGCAGCTCCAGAAGTCCGGCTTCACAGCGAAGCTGAGCGGAGGGAGAGTTCTTATTGCTCCAATGGGTTTTGATGATGTCGTACAGATGGGTGACCGCCGAAGACGGGCTAATCATCGCTTCCCCGTGAAAAGGAAAAGTAACGTCTGTTCGAGTGCTCTTACTGGTTTCTTTTTCTAGCGGAAGCGTTTGGACTTGAAAATATAGCAGCAGGAGTTCCAGCTCACTGCCAGAATAATTAGTTACTTCGACCAACTGGCCAGGTGTACATACAAATAAGGAGCTTGCGTGAATAGGGTGAAAATGTCCATCAATCACTAAACGTCCACGATCCGATGAGGAGAGCAGCAGTACATGCGACTCAGTCTCTAAGAATTTTCGTTCAGGCCAATGCGGGCTTGAGTGGTCCTTGATGCATACGACATCCAGCAGCTTGTAATAAAAGTGACCCGCAGCAAAATGCTGCAGGTCGAGGCTATTCCTATTATTCATGGATATACCGTACAATATCGTCGATGACTAAGCCGTTTGCAATAGGGTTGGCATTGAACCAATGCCCGGAGTCCACTGCAAACACATTGCCAGATTTGACAGCAGGCAATTCCTGCCACAGCGGATTGTCTTCAGGTGGCTTAGCTCGTCCTTCACCGGAGAGTACGAAGATATAGTCCACTTCTTTCAGCTGTGGAAGTGTTTCAAGTGAGTAAGTCTCATAACTTCCGTTAATTAGGCTAGGTGCTTTAAAGCCGAAGGAATCATATAGCATAGCTCCTCCGAAGAAGCCTGGGCCGAACAGGTTATAACCTTTTTCATCTCCGCCTTGGAGCAAAATTGCTGTTTTGTCAGTGAGTGTATCTCCCAGTTGTTTTTTCGCATCGCTAAGTTTTTTGTCATAGTCAGCCAGCGCTTGGTTCGCCGCATCCTCTTTGCCTAATAAGGCACCTAGCTTCTGAAGATTGCCTCTCCAATCGCTATCGTTATCGGAAAGCACGAAGGTTGGTGCAATCTTGGCAAATTGCTCATAATCGCCGTTTCGGAGATAAGAGGGTGAGAGGAAAATAATGAGGTCGGGATTGTAGGACAGTGTCTCTTCTGATTTAAGCCCTCCATCCACATTCAGTACTGGCACATCACCAAGCTTGTCCTGTAAGTAATGTTGAGGAGCACCTTTATAGCCCCATTGAGCGACTGGTTTCATGCCGAGTGCAGTAAGAGGGTCTTCCAGGAATGAAGCAATGATTCGCTGCGGATGATTAGGTACTTTCACTTCATTACCCAGGGCATCTGTTAACAAGCGATATCCATCCTCATTAGAAGCAGTGTTGGCTGACTCCGATTGGGCCGAAGGAGACGGTGCAGAAGTAGAAGTGGACTGACCATCGTTGGAATTTCCGCAAGCGCTCAGTACACTGACGATTAAAATAGTAACGATTAAATACATGAAACGGTTCTTCGATGTCATTTTGTAGATACCCCTTATCATGAGATTGATTATCATTATCTTTTAACAGTATAGAGGGAGGCCGGACGTTTGTGAATAACCGATAATGCTCTCTTCTATAGAAGGACAGCACAATGACTGTATGTTCTACAACCCTGTGGGGCGCCACTTCTTCCCGAAATCATCTCTGGGAGTTGACATGCCATCATCATTCTGTCATACTTCTGTTAAATGAATAGCGCCTTTAATTCAGTCCCGTGAGGCTGGCAAGGTAACGTGAATCGAGGTTCGCGACTCTTAAGAGGGTATCCGTATAATTATACGGGGGTCTTTTTATGCGCGCGGCCATCATCTTCTTCATCTGCGGAGTTCACTCCTTGCCTGTTTCAGGCAAGGAGTTTTTTGTTTTCCAAGGAACTTGAAGTGGCGTACAAGCAGAGAGGATGACAATCATGGTTACTGAAAAAAACGTCATTATGGATGAAACGGCGATTCGCCGGGCGTTATCACGAATTGCACATGAGATTTTGGAGAAGAACAAAGGTATTGAGAACTGCTTATTAGTCGGCATTCGCACCCGTGGTGTGTATCTGGCCCGCCGGATTGCAGAGCGGATCAAGGAGATTGAAGGAGTAGCCATTCCTTACGGCGAGCTGGATATCACCCATTACCGTGATGACCGTAGTGATGAGGGCGAGAGCAGTAGTGAAGCGGGCGCCTCGGCGGTAGTGAGCAGCAATCTGATGTTGAATGCGGACAGCACAGGCATCCACGATCAAAAAGTTATTCTGTGCGATGATGTACTCTACACCGGACGGACGATCCGCGCGGCGATGGATGCCCTGATGGACTGCGGAAGGCCGCGAATGATTCAACTTGCGGTCCTTGCGGATCGCGGTCACCGTGAGCTACCCATCCGCCCAGACTATATCGGCAAGAACGTACCTACCTCCAAACATGAGCAAATCGAAGTGGCGCTGAAGGAATATGACGGTAAAGACGAAGTGTCCATTATTTCGCAATGGGAGGAAAAATAATCATGATGACAGCAACCAAGGTGAAGGAACGCAGCTTGCTCGGCTTAAAAGATCTGGATCGGTCAGAGATCGAACAACTGCTGGAGAGAACGGCCCATTGGGATAGTCAGAGTCAGAAATTAACACCCGTTCTGGAATCGCGGTTTGTGTCCAATATGTTTTTTGAGAATAGCACGCGTACCCGCTTCTCATTCGAAATGGCTGAGAAGCGCCTCGGTGCACAAGTATTGAACTTCACGGCTGCTGCTTCCAGTGTGGAAAAAGGCGAGTCGATCTACGACACGGTACGGACACTGGAGTCGATGGGCATTGATGCCGGAGTAATCCGGCTCAAGCCGGCGGGTGTGTTAGCGCAGCTTGCCGAGAAAGTATCCGTCCCATTAATCAACGCGGGTGATGGTAACAACGAACATCCGACACAAGCACTGCTGGATATGTATACGATGACCAAACACTTCGGCAGTCTGAAAGGCCTGAAAGTGTCGATCATCGGAGACATCCTGCACAGCCGTGTAGCTCGCTCCAACCTCTGGGGATTGACCAAGATGGGGGCACAGGTGCAGTTCTGCGCACCAGAGAATATGAAGGCTCCCGAGCTTGCGGCTTACGCGCCATATGTTTCCATGGAAGAGGCGATGCAAGCTGATGTTGTGATGATGCTGCGGGTACAGCTCGAGCGTCATGCTAGCGGAATTCTGCAGTCGGCAGAAGAATACCGCCTACAGTTCGGCCTGACCGAAGAACGCGCTTCGAAGCTCAGTGCAAGCACGATTATCATGCACCCAGCACCGGTGAACCGGAACGTTGAGATTGATGATGCAGTGGTAGAATGCAGCCAGTCGCGCATCTTCCCGCAAATGTCGAACGGGGTGCCGGTACGGATGGCTGTCCTCGAAAGAGCGCTTCTCTAAAAAAGCTGACATTTACTAATTAATAAATATACACAATCATGAATTTTTATTATATAATAACGGGGAAGCTTGCAGCAGTGGTCTGCGGGCACAAAAGGAGAATCATGACAGTGATCATTAAAAACGCCAGCGTATTGAATAAAGAAGGCCAGCCGGAACGAAAAACTATTGTGATTGAGAATGGAGTCATCGCCGCAATTTTGAATGGCAGTGAAGAACCAGCCGGAACCGCCGAGGTTATTGATGCAGAAGGTAAGCTGCTGACTCCTGGTCTGATCGACATGCACGTGCACCTGCGCGAGCCGGGCTTTGAACATAAGGAAACGATTGAAACTGGCAGCCGTTCGGCAGTCAAGGGCGGTTTTACCACCATCGCCTGCATGCCGAATACTCGTCCAGTTACGGATACCCCTGAAGTGGTGCAGCTTGTGAAAGACAAAGCCAGCGAAGCTGGACTGGCGAAGGTTCTGCCGTATGCAGCCATTACGAAGAATGAGTTGGGACGGGAACTGACGGATTTCACTGCACTGAAAGCAGCCGGTGCTATCGGGTTCACCGATGATGGAGTCGGCGTGCAAAGCGCACAGATGATGAAAGATGCTATGAAGCTCGCCGCTGGACTGGATATGCCGGTCATCGCCCACTGCGAAGATAACTCGCTGGTGGAAGGCGGATGTGTATCTGAAGGAACGTTCGCGCAGAAGCACGGCCTGATCGGCATTCCGAATGAGTCGGAAGCGATCCATGTGGGCCGCGACATTTTGCTCGCAGAAGCTACAGGGGTTCACTATCATGTCTGCCACGTCAGCACTGAGCAATCGGTACGCCTCATTCGTCAAGCGAAGGAGATTGGAATTAAGGTGACCGCTGAGGTTTGCCCGCACCATCTGCTGCTGTCGGAAGAGGATATTCCGGGGCTTGATGCCAACTGGAAAATGAACCCGCCGCTGCGCTCGCGCCGCGATGTTGAAGCTTGTATCGAAGGTCTGCTGGACGGAACGCTCGATATGATCGTTACCGACCACGCGCCGCACAGTGAAGAAGAGAAAGCCAAGGGCATGCAGCTTGCGCCATTTGGTATCGTCGGATTTGAAACAGCCTTCCCGCTGCTTTACACCGCTTTTGTAGCTACTGGCAAATGGGATCTGTCGCTGCTGGTACAGCGTATGACTGCTGATCCGGCTCGCGTCTTCCGGTTGAACACAGGTGTGCTGGAGATCGGAGCGCCTGCAGATTTGACACTGATCGATCTGGAGCAAGAGAAGGAAGTGAATCCGGCGGATTTTGCCACTAAGGGACGGAACACCCCATTCACAGGATGGAAGCTGAAAGGCTGGCCGGTTAGCACTTGGGTTGACGGTAAGCTGGTATGGAATAATCGTGGCTAATAACGGACTTTTATAATAGAAACAACAAGAAGGAGTGGAAGGGAATGCAGGCAAGATTGCTTCTGCAGGATGGCACGTTGTTTACGGGCACCGCATTTGGCGCCGAGGGCGAAAAGACAGGTGAGGTTGTATTTAACACGGGGATTACGGGATATCAAGAGGTTCTGTCGGACCCGTCCTATTGCGGACAGATCGTAACGATGACCTACCCGCTGATCGGGAACTACGGGATTACACGCGATGATTTCGAATCCGCACGTCCATTCGTGCACGGGTTTGTGGTTCGCCGTCATGAGACGGTACCAAGCAACTGGCGGGCAGAATACAGCGTAGACGATCTGCTGAAGGAATATGGCATTCCCGGCATCAGCGGGATTGACACCCGGATGCTGACTCGCATCATCCGCCACTATGGAACGATGAAGGCGATTCTGACCACTTCCAACAAACGTGTGGAAGAACTGATGGAAATGATGGGCGATACCACGATTGAAGAATTGCGTAATCAAGTCGCTCGCACCTCGACACCGAACACGTACATCAGCCCTGGCAACAAGGAAAGAATTGTACTGGTCGATTACGGTGCAAAAACAGGTATTCTGCGCGAGCTGAACAACCGCGGTTGTGACGTAGTTGTCGTACCGCATGATGTGACTGCAGATGAGATTCGTCGCCTGAACCCGGATGGCATCCAGCTGTCCAATGGCCCTGGAGACCCTAAGGATGTACCTTACGCGGTACAAACGATCTCCGAGCTGCTCGGCGAATATCCAATCTTCGGCATCTGCCTGGGTCACCAATTGTTCGCACTGGCTTGCGGCGCAGACACCGAGAAGCTGAAGTTCGGTCACCGCGGCGGCAACCATCCGGTAAAAGAACTGGAGAGCGGACGCTGCTTCATTACTTCGCAGAACCATGGTTACACCGTTAACGAGGACTCCATCCAGAGTACAGAGCTGGAAGTTACACACATCAATAATAACGACAAGACCGTTGAAGGTCTCAAACATAAACGCTACCCTGCTTTCTCGGTGCAATATCACCCGGAAGCAGCGCCAGGACCGCATGATAGCAGTTACCTGTTCGACCGTTTCCTGCAAATGATTGCAGAGCATAAGGCAGGTAAGCCGGTCAACCCGCGCCAGGCACAGCTTGCAGCCAACGCCAGAATCACGGCGCCGCAGCCTACGCCCCAGCTTGAAGCCGTGAAAGGAGCAAGATAAAATGCCTAAGAATGAGAAGCTTAAAAAGATCCTGGTGATCGGCTCCGGTCCGATCGTCATCGGCCAAGCAGCCGAGTTCGACTATGCAGGCACACAGGCCTGCCAAGCCCTGAAAGAAGAAGGCGTCGAGGTCGTGCTGATCAACAGCAACCCGGCGACGATTATGACCGATACCAATATGGCTGACAAAGTCTACATTGAACCAATTACCCTGGAATTCGTGACCGGCATTATCCGTCAAGAGCGTCCAGACGGATTGCTGCCGACACTCGGTGGCCAGACAGGTCTGAACATGGCGGTAGAACTGGCTCGTGCGGGTGTTCTGAAGCAAGAGAATGTGAAGCTGCTCGGAACGCAACTGCACTCCATCGAAAAAGCTGAGGACCGTGACCTGTTCCGCGAACTGATGCGTGAATTGGAACAACCGGTACCGGAGAGCACCATCATCACCACACTGGAGGAAGCATTGAGCTTCGCCGATGAGATCGGCTATCCGCTGATTGTCCGTCCTGCCTACACTTTGGGTGGTACAGGCGGCGGTATCTGTGATAACGAAGAGGAACTGCGTGAGACCGTTAAGGCGGGTATCCGTTACAGCCCGATCGGACAATGTCTGGTTGAGAAGAGCATCGCCGGTATGAAAGAAGTCGAATACGAGGTTATGCGTGATGCCAATGACAACTGTATCGTAGTCTGCAACATGGAGAACTTCGATCCAGTAGGTGTGCATACCGGAGACAGTATCGTTGTGGCGCCAAGCCAAACACTGTCCGACCGTGAATACCAAATGCTGCGTAGCGCGTCGCTCAAGATTATCCGTGCGCTGAACATCGAAGGCGGCTGTAACGTACAGTTCGCGCTTGATCCGCAAAGCTATCAATACTATGTAATTGAAGTGAATCCGCGTGTTAGCCGCTCTTCGGCGCTGGCTTCCAAGGCAACCGGTTATCCGATTGCCAAGATGGCGGCTAAGATTGCATTGGGCTATACCCTGGATGAGATCGTCAATCCGGTTACCGGCCAGACTTATGCTTGCTTCGAGCCAACTCTTGACTATATCGTGAGCAAAATCCCACGCTGGCCGTTCGACAAGTTCACGTCGGCTAACCGCAAGCTGGGCACACAGATGAAAGCGACCGGTGAGGTTATGGCTATCGGCCGTACCTTCGAAGAGTCCATTCATAAAGCGGTTCGTTCCTTGGAGATCGGTGTTCACCGCTTCCGTCTGCCAGGTGCAGAGAAGCTGGAAGAACAGGTCCTGAGAGATCGGTTGGCAAAAGCCGATGATGAGCGTCTGTTCCTGATCGCTGAGGCATTCCGCCGCGGCTACGGACTGCAAGAGGTTCAGGATATCACTAACGTAGACTGGTGGTTCCTCTCCAAGATTGAAGGATTGGTGAGCTTCGAGAACGTGATTCGCGGGGAAGAGAGCCTGACAGCGGAAACGTTGTATGAAGCCAAACGCTTCGGCTTTACCGACCGGGCGATCGCCGAGATTCGTGCTGAAGGCGACCCTAACGGCAAGCAAACGAAGGAATCCGAGGTGCGGGCATTGCGTCTTGCTCAGGGACTGAAGCCGGTGTTCAAGATGGTAGATACTTGTGCGGCCGAGTTTGAGGCTTCCACACCTTACTACTACTCCACCTATGAGACTGAGAACGAAGTGACGCCTTCCGACAAGCAGAAGGTAATCGTGCTCGGTTCTGGTCCGATCCGTATCGGACAAGGGATTGAATTCGACTACTCTACCGTACACGCGGTATGGGCGATTCAGAAGGCTGGCTACGAAGCCGTAATTATCAATAACAATCCGGAGACCGTATCTACAGACTTCAACACATCGGACCGGTTGTATTTTGAACCGTTGTTCTTTGAAGATGTTATGAACGTGGTAGAGCAGGAGAATCCGATCGGGGTCATCGTACAGTTCGGTGGACAGACGGCGATCAACCTTGCGGCACCGCTGAGTGCTGCCGGGGTAAATATCCTCGGAACAAGTCTGGAAAGCATTGACGAAGCCGAGAACCGCAAGAAGTTCGAAGCATTGCTCTCTCGTCTTGATATTGCACAGCCGAAGGGTAAGACGGTTACGACTGTTGATCAAGCTGTTGAAACTGCACAGTCGCTGGGGTATCCGGTATTGGTTCGCCCGTCTTACGTACTTGGCGGACGCGCGATGGAGATCGTCTACAACGATACTGAGCTGCTGAGCTACATGGTGGAAGCCGTGAAGGTGAATCCGGAGCATCCAGTTCTGATCGACCGTTACATGCTGGGTAAAGAAGTTGAGGTTGACGCGATTTGTGATGGTGAGACAGTAGTCATTCCAGGGATCATGGAACATGTTGAGCGTGCAGGCGTCCACTCCGGCGACTCCATCGCTGTGTATCCACCACAATATCTGGATGAAGGCTTGAAGTCGAAGATCACTGAGATCACAATCAAGATTGCCAAAGAACTGAAGACTGTGGGCCTCGTCAATATCCAGTTCGTTATCTATAAAGATGAAGTGTATGTCATTGAGGTGAATCCGCGCTCCTCGCGTACGGTTCCTTTCTTAAGCAAAGTGACAGGCATTCCGATGGCTCACCTGGCTACTAAGGTCATTCTGGGTGGCAAGCTCAAGGAAGAGGGCTACCAAGACGGACTGTGGCCGGAAAGCGATTATGTATCGGTAAAAGTACCGGTCTTCTCGTTCGCCAAGCTGCGCCGCGTTGAGCCTACCCTGGGACCTGAGATGAAATCGACGGGTGAGGTTATGGGCCGCGACAAGTTGTATGCCAAAGCCCTGTACAAAGGCCTCATCGGTGCGGGTATGAAGATCCCAGCCACGGGAGCAATCATTGTCACCGTAGCGGATAAAGATAAAGCAGAAGCGGTAGAACTGATGAAGGGCTTCGATGGCATGGGCTACAAAATTATCGCTACTGGCGGTACGGCTACAGCGCTTGAAGAAGCGGGGCTGAATGTTATGAACGTCAACAAGCTCGGCGAAGGCGAACCGAACATCATCGACCTGATCCGCAGCGGGCAAGCCAACTTTGTCTTCAACACCCTGACTAAGGGCAAAACACCAGAGCGTGACGGATTCCGCATCCGCCGTGAAGCGGTAGAGAACGGCGTGGTCTGCATGACCTCGCTCGATACAGTAGCGGCGCTGCTGAGAATGCTGCAGACCATTAACTTCTCGTCGCAGTCCATGCCTGCATTTGTCGGTCAATAAAGAACTGAATAAACAGCATTGAACGTGCTACAGGGACGGTTTGCGGAGGATTCGCAGACCGTCCCGCCATGACCGGGCCTTGAAGTAGCTACAATGCGGTCCTCGTGGATAAGGTGAAACTGGATAGGAGCGGTGGTTATGGCTTATGAAAAAGAGCAAGAGGTGAAGCCAGGACAAGATGCTGCGTGGTCAGACATGGCCAAGCGGTTGATGATTGCCCTGGATTACCCGGATGTAGACAGTGCAAGACTGCTTATGGAGAAGCTGGAAGGCATTCCATGTTATATGAAAGTCGGCATGCAGTTGTTCTATGCGGCAGGACCGGAGTTCGTACGAGAGCTGAAAGGCCGGGGCTACTCTGTATTTCTGGATGTCAAAATGCATGATATCCCGAACACAGTAAAAGGCGGAGCAGGCAGCATCACAAGGCTGGGCGCTGATATGTTCAACGTGCATGCCGGAGGCGGTAAGGCGATGATGGCTGCAGCTCGTGAGGGGGCAGCCGCTGCGGTTAGCGCTAATCCAGAGCTTGATATGCCCGTAATTATTGCGGTGACCCAACTGACCAGTACGAGCCAGGAAGTTATGAACGAGGAGATTGGCATTCCAGGTGTTGTTGGCGATACAGTAGTGCATTACGCCAAGCTGGCTGCGGAAGCAGGCCTTGATGGCGTTGTAGCATCCCCGCAGGAGTCAGCAGCTATTGCATCTGCCTGCGGCCCAGATTTTCGCACAGTGACCCCTGGCATCCGGCCAGCTGGGTCATCCATGGATGATCAGACGAGAGTCCTGACACCGGGACAAGCGATCCGGCAGGGCAGCCACTATCTCGTAATCGGTCGGCCGATAACAGCAGCATCTGATCCGCGTCAAGCAGCACTAACAATTATTGAGGAGATGATTCAAGCGTGAGCCAATTTTCAAATAAAAGTGAACAAGTCGCTTCGTATTTGCTGGAGATCGGTGCGGTAAACCTGCGCCCGCAGGAGCCTTTTACCTGGACTTCAGGCATTAAGTCACCTATCTACTGTGATAACCGTCTGACCTTATCGTATCCAGAAGTTCGTAACTATATCGCCGATGCTTTTGCCGAGCTGATTAAGAGCCGTTACCCGGACGCTGAGGTGATTGCCGGAACAGCAACAGCCGGTATCCCGCACGCGGCTTGGGTAGCTGACAAGCTGAATCTGCCTATGGCATATATCCGCGACAAAGCTAAAGGCCACGGCAAGCAGAACCAGATCGAGGGTCTGATTGCTCCCGGGCAGAAGGTTATCGTCATCGAGGACCTGATCTCCACTGGTGGCAGCTCCATTAAGGCTGCTCAGGCGGTTCAGGAGGCCGGTGGCGTGCCACTGGCGGTGCTGGCTATTTTCAGCTATGAGCTAGACCGAGCCACACAAGCGTTCACCGCTGCAGAGATCCCGCTGCAGAGCTTGTCCAATTACACCACGTTGATTGATGTCGCACTGTCTCAGAGTAAAATTGCTGCAAGTGATGTGGATCTTCTGCATTCCTGGAGAAAAGATCCTGCGTCCTTCGGAGTATAAAGCATACTTAAAGTCCCTCGCCTTGGTGCGCAGGGACTTTTTTTAAAATAGAAGAATTTATATGTTTCCGCTATAAGTCATCCTTATATTTCTCACTGAAACGGATACCGTCTCTTAGCGGACGGCGAAACCGTTTCTATTTGTTCCAAATTAAGGTGATTCTATTAAGGATTCGTTGTCTAACTTTAAATTTGCTGTAACTTTTCCCTATGCTATAAGCCTATATAATACATAAAGAAGGAATGGATGATTACTCCAGTAATCAGGGTCTAAGTATGTTTAAGTACGTTCAGGAGGGGTATCTAGTGAAATTTAATATGAATACAATTAACAAGAAACGAAAGTCGATTCGTCGGGTGAGCCTTGGCCTCTGCGCGGCATTGCTGCTACCTTTGGCGTCATCAAGCTTACATACAGCGTGGGCGGAGCCGGGGAAAGATCAAGTTCAGCAGAAAGAGCGAGTGCTACGGATCGGCAGCTTGTGGAGTGGAGAAGACGATACTTATTTTCGTCAACAGTTTACAGATCTGTATGAAATGAAGCACCCAGAAGTCAAGCTTGAGATTGTGCCTGCTATAGACAGCGCTGACCTCCGTTTCACTCCTGGTTCACAGGCAGGCGCCGAAGGCAACCTGGAGAGCTTTCGCAAGCTTATGGGCGGAGATAAACCTGTAGATGTGATTGTTGGGGACAGTAAGCTCATTAAGAGCCTGAGAGATCATAATATGCTTAAGCCGCTTCAGCCACTGATTGACCGTGACCACTATGATATTAGCAATATGGCTCCGACTATGCTGGATGGTATCCGCGAGTTGGGCGATGGCAATCTGTTTGCTTTGGCACCAACCTTTAACTCCAGTGCTTTGTATTATAATAAAGCTATTTTTGATAAAGCCGGATTGCCTTATCCAACGAATGGAATGACTTGGGATGAAGTCTTTACACTTGCCGCGAAGGTTGTTAATGCTTCCAAGATGACCAAGGTGTCGGGTCATCCCGACAGCGGTATCTACGGATTCTCCATGAGCCGTTATTCCAGCGATCCCTTCTGGGATATGCTGAGCTATATATCGCCGCTACAGCTGACCATGTACGATAACAAAGGCGAGAAGATGACCGTCAACAATCAGCAGTGGAAAAAAGCATGGACTACTTATAGTGAACTTGTGCATAAGGGGATCATTCCCGGGCTAGGCAGTACTCAGTCTGTCGGTAACCCTGAGAGCAATGGATTCAATCCACTTGAGGGAGAGCTGTTCGCGACAGGCAAGGCTGCTATGGTCATCGGGGAGTATGGCTATTTGAAGGAATTGGCGGATATTGAGCGAAATGCGGCCCAAATTCCCAACTACAAGCTGGTGAATTGGGGCATTGTGAGTGTCCCTTCGTTTGCGGAGAAGCCAGGGGTGTCATCTGGCACTTGGCTCGGTAATATGATGGCGATCAGCGCTAATGCTTCCAATCAAGAGGATGCCTGGGACCTGATCAAGTTCGTTAACAGTAACGAGGTGGCGAAAATCAAAGCCCATAACTCTTACGAACTGACGTCCCGTAAAGACTACATTACTTCCAGTCAGCCAGGTCTGGATTTGCAGGCCTTTTATACACAGAAGCCACTTCCTGCCGGTGATCCCGCTATGGATCAACTGGAGGCGCAGAAGCCGGGGATTACCCAAATTAGCGATGCCGGTCGACAATTGTTCATCGAAGTGTATAACGGCCGCCAATCCGTAGATCGAGCTCTGAAAACTTGGGAGTCTCAGGGCAACAAGATGCTTGAGAAGCTGAGAAAATCGCCCTCGTCCACCTTCGATCTGGAGGATGGCTGGATTACGCAAGGTGCTGTAAGGAATTAATCTGTAGTTATTCCAAATAAAAGCTTTAAAGCCGCCGGGGGTCCCGGCGGCTTATTTTATGAAAACTGGGTATGATAAGCTCATGAAGGAATCCCATTATTATGCCGACAAAGGAGTCGAATACATCATGAACTGGATATACTTCGCCAAGCTGTTCCGGACCCGGTTTCAGGCTGGATGTCTGGCCAAACGATTAGAGCAAGACGGATGGATCTACGGTTATCATGATCCGCGTTTCGTGGAAATTTACCGCTCCCGCAAGGGAAAGTACGGGGTGCGTTTCCTCCCTTGAGAAGTTTTTCTAAATTCTCTTGACTTATAGGTGCTATATAATGTATATTAATTATTGTCGCTGTTTGAATTTAATGACTGACGCGGGGTGGAGCAGCCCGGTAGCTCGTCGGGCTCATAACCCGAAGGCCGCAGGTTCAAATCCTGCCCCCGCAACCAATCTTATTCATCCTCAGCACTCCTAAATACGGATATTTTAGATCCGGGCCCTTAGCTCAGTTGGTTAGAGCGGTCGGCTCATAACCGATTGGTCGGGGGTTCGAGTCCCTCAGGGCCCACTTCGCCAAAACCCTTACATTGTAAGGGTTTTTTGCTGTTTATTTATAAGTTTTGCATAACTAAAAAAGGCTTAGTAATAATGTTGATCTAATAGTAAAGCATCACATTTTTCCTCGAAGAAATATAGATGCCTGTTGCGTATGTGGTAAAATATAACTATTGGAAAGGTGGTGATTCATATGTTGGAAAGAGAAAAAAAAATTTCTGGCGTGCTTACCTGGATAGGGATTGTTATTATAGCAGCAGGGTTTATTCTTGGTTTGATGTTTGGGAGAGAGAATGTGGGCCTATATAGTGAGACATATGAACAACTGTGGTCTTTGACCCTGTTATATTGGGCTGCGGGTCTTGTTTCGGGGATGTTTTTCATCGGTTTATCCGAGATCATAGAACAATTACATAAAATTAATTCAAAATTAGGAAAAGAGCCAGAGAAAGACGAGCTACGTTTATTAAGCGATTAATCGGGCCCTGGCAACTCATTTAATTTCATTTACTGAGGTGCCAGAGTTGCACAGAATCAGTGCTTTTTCTTTTTAGATCCACTGCTGTGATAGTGGTACTCTCCTTTTTTCAATCCCCACTTCTCGCAGTTTGTGCGGCAATAGTGACCACCATTTGAATCGGTCCGACCTTGGTGGGCACTGGCCAGCGCAGGTGTGAGTAACAGAATTATTGATAGGGATAGCGGGAGTATTACTTTTTTCACGCGAAAATCCTCCTGATTGAGTAATATTTTAGATATAGTCTAGCAGAACTAGGTAAATATTACTATAATATTAGGAAAATGTTGACAGGAATCAGACAATCTGGTGAAAGCATATGGGTTACATAAAAGCTTTAGAGGTGGATGGTGAGCCCATGCTGCATAATCAGGAGTTTAAAGTATATATTATAACCTCTGGTGATATTCTACGGTTTATTGTCTTGGAGATCGTGGTCGGAACGATGGCGTATTCCATAGCCATGAAGTTGTTTCATAACGTGATTTTGGCGAGCGCGGGAGGCTGGGCAGGAACAGAGGGAATCAAGCGGTTGACGGGTGTTTTAAGAGCAATAGCTAAGTGATGGGGGTGGCTTGTAGAATGCCACAAAATAAGCACCTTGCCGATAAGGCGAGGTGCTTTGATGTAGTCAGGCCTATGTATGGGTAGGATGGACATTGTATGATGTCTGCTTACAGCGTAGTGTCGGTAAAATTAGTTAATCGTAGATTTTCTTATCCAGATACGTGATTAGAAGCTCCGCCAAGGCTCTTAGTTGCCTGGGGTTATTTTCTTGAGATATCGCTTCTTGGATGCGGCTGATTGTGATTTGACTGGCTTTCTCTCTGCTAGCTTCCTGATCTACCGGGGTACCGGTTATATTTGGTTGCAATGTATGGGACACGCTCTCGATCTCCGTAATCGGAACCCAGAGTGATTCTTCCTCCGTCTGTATCTTGATCATTCGGTAGGTCAAGGCTTCCGCTGTGCCCTGCAGGTTCCCGCCATTCAATAAAACGAGGTTGATACGTTCGTTCTTTGCCACTGCAGCTTGCAAGTTCTGACGTACTCCTTTATCCATTAAGTTGCCCCCATAAATTAGTCTGTGTCAATTATACCCATATTATGATTGGTATAACAACCATCAGCCGGAGGCGATCCATGGTCATACAGGTCTTATAGAATTACACCATCTTCCTTGGGTTCTTGCAGCAGAATAGAGAAGGTCTGGGTCTCGTGATCCACTTCAATCGTTTCGATTCCCACAAAATCAGGTATCTCGGGGTGTACTGCATCAACATTGTATTCGGGATGGGACATTAATAAGGCAATGATTTTAGTGGCTTCCATAGGGATTCCTCCAATGAGATCATTCTGCCATGCAACAGGGGGCGGTTAACGGCTTGGTGATTCAGTTATTGGTATTATCCCCGCGAGTCGGACTGAATATCAGTGGGATTAATTTGCTGGGGACATAACCGCAAGCAGTTGGCCTTGAAATATGCGTCTTTGTATTTGATCGATCCGCTGGACAGCCAGTTCATTCGGGACTTGAAACATAGCTGCCAGGTAACGGATGGCCTCTCCACGATGCTCCGGCAATGGCAGGCGCGAGATCATGGAGTATGGCATGGAGGCATACAGAATGAAGCGGTCGGATTCATCCTCCTGATCTTGAGTGAAGATCGCGGGCATCAGCGTACGCCTGCCGGAATGGCGCAGCAGATGGCAGAGAGCGTGAAGAAACTCCAGGCGCTGCATGCTTGCTGGCAGACGGTTATCAATGAACATGCTGTACATTCCGGCGGATGCCTCAACAGCCTTACTTCTAACATCGAGGTAATGAACCCAGATATTCAAGCGCTCTGAAATATACTCAATGGAGATTTGCGAAGGCTGCTTTATCTGGAGTCTGTTGTATAAATCCTCTGTCCATTTTTCCAAAACAGTCATTTGATAGTAAGATTTCACTTTATCCACCTCATTATAGGATCGTATGTTCGTATTATTGACCAAAAGAAAAGCCCGAAGGGCTGTGAAAAAGCAGGAAGGCGGAGAAAGCAGGGGTCTGCTTTCCGCCTGATGCCTTTTGAAATTTTAGAAAAGGGAACTAATGTTCTTGTGAAGACTAGCATAAAACATTCAGACGCGAATATCAAGTGTTTTTCCTAAGTTCGGATGAACGCTTTGTTCAAGCATTTGCACCAGATTCTGGGACTGAGTTTCTGCTTGATCCTTAGCAATACTTAATACTTGTATACCCACGGCCTGGGCCAAGGATGCTTGGCTCATTGAAGTAGATAATGCTGCAATATCCATATCGCACCTCCTCCTATAAGCTATATCGACAGGGATATTCTTTTTTATAAGCAGGCAGGATGCACAACAATTGTTCAGTCAAGGCCTTGATATAATTGTCACGCATTTCTTTACCTGTTGGCCCATACCTTCAGGCGGAATTTCACATATTCTGAGCTGTATTCAATATTCATCATTCTAAGGAGGAAATTTAAATGGGTGCAGGATATGGTTGCGGTTGTGGAAATGTTAGTCCGGTAAATGAAGCTCCTGTCGTCTCTCCGTGTGTAAGTCCTTTTACTTCTACAGGTGCTATTCTGGTTCTCTTCATTCTGTTGGTTATTATCACTAAAGCCTGTTTGTTCTAGGCTAGCCTTATCGGACTGTTCCCCCCCTGGCCTTGGCCGGGCGGGGGTTATTTCATTACTGGAACATAAACTCAACACGAACCCCGTCCGCATATCCTTCCAACTGATTGCCAACCCAACTTCCGGCACCGCGGTTGTCGCTTGGCGATATGTATTTAATATCTGCGCCTTCTCCGCCTTCCTTGCACATCGCCATCGGCCATTCGTCGCGGTCGTAGCCCTTTTTGGTAGGAACGCCCTTTAAAGAGAGGCGGCGGTTATTCTCTGCTTGCTCACGATCGATTGTACATATGGCGGACTCACCTTTTGCAATGGCTTCCTGAATATGCTTGGCTGTCTCTGGATAACGATCCGAGGGAAAGACCAACTGAACAATTTCAGAATCGGATGGGGATGATGGCGGGAACTGTCCGTCCTCTTCATACCAGTAAGAACCTAGAGCTAGCAGTGCAACAATGATGAGACTGCCGATTAATTTACGTAACTTCACTTCTGCTCCTCCTTTTTCTGCGATTCAATCAGTATAGCGTATTTCGAATTATAGCGCGATTCTCTATAATTAGGAGAAGGTGTGGCGTTAGCCACTTATATATGCTTGTAAATCTATGTGATGGAGGGGTTCTTTGTGATGATGACGGGTTTTGGAATCTTTGGTCTGCTGTTTTATTTGTTCTTTTTGGGTTGTGGAGTGTATGCATTTATCCTGTTCATTAAGCTGGCAACTCGCGGGATCAGGGCACTGGATTTGTATATTGCTGACAAAATCGAGCAGAGAAACAGCAGATTCTAAAGACAGGCTCTTTGTTCTGTACATTGGCCGCGTCCTTGTGCAGGGCCTTTTCATACTATGTACCACAAGTACTAGGGTGGTGAGGGCTAGTGGAACAAGGGATGCTATGGCAGCTGTTGGATTCGGCATCACGGCTGGTAAACGATGTACAGTGGCAGACGGCGTTCCGGAATTGGGTCATGACCCCGGCTAATCCGGATTTGACGGCTCCTGCCCGGACGCTTCTGAGGACGTTATATGCTTTGCAAGGCACGGGAATTATTAACGGACAGCATGATTATCTCGAAAGCCCGGATGAATTCAATAACAAGCTGAAGACGACTGGGGGACAGTATGCCGGGCTTCATGGTTATGAACTGGGGGCCATCAACAACCAGTCGCCTGAACTGATCCGCAGCCAAAGAGACGGGGTAGTCGCCAGTGCAATCCGCTGGTATCAATCCGGGGGAATTGTAGCTCTGACCTATCATGCTCATTTGCCTGGAACAGCTCCGGCTTGGTCAAATGTATCTATGAATCTGAGTAATGCAGAATTCGATAAATACGTAACCCCTGGCACTCCCCAGAATGCTGCATTGCTCGCCGATCTCGATGATGTTGCCTTGTCTTTGCACAAGTTAGCCGATGCTGGCGTTCCTGTACTATGGAGGCCATATCATGAGATGAACGGCGGGTGGTTCTGGTGGGGACGCAAGAGCAAGTTCATCACACTTTGGAATCTGATGTTCGATTATTTCACAAAGACCCATAAGCTCAATAATATATTGTGGGTGTGGAGCCCCAATGCAGACGGAGATGGAGTCGACGCACTGGAAACCTATTATCCGGGTGTGGCGAAGGTGGATATTCTGGCGCTCGATATTTATAACGGAGAATTTAAGGAAGAACTGTATAATCGGCTGTGGGATCTTGGACGGGGCAAACTGATTGCAATTGGCGAGAACGGCAAGCTTCCATCATCTGCATTGCTTGCCAAGTCACAGCGCAGGTGGTCTTACCTGATGACTTGGGGCAAGCTTCTCTATGAGAACAATACGGAGGCAGCAATTAAGGATTTTATGAATGCCAGTTTCACCTTCAATAGGAGCGAATATACTAAGGCTTTTGCAATCCAAGCTTCCAGGCCTGAGGGTAGTCCGGCAATCCCTGTCAGTGGTCTGCGAGGAGAATATTATAACAATATGCTTCTTAGTGGAATGCCAGCTTTAGTACGGACAGATGCCAATATTAACTTCATCTGGAGACAAGGCACGCCGGACCCGGTAATCGGTGTGGATTTCTTCTCTGTACGCTGGATCGGAAAGCTTAGTGCGACTTATAGTGAGGGTTACACGGTGTACTCTTCATCGGACGATGGCATCCGAATCTGGATTGACGGACAGCTTGTTATTGACAGTTGGATCAAGCAGAGTGGACAGGAGCGGAAAGGAAGTGTCAATCTGATCGCCGGCAAGCTGCATGATATCAAAGTAGAGTTCTTTGAGAATCAGGGTGATGCGAAGGCCGTGCTGATGTGGGAGAGTCCGAGTCAGGTCAAGGAGGTTATCCCGGCAGTGGCGTTTTTTCTCCCTTAATGTGAAGTGATGCGGAGTTCTATATATATAAGTGAACGAGGGAAAAGCCCCGAGAAATCCGGGGCTTTTTGGTCTGCAGCAAAAGCGTATAGGATTAGATCTGTTCGCGATAGCTGATATTATTGACTGTTTTCTCATCACGTACTGCTTTGCGCAGCGCATCCTTCACGGTATGGGCACCACGGATCTTGCGGAACCACAACTGAGGCGATGAAGCATCATCGGAGAAAATTGTCAGTGTCCCTATACCAAGCATGCGATCCGGAATGGATTGAGAGACTCCCAGGTCACGAATTCGCAGCAGCTCGATTTCTTCGATATTTTTACCGATCAGGCCTGTCTTTACTATAATTCTTTGGCTTGTAATCGTATAGGTGGTCGTATTAAGGCCCACAAGACCCTTCAGTCGGTCGGATATGCCGGCAGGCTTTCCTTCCCATAGTTTGATTTCCTGAGCAGGCGTCAGGTCTCGCAGCATGCGCTCGGCTGTTGGTGAAGCTCCCCCGTTCAGCGCGGTCCCACACTCTCCGCAAAATTTAGCTGTTTGCTTATACTCTGTTCCACAGGCTGTACAATAAGGCATCGAATGAACCTCCTCTCCTAATAAACATTTATTATATTTATTATTATACTGCTTCACCCGGTCATTGGTTGCACTCATAGCAGGAACGTATTTTTTTGCATTTTCCCCCGTTTTACATTAATTTCATTTGCACTTTACAATAACCGACATTATTCTGTTATGTGGGGGGAATGTAAACGATGAAACGAGCTTGGCTAATAGGGTTGATTGGGCTGGTTCTAATGCTCTCAGCCTGCAGCTATAATGATTCTGCTTCAACCGCGGCGTTGTCTGAGGAAGAAGTTAAGGAATCTGTGCAAAATTACTACAATGAGATGTTCAAAATTGAACAATTAGGGAAGTCGTCACGGGAGCAATTCAACAAGACGATCGCCGCTTATTCGGCTGGGAACGCTACTTCCAAGGAGATGGAGAAAGCCATCGCCAAATTCAAGGATACGGCTACTAGTATTTCATCTCAGGCGAAAAAGGTTGAAATTTCCGACCGCCTGCCGGATAAAGTCAAGAAGCTGCTGGATGAGGCCCAGATTGCTTTTCAAAGTGCCTATTCCTTAAAGGAACAAGCTTCAAAAGGTGCCGATTCTGCCGATGTGTCTGCCGACGAGTTCAACGAGCTTAATCAGAATGCTGATATCGCTATGTTATACGGTATCTCCAAGCTGAACGAAGCCAGAGTGGCCACTGGACTTTTGGAGCCGGATAAGGATGCGGATACGAAGGCAACCACTGATCCAAAGTGATAACTGGAACGGATTCGAAGAGTGTTAATCAATAGGACAACCTGCCCCCATATTTGGGGATGATGATAAAAGGCGTTGCACAGTACAGCTGTGGGCGCTTTTTTGCGTGCAGACTGTCATTTTTTCCATATTGATTAAAGGACTTGGCTATGGATATAATACAAACATACGTTCGTGTTATGTAGGGTTATTAATTGAACACAAGGAGGCTAGGCAATGGGTAAGAAGCTGGAAGGAAACGGATTATGGGAGAGCAGTCGGATGATGCTGCCGGAGCACAAGAACCGGATTATCAGCGATGAACGGGAGACGCTGCGCCGCACCCAGCCGGTACTGGATGAGCAGAAGCAGGAGGAGATTGAGAGCGCCCTGGCGCTGTCTCTGCGCAGTCATGTGCGCGTCACGGTGATTCTGTTCGATCCGTTCGAGAATGAGGCCGTGAGCGGCTTTGTGACCTCCATTCACACCCACTCGCGGGAGATCAAGCTGCAGTGGGCGGAGGAATGGAAGTGGATTCATGTAGACCAGATTGTAGAGGCCTATATCGTCTAACAAGCTACTGCCTAAGTGCGTGCTCCTGTACTTTTTTCATAAGCGATCAAGGTTACAGTGGGGTTGCCAGTCAGTTCGGCAAGGGCAGCTTCCGCGTTCCGGATAATCTCAACCGCTTCACCTCGTTCGCTTAATGTGGCGATTTTGTAGCTGTCGCTATGGATGTCCATGACAAATCTCCTTTCACTGTTGTATAAGATACCTATTTAGGTTGTCCTTATAGACGGGAAACATCCAGATGCTGAAGCGATAAAAAGGTACAATATGGATTTATAAGCATCACTATATGAGAGTGTAAATTTCTTAGATGGAGTCCCGGACGGTTGTCCGAGGGCTCTTTTTTCGTGGGAAAGAGACGTGTGAAAGTATTGAACTGCAAACGGTCCAAGCATAGGGGTATCTGTACAAGCAGAACAGAAAAATCGGACATCTACTATACCAGGGGGTGAAGATATGCTGACTTTGGACGTGGTAAAAAGCAAATCGACCGCTTCTCTCGCCGGGCTGAATCCAGCCGTGTTGGCCGGAGCAAATACACTGATCGAGCGCAGCTTTGCCAAGGGCGTGCCGATTATCATTACCCAGGGACTGCGGACTATTGCCGAGCAGAATTCTCTCTATGCACAGGGCAGAAGTAAACCGGGGAACATCGTGACCAATGCGCGCGGGGGATTCAGTTATCATAACTATGGATTGGCGATTGATTTTGCTCTGTTGCTGCCAGATGGGAAGGGCATTTCCTGGGATATGAACCGTGACGGAAACGGCAACAAAATAGCGGACTGGCAGGAAGTGGTGCAGGAGGCCAAAAAGCTGGGCTTTGAATGGGGAGGGGACTGGACTTCCTTCAAAGATTATTCCCATCTGCAGATTGCTTATGGACTTTCAATTGATCAATTGCGGGCAGGCCTCCGGCCGTCGGCAGAGCAGATCAAGGCTGCGCTTAACGTGATCAATGGAGGTGACAACGTGAACAAAGATGTGAAAGTAAGCATCGTTCTGAATGGCAACAAGCTCACAGACGGTGTTCTGGATACCGGCATCACCTATGTGCCCGTGCGGGCGCTGGCGGAAGCGTTGGGAGCGAAGGTTACGTATGATGCTGCAAGCAAGACCGTGAATATTGTTACGGGATAGCCGCTTTGGGACTGTATAGAAAATAAGGGATGAGGGGAAATTATCAGCAATCAAACTACAAGGGGGCAACATATCTTGAATAAGCTGATAACAAGCCTTATCTGTACCGCTGCATTGTCCATGACACTGCTTGGCACCGGTTATACAGCCGAAGCTGCCGGAGTCGACGGGGTGGGCGATACCACGCGCAATACAGGCACCATTAGAAATGACGCGAACCGTATGCATCCTAATGGCAGTATGATCAATGGAACGACAGGAACGAACAGAGGTAACAACAACATCCTGGACAACAACGTTCGGACTGAAAATAACCACAGAATAGCTCCGTTGTCCACCACGAACCAGGACGGCACCTATCGGGCGACCAGCACCACTAGTACCGGAACCGGGTCAAACTGGGGCTGGTTGGGACTCATCGGCCTGTTGGGTCTGGCTGGCATGAGAAATCGTACTGGAGAGCGCAGCTAAGTAGAAAAAAGTAAGAGCCGAGCGCTTGCAGGCGTGTGGGAATAAAGCTGATTTTATTAACGTTCCTGCCGATCAGGCAGGGACGTTTTTTGTTGTGTCTGGGTAAAAGAATCTCAAACGATGCTTTGGGTATCAGCACAAGCAGAGATAGGAGTGGAGAATATAATGGGTGTAGAACGACAGAGGAGGGATAAGGATGAGTGGCTATGCAGGACTCGGTGGATTCACTTCCACTACCGTAATTTTGGTGCTTTACATTCTCTTGGTGATTGTTTTGAGAACATTCTAATGAAAATGTGTCATTAAACAGGAGCCTGCGTAAGCAGGCTCCTGTTGTCACTAGGTGTACAATAATGTGATGACCAGCAATTCATAAAGGACAAGGGTTAAGATTAGTTCATCATTGGAGTATGGACTCCGTTGTCCTCCCTGACTGCTAACCTTTAAATACATCAATCCTCCGTTGCAGCCGACAATTCTCCCCACGTACACCTGGCCATCCAAGGTTTCAATTCTAACGGATTGATTGCCATGGACCCGGCAAATATTGTGGAGTTTGTCTCGAACACTTCTTAAATTATGAATCGTGTTATTGTCCGCTCTGTATAACACCTGCTGCTGTGGATGATGATATCCTGATGGTTGAAGACTCATGGGTATATGACCTCCGGTTACTAAATATTATTTCAGAATTATCGTATGCATTTGCCTAGGGGAGGGTGCGTGGCTTCAGGGATTAGTCTTTTATGGAGATGCAGGGCGAGGGGATTTTGTCTTAATAGAGAAGATCGAGGATTATACATTACGTCTACAGAAAAAATGTTAGTAAAACCACCTAATAAACAAATAAGGGTTCCAGCCCGAATGAGCTGAAACCCTTATTGTTATGGATGCCGAGGACCGGGATCGAACCGGTACGGTAGTCACCTACCGCAGGATTTTAAGTCCTGTGCGTCTGCCAATTCCGCCACCCCGGCATGTAAAATGCTGAATTGCAGCTGGTAACTCGTGTTATTGGCGACAAGATAGATAATATCATGTTTTGGACAATCATGCAACCCCTAAAAATATGTAAGTTTCCTCAATTATATAGCAGTTTCAAAATTACGCTATGATCCAATGTGATCATGGCTTTTTTGGATTAGCGCATAAGGAAGAAAACCTCTAAGAGCATAATAACCATCCTGCCGGTATCGTTACCTGTCCTTCTTTTCCTTATTTTATGACCGAGGGATGATCCTTTTCATAAAGTCCTGGAGATGTACAAGGCTATACTGGTCCGATACGACACACGTTGCGATTTACCAAACCGAAATGGCCTGAAGCTGCGCGTCCCAAGCTTAAACTTCGCCTGAGCGGAATGAGTAAAGGACAGATTAAGTTGAATGGTATTGATCGTGGCCGCTATTGGCACATCGGGCCGCAGATGGATTATAAAATTCCGCTTGCCTGGTTGCAGGATGTCAATGAAATTGAGCTTCTGGATGAGGCGGGACATGATCCCGCTAATGTAAAGCTGCTTTATGATAATCAGTCGAGCCGCAGATGGAAGACGATCTCAGCACCGCTTTGTTTTGATTATGCTTTATGAAGGAACTTTTCCTATATGTGGAATCGAGAACCTGACAAAGTGTCAGATTCTCGATTCCACTTTTTTATAACTTAGAATGTTCTCAAAATAATGACCAGGAGAATGTAAAGCACAAGAATGACTGTAGTGGACGTGAAGCCTACTGGGGGATAACCTGCACATTCGCTCATTCCAATCCCTCCTTTGTAACTTTCTACACTAATGTATGTGTACATTTGTGGATCGTAAGTGTGAATGCCTACATTGTTAACCCAGTAAAAAGAAATCTACGTTCTTAAAATGGTGAAAAACGGGGTTAATTTTAAAAAAATATGAAATGGATAAAAAGTTAATTCATGGGGAAATTATGGGCGTAACCAAAAGAGAAAGGAATGGCCTGAGATGAATGCTGACCAGTCCGCAGAAAAAAATAAGAAGATGATGAATGAGCTTTTATCTGAAAGTTCAGATTTCAAAACGAGCACTTTTGTGGCTGGAGAACGTTGTTGTTACCTTTTTTATTTGAGTACCATGGTTGATCCAGCTGTGGTACAAGAACATATTATCCGTCCTCTTCTTGGTCTCAAGCAATTCACTGTTCGTGAGGGCATTTCAATTTTGGATTACAATGAGACGGAGCTTGTATCGACCGCCCTAATGGCTCTTATCGAAGGAAAGACCGTCCTACAAATAGATAAGGAAGCAAAGTTTTATTTGCTTGGAACAGAGCTTTCAAAGGAACGTTCCATAAACATACCGATGAATGAACGCGTATTGCGTGGTTCCAATGAAGCATTAATTGAAAATCTCGATACAAACATAAATCTGATACGAAAAATAATTGCAACTCCTGAGTTAGCTGTAAGACAATATGAACTCGGTCGAAAGTCGAAAAATAAGATTTCTATGCTCTATATGAATTCACTGGCTAATAAAGATGTTGTAAATGGACTTGATCAGAAGCTAAAAAGTATTGAACTAGATAATGTTGAAGCTCTAGGTTTCATTCAAGATTTAATTCAGGACGGGAAATTCTCATGGTTTCCGCGAATACTTGTAACAGAGAGGCCGGATCGAATAAAGTCATATCTGCTGGACGGAAAAATAGCGATTTTGATCGATGGTTCTCCGGATTGCTTAATTGTTCCAGTGTCCTTTTGGGCATTTTTTCAGAGTCCAGACGACTATCAAGTGAATTGGATCATTGGGAGTTCCTTTCGTCTTCTCCGTATCGTGAGCTTTATTCTCGGTATTTGTTTGCCTGGCGCTTATGTAGCCCTCGTTTCATTCGACCCCCGCATTATTCCGTATGAATTAGCGCTGACCATGCAAAGTACTATGGCATATATCGCAATTCCTCCAGTATTTGAAGCAATATTTATGTTGATTACGCTTGAAATTTTACGTGAAGCGACAATTCGTCTCGAAAGCTTTAACAGCCAGACGATAGGGGTTGTAGGAGGTATCGTTATTGGAACTATTGTTGTTCAGGCAAATTTAATTTCTACAATGATGGTTGTTATAGTTGCATTCACAGCTATCGCTTCATTCATAATTCCTTCGTACGAAATGAGAAGTGCGGCAAGACTTTTGACCTATCCGTTCATAATTTTATCCGCAATATTGGGTTTGATCGGGTTGGTGCTTTCCTTTTTATTAGTTCTCACTCACCTTGCACGTATTAACACGATGGGTATCCCCTATTTTTATTCCGGAATTGCTGGTTCTAAAAATAACGATACGATTTTCAGAGGATCAGCTAATAAGAGAAACCATGCAAGGGGATCAACTGAATGAACAGTGCAGGGAAAATTAGTCTCAAACAACTATTTTGTCTCGTTATCCTGACTCAAGTTGGAGTTCATGTACTGGCAATCCCCTATGATGAATCGCGTTATTCAGGTCATGACTCATGGATGTCCGTTTTACTTGGGGGAGTGTATGCTCAGTTAGGTATTTTGATTATTTTTTTTCTGGGAAAAAGATACGGCAATCGGTCACTGCCCCAATATATATCCGCAATAGTGGGTAAGCCTCTGGGACCAATAATAAGCATTTTGTTTAGCTTATATTGCGCAGAGTCTAGTCTGCTGGTGATAATTGGATATTCTGATGTCCTTAGTAGATGGATGCTACATAACACGCCTTGGTTTGTTATATCTGGAGTAATGTTCGCCGTAACAGCATATATAGCGTCTTCTTCGCTACAATCTATAAGTACAATAACAGAGACCCTTATGCTAATTTTTCTGGCTTGTTTTGCCATTGTATTTATCAGCGGAACTGGAAAAGGAGATCTTCTCCATTTTATGCCCATTTTTAATCACAAACTCAGCTCAATTTTGAGGGGTTCTCTCTCAGGCTTCTGGGCTTATGCCGGATATGAGCTTCTGCTTTATGTGCTTCCATATGTAAAGTGCCGTAAAAAAAGCTACATCTTATTAACTGTTTCTGCGGCTAATGGTTTTACAACTTTTTTTTATGTGCTGATATCCGTCATAGTGACCTACAGCTTCAGTGAAAACCAACTGAATTCCGTATTAGAACCAATGATATTCATTCTTCGTCAATTCGCATGGCCGGTCGTGCAAAGTCTTGATATCTTATTTTTGGCAATGTGGCTCTTAGTGACTTTAGCAACAGCTTATGTTTATTTATTTCTGTCAGCTCGTTATATGGCTTCTGCTGGTACAAAGGAATTTCGGAAGCATCCTCTCCTCATATGGTTTATAGCAATCGTTTGCTTTGTGATTGGACAATGGGGCTCTAATCGTCAATGGCTGCTTAGTTTTTCAACTTATCATAATAAAGCAACCATCATTGTTATATTTGTTCTTCCAACAATCCTGCTACTTGTCTCTAAAGTGCGGGGAAAGGCAGACCTTAGATGAAAAAAATGGCGATTTGTTTTGTGTTAGTGGCGCTGCTAACGGGATGTTGGGATGAAATGCGGCTGCGTGACTTACATTTGGTAGATATCGCGGGTATAGACTTTGATAAAAAAAGTGGAGAGTTCATTCTTAGTTTTGCTGTCACACAAATAAAAAAAGCAGGCCAGGGAGGTGGAGAGGCAGTTACAGAAACAACAGAGCTAAAAGGATCGAGTTTAGTTGAAGCTATAGAACAAGGAGAATATAAAGAACAAGGCCCTTTCCTTGCGAGTAACACGAGACTTTTTTTAATAAGCGAGTCGTTCGCTTCGAATGAACCTACAAAAAGGTTCTCATATTTACTTCATGCACCATATACGTCGATAAATGCTCCGGTAGTAGTATATGAAGGTTCAGTTTCTAAGCTTCTCCAGAAGTTTGCTTCAAAAGATGAGTTTTCAAAGAAGCTAAACAGATTAATAATGTCATTGGAGACTAATGGAATGATATCCAACGTTTCAATGATGCATTTTATATTATCTCAAGAAGAGCGGTTAGAAGACATTGCATTACCAGTTGTGAGGAGATCCGATTCAGGATTGGAATTGGGTGGAGCCTTATTATTTCGTCAAGGTAAAAGTACAGAAGTTAAACTTAGCAAAGAGGAACTTCGTTTAACAATGCTGATGTTAGGCAAAGACATGGGAATGCAAAAGATAACTGGCAGGCTACCAGAAAAAAATGAAACAATTACAACGGACGGAAAACAAAAAGGCAATGAGTTTGCATTTTCCGTCAAAAAGGTAAAGTCGCAGACAGTGGTTATTCCTAAATCTAATAGCCTGCCTACAGTATCAATTCATGTATCATTGGCTATTAATGTATACGCAATCGATGAAAAAGGCCGTCCATTTAAAAAAATGTATGTAGAACAAGCAGAAAAAGAAATCAGTCAATATTTGAAGAGTGCTGCTAATGATACAATAAAGAAATTACAAAAAGCAAATTGTGATCTGCTCAATATTGGGGAACACATCAAGGCATTTCATCCGAAAACCTGGGGTTCTTTGGATTGGAGAACAGACTATCCCCGATTGCCTATTGACTTGAAATTGGACGTTCAGATCCTAAACACAGAGGTTGAATAATCCACGTAATTTCCGACCTGCCAGCCGTCAATTTTACGCGAGAATAAGTCTAGAACACTTGCTAAATAAACTGTGCCTTGGCGTATCCGGATGTAGGTGATATCTGTAATTGATCGCTGCTATTGAAAATTGACTTGTAACATAGAACAAGCCGCCTTCTAATAGAAAGCGGCTTGTTTTATGGCGGATTATCATTCAGTGTGTGACATAAAGCTTATTTTTCTCGTCTTCTGAATACATAACTCAGAATATCCACAATAGCTCCTGTCAAAAAGAATGAAGCAAAGTGTAACAAATAAGCAGTCGGACGAATGACATCATCGGTTCCGATGATCCAACTTCGAAAGGACTGGTCATAAACGATAGTATTCAGGAGGGGATTAAAACCAATCAGCAAAATATTCTTGTCGTCGTTTCCCATGTAATTAAGCACACAAACTAGAATGCTTACTAATGAGAACCAGAAAGTAGCTTTTCTGAAAAGGGACATATGATTTCTCCTTATTCTATAGGTGATAGGGCATGATTGTTCACTTTAATACACTATTAGAAAGACATAAAATTTTGAAGAATTCGCTTATGTAGGATGGTGATGAATTTAATGCGCAGCATAAAGCTCAAACTCCTTAAGTAATTCCCCTGCTTTCAGCATTGTAACTTTATTGATTGAATATTTGCCAACTAAATGTTTTACAAATTCACAGCCAAGGTAATATCCTACGTCGGAATAATCATGGAAATTGTTCCAATCCCCGAAAAATTCCTGGGTACTCTGGTTTGTATTGATTCTATGAAGGTATTCTTTTTTGATGAAATCAGTATTCGAAACACACCAGTCTAACCACCCATTCTTATCTTGATGGTAGAAATTCATATTATCACATAACAACTGCTCAAAATACATTGCCACCCCTTCTTGACACAATTGAAGAATCGAATACTCGGTTTGGTTTTGAGCGATGGCGACCCTCCCGTTCTGTTGCCCAATATGTCCGAGCTCGTGATACAGCAATGCAGCAAGGTCTTCAGGAGCATCCCAACCTAGTTCAAGAATCTTTTCAACTCCTAATAGCACAACACTGCGTTCATTTATTTTTTTGCCCACCCAGCGCCGTTACACAAACCTAAAAAACAATATCAACCTCCGGCTCAATCAAGCCATGTTTATCAAATGTTATAGAAAGTAATTCCACGGATTCTACAAAATATAGCATAATAAGTGTCGATAATTTTCATAGCTAGGCGGCACCCCACAAAGATATGTATTGTATAATCCATTTTACAATTTTGCTTGAAGGGTAGCATATATTCACAAAGTTTAAAAGAGAGTTTTTATTTTAGAAAAATTTTAAATCCATACAATTTTCGACATAAAGTCTACCATTATACGTGTATTATTATGGAAAAAAGGCTGTGGTGACTATGGGCGACTCTATCAAACTGTCTGTGGCGATATGCACCAGGAACCGGCATGACGACCTGTTGAAATGTGTGGAGTCGATCTCAAGACAAGCGAACATTGAGGGTGACAGCATTGAGGTCATTATTGTTGATGATGGTGATACCGATAGAGAGTGGCTCGACCACGCCGGTAGCCTCATTAACAAGGGGAATATGTATCTTCGATACTATAAGAAAGACCCCACTGAAGCTGGTTTGATCAAGTCTAGAGTTAAGTCCATTGAGATTAGCAGCTACGACACCATTCTTTTCATAGATGATGATGTTGAGCTTTCACCTGACTATTTTGATGTTCTTAAGGAAACGCTGCTTTCTTACCCGGAAGCTGTTGGAATTAGCGGCGCTGACCAAGGCTTTTCCTGCTCTGTCAAAGGTAGATTCATGATGATTCTCAGTGGTCGCAGCTTGTTGTCTCCGGGGAAATACTCGTTAAGCGGATTTGCTTCAGCTATGAATTTGTGGAATGTCCAGAAGAATGTTTTTGAGACAGAGTTTTTGCATGGCTGCAATATGTGCTACCGCAAAAAGTACCTGTCTGAGATCGAAGCCGTAAACTGGCTCCAAGGGTACAGTCTAGGTGAAGATTTATATATATCTGCTTTGGCTGGTAAACACGGTCCGATGTATGTGAATCCGGCTCTGAAATTAATACACCACGGATCTCCAACCTCAAGAGAGATAAAGTCGAGCAGGTCTCGTACACCAAAATCATTAATCACTTCCATTTGCTAAAAACGAGAAATAAGGCAAATTACTTCAGGTATCTTATGCTCAGATGGACGGCCGGATTCCTCAGTATGGAAGCAAAGGTTAGTCGTAATCATGAGGCTTATCTTGGTTATAGAAAAGGGAAAAAGCAGCTCCGTTCACTTTTTAAAGGTGCATAGCATAAATTTCTTGGTAGATGGAGGGAGCCCAGGTGATCAAGTCATTTAGAACAGATTTGAAAGCGAATCGTAGAAATCCACAAACGCTGATGGTCTTATTTACTTATCGCTTTGGTAACTGGGTTCACTATCAGGTTAAGAGTAGAATTGTCAAGAAACCGCTGTGGGTACTCTATAAGGGGATGGACTTGATTTTCGTCAGGATTATCTCTAATGGAGAATTACATGCACAGGCCAAGATCGGGGACTATCTTCATTTACCGCATGGTCTGAATGGGATTATTATTAGTCACAAAGCGGTTATCGGTAGCTATGCTACCATCTTTCATCAAGTGACCATTGGTGGAAGGAACGGTTTAGGTGAGCCAGTCATTGGGGACAGAGTCTTGATCGGAGTGGGAGCGAAAATACTTGGTCCTATCTGGATTGGGAATGATGCGAATATCGGAGCGATGTCGGTAGTGGTTAAGGATGTGCCTGACAATGCATCAGCCATAGGGATCCCTGCGAGAAATCTGCTGCGCAATGAACCTAAAGAGGCACATGATAGATAGACGGAGGAAGCAATCATGTGAGAGAAGCTCTAAAAACAGGTGATGTTTCATCACACAAATTTAGTTCGAACGAAACTCATAACCCTGAATGAAGTGGTATAAAATTGAGCAATTTTACCCTGAATTGAACTGGAAATAAAGTAATTGAATGTAGTTTATAACTTTGGTCAAAACTTCTGAAAGGCACGCTGAGCAAGGAAAAGTAGCGCTTTTTCGGTTAGTGCTATGGTTCTAATTCCCACCTTTTTGTGACTTCCTTAAATTCCTCGCCACGCCCTATGTGTTATAATGGGGTTTACATTCAGTCATAGTTGAAATATCAAGAAGGATGGTAGGGCCGATTATGGTATCGATTAAAGATGTGGCAAAACATGCAGGCGTGAGTATTTCTGCGGTCTCTAAGACGCTTAATGGGTATAGCGATGTCAGCGAAGCTACGCGGAAGAAGATTTTGCAGGCTGCGCAGGAGCTGAACTATTCGCCCAATATGCTGGCCAAGAATTTGAAGCATAAGGTCACAAAGACGATTGCGCTGATCATTTCGAACTTTGAGCAGGCCAACGGGAAGGACGGCGTCATGTTCCAGATCATGAGTGGCGTCTATTCGGCGGCTACCGAGTTCCGGTATGAGGTTGTGATCTATACCCGCAGTCTGTCTGAGCAGCAGGATAAGTCGTACTGGCAATTCTGCAAGGACCATAAGATTGCAGGTGTGGTAATCTCGGGTCTGCGGACGACCGACCCTTATTTCGAGGATCTGGTAGGCAGTGATATCCCTTGCGTCGTTATTGACGCGGATACGGTTGGCCCGCATGCTGGCTCTGTAATCACGGATAATCTCAAGGCTGCGCGGCAAGCGGTGAGTTACCTGATTGGCAAGGGACATCGGGAGATCGGGATGATTAATGGGCATAAATATGCTACGGTTAGTATTAAGCGGGAGCAGGGGTATAGAGAAGCGCTGGAGGAAGCGGGAATCGAGTATATTCCTACGCGTGTAGTAGAAGCAGATTTTAGCGAAGAACAGGCTTATGCCCTTGCAGAATCTTATATTTCGGAGAACCCTCGTCTAACAGCTGTGTTTGTGGCCAGTGATCTTATGGCGATTGGTTTTATGAACCGCTGCCGCGAACTGGGGCTGCAGATTCCAGGCAATATCTCAATTTTGGGGTTCGATGATATTGTGTTATCTAGTTATACTACGCCTAAGCTGTCCACGATTAGCCAGGATTTTGCCGGGATCGGATACTCCGCACTGGAGCAGGTGGTGAAGATGCTGGAAAATAATACCCCTGGGTATCATAAGATTCTTCCCTTCAAAATAGTTGACAGAGAGACGATCATGACTTTATAATTAGGTCGAAAACGTTTTCGAAATCCCTTACACAAATCGTTATACCAGGGCATCTTAGTGGGTCTTTCAAAATCGTTTTCGATCTTTTTTTCTAGGAATCGAAAACGATTTCGATATCGCTTACAAAGTTTCCAAAATTAGAGAGAGAATATAGGAGAAAGAAAGGAAAATCTAACCCATGCTAAATTACAACAAGACACTACCAGATGGAGCCCCGGGGTGGGTTGTATCGGAAGACCAATTCTCAAGCTTGGCACTAGCCAAATGTGAGGCTGTAATGTCTCTTGGTAACGGCTACATGGGACTTCGTTCCGCAGCGGAGGAGTCTTATGTTGGTGAAACACGCAATCTGTTCGTGAATGGTACATTCAACCGCTTCGATGACCTTGAAGTTAGCGAGCTGCCAAATGCAGCGGATCTAACCAAACTGGACATTCGTATTGATGGCAAACGCTTTAACTTGGAGCAAGGTGAAGTTAAGAATTACAGCCGCAGCCTGAATCTGCGTGATGCTGAATTGGTTCGTACCTTCATCTGGAGCAATAACGGTAAAGAGCTGGAATTTACTTTCCGCCGTTTCGTATCACTGGATAACCTGCACATTATCGGGCTGAAGATGGAAGTGAAAGTGCTTCGTGGCTCGGTAAATCTGTCCGTTAGCTCCGGTATTGATGCTCAAGTCAGCAACAGCGGTAGCCAGCATTTCCATGAAGGCGAAAAGCGTATCTATGACAAGACTTATCTGGAGCTGATCCAGACGACAACAGAGTCGAAGGTTGATTTTGTTATCGGGGCTTCTCACCAATTGAAGGTAGACGGCCAGACTGTTGAAGTTGCACCTGCAATGGAGATTGACCGCCGCAAGGTAGCAGTAGCCTACAAGCTAGACCTGCAAGAAAGTCAAACGCTTACCTTCGACAAGGTTGCAACTGTATACACTAGCCGCGACAAGGAATTCGGTGACAACTACAGCCTGCCAACTGCGCGGGAAGTAGCACTTGCAGCATTGAAAACAGCGCAAGAGTCCGGATACGACGCCTTGTTCAGCAACCATGTTGCTGCTTGGGCTAAGGTATGGGAGAAATACGGAATTACGATTGAGTCCAGCAATCCATTTGACTTGCTCGGTGTACGCTTCGCACTCTATCACTTGGTAGTAATGACACCAGCTCACGATAACAGAATGGGTATTGGAGCTAAAGGTTTGAGCGGCGAAGGCTATAAAGGCCACTCCTTCTGGGATACAGAAATCTTCATCCTGCCATTCTACATCTACAGCAACCCAGAAATTGCCCGTTCCTTGCTGGAATACCGCTATCTGGGATTGGAAGGCGCTCGTAACAAGGCGAAGGAAAATGGTTTTGCCGGAGCGATGTATCCATGGGAAGCAGCTTGGCCGTCTGACGGCGAAGTAACGCCGGTTTGGGGTGCAGTTGATATTGTTACAGGTGAGCAGACCAAGATTTGGTCCGGATTCATTGAACAGCACATTACATCCGATATAGCTTATGCAGTATGGCATTACTTCCGCTCTACTGGAGATACCGATTTCATGGAGAAATACGGCTATGAAATTATCTTCGATACAGCTGTTTTCTGGGCAAGCCGCCTGGAGTGGAATGAAGAGCTCGGACGCTACGAAATTAACGAAGTTGTCGGACCAGATGAATATAAAGAGCATGTCGACAACAACGCTTTCACCAACTACATGGCTCACTTCAACATCGAACTGGCAATGGATTATTACAAGGAGCTTGAAGGTAAGAATCCGGAACTGTTCGCCCGTTATGATGCATTGTTGAACCTGAAAGAAGCTCATAAAGTGTGGGAAAGCAAGCTGAATCTGATCTATCTCCCGCAACCGAACGAGAATCTGATTATTCCGCAGGACGATACGTACCTGCAAAAGGAAATTATTGACCTGACACCGTACAAGGATCAGGAAAAAGTGGGCAGTATATTCAATGACTACAACCTGGATCAGGTTGGTAACATGCAGATTTCGAAACAAGCAGACATCATGATGTTGTTCTTCCTACTAGAGAATAAATTCTCACCAGAAGTAAAACGTGCTAACTACGAATACTACGAGGAAAAAACATTGCATGATTCCTCGCTGTCACTGTCCACGCACTCGATTCTGGCCAGCGACTTTGGCGACAAGGAACTTGCTTACCGTCTCTTCCACAGAGCGACCGAGATTGACCTCGGACCGAAGGTTCATTCCTCCGATGCGGGTATCCACTCGGCTTCACTTGGCGGAATTTGGGAATGTGCGGTTATGGGCTTCGCCGGCGTGAGAATGCTGGATGGAGAGCTTCATTTGGCACCAAAACTGCCTGAGCATTGGGATCGCCTGTCCTTCCCGCTCTACTGGCAGGGTAAACGCCTTGAAGTTAACATTACCCCGCAAGAGATTTCCATTACCAATGTTACAGGTGGGTCGATTCAACTGATCGTTCACGGTAAGCAGCAAGAAGTACATGAAAGTGCTACATTTGCTAACACATCGACATTATAAGGGGAGGTCTTTCTATATGAAAAAGACAGTATCCATGAAGGTTGCCGGCGTTCTTGCAGGCGTTATGCTTCTCTCGGCTTGTTCCGCAGGTAACACGAACACAGATAATAACGCAAGCTCCGGCAATACCGGGGGCAAGAAGGTACAGCTTACCTTTACAACTTGGGGTGACGTAAACAGCGGTTCTTCGGAGCAGCAACTGGCGGATGAATTCAACGCCGCGCACCCTGATATTGAAGTGAAATTCGAGCCAGTTCCAGGTGACGGTTATGCAACCAAGCTGACAACCTCTCTAGCAAGTGGTACCGCAGCGGATGTATTCCTGATTGGGGAAGGCGATTTCTACTCCTACGTAGATAAAGGTGTAGTAGAGCCGCTTGACGATTATATTGCCAAGGATTCTTCGTTTGACCTTGCCATGTATCAGAAAGATCTTATCGACATGGAGCGCATCAACGATAAGCTGTACTATCTGCCGAAGGATTTCAATCCGCTAGCATTGTGGTACAACAAACGTATCTTTGACGAAGCGGGTGTTCCTTACCCGAGCGAAGACTGGACTTGGGATGATATGTTCGCTACAGCGAAGAAGCTGACCAAGCAAGAGAACGGCAAATACACACAATTTGGTTTCAACGCAGGTACTTGGGAGTATCCGATCTACACCTACCTGTGGACCAATGGCACTGATATTGCTAATGAAGAAGGTACCAAAGCTGAAGGTTTCATGAACAGTGAGAAGACCATTCAAGCGATGGAGAAATACGTAGCACTGTCCCAAGGTGATGGAAGAGTATCCCCAACACCACAAGATACACAAACTATGGGCGGTGACTCCTCCATGTTCATGACCGATAAGTTGGCCATGATGGTTACCGGTCGCTGGATCAAGTCCGATCTGGACAAATCCAATGTAGAATATGGTTCCGCGCTGATCCCTAAGGGTGCTGACGGCGAACGTGCCGGCATTATCGCAGCTGCAGGCTGGGCAATGAACTCCAAGACTAAGCATAAAGCTGAAGCTTTCGAACTGATGAAATGGTTGTCCGGCCAGGATGCACAGAAACTGCGCTCCAAGAACGGATTGGTACTTCCTGCAACTGTAGCTGAGCTGGATCAAGTAAAAGCTACAGAAGAGAAAGACAAACCAGTTATCGAAATGATGAGCTTTGCACGCAAACCGGTAACAATGCGTTCTTCCAATGGCCCGATTTTCAAAGAAGCATTCACCCAAGCCCTTGAGAAAATCTTGCTTGGCAAGTTGGACGTAAAAGCAGCACTCGACGAAGCAGCTAAAAACGCTGATTCTAAAATCAAATAAATAAGTTTGCGGGTGAAGCACTGAACTAGGTGCTTCACCTGCTTTCCATCAAGGAGGCCGTCATGAATAATACCAAATCGGAGCGCGCGGGTTATTGGTTTATCCTACCGTGGCTGCTGGGACTGGTTATTTTCACACTTGGCCCGATGATCTTTTCGCTGATCCTCTCCTTCAGCAAATGGGATGTAATCACCGGTGTTGAGTCGATTCAATTTGTGGGACTGGATAATTTCAAAGCCATTTTCCATGATGAATTGTTCTACCAGTCTTTAAAAGTAACCTTCATCTTTGCACTTGTCTCTGTGCCTCTCTTCCAGGTAGCATCGATTCTGATTGCGGTGCTATTGAATATGCGTTCACGCGGAATGAAGTTTTTCCGACTCATTTTCTTTATGCCTTCTATTATTCCTGCTGTCGCCACATCTATGATGTGGGTGATGATCTTCAACCCGGAATACGGAATTCTGAATCAGGGATTGGCCTTGTTTGGTATTCAAGGACCGGCCTGGTTGCAAGACCCAAGCTATGCGCTGGGCGCTCTGATCGTAATGGGTCTATGGGGCGTGGGTAACACGATTATCATCTATCTGTCGGGTCTGCAAGGGGTTCCTGAGGACTTGTACGAGGCGGGTGACCTGGATGGTGCGGGTCCGTTCCGCAAATTCTTCAGTATTACATTGCCAATGATTACGCCGACAGTATTTTTCAACCTGATTATGGGGATTATCGGTGGATTCCAATACTTCACTCAAGCGTTCGTTATGACAAATGGCGGACCACTGAACTCGACCCTGTTCTACAATCTTTACTTGTACAATAAAGCATTTATGGAATTTGACATGGGTTATGCGTCCGCGCTCTCCTGGATTCTGTTCCTGATCATCCTGATATTCACGCTAATGGTCATCCGCAGCTCGTCCTTCTGGGTTCACTACCAGGGCGATGATCAAAATGACTAAGGAAGGAGAAGCGAAGATGCAAAAAATACAACCTAGATTCAATCTGTCCAAGCTGATTGCGTTCTTACTGTTGCTCTGTGGTGCTGCCATCGTGCTGATTCCGCTATTGTGGACGATTTCGACATCGCTGAAGACACCGGCTGAAGTGTTCGGTACTGCTTTTTGGCCGAGTTCATGGAAATGGTCCAACTATGCGGATGCCGTGACGGCGATTCCGTTTTTTAAATTCCTGGGCAATACGCTTATCATCCTCATTCCTGTCATGATCGGTACGGTATTCACGTCGGCGATCAGCGCCTACGGTTTCGCCCGCTTTAACTTCCGCGGCAAAAGAACACTATTCCTGATCCTGCTCGCAACAATGATGCTGCCGAGCCAAGTTACCCTGATTCCAACATTCCTGCTGTTTAAGCAAGTGGGACTAACGAACTCGTTCCTGCCGCTGATCCTTCCGGCTTTCTTCGGTCAGAATGCGTTTAATATCTTCCTCGTACGTCAGTTTATGCGTGGGATTCCGCGTGAACTCGATGAATCGGCTTATGTGGATGGGGCCAACCGCTGGCAGATTTTCACCCGGATTATGATGCCGTTGTCCAAAGCTCCGCTGGTTGCCGTATCCATCTTCACCTTTATGGGCGTATGGAATGACTTCCAAGGTCCGCTGATTTATTTGAACTCTAATGAGAAATATACACTCGCACTGGGACTTTCCATGTTCAAGGGCTTGTACAACGTAGAATGGAACATGTTGATGGCTGCGACGATTCTCATTATGCTGCCGGCTTTGATCCTGTTCTTTATCGCACAGAAATATTTCATCGAGGGCATTTCCATCTCCTCAGCCGTGAAGGGCTAATGGGGCTAAAGTGTTATCGTATGACCTACAGATAAGGAGATGAGTTACCTTAATGGCTAGCACTACTAGCAAGCATCCATTCAATCTATATTATAACGGTGGGGAATACGTCAAAATCTGCGGTACGCAGGACGGCTATTTTCCTGATTTCGGTCACCATGTTGCCAATGAGATGGGCGGCGTCTGGCTGCATCCGATCAAGCTGCTGGATGGTTTCTGGCTGAAGCTCACCGACAAGAAGCGGAATATTTCCGTCTGGTCCCGTGCGGACGGCTTTACTAGCGAGCCTTGGGGCAGCCGGTTTGAATATGATCATGGCCTGAGCTACATCCCGGTATCCATGGAGCGTACACAGTTTGCTCCTGAGCATGTAAAAGGGATGACGGCTGCTTATGAAATTAAACACTATGGTGATGAGGAATTGCAGCTGCAGGTGGAGCTTCTGTTCCGTACCGATCTGCGTCCGGTGTGGTACTCCGATGAAGTTGGTATTCATGATGGTACTGCAGATGAAGCAACAGTGCTGAACCCGCGCGAAGTGCTCGTGAAGGACTCCAGCCATGAGTGGTACACACTGGTAGGTACCGATCTTCCTGGTGATCAAGTAGAGACTCGTCCAGATCTGTATGGACCTGAGTTTACAGCTGGAGCAGGATGCGGTATCGCGTTCCGTACCGAGCTTAGACTGGCTCCTGGCGAGAAGCGCCGTTTCAATTTGTTCGTCGCTGGGTCCCACACTTCCCGTGAAGAGGTTGAGGAGACTTATCGTCATCTATCGGCTCAATATGCAGGTTTGCTGGCTGAGAAGCGTGAGGTATATAGCGCGATTGCGGATCGGGCGAAGCTGACAATTGAAGGCGAAACCGAGTGGAACGAAGCCTTTACCTGGGCAAAATGGAACAACCAATGGCTGATCCAAAAGGTGGATGGTATCGGACGTGCGCTGACAGCGGGTGGACCGACGTATCCATGGTGGTTCGGCTGTGACAATACGTATTCCTTGCAAGGGGTACTGGCGATTGGTGATCCACAGCTGGCCAAGGACACACTGAATCTGTTGCTGCAAAAGTCGGAAGAAGTTAACGGTAACGGTCGTTTCATTCATGAAGTGACGACGCTTGGAGCCGTATCGAACAAGGGGAATACACAAGAAACAGCTCATTACATTGCTTTCGTATGGGATCTGTTCCGTTGGACCGGGGACGAAGAACTGCTGCGCCGCCACTACGAATATTGTGTTAAAGGCATCGACTGGCTACTGGGTGAAATGGACCCGGATGGCGATCTGTTCCCTTCTGGTTATGGCATTATTGAAATTGCCGGATTGAATATGGAACTGATCGATAGCGCAGTGTACACAGCACAAGCACTGAAGGCTATGACCGAGATGAGCGGATATTTGCAGGATCGTGAAGCACAGCAAAGATACAGTGAGCTGGCTCAGCGTTGTGCAGATGCCGTGAACAAGTACTTCTGGCAGGAAGAAGAGGGCTTATATGCCGATGCAGTCGCTCCAGCCTCTGATGTTGCGCCAAAAGTAGACTACATGGTCTCCTTGGCAGAAGGACAAGGGATTAACGACTACCGTGAATACGTAGACGGACTCCTGGCTGCTTCCGGTGAGGATGCATCTGCTGACCGCGGTTGGTTGCTGAACAAGAACTGGGTTATAGTGACCCCAATGGAAGCTGGCATCGCTGAGCCTGATAAAGCTCGCCGGGCGCTGGACAACATGCGGAATGATACCTTCATCGGAGAATACGGTACGTACTTGTCTGGTATGTATAAGCAAGGAACGATGACGATTTCAACAGGTGTGCACGCTGTAGCGGAAGTTGCGAACGGCAATCCGGACGCAGCGCTTGATCTGTTGAACCGGATGAAACGGAGTTTCTCACGCGTAATGCCGGGTTCTTTTTCCGAGATGTCACCGGATTACGGTTGTGTAGTGCAGGCTTGGACGATTTATGCGATCGCGGTACCGTTTATACGTCATTTCTTCGGCGCAGAGCCTTTTGCTGCTAATCAAGAATTGAGAATCAAACCACAACTGCCTACTGCTTGGAACGGCAAAGCTTGCTCGCTAGAGCGTTTGGTAGTTGCTGATGCAGAATTCGATCTTACGCTGACACAAACTGATGGTACGCTGAAGGCGGTCATCCATAATGAAGCGGGTTGGAAAGTAACCCTAGATTGGAACGGTAAGACGGTAACTAGCAGTGAGAAATATATTGAACTGGAACTATCCGCAAACTAACCTATAACCTATATAAAGAGACAAGAACATAGAGCTGGGAGATGGAGAATAATGAAACTGGAAGCTGTTATTTTTGACCTAGATGGTGTCATTACTGACACGGCAGAATACCATTACGTAGCTTGGAAAAAGCTTGGGGAGTCCATCGGAATCCCATTCGAGCGCGAATTCAACGAGACTCTTAAGGGCATCAGCCGCGGCGAATCCCTGGAGCGGATTCTGCGTCTGGGCGGTAAAGAAAACGACTTTACGCCTGAACAAAAGGCTGAGCTGGCTCATCAAAAGAACGAACATTACGTCTCCTTGCTGGTAGATCTTACGCCGGCGGATACTTATCCTGGCATTGCTGAGCTGCTGAAAGAGCTGAAAGAACAAGGCATTCCGGCTGTTATCGCCTCTGCGAGCAAAAACGCGCCGCAAATCCTTCGTTCCCTGGAACTGGATAGCTTCTTCCAGTACGTGGTACCACCAGATTCCGTACAACACGGTAAGCCTGCACCGGATCTGTTCCTGGCTGGGGCAGAGAAGGTTGGTGCTAATCCTGAGTTTTGTATCGGCGTCGAAGATGCTACAGCAGGCGTTGAAGCCATTAAAGCTGCTGGCATGAAGGCTGTCGGTATCGGCGAACGTGAAAGCCTTGAAGCGGCTGGAGCCGATGTAGTGCTTCCGGATACGACCGGATTGAGCCTGGCGTTCCTGAACAAAGTGCTAGAAGGTTAAGACTTACATCCGCAAGCCACCAGTGTTCCTATGAGCGCGTGGCGGGAGAATTCATATAAACCAGCAAGTCTCCTTGAGGGGGCTTGCTGGTTTTTTGTTTTTGGAAAAGTTAATGGGAAATTCGTTTAGCATCACAATTTATTGAGCTGAGAGGAACAAGTAAAATATGGTATTATACTGATAGAGTTATTCTGATGAATTCTATTGAAAATAACGCTCTAGAAGGTGAATTTTTCGTTCCCTATAATTTAATAAAAGTCCTCGTCTTATAAATGATAAAAAATAGATTCACTCCCCAACTAAGAGCATTTTCGTACCTTATTTTGCTCGAATATGGGTAAATAGTTCAATTAAGGGCATTTTTGTATCTTATTTTCGAAAAAATACGCTGAAATGCCTATTATCGAAGATTTAAGGTGCAATATTGCCGTTAATTGCTACTAACCTGTAACTGCAGAATAATTAAGGTACAAAAATGCCGCTAATTGCACTTTCGATAATTATTAATGTGTTCTATATAAACATATCAGCAAGGTAATGGGAAAGTAGAATTCAATATTGCCAGGGCTGAACAGTTTGCTGCATACATAACAATAAATGAAACCCGGAAATGAGAGTTTTAAAGCTCCATATCACATGTGAAAAGAGGAGATTCTTACATGGCAAGCGATCGTTCTTATCAGATTAACGCAAGCGCAACACGAACGAACTGGTCTGAAGTTCCCGCACTCCAAGTAGATCAATACCTTTGGCTGGACAACGGCTATGCACCTAAGGTAGAAGTTAGAGCATATTACACCTCCGAGCGTTTGCATGTACAGTTTCAGGTGGATGAGGGTCAGCCGTTGGTTCGCTACCATCAGCCGAATGATCCGGTATATACGGATAGTTGTGTTGAGTTTTTCGTGCAGCCGCTGCCCGGCAGCGATGCCCGGTATCTGAATTTTGAACTGAACGCGGCAGGGACACTGCTGCTTCAGCTTGGTGAGGGGCGGGATCGGAAGTATTTGGAGGATGCATCGCCGGCGCTTTTTGAGATTCAAACCTCTTATGCAAAAGAAGATTCACATCCTGAAGGGGGCGGTTGGGAGCTGGAATTCTCTATTCCCTTCGATTGGCTGACGGAATTGTTCCCGGATTTTACGGCCAGTTCGGGGCAAATTCTGCGCGGAAACTTCTACAAGTGCGGGGATGAGACAGAGCTTCCTCATTATGGCTCTTGGAACAAGGTGGATTCTGTGACGCCCAATTTTCATCTAAGTGCGAGCTTTGGAGAATTGGTGCTGGAATAAGGGTTGTAGAACGATGGTTGCAATAACAACGGGTACCTTCCTGAAGTGGAAGATACCCGTTTCTTATTATGTAGGGAGTAGCGCAGATTGTTGTATCGTCTGTGCGTGAACTTTTTATACATATTTGTAAATACGAAGTGCCTAGCTAGCAATCTAACAATCACAGACAGTATGCTAACTGCCAATGAGTCAACAGTTTAATATATAACGCGGCAGCATTGAAGAGTTGATTTCTATAATTGGTTTTATTTTGATAATATGTTATTTATATTGTGGATGAACCGAGTTCATTTTTAGATGCTCAATCTGAAGAGTAAATTTCTCGAAATTCAACGAGTTGGTAAAGGATGGGATCGGGATCGGTACTAGGATTATTTAGGAGGGTGTGAGGAATTGGAATATTATCGTTATCGGGGAAACAGAGCATTTTTTTTGATTCTAGTTATAATTATATTGAATACAGTCACGTTATCCGGCTGTCAAGCAACTGATCCACCAGATAGCGATATAGAGATCATCTCTAAAGAACTAATAGAAGTGCCTGGTCAAAATCCGAATATTGATATATACAAGGTATTTTATAAAAGTGATGATATCAAAGTTCTAGCCTACCTGACGATTCCCAAGGCTACCGGAAAGTATCCACTGGTTGTTCATCTTCATGGGGGATACGCTCTTGAACGGAAGGAACTTTCTCATTACGATTTTGGCTTTACGTTCGGCTTTAAATATATGAGTGACGAAGTGGTGTACTTGTATCCCCTCTATCGTGGATATTTGGAGAGCGATGGCCATGTGCAAGGCATTGCGGAGAATACACGGGATACAGAGAATGCAATTAAAGTGGCAATGTCCACCGGAAGCGTAAAACCGAATTCGGTATACCTGCTAGGTGCATCGATGGGTGGCGGCGTGGCTTTAAGATTAGCTTCTGAGCGGCAGGACGTAAAAGCTGTTGTCGGTGTGAGTCCTTTTGTGGGCTGGGATGTAAATTTACGCTGGCTATATGATCACCCAGATGCGACTTCACCTAAAATTGTAGAGGAGAATAGAAAGACGGCTGAATATGTAAGATTTGGCCTGATTAATGCCAATCCTGAATCAAAAGGGGATTATTGGATACTGGATCGAATTCCCGACATTAAGGCCCCGGTACTTCTGTTGCAAGGGACTGCCGATGAGAGCCTCATTTGGCAAACCGTTCAAGATTTTGCAGATGATTTGGAAGAGGCAGGTAAAACTGTGAAGCTTGTTTTGTACCCAGATGGTCGGCATGGGTTAGCGGACAAGTATCAAGACCAGAGGAACCAAGAAGTGACGCAATGGCTACATACGTATGGCGTGCCCAAATCATTTGCCCTACAGTAGGAGCCAGTCATAAATATAGTGGAAGAGGATTATTAGAATAACGGGTATCTTCCTGAAGAGGATGGTACCCGTTTCTTTTTGTGTGGGAGTAGCGCCACTGTGGGTAGCGGAGGGCCTACGGGATGCTGAAGAAACACAGTGGTCTCCTTTAAAGCCAGATTTCAACCGCTAATTCTTTTCCAATTCAGAAATCAGACTTTAACAGCGATCGTAAGAATCCTTCGAACCCGTAGCATCTTCACGCATGAGGATTCATCTTTTAAGTTTGCTTTTCAGCCTCTAAATAAGTACATAAGATGCACTCAAGGGACCATGTACTCCGACAACGAGCTGCATCTCAATATCGGCTGAATTGGAAGGTCCAGAGATGAAATTGATGGCTGAGCCGATAGGCTCGCCTGCTTCAATTCGCAGGTTGAGATCTGCTGCTGCCTGAGTGGAACGAAGCACAAGCCGCTTTTTTTCAATAATCGCAATGTAGTGGGTAGGCAGAAAGTGGAGGGAGCGGCCTTGATCCGGGCGACTCTCTACAACAATTGTGCCTGATTCGGCCAGTGCGTAATCAGCGAAGACGATAGCCGTATTGGCGGATTGCGCTTGCAGCAGATTCTTTTCTCTTCCCGCCGCTTCATTCCATACGAACGAATTAGGGAATGTCAGCCCGTAATCGCTAAATCGGCTATCCCCCGAAGTGATTGTAATTCCCCCACCATTCGCATGGATCAGATCATCTAATGTTGCCTGCAAAAGCTCTGGATTCGATTCAATCAACTGTGTGTGGATAAAGAAGCACTGCTCTTTAAGGATCTCTACCAACTCGTCGGTGGATGGATTGCCATAGCTGTTAGGGAACTGCGCTCGCAAGTCGGGTCGCTGTACGTCATAGACACGTTCCCGCCCAAGCTTGGCGGCGATTGTATTTAGAAAAGCTTCCTTGCCTGATACCGTCATTGGTCAGTCCCTCCTTTGCGTTGATCAAGCCAGGTCCGGAAGCTGTCCTGCTGCTTGACCGGCTGTTTAAGATCACGAACATTGGTCCAGCCGTGTATAATTCCCGGTCCTCTGACAATTCGTCCATGCTTGCTGAGCAAGCGGCTTGCCGGATTCGCAAACCTCAGTGCTTTGCCAAACAAAATCGGGGAAGAGAGGAGACGGCTTGCCGCCTTCATCTGGATTCTTTCCACGCTCCCCGTTCTTTTTTCGCTCACGATTTTTTGACGATGCAAGATCAACTGCTCGTGCAGCGGGATTTTAACCGGACAAACATCCGTACAAGCTGCACACAAGCTAGAGGCAAAAGGAAGCTCTTTATAGTCATCATATCCGCCCAGTAGCGGCGTAATTACAGCTCCAATCGGACCTGGATAGATTGATCCGTAGGCATGACCGCCAATATGACGGTAGACCGGGCACACATTAAGACAGGCGCCGCAGCGGATGCACTGCAGGGCTTCGTTAAATTCGCTTCCAAGAATATCGGAGCGGCCGTTGTCCACTACAACTAAATGAAACTCTTCAGGTCCATCACTTTCCCCGGCCGCTGAGGGGCCCATCACGGTAATATAGCTGGTCAATTTCTGCCCTACAGCACTTCGGCAGAGCAGGTTATCCAGCACTTCCATCTCTTCAAGCGTAGGCACAATGCGTTCCATCCCCATCACAGCAATATGCGTTTTCGGTATGGCGGCGGTAAGATCACCGTTGCCTTCATTGGTAACCAGATTAATGGCACCTAGATTGGCAATGGCAAAGTTGCAGCCTGTAATCCCGACATCCGCTTCGAGAAACTTTTGCCGCAGCACCGTTCTTGCAAAGGAGGCCAGGCTCTCTGGACGTTCATCTCCCGAGTACCCAAGCTTCTCTTCGAACACTCTTTGTATTTGTGTACGGTCTTTATGCAGCGCAGGTGCCACAATATGTGAAGGCGGGTCCCAATCATCAATCTGCAGGATATATTCGCCAAGGTCGCTCTCGATCAGTTCACAGCCGGCATCCATCAGGACACGGTTCATTTCAATTTCCTCGGTAACCATGGATTTGGATTTGACGATTTTTTTAGCTTTTTTTTGTATGACGATGTCCCGAATATAATTGCTGGCTTCCTCTTTTGTTTTGGCAAAATAGACATGACCGCCCTTGTTCTCTACGTTATCCGCCAACTGCTCTAAGTAATAATCCAGGTTCTTCAGCGTATGCTGACGGATTTGCTGGCCGATTGAGCGCCACTGTTCCCAATCCCCAAGAGCGGTCGCCGCTGACAGACGTCTGGTCTTCAAGCTGTCCTGGGCTGAACTTACCGCGCTTCTCATGAAGAGATCCCCGAGGCCTTCTGTAGTCCGTTCGCTAAAATTCCGTTTATCCGTTTGCAGGCTCATGTGTATGTTCCTCCTTTGGCAGCGGTAGCATGGCGATGGTTCAGCACTTCTGCAATATGCATTATTTTAATGGGTTCTCCCTTGCGTGACAGGCGGCCACCGATATTGAGCAGACATCCCATATCCGCACTGATCAGAATGTCCGCCCCCGTGTCCAGGACACAGCCGCACTTTTCATCCACCATCTGCTCGGAGATTTCAGGCATTTTCACGGAAAAGGTTCCGCCAAAGCCGCAGCAATTATCGCTATTCTTGAGCGGCTCCAATTGGAGTCCCTGCACCTGCTCAAGCAACAGGTAGGGGGTTTCCTTTTCTCCCAGAAGTCTTGTCATATGACAGGAACGGTGGTAGGTGGCGGTTCCCTCAAGGGTTGCACCGACATCGGTAATGCCTAGCACTTTAACAATGAATTGGGTAAGTTCATAAGATTTATTTTTTAAAGCAACCGCTTTCAATTCCCATTCTGGATCGCCTTTAAAAACCTTAGGGTATTCATGAAACATAGCGATACAGGAGCCGGAAGGACCCACGACATAATCGGAGCTCTCGAAGGCAAGTATCATATTCTTCATGGCAAGCTTTGAATCTTCCAGATAGCCGCTATTATAAGTAGGCTGACCGCAGCACACCTGAGAAGCAGGATAATCGACGTTACAGCCCAGCCTTTCGAGAACCTCAACCATAGCTATTCCGACATTCGGAGTCATAAGGTCAACTAAACAAGTTGAGAATATACTGACTTTCAATCCGATCCCTCCAATGGCAACCTTGATGTGTATAGCTTAACTCAAAAAGTCAATGAAAAACAACACAAAATGAATTAAAAACAGTGGAATGTTGTTGAATGTTGTTGACAAGAAAAGTTGACAGCGTTTACAATCAATGAGGAGAAATGGATAATCAACCTTGAGGGGGAGAGGCAGTGGAAAAGCATTTAATGTATATCGACGGCCAGTTTACAGAATCAGAAGGCAAAGAGTGGATGAATGTAACCAACCCATCAACAGATGAAGTGATTTCACAGGTTCCCAAAGCTACAAGGAATGATGTGTTACGTGCTATTAACGCAGCGGAAGCAGCCCAGTCAGCCTGGGAAGAAACACCTGCGGTTGAAAGAGGAAAGTACCTTCATGCCATTGCCGACGGAATTCGGGCTGAGGTTGATATTCTTGCTAGGCTGATCTCCGAAGAAGTAGGTAAGACCTTGGAATTATCCACAGTAGAGGTTAACTTTACAGCAGATTATATGGATTATATGGCAGAATGGGCACGACGCTATGAAGGGGAAATCGTTCAGAGTGATCGTGATAATGAGAATATCTTTGTATTTAAACGAGCAATCGGGGTGACAACAGGCATTCTGCCATGGAACTTCCCGTTCTTTCTGATCGCTAGAAAAATGGCTCCGGCGTTGATCACCGGAAATACGATTGTAGTCAAGCCTAGCGCCGAATCTCCTAACAATGCGGTGGCTTTTGCCAAAATTGTTGACAACGTGGGTCTCCCTAAAGGAGTATTCAACCTTGTGACTGGTAAAGGCGGAGAGGTTGGCAATGAATTGGCCAGCAACCCTAAGGTTGGCATGGTCAGTCTAACCGGCAGTGTGCCGGCAGGTCAAAAGGTGATGGAGGCGGCAGCTGAAAATATTATCAAGGTCAGTCTTGAGCTTGGCGGCAAGGCCCCTGCTATTGTTATGGATGACGCCGATCTGGACTTGGCCGTCAAAGCGATTGTGGATTCCCGGGTGATTAATACAGGGCAGGTCTGTAACTGTGCGGAGCGGGTCTATGTCCATGAGAAGATCAAGGATGAATTCACCACCCGTCTGGTTGAGGCAATGGGAGCGGTGAAGTATGGTGATCCGTTGAAAGATAAGGATATTCATATGGGGCCGTTGATTAACAAGGCGGCTCAGGAATCCGTGCAGCAAAAGGTTGACCGTGCAGTACAAGAAGGCGCCAAGATCGCTTTCGGTGGTAAAAAGGTCGAGGGAACCGGCAGCTTTTTTGAGCCAACGGTCATTACCGATGCTACGAATGAGATGGAAATCGTGCAGGAGGAGATTTTCGGACCGGTCATTCCTATCATTTCTTTTGCTAACTTAGATGAAGCCATTGCACTTGCCAATGACAGTGAGTTTGGATTGACCTCATCTCTATATACTCAAAATTTAAACGTTGCGATGAAAGTGATCAAGCGTCTCAAATACGGTGAAACTTATATTAACCGGGAGAACTTTGAAGCGATGCAAGGCTTCCATGCGGGCTGGCGGAAATCCGGCATCGGTGGAGCGGATGGCAAACACGGCTTGAACGAATATTTGCAGACGCAAGTAGTGTATCTGCAGTACGATAAATCGATCAATTAAAAATATTTTATGCAAGTAACCGATACGGTCCGCAAAGGCCGTATTTCGGATGAATAGATCAGCCAGACGCTTCTGGCTGGTCTTTCTTTGTATACAACGAGAACAACGGGTATCTTGCTATAGTAGAAAGTGCCCGTTGTTTATTGTACGGCAAAGAGGCACGGGAACCGCACCTTGCTGTTAACAGGTATTCTTTTTAAAAAAAGAAAATATTAGGCCTTTGTTATCCTTTGTCCCGCTGGAACTTGGTTGTTTCCCGGTCATAATGTGAGATCGAACCATCGAACCCAACAAGGCGGACATAACCTTCGGAGAACTTGTCAATCCGGCCAAAGCCTACCCGGGCATACATTCCGTCAGGATCGAGCTGTAAGGCGGAGACAAAGGTCTGGGACAGGGCGGCTACGAAAAAATCAATATTTTTAACCAAAGTGTGTGGCATAACGTTCTTCCTCCGTTGAAATGGTAATTCGGCTAAACCGTGTGGTGTTGCTCGTTCTAATATAATAGCATGAGTAGCGCCACTTTTGTGATATGGTAGGATATATTGGAAGCCAAATGTCAGCAAGAGATGAGGAATGTGAAATGAACGATCAACTGGAGCGCGTGAAAGCGTTGTTCATGGAATACTGTGGCAGCTTGCCTGATATGCACCGGGGCGGCTGAACCAAAGGGCCAAGCAGAATCTGGATTCAATCGAAGAGATTATGAATTAAATGATACTGACGGGAGGGTATGAATGATGCAGATTAAAACGGAGACTGTACAGGATTATCGCCAGGTATACGATTTGAATGTTGTTGCATTCGAGAACAGGGAAGACGAAGCCAGGCTGGTGGAACGGATCAGGAGCTCGGAGGGTAGTATCCCGGAGCTGTCCATTGTGGCGATTCAGGATGAGGGGGAGAGTGCAAATGTTATCGGTCATGTGCTGTTCAGCAAAGCTAGTGTGATCGATAGGGACATAGAGCATCCTGTCATTGTGCTGGCCCCGGTGGCGGTTCATCCCGATTCACAGCGGCAAGGAGTAGGTCAGGCGCTGATTAGGGAAGGCCTCCGCAGATGCCAGGCACTGGATTACGGATTGGTGCTGCTGATCGGACACCCGAGCTATTACCCCAAACTGGGCTTCAAGCCGGCCAGACCTTATGGATTGGAACTGAAGCAATTCGAAGTACCTGATGATGTGTTCATGGTTCATGAGTGCATAGAGGGCCGATTGGCTGCCGTGAAGGGCGAGCTGAGGTATCCGGCTGTTTTTCTGGAATAGGTTACCCGTAGCTATAGTATTTTCAACGAATATCCAATCGAAAAACCCGCCCTCAGAACTGGCTAAAGGGGCGGGTAAACATGATTAAAGACGAGCTCCATGTGTTAGAGTTTAATTTCTACGTCCCGGCTTGGATCGCTGTATTTATAGATACCAGGGTTCAGTTCAATTTTTCTGTCAAAAGGGATATCTGTGTAGCTATCAATATTAGTTCCTGTAGATATCATTCCCTTAGGTGTAATTTCAGGCACCACTTCTTTGCCATTAATACGTAACGTAGTTTGATTAACGCCCTTGAAGCCAGGAGACTTGGAACTTGATTCGACAATCAATTTTCCGCCTTCAGTATAGTACGCGAATTGAATTTCAAAACCGTCTACATCAAGTTTGGTGAACTGCTTTTCCTTCGCAGGTTTATTAAGGGTAATCCAATTTTTAGAGGGATCACGTTTCTCAATCACGGCATCTTTTAATAAAAGTTTCATCGGAACATCTGACCAGTTCTTATACCACTCTGGAGATTCAAATTGAAATAAATGCTGATAGCTCTCGGGATTGTCGCCTCTCAAATTCCACCCCCCGGTGATTGTAGTATCACCTATAACTAACTGCGCAGTTTTATAGTGGACAATTCCTTTTGGTAGCGACTCCTCTTCATCTATAAGAATTTGGATCTCTAGCGGAGTAACCACCAACTGATCTAAAGTTACCCCTGTTTTTTCTTGAAATTCAGGACTGGTATGCAGTGCCTTAGTGTAAATAGATTCACTTGCTTTTTTCCCGTCGGCTTGAAAATCGAACGCCCAAGTACCCGAAATCCGCCTAGCTTCTTCAATATAGCTTAAATGCAGACCAGCATCCTTCCAGTCCGGTTCGGTCATATCAAATACCTGTTCAAGCAACAAGTCTGGACCTTCGCTAGGCATAAGGGTTGGAATGGCGTCTTTCTCTTGACCACCAATACTAATTACCAAATGGGGGTTACCCCGTCCCGAATCAGATGGTGATGCAGCGACTCTATAACGGATAATGGTTTGATTTGCAGCTTGTCGGACGGACACGATATGAATGGTGGGATACTGGGTAGCACCGGTAACAATCGTATCTCCAGCTTGCAGATTTGATTTTAAGGGAATATCTCGATTACGGTAAAAAATAAGATTCTGTGCTTCAAACTTGTAATCCTTTTTAGCATCCTTTAATGTATCAGGTGTTTCATAAATACCAATGAGTTTATGGCTATCAGAATCGTATTCTAGATAACCGCATACCTTTGCTTTGGCACCAGATTCACTAGTTATGGTATTTTTCTCTGTAGCAAATCCAATATAATGGCTTAGGTCCGTATTGGTATCCAGAGAGAGGAGCATCTTCATTTTTTCTCCGTCAGACACCACACCGTTCAAATTCATGGTAACTCCTGAGCTGGAAGCTTTCAGATCATACTGCTGGCCGATACCGTTATTCAATGCAGTGGTCACACCAAGGCCGCCAATTTTATTCCAATTTATCGTCACACCCGCGAATACAGGGATACCGACAAGCAAGAAACAGGAGAATGCGATACTGATGGGAACAAGCTTCATACGATTTCTAGGCGTATTTTGTGGCGGCTGCAGATTTACTTGGCGTTTGTGTGCTTCTTTTTCAATGGCTGTCCACATGGAATCATAATTCGGCTGAGGAACATGCTTATCCTTTTGAATATACTGACTCATTATTACTCATCTCCTTTAGTTGAGGTTTAGCCATACCATTAAGCAGTTTAAGCCCCTTGTTTAGTCTGGATTTGGCAGTACCCTCAGGGATGTTCATAACTTTAGAGATTTCAGGTACAGTCAATTCATTAATATAACGGAGGACTACTACCATTCTGATTTTGTCGGGGAGTTTACTATATAAGCCTTGTAGTTCTTCTTTAGTTTCACGTTGAGATAAGCTCTCTTCTACAGGGTTGGAATCTTGAGACCTGGAGAGCAAATAATTGCGTACCTCTTTCATGAATCCTGTTTTGCGCCTTTTAAGAATGCTGTTGCACTCATTCGAAGCAATGCGTAAGATCCACGATTTTAGATCCCTCACCTTTGACCGATCCGCCAAGATCACTTTGACAAATACTTCTTGGCATACATCCTCAGCATCTGCCTGATTTTTCATCAAATAGTAACAAAAATAATAGACTTGTTCTTTATAGAGTTCGAAAATTTCCCGGTCAGTCATTCTGCTGCACCCCCTTTTTATGTTGTTCTCATCAATAAGACAGATAATAGAATGCAATCGTTCATTTTATTTATAGGGTTGTCGAAACTATTTTATCGGATAGGCTCACAGAACTTGTAAGAGGAGTTGCATGGAGGCACTGCTTGTCATGCCTGAAAGATCCTCTTGGCGAAGTAGAAGTGATCCCGTTCGTTGCTATAGTGGTGCGGTGATTAACCTGACATAAGGCTGTCCAGTTACGTATGCTACAATGTCTCCAATGGGCATAATGGATGGACTAGACGTTCATGCCGGAGTGCGGACAAGTTATAAATTCTGTGGGGGGCAAAAGAATGGCCGAGCCTTTAAAAGCCATGTACAATAAGGAATTTCTAAGCAGCTTCGGCGAGAAAGTGCAGCGCGCCTATTCGTCGTTTGACACGGAGAGCTTCATCGCTGCGGCGATGGCGGAGCCGTGGGTGGAATTGGAGCTGAAGGCACGGATGAGGCGTATTACACAGTCGCTGGGAGAACATCTACCTTCGGGCTACGAAGATGCACTGCGGATTTTATATGAGATCGACAAGGAGTGTGTCGGGTTCCCGTACCTGATCTTTCCCGATTTTATCGAAGTGTATGGACAAGCCCCGGAGCATTGGGAGTTGTCCATGGCAGCGCTGGAGCGGTTCACGTCAAAATCATCGGCAGAGTTCGCCGTAAGGCCATTTCTGCTGCGCGAGCCGGAGCGGATGATGGCGCAAATGCTGATCTGGTCCAGGCATGAGAGCGAGCATGTTCGGCGGCTCGCCAGCGAGGGCTGTCGGCCACGTCTGCCATGGGGGCAGGCGCTTCCGATGTTCAAGCGCGATCCGGCACCTGTGCTGCCAGTGCTAGAGGAGCTGAAGGCTGATCCATCCCTTTATGTGCGCAAAAGCGTCGCTAACAATCTGAACGACATCGCCAAGGACCACCCGGCGCTGGTGCTGGAGATTGCTCAGCGCTGGAAGGGTCAGCATCCCGACACGGACTGGATCGTGAGGCATGCTTGCCGCTCGCTGATCCGCAAGGCTGATCCCGGGGTGATGGCCTTGTTCGGCTACGCCGAATCGGAGGATTCGGCGCCGCTTGTGATTGGCGCTTCCCTGACCGCTGCGCCAGAAGCGCTGGCGATTGGGGACAGCAGCGAGCTGAACTACGAGCTGCGGGTCCGTGAAGGAGATCCTGTACGTATTCGCATCGAATACGGGATCGACTTTGTAAAAGCGAGCGGGAAGACGTCCCGCAAGCTGTTCCTGCTGTCCGACAAGACTGTTCCTGGCGGGACAAGGCTGGCTGGTACGCGCACCCACCGCTGGGCTGACTTGACGACCCGCCGTCATTATCCGGGCGAGCATCTAATTACGCTCTTGGTGAATGGACGCGAAGCTGCCACCACCCAAATTAAGCTGGAATTACCCGAAAAAGTAGAAGGAGGAGTATAGATGATTACGAATAACATGATGATTAAGCTGAAAGACCGGAGTCCCGAGAATATTGCGAAGACAAGAGAGGTTCTCCTCAGCATGAGGGGGCAGATCGAGACTCTACGCGACGTGAAAGTGTACGTAAATATTCGTCACGAGCAGTCTTCTTATGATCTGATGTTTGTAACTCAGTACGATTCAATGGCTGGTTTAGATGCTTATTCGGTGCATCCCGTTCATGTAGAGGTAGTTAAGTATATCGGAAGTGTAATCGATACGGGCTCCTCTGTTTGTTATGAGTCCTGAATCAATTATTACTCCAACTATGGCTCAATGTCATGATCTGTGCCTGCCAAAGCAATTTCTCTAAAACAACCTGGCTAGCACAACGTCATCAAAACAACGTTATCCAAGCAACGTCGTTAATCCACCCTTCTGTCTGTTTAAAACAGCAAGGACAGGAGGGTGAAGCTCCATGCAGTGGGCTAACGGACCGTATAGCCGCTATTTGCGCATAATGCTACTTCTGGAGCATGAAGCGGACTCAGATGACGCTATTTTCATCCAAACCGTGGATTTTGACCAGCTGCCTTACTGATAAGGTCACTGGAGTCCTTTACCCTTCTGAACGGTTGGATCTATTGGCAATAGCGCCTCTGGAGTCCGTTGCTTTGTTGCTTGACGAAGCAACAAAGCAACGGACTGATTTTGAGGTAGGCCCTTAATTAAATAGCTCTGAAGTGAGAGGTTCCCCCGAATGCCGGTAATGGCTGGGGGAGCCTCTTTATTATGGTCACTCATATTTCGACAAAATATTTATATTTGAGACTATTAATTTTAAAAGATTGTGTTATAATCGTAAACATTACGATTAACGAAATGGGATGTGAGCACATTGATACGCTATCTGCTTCAGCGGCTTCTGCATATCCTTCCGGTGCTGCTCGGCATCTCTTGCATTACCTTTACTCTGATGCACTTGACGCCGGGCGATCCCGCAGAGATTATGCTGCGGGCAGACGGCATCAAGCCCACGAAAGAAGCGATCGAGATTACCCGTCATACACTGGGTCTCGACGGTCCGGTATACATACAGTATGGGCATTGGCTTAGCCGTGTGCTGCATCTGGATTTGGGCTCGTCCTATAGCAGTGGACGACCTGTCCTGACGGAGCTGCTGGGCCGCTTTCCGGCTACCGCGCTGTTGGCTTTATGCGGTCTCGCCGTCGCTTTACTACTGGCGCTGCCGTTAGGGATTCTCTCGGCACTCTATCCGAGCAGCTTGATCGACCGGTTGGGTCGAGTTTTCGCGCTGCTTAGCGTATCCATGCCGGGTTACTGGCTTAGCCTGCTGCTAATATACTATGGCGCGGTTAAGCTGAGACTTTTCCCGGTGCTGGGAATGGAAGGAGGCTCCAGTCTGGTTCTACCCTCGCTGGCACTGGGCTTTGGAATGGCTGGCATCTACATTCGGCTGATCCGCACCAGCATGCTGGAAGCGCTGGATCAGTTGTATATTAAAGCGGCTAGGGGCAGAGGTGTGCAGGAATGGTCCGTGATTGGCAGACATGCACTGCGCAATGCTCTACTGCCCAGTCTTACCCTGCTGGGTGTCCAGATTGGCGGATTGCTGGGTGGATCGGTGATTGTGGAGACCGTATTCGCCTGGCCGGGTATTGGCCGGTATGCCGTTGAGGCGATTTTTGCCAAGGATTATATCGTTATTCAAGGGTACGTATTATTAATGGCTGTTGTCGTGGTTCTGGTGAATCTGGTGGTGGATGTAAGCTGTCTGCTGCTAGACCCAAGGATCAGGCTGCGATAAAGCCGGTGAGAGGAGAAGTTGCAAATGATTCATCTGCACTTGCCTAGGGGAAGCCGTGCGGCCCTGGTCGGAGGCAGCATTGTATTGATATTTATAGTGATTGGAATCTTCGCTCCTTATCTGGCTCCAGCCGATCCACTGCAGATTCATATGGATCACAGACTGAGCCTGCCCTCCTGGCAGCATCCGCTCGGCACCGATCATCTGGGCCGGTGTGTCTTGTCCCGTCTGATCTATGGCACGCGTACTTCTCTATACTATGCCCTGCTTGTATTGGGTGTCGTATTTGCCATCAGTATTCCTGTCGGCCTGATCGTCGGTTATGTCGGAGGAAAGCTGGACCAGCTGATTATGCGGATTATTGATGTGCTGCTCGCTTTCCCCAGTCTTATTCTTGCACTAGCGGTGACAGGAATGTTGGGCCCGGGTCCCGTGAACTTACTGATTGCATTTGCAGCTGTCTGGTGGACAGGTTATGCGCGGATTATCCGGAGCATGGTGCTACAGATCAAGGAGCGCGATTTCATAATGGCCGCCAGAGCAGCAGGTTCATCGCATCTACAGATTATGGTGAGGCATATTCTGAGCAATGCTGCTCGCCCTATTCTTGTTCTGGCATCGATGGAGGTGGGCACGATTATTCTGTCGCTGGCCGGAATGTCCTTTCTCGGACTTGGCGCTCAGCCGCCAACACCGGAATGGGGCGTGATGCTGAATGACAGCCGAACCTATATTCAGACTGCGCCGCGGTTGATGCTCTTTCCCGGTCTCGTTATTTTGCTCGTCGTTCTAGGCTTTAATCTACTGGGCGAAGGGCTGCGCAAAACAAATGGTCGAATACATTAATAAATTCCGGGAGAGGGGGATGACAGGTGACAAAAGAGACGTCCCCCGTAATGCGAGTCACGGCGCTTACTACCCGGTTTTATACACCGGACAGGGTCGTTACCGCTGTTGATGGCGTCAGCCTGGAGGTGAAGCGGGGGCAGGTTGTTGCCCTGGTCGGTGAAAGCGGCAGTGGCAAAAGCGTCACGGCCATGTCGATTCTTGGTCTGGTCGACCCGCCGGGCGTGGTGGAGCAGGGCGAGATTTGGCTCGGCGGCGTCAATCTCCGGGAATGCACGCCGCGCAGGCTCCGCGCGCTCCGGGGCAGCGAGATGGGGGTCATCTTTCAGGACCCCATGAACGCCTTGAACCCGGTGCTGACCATTGGTGCGCAGATGATCGAGACGATCAGGCTGCACCGCCGGGTGTCCCGGGCCGAGGCGAAGGGCCTGGCCCGGGCTCAGCTAACCCGGGTCGGCCTGCGAGACCCGGATACGCTGATGACGCAATATGCGTTCCAGATCAGCGGTGGAATGTGCCAGCGGGTGATGATCGCGCTGGCGCTGGTGTCCCGGCCTCGTCTACTTATTGCCGACGAGCCAACGACGGCGCTTGATGTAAGAGTGCAGGCCGGAATCCTGAAGGAATTGGACCGGATCAGGGTGGAGGAGGATATTGGAATTCTCTTGATTACCCATGATTGGGGCGTTGTCGCCGAATTAGCAGATGAAGTGTATGTGATGAGGTCGGGGCAGATTGTGGAGTCCGGGAATGTATTTGATATTTTCGAGAATCCACAGCATCCCTACACCCGAGAGCTAATAAATAGCAGATAACAACGTTTAAAATGTTTTTTGAATTTATAGAGGAGAGACATGCAAGGCTTGGAGCGGTAGGAGAGTTAGGAGCGAAACGACGGGAAAGACCGGGAAAAAGATCGGTTGAATGCGAACGTCCGAAGGCTTTGAATGCTCGAATGCTCGAACGCTCCTCGCATTTATACACTATACGTGGTTCTGCGAATTGTAACTGAAACTGCGAGACAGAGGAGGACATTGCACAATGAAACTGCTAGAGGCTGTAGGACTTAGCAAAACCTACAGTAAAGAGCGGGGGTGGTTCACCACGCAGGCCCCTGCGATGCAGGCTGTACATAATGTATCGCTAAATCTGGCAGAAGGCGAAACCCTCGGGTTGGTTGGAGAGAGTGGCTCTGGCAAAAGCACGCTCGGCCGTCTGTTGCTCGGTCTGGACAAGCCCACCTCAGGCAAGGTGCTCTACCGGGGACAGGATATTACGGGTCTTAGCTTAAAGCAGATGCGGAGTGTCCGACACCGGATGCAGATGGTGTTCCAGAATAGTCTGTCCGCCTTCAACCCGCGGTTCACCGTGGAAGAGATTATTGGTGAGCCGCTGAGAAATTACAGAGAGGGAGTTGCTGAAGCACGTAGGGAGAAGGTGCTGGACAGCCTGGAACGGGTGAGCCTATCCAGCCAGTATATGCGAAGATATCCGCATGAACTGAGCGGCGGCCAGCAGCAGCGGGTTGGGATTGCCAGAGCCATTGTGCTCAAGCCGGAGCTGCTGATCTGTGATGAACCTTTTTCCAGTCTGGATGCGACCTTGCGGAGACAAATGCTGAATCTGTTGCTGGATCTGAAATCACAGCTGGACTTATCCTATGTGTTCATTACACACGACCTGTCACTGGTTGATCGTTTCTGTGACCATGTGGCGGTGATGAACCGTGGGCAGATTGTTGAGCAGCAGCGTAGAGACTTCATCCTGCAGAATGCTGTTCATCCCTATACACGCTCTCTGCTGGAGTCCGTTCCAATTCAGGATCCTAGGTTAAGACGAGGAGCTGTAGAGTCGAGGGAGCGGAGAATAAGTAGCCTTATTTTGAATAGAGAAGAGGAACAAATGATATGAGCAAGATGGCAAAGAGAAAAGATGCACGATGGAGCAAAGTATTTCTGGCCGCGGTGACGACGGCAGTTCTGGTTATAGCCGGCTGTAACAGCAACAACAGCATTGCCAACAAGGATAATAGCAGCAATGCTGCTAATGGAACAGCGGCGAATGAAGCAACACAACCTGTCAATCACACCGGTGATGACAACAAATCGATTACTGTGGCAATAGCCGCGGATGCTGGTATGGATCAGCTGGACGCCGGTGCCTATAAAGGTTCAATGAATGTACATGCCATGATTTATGATGGGCTGGTGGAATACGGAGAGAAAGGTGAGATTTTGCCGGCACTAGCGGAATCATGGGAGATTTCGGAGGATGGGAAGGTCTACACCTTCCATTTGCGTAAGGGCGTCAAGTTCTCGGATGGTACGGATTTGAATGCAGCGGCGGTCAAATTCTCCTTCGAGCGCTGGATCAAGGACCCTGCGAATTCCCTGAATATCGCAACGGCCATGAAGTCACTTGAAGCCGTGGATGACCTGACAATCAGAATGACTTTCAATAAAGCTTACTATCCGTTCCTGACGGAGCTGTCCTTTGCAAGACCCGTTCGAATCATCAGTCCTTCCGCAGTCGAGCCTGCCGGAGATCCGAGTGGCAAGTTTGTGAAGGCAATTGGAACCGGGGCATGGATGACGGAGAGTTATAAAACCGATCAAGAAGCGGTGCTCGTCAGAAACCCTTACTACTGGGGGGAGAAGTCGAAGCTGTCCAAGATTATTTTGAAGGTGATTCCTGATCCACAGTCCAGAGTGCTTGCGCTGCAGAACGGTAGCGTGGATCTCGCTGGCGGTCAGCTAGGTAAAATCCCGGTGGAGAGCCTGCCCGTCCTGCAAAACGATTCTACGCTGAGCGTACAAGAGGCGCCGGGTACGAACTCCCACTTCCTCGCCTTCAACGGCAACAATCCTGTCCTTCAGGATGTGAAAGTACGTCAAGCAATCAATTTGGCGATCAACAAGAAAAGTATCGTTCAGGATCTTATGGGTGGAATAGGTAAGGAAGCCAAAGGGTTGTTCCCGCAGACCGTTCCTTATGTGACAGAAGATAATAGCACCTGGTACGGCTTCGATCCGGAGCAGGCCAAGGCGCTGTTAGCTAAAGCGGGGTATAGCGACACTGACGGTGATGGAATTGTAGACAAAGCTGGAATTCCGATGACCCTGAATTTTGTGCTGCAGGAGTCCGAATTCCCAGAATGGAAATCCATCGGGGAGTTGATTCAGTCGGAGCTTAAGGACATCGGCATTGATGTGAAGCTTCATGTGCTGGAACCGAATGCCTATTACGATGCGCTGTGGAAAACAAAAGATTATGACCTGATCATCTACCGTACGTATGACGATGCGTACAATCCGCATGCCTTCCTTTTGTCGCTATTCCATAAGACAGGGGATGCTCCTGCTGTTGTCTGGTCCGATGCCGGGCTGGAAGCGCTGATTGACAAGGCCGTAGGTGCGACAGACTTGACGGAGCGGCAGTCCGCTTACGATGACATTTTCAATAAGTTGTACCAGGAGGCGATGTTCGCCGCGGTGTACTTCCCGGATGATATTTTTGTCGTCAATAACAGAGTGAAGAACTTCAAGCTGGGCTACACCACCTTTACTCCGGTCTTCTGGAATCTGCTGAACGTGGGTGAATAATCAATGCTTAAAGAGATTTCCAAGTACTGGACCGTCAGCTCCGAGGGGTATGACAAGGTCATCCGTGCCCAATTCCGTAGTCCCAAAGCGGTGACCATCTGGAAGGAACTTCTGATTGAAGGGTTGCAAGGCAGGCAGAAACAGCGGGTGCTTGATGTGGGTACAGGCCCCGGTTTCTTCTCCCTGCTGCTGTCGCAGATGGGGCATCAGCCGACCGCAGTGGATGCTTCGCCAGGGATGATTGAACGGGCTATGGCCAATTTTGACCGCTTCGGATACAAGGTGCCAGCCTTTGTCGGGGATGCAGCTAACCTGGAGCGGATCGCCGACAACAGTTTTGACGCGGTAGTCTGTCGGGATGTGGTGTGGACATTACCGGAGCCGCAGCAGGCGTATGCGGAATGGCATCGGATTCTGAAGCCGGGCGGAGTGCTGATTGTTTTTGACGGAAATTATTTGTATCAGGAGAAGCATTCTCTGTTCCATAAGCTGTGGTATGCCTTGTCCTGGACGTTGATTCTACTCACGGAAAAAAGAGTTCGACGTCGCAGTAGTGACGACACAGATTTGCTTCGTGAACTGCCGTTCGTCAATGTCCTCCGGCCTGAAGCGGATGAAGCGGCTCTTCGACTAGCTGGATTCAAGCGTATCGGCATTCGCCGCAACTTCATTCCCGCCCGGCGGCAGCCGCTGCATCATTTGAAATATGGAGTTCAGAACGTACAGCGTTTCATGATAACTGCCACAAAGGAGTAGAAGTCTATGAGTATACAGCAAGAAGTAAAGACCTATTGGGAAGGCGAGGCCGAGTTATATAGTGAAGGCATTCGTAAGGAATTGAATGGTTTTCAAAGACAGGCCTGGCTGGATCTTATTCTGGAGCATGCCCCGCGGAAAGAGACCCTGAAGGTGCTGGATATCGGCTGTGGTCCAGGCTTCTTCTCCGTGATCCTGTCGAGCGCGGGTCATCTTGTCACTGGGATAGACTGTACGGACAATATGCTGGAGGAGGCGCGCAGCCATTCCGATCGTGAAGGCGTTACGGTTACATTCCGGAAGATGGACTCACATGTATTGGATTTTGCAGATGACAGCTTCGATCTTCTGGTATGTCGGAACGTCACCTGGAGTCTGGCTGATCCTGAGGCGGCGTATAAGGAGTGGAAAAGAGTGCTGAAGCCGGGTGGGCGCCTGCTGGTCTTCGACGCTAACTGGAATCGTCATCTAGTGGATGACAAGATGAAGGAGAAGCGTGAAGCGGATCATCGAGACTATGAAGCGAAAGGCTGGGGCAGCCCATCACGTCACATAGACTGGGAGGAGTCCGACAGGCTCAGCAGACTTCTGCCGCTGACCTCGGAATGGCGACCAGCATGGGATGTGCTGACGCTGGAGAAGGAAGGCTTCGCCAAGGTGTACAGTAAGGAGAACCTGTCATCCAGGGTGATGGATGAGAAGGAACAGCTCCTGACCCGTTCCACCCCGGTTTTCATGGTGTGCGCGGAGAAATAATCTTGGTGGCAACAGACCTAACGAATTTATCAGTTAAAGGAGCATTCTTATATAATGAACAAAAGCAATTCTGCCGGACGGCTTCCGAGGGCCAAAGGAATAGACATGGCAACCTGCTACATGCCCAAGGAATGTGCTAGAAAAGTTCGGCACCTCGTCTTGCCTGAGGTGAACCAGAAGATTGTGGAGGAGTTTATTACGATCCTTGGCATGCGTGAGACTTTCGAGGAACACGGTGTTCCTATTCCGAACAAGATAGTAATGTACGGTCCCCCGGGTACCGGGAAGACGCTGACCGCCTTTCATCTTGCGAAAATGCTAGAGCTTCCGCTCATTCTGGTCCGGCTCGATGCGCTTATTCACAGCCATTTGGGTGAGACCGGCAGCAATATCCGCAAAATTTTTGAGTATGCCAAGTTGTCACCCTGCGTCCTCTTCCTTGATGAATTTGATGCCATTGCCCGGACCCGGGAGAGTGGGGATGAAGTTAAGGAGATGGCGCGGGCAGTAAATACGCTACTGCAATGTCTGGATGACTTTGGAGATAACAGTATCTTTGTAGCAGCCACCAATCTGGAAAAAGAGCTCGACCGCGCTATTTGGCGGCGCTTTGACACCAAAATGACTTATTCTCTCCCCGATAACGAGAGTAGAGAGCAGTATATCAAGCTGCTGATCGGTGAATTTGGACAGGAGGAGGGGTTGGCTGAGCTCGCTTGTCAGCGGTTGACTGGTTGCAGCTTTGCCGATATCGAGCAGATTATTCTGAAAGCCAAGCGTAAAGCGATTATCGCAGGCCTCCCGCTGTGCTGGCAGCATGTCTCGCGCTCTTATGACGAGTATAATCCGGCTGTCCATTAGCAACCTGCCATTACGATAGCGTTACCTGAAAGAAGCCTTTACAGTAGGGAAACCCCCTTCTGGAGAGGTTTCTTTCAATTGGGTTACATTTTATAGCTGAAAAAGAATACACTTTTGTGACCTTTTCCACACTCTTCCTATTATACAATGGTTAGATAGTAGTTTAGTATAAATGAACAAAGGTGGAATTGCAGTGAAGAAAACAACTCAATACAGTAAATTAGCCGCGGTGCTGTTGACCAGCGCACTCAGCCTGACCCTGACCGCGCAGGCCTTCGGCGCGCCGCTTCAAGCCGGACTGAAGCCAAGCTGGACTTCAGCGTCTCTATTCACGTCCTCGGTTCTGGTTCCGAAGGATGCCGAATCCGTAATTCATGACGTTAAGGCCATTCCTGCGAAGAAGCAGGTGTACGTACATATGGGACAGAATGTACCGAATACTACCAGCAAGACGAAGCAGCTCTGGTATGTGGATACGTTGAAAGCACTCGACGCTGATACCGGTAAGCAAAACTGGGAATATGTATTCCATGATTCCAAAGGACCTTATACAACTGCTGGCAGCTCGGTCTTTAACAGCAACGGAACGGCCTATGTCTATCAGGCCTTCTCGGACAAGACCTATCGGTTGTACTCGGTGAACAGCTCTGGCAAGCTGAATTGGGTGCAGTCTCTGACCGGACCATCCTCGATTTCTCTGCTGAAGGATGGCTCCATTCTGGTGGCATCTCCTGGTGCAGTGGACAGCAAAGGGATCATCAAGACCACGTTCACTCAATTTGACGGCAGTGGTAAAGTGGCCAAACGTCAGCAACTGCCAGGGAATTTGCTCACCGCCCAAGGCGACCGGATTATTATGTCCACCAGCCCACTTGTCAAGAACAGTGCTGGCATCTGGCTGGACAAGCTGAACCCGCGTCTGGAAGTTTATGATCTGTCTTTCAAGTCGCTGTATAGCTATCAGGTGCCAGCTGGCTCCAATATTTACGGAGACGGCAGTCCCGGACAGATGGTATTGAATGACGGTACGGTGATTCTACGGACTAACGTCAATGGAACAGGGAACAAGCTCGTGGCGTTCAATTCGCAGGGTAGCCTGCTGTGGGAGCGCAGCATCCCGGGCAGTGCGCTTACTCAATCGACAGGCAACGGTTATGTAGTATTTGCCGGCGGTACATTGACCCTGTATGATTTGGAGCGTAACACAGCCACTCGTACTTTTGACGAGGAAGAAAGCAAGTATACAGTAATTGCTCAAACAGGTGACGGTAAGCTAAGTCTGAACTTGAAAGACAATACGTATCTGCTGAATCCGGCTTCGCTGGATGTGATTCTCTCCTTCAACAATGACAACCTTAATCCGTTGATGACAACCTACGGGGACAATGCTGTATATGCCTCCTCAGCGGATGGTAAGCTGACCAAATTAGCTGTGAAAGCTGGGAAATAAGCTGGCAGCTGGCATGAGAAGGTGTAGCATAAGCTGAACATTCGGAGTGCAGTTTGCTTTTTAATACGGAATAAATCGCAGCTATTATATAGGAAAGAATAAAGAGGGGCAAAGAACCCCTCTTTTTGTTATGATGAAGACATTTTTCTATCGTAAGCCTCGTCAAGCACTTGTTTTAACCCTTCGGATCTCTTCTGAATAAACGTTTCCCAGAATGTCTGACCTCGCTGGCTCAATTCCTCATCCGTATAGCTTCCTTCTTCAAATTTGCCCCAACAGCCATCTTCCGTAAGTTTATCCCAACCCATGTAATCAGCATAAATACGATTCTCCTGAGGAACGTCTGAGCCCATAGAACTTTTTTTAACAAGATCAGGACAGAGCCACATCGCCGTGCATACAGACAATAGCCCACCATGCATCTCATTTAAGCCTTGAAATCCGGCCGTATGTATAGCTTCTTCCCAAGCGTTATGAGTATTATGATTTGGAGCAATTACAAGAATATGTGGGTATTTATAATTAATATGCTTGATAAAAGCCGCTTCCCAGTAGGCACCACCGTGCCCGGTACAAACCACAAATTTGCTGAAATTTTGTTTTGCCAAATTGACTATTATTTCTTCTATCATTGCTGTTAAGATATTTGGACTTACGGTCACTGTACCTTTATAGTTAGCATGTTCTTCGGAAGTGTTGAAGGGGAGTGTCGGTAACACGTATGCGTTTAATGCTTTACCGTATGCCTCGGCTTATAAATCTGCTATAAGCGTATCCAAATGCATTGGAAGAAAAGGACCGAACTGTTCGGTAGCTCCTATAGGTATAATTACGGTGTCAATCCCACTGCTGGCTATCTCAGCCGTTGTGTTTGTATAATTTAGCATATGTATCTCCTAATTCTATAGTTTGTAATCTTAAATATACCATAATATGGATTCTTGTGGGATAGCAGGTTATAAAAATTACCCACATACGGTGAGTACTAAGAAAGTGATGAATATTTACCGTTCGTTCTACAAATGCTAAAATAGTCTTGGAAAGGAGCATGATTATGGCTCGGAGCAAAGAGTTTGAGATTGACGATGTTCTCGAAAAAGCGATGAACCTCTTTTGGCAGCAAGGTTATGAGAAGACCTCCATGCAGGACCTTGTGACTGGGATGGGGATTCATAAGAGAAGTATGTATGATACTTTTGGAGACAAGCATTCCTTATATATGAAAGCCGTGGAACGGTATGAAAGAAACGTTGCCGAGCGAATGAAGGAGCAGGCTGGGGCACAGCCTACAGCGAAGAGGGCGATTCGTAGCTTGTTTGAGATGGTGATCCGGAACGACACAGGGAAGCCCAAAGGCTGCTTGATGGTTAATACGGCGGTGGAACTGTCGCTGCATGATCCCGAGGTTGATTCCCTTGTACAGGAGAGCTTTCTTACTTCTGAACGACTATTGGAAAAGTTGGTGTCAAACGGGCAGGAGAGCGGGGAAATCTCCCGGCGGCTGGAGGCCCCAGCCCTAGCAGCTTATCTGCATAATGCGCTGGTAGGACTGCGAGTGATGGTCAAAACGGAGCTGGACCTCTCTAGACTGGAGCAAATCGTGGATATTACGTTGACTGCTTTGGATTGAGCGAGCCTGCCTGTCACTTGAATTAGTATGGATGCACAGGAGAGTTATTATCCTGATCTTTGGCAAAAAAATGTATCCTGCAATTTAATGGCTTCAACAACGGAAGCGAATGAATTACAATAAGGCTTTGAGCAACGTTGAAAGGAGATTCACCCAAGTGGCTAAGCAGAAATTTTATGTAGTATGGGAAGGCAAGCAGCCTGGAGTCTATGGTACCTGGGCGGAATGCCAAGCCCAGACAGATCATTACACCGGAGCGAAATATAAATCTTATGAATCCAAAGCGGCTGCGGACGCCGCCTACAAGGCGGGCTGGAAAGGCAATTGGGGTACAGGTGCTACAGCAGGCGGAGCCAAGCCTAAAGCAAGTAATCCATTCAAACGCAGCGCCGCTGTGGAGACCTCGGAGGAGATCGACTACGATAGTATCTCGGTGGATGTCGGGACCAGAGGCAATCCCGGTCCAGTGGAATATAAGGGTGTCGATACGCAGACCGGCGATGTTATTTTCTCCTGTGGGCCGATTCGGAAGGGAACGAATAATCTTGGTGAATTTTTAGCGATTGTACATGCCCTTGCCTACTTGAAGAAGCAAGGTAGCAATCGAACGGTTTACAGTGATTCTGTTAATGCCATCAAATGGGTGAAGCAGAAGAAGGTAGCAACGACTCTGCCGCGCGATGCTTCAACGGAAGAAATCTGGCAACTGATTGATCGGGCAGTGCACTGGCTCCAGAGTAATACCTATGATAACAAGCTGCTGAAGTGGCAGACCCGCGAATGGGGCGAGATTAAGGCGGATTACGGTCGGAAGTAGCGGAGTAGGTCTACCTTAAATGATGATTCTTCTATCATCGGCTCGGCCACGGCTTTATAATAGGATTATAAAGAAGTTAGCAAAGTATCATTCATGGTAGCAGGAGGAACAACTCATGTTCGGCAACGATTGGGATAAAGTATTGCAAGAGGAAGTAGAAAAACCGTATTTTGATGAACTGCGTTATGCCTTGGCACGGGAGTATAAGACTCACACTGTCTATCCGCCCAAGGAGGACCTGTTCTCTGCACTGAAGCTTACACCTTATGAAGGGACTCGTGTAGTTATTCTTGGACAGGATCCTTATCATGGAGAGGGACAAGCCCATGGACTTAGCTTTTCGGTGATGCCTGGCGTACGGATTCCGCCTTCGCTGCGAAATATCTATGCTGAGCTCAATGAGGATTTTGGGATGCAAATTCCAAACCACGGTTACTTGAAGCATTGGGCGGAGGAAGGTGTGCTGATGCTGAATGCGGTATTGACTGTCCGTGAGAGTCAGCCCAATTCTCATAAAGGTCTGGGCTGGGAGCGTTTCACAGATGCTATTATGGCAAAGCTAAATGAGAGAACTGTACCGATGGTCTTTATTCTTTGGGGTAGTCATGCTCAGAAGAAAGGGGCCTTTATCGATAAGAACCGGCATTTGGTGATCCAGTCGCCGCATCCGAGTCCGCTTTCGGCGCATCGCGGGTTCCTGGGCAGCCGCCCGTTCACGCAGGCGAACCGGTACCTGGAATCCCACGGGTTGCAGGGGATTGATTGGACCATACCGAATCTGTAGGGATTCGGACACAGCGAAGGGGGTGGAGCCATGCGCCATTGGGTGGGCAGACCAGTCATAATGTATTGCGGTGAGAAGCCGTACACGATCATGAAGGGGATTCTCCGCAAATGGGACCTTTCCCTGCGGATTGCTGTAATCGGCCATCAGGAGATTACGGTGCCTTTTCAGGATATTGTATATATCAAAGCCTTGGCGCCCAAGGAGAGAGCGCTGCCCCCTGCCCTTCATGCCGTCGGATATGTCATGCGGGAACGACAACAGTTCGATAACGCGGTCTATTTCAAGTCGGCGGTGACCGTCTGGAAGGGCGATAAGCTGATTGCTCTCAATACCACCATAGTGTCACATACGAAAGGCTCTGTGATGCTGGAGGATGGCCAAAGTCTGATGAAGGGCAATCACATCTTTGTAGTGCGCTCCTTGCGGGGCTGAGACGAGGCTATCCTCAGGCTCAATATGTAACTATAGAATCGCTCCTGGCGGATAAGAGGACAGGTCCTTTAATCCAGCCGGGAGCGATTTTTTCATGGACAGCACCTTACATCTGTTCTTCTTTAATCTGTGGTTCCTTGGCAGAGTTAGAGTCGCCGGTTCGCTCCGCAATAATAATCCCGTATAGCCGCCGTACAATAATCTTGAGGATCATATACACCGGGAGTGCAATCAGCACACCGATGATCCCGTAAAAATCCCCGCCGATCAGCACCAGCAGCACTGTGGTTAGCGGATGCACATCCAGCGACTTCCCATACACAATTGGCGAGAGCAGGTTATCTTGAATCTGCTGGGCAATCACAATCACAACTGTGGCCCAGATCGCCATCGTAGGCGATTCGATAAAACCGACGATGATGACCGGCACAGCCGAGAGCAGAGACCCGACATAAGGGATGAAATTGAGCGGAATCGCAATAACAGCCAGCAGCAGTGAGTAAGGCAGGCCGATAATCAGAAATCCTATGTACAGCATGATCCCCAAAACGACGTTCAGCAGGACACGAGTTACGATGAAGCTGCTGAGGGCACTGTCGATCTCGCGTAGCATTTCTTGACCAGGCTTACGAAATCTTCGCGGAACTAGACGTAGTAGAATCGGCGCCAGCTTGTGTCCGTCTTTGAGCATATAGTAGAGAATAATGGGCAGCGTGGCAATGATAACGACAATATTGGAAATGACCCCGATGAGATTACTAACGGAATTCGATACCCAATTAATTGCATCGTTCAGATAAGCGGACAAACGTGCCGCCAGATCCGATTCTCCTGTGAAAAAGCGGGACCACATTGGATTCTGCCGCAAGTCGTTGAATTGATCCTGCAGGCCACTCACAAGCTGCGGTGTGTTGTCGATGAAGGTCTGAATCTGCTCCTGCAACGTAGGCCAGACGAGTACCGAGAAGAGCACGAACAGGCCAATAAAAACAAGATAAATCAGCAGGATAGAGATCATCCGGTTCAATTTTCGCCGCTCCAGAAGGTTCACCAGTGGCCGGAGCAAATAATACATAAAGCCTGACAGCATCATTGGCACCAATAGTAGTTTGAGAATCGCGAACAGTGGAGTGAACAGGAAGAAGACCTTGGAGCCCAAATACAAGATTAGCAAAAAAGCAATAATAGCCACGCTTGTCCGAAAATACTTGCTTTGCTGCATGGCAGCACCCCCCGATTACGTTCTATTCCTATACTTGACCCGATTCTATATTTATAAACAGAAATGGTAGGGGTAACGCATGGGGGATAATATAAATACCAGTTTGTAAAATGTAGAATAAAAGGTTCTGTGATAAATTCGTATACTTACAATTTTTGGTTGGGAATTATCAATTCTGTAAGTGACTGGACTGCACAAATAAAAATCGGAAACAAAGTGCTTGGGCAAGACGGTGAATTCTATAGAAATCCAAGCAATATTACCCACATTCCTGTTGATTTTGGGAGGTAAAAAAATGTTGTTGGATTATTATAAATCGTTACCTGATTACATTTCTACAATTCAACTAATAGAACTGTTTGAAGAATTTTTATTTTCAATTAGTTCACGAACTATTGATGTAGAAATTGCCTTAGAGTCATTGTTTGAATTATCGGACAGGCAATGGCATACGTATGAGTTATTGGACTCTGATGTGAAAAGTGAAATTGAAACATGGATAATTGGTATTTGTAATAAAGAATCAATAAATGAAATTGAGTTGATCGCATCAATTATCGGTAGACTAGGTTTAGTAAAAGTTTATAAGCATCTGGAAAATTTATTAAATAATGATAATGTGAAAAATGAAGTTAGAATCGTTATTCAAGAAACTGTTGCTGAACTAGATGGACATGTCGAAGACCCTTATTTTAGAATGAAGTAATATAGTGCAGAAACCTTGATTGGCAATATGCCTTTTCAAGGTTTTTTCTTTTGAGAGGGGCTACCCAGTGCCGAATGATCTCACCATTTAAGTAATAGCAAGTATACCCCATGTATATTTGTATAAATATATTCCCTCATTGCTTGTACACACATAACGGCTTGATTTTTATTACCTAAATACCGCTATTGCCCTGCACCCAACAGGTGCTAACGGCCAGACCATACTGAGCTGAAGCAGCGCGGGGATGCCGTGACGAAAGGAATCACGATTTATTTATAAGGGGAATTTGAGCTCACCATGTAGAGGGTGGATGTCATATACTATACATGCCGAAGAAGGACATTTAGTGTTGCTCTTGCACAAGGAGATAGCCTAATTTGTTGTTACTCCAGATAAAAGCAGAACGAGTCGTTTTATCTTCTTCTCCGAGGTTGATTTTTTTTTCTGGATAGGACTTTTTCATAAGATCTGATGATCGCAAGCGGGGTAACACCGGTCTGACCTCCGGTCTCCTTGGTGATCTCCTTGGCTTTGACAAGTGACAAAAAGGCGAAGAAGTCGCCCAAGGCAGTAAGTCCGGCCCCGATGATGGCATAATCTTCGGCGCTTAGCTCGTTAGCCTCTACACCTTCACCTCCGGAATTATTGGAGCTATTTCCATTACTATTCGTGGGCATTCTCGTTCACCCGCTTTCTCTAATGTACTATAAAATATGTCGTGAGGTGCGATAGGGAAATAGGCGATTTGGACGTAATTTTAAACAAGTGAAGGCATCCGGCGTATCCATCATAATTCAGATGAAGCCCCCAGAACGCCTCGTCTATAATAAAAGGTGGCGCACAGAGAATACCCTGTGCGCCACCTTTTATTTAACCTATGATTCTTGTACCCGTCGTTGAATCTTGTAGAGGCATTTGCGTCCGCCTTCAGCCAGACAATCCGGCCGGGATACCTCTGCTTCCAGCAATGATTCGAATAGCTGTAACTCGCATCGGCAGGCGTGATTGTATTGGTTGGCGATTTGGGAGATCGGACAGTTGTATTCTATTAACGTATACTCGTCCTCACTGGTTTGATCCCATTCCACCATGTATCCATTCTCATTTTGAAGGCTGGCGAGCAGCTCTACCTTCTCATGAAAGCTTTTATTCTGCATAGCACCGTTATATTTCTTGAACAATTTCTCTTTCCGGCGTTCAAACAGCCGTTCTACCATATCCTCACCGGTCTCCTGTACCAACTCATCGAGCAGATCCAGGGCTACGGCGTGATATTTATTGGGAAAAAGCACACTGGAGCGCTCTGTCAAATGATAGGTCGCTGTTGGCCTGCCCATGGGCTGCCGGATGGTCCGCGCTTCAATAAATCCATCGCGTTCCAGGACATCAATATGGCGACGCACCGCCATGGAAGTGATGTTAAGTCGATCAGTCAGCTCTTTGGCTGTCAGCTCATCATTGGTCTTTAGCAGATGCAATATCGTCTCACGAGTGGACAAATCCTCTTTGGGTTGCACGGTTAGCTCACCGCCCTTGTCTATACCTTTATTTAGCGCGCTGCACTCGTAACCGCGGCGCATTCGTCCGAGCAATGACCGCTGTGCTCTGCTTCACAGTCCTCACAGCAAATATGCTGGAGATGGCAGGCATCGTTGGCGCAGTTGATGAAACGGTCAGCCGGCTTGCCGCAGTGGTGGCAACGACCAACCACGATATCCTCGTCGGTATGATTGATCTGAACGGAGATCCGTTCATCGAACACATAGCATTTTCCATCGAACAGTCGGCCTTGTACCTCAGAGTCTTTACCATAGGTGACAATCCCGCCATCCAATTGATATACATTCTGGAAGCCTTCCTTCATCATGAAGCCGCTCAGCTTCTCGCAGCGAATCCCGCCTGTACAGTAAGTGAGGATGTGCTTATCCTTCATATCGCTCATATTCTCGCGAATCCAATCCGGGAATTCCTTGAAGCTGTCCACCTCTGGCCGGATCGCGCCGCGGAAATGACCGAGGTCGTATTCGTAACCAGTACGACCGTCCAGAACGATAACATCGTCGCGCTGTAGCATTTCGTGGAAGTCCTTTGGAGCCAGATGCTCGCCAGTGATTACGTTAGGGTCCAGTTCTTCCTCGACGCGGAAGGTTACAAGCTCTTTTTTATAACGCACGAAGATCTTCTTAAAGGCATGCTCATCAGCCTCATCAATCTTGAAGACGATGTCGCTGAACAGTGGGTTCGCGCGCAAATCCTTCATATATTGTTCGGTTTGGGCAATCGTACCGGATAATGTTCCGTTAATGCCCTCCTCAGAGATAAGAATCCGTCCTTTTACGTCCAGCTCTTTGCAGTATGCCAGATGTTCTTGTGCAAATTGTTCAGCGTCCGGCAATTTTACGAATTTATAGTAAAGCAGAATTGCATATTCCGATTGTGGCTTCATTTAGTTCACCTGTCTCATTAGAATTACACTTCACGTGCACGGTACTTTAACTACTAAGTAAATGTTTAACTATAAAAAGTATTGTAACATATTATCAAGGCTTGACAAGAGATACTCTTGAAGCGGTATGGTTATAGCGCGGAATCTGACGAGAAGAACAGTGTAAAGGATATGTCAGAATCATCACAAATATGGGGATTTATTCACTGCATCTTGAAGAAACCATTGCGTAACTGCAAAAAAGATTATACTTAGAAAATAGATGAAGGGTAATCATGGAGTGAGCTCTGGGCTGTGATCCTTAATTTACCTAGTTTAGAAGGAGAATAACACCATGAAATTGATAGCCAACCTCTCTCTTCAGAAAAAAATAATACTGTTAATGCTGATTTTGTACCTCCCGCTTCCGCTGCTAGGTCAATTCTGGTACGAAAAAAGTCATAAGGTCATTCGGCAAAATACCATTGAATCAAGCTATCAGCTGGTTGAACAGGTCAATAGATATGTTGACACGTATTTTCAGGACATTGAGCATCAAATGTATCCGATCCTGGTGAATGAGCTAACACTGCAATTTTTAAATGATTCTGTAAGCGGTTCCTATGATCGTTTTCTGCGTTCCAACCGAATCGAGCGAGAGCTTTTGAATCCGCTAACAAGCAACCGCGAAGGCATTCGGGGAATCTCTCTGGTTAATGGGGAGGGGAGGGCGGTATCATCTTCAAGTTTCTCTTCCGCAGAGCGGAGATATAAGGAATATAACGCTAAGATTGCGAAGACCGGTGTCTTTGAAGTCATGGGCTTGGAACAGGATGAATGGAGCCCACCTTTTCTATCGATTGCACTGAAGTTCAACAGCACGAATTATAGCACCAACAGCGGACTGTTGATTATAGATTTGAAACTGGATGAGGTTATCCAGATTGCCCGGAATGTGCGGATTGGCAAAACGGGGTACGTCTGGATTGCGGATAGCAAGGGCAGTGCGATTTATCGGCCTGGCAGTCATCCCAATGAGGGATTGTCTGCTGATTATGCCAAGGCTATGGGCGATAAGCGTCAGGGAACACTGACGATGCCTGGTGAATCGGGAGACAAGCTTGTCATGTTCTTTCATTCTAATGCCACGGGCTTGTCACTGTTCGCGGAGGTACCACTTGCTGAATTGAATGGGCCTTTACTGCAAATCAGCAGAATTTCTACTATTGTCTTGCTGCTGATCTTCCTGCTGATCATGATTATAGTCAGCGGGGTGATGTACATGCTTAGTAATTCGTTGCTGACACTATTGCGGGTAATGAAGCGAACTCAGCTAGGTGAGCTGGGCGTTAGGGCACCGGAGAACCGAACCGCAGAAATAGGTAGCTTGTACAGAGGCTTCAATAAGATGGTTGATGAAATCCAGATACTCATCGATACGGTGCACCGGGCTAAGCTGAGGGAGAAAGAGCTGGAGGTGAAGCAGAAGGAAGCACTTCTTCTAGCCATGCAGGCTCAGATCCACCCTCATTTTCTCTATAATACGTTGGAATTTATCAACGCCAGTGCAATTGTAGAGGGCAACCGGAAGATTAGCCGGATGATCGTCTCCCTTGGGGATATGTTTCGATACAGCGTAAGAAACCCGAATGAAAGGGTCACGCTTGCCTCGGAGATTGGACATGTGTCTGCCTATCTCTCGATCCAGGCCGAACGCTACGAAAGTCTCTCCTGCTTTATTCAAATCTCTGAAAAGGCGGGAGCGCAGACCTCAGCGATCAACTCTATGCTGCAGCCGATCGTCGAGAATTGCTTCAAGCATGGATTTGATAAATATAAAATCGTCCCCAATTACATTCGCATTTCGGAAATGCAGGTCGCAGCCGGCTGTTTAATATCGATTGAAGATGGGGGCGGTGGCATGTCTTCGGATACTATGGAGCGCTATAATCGCCTCTTTGATCTATCCGAGGATGAATTACTGGAACTGGAAGCAGAGAACAAGCAGAAAGGGATCGGCTTGCTGAATGTCCATTCCAGATTGCGGCTGCTGTTTGGTGAGCCGTATGGTCTGTTTATTTCGACCTCTGGTCCAGATGGGACTTGTATCGATATATTGTTGCCTACGCACATCGCGGAATTAGAGCAGGAACAACAAGGAGGCATGCATGATGTATAGAATCGTCCTTGTGGATGATGAATCCATGAGCAGAAAAAGTTTGGATAAAATTCTCACTTCGGCCAGTTCTCAATACCAAATTGCCGGTGAAGCCGCTAATGGGGCTGAAGCTCTTGAGCTGATACGGCTTCAACAGCCTCATCTAATTATTACAGACATCAGTATGCCTGTAATGGATGGGATCGAGCTGATCCAGCGAATGCGGCAGGATGGCTATGATGGTGAGATTATCATTTTGTCGGGGTATGGGGAGTTTGAATATGCCCAGGCCGCCCTGCGCCATGGGGTAGTAGATTATCTGCTGAAACCGCTGAAGGAGGAATTGGTTGTAGAGCTGGTTGGTCAACTATTCCAGCGTTTTGCCAGCACGCGCCAGAAGGCAATGGTAAAAAATCAGCTTTTAGCCCCGGTTATATCAGCTGCAGAACGAATTGCCACGGCGCTCTGGGCAGCGAATGCACCTGTTCTTTCACTGGAAATCGATAATCTGCTGAAGCTGCTGGGGCATCAGGAACTTTCCTATGAGGAGCGGCGCACGCTTTTGGAAAATGCAGCCTCATTGATCCAGAATCAGCTGGAGGAGCGGCTTTTGATTAGCCCATGGGAAATTCCCTACGATGAACCAGGGTACACCACACTGGAGTCATCATTCAGAGACTGGCTGGAACGGAAGCTGGCAGAGACCCGGGACAAGCGGAATTGGGGAAGACGCAGTGCCACCCAGCAGGCGATGGACTATATTAATCAGCATTTCTCCGACAGTGAGCTGAGTCTGGAGAAAGTGCTTGAAACGCTGGATATTTCCACGACTTATTTTTACCATTTGCTGATGGAAGAGACAGGGATGTCCTATATTGCCTACCTGACTCATGTTCGTATGGAGCATGCCAAAGCATTGCTGACAGGCACTTCGCTGAAAACATATGAGGTCGGACAGCGCTGCGGTTATCCCGATTATTCCCATTTCACGAAGCGTTTCAAGCGGATGATCGGCCTTTCGCCCTCAGAATTTAGAAAACGGATGCAACAATAATGTAACCGCTAACACTCAGTGATGAAAAGACCATAGTGAAATGAAATCTCCATTTTTTTGCCCCAGACAATTCTCTACAATAACGATGTAGACAAGAAATACAACTAAGAGGGGGAATTTTGATGAGCAGAAAAGGTAGTGTCTTGGGCACGGCCATGCTGGCATCCGTAATGCTGTTATCTGCTTGTGGTGGCAATTCATCCGGCAACAATAGCAGTAATTCTGCTAGCGAGGGTGATAGCACAACACCGGCGGTGGAGAAGGTTAACGAGTTCGGCTGGAAGCTGCCACAGAAAACAACGCAGATTCACTTTTTCCAAGCAGAGAAAGGAAATCCAGATAAGATTAACAAGAAGCAAGCAGCTTTCCATGATTATTTGCTGACGAACTTCAATGTAGATATCAAACGATCATCTCTGGATGTCGATCCTAAAGAAAAATTGAATCTGATGCTGGTATCCGGTGATTACCCAGAGGTCATTGCGGCCATGGATGATTCCCAGATTTCCCAGTGGAAGGCACAGGGCAAAATCATCGACTTGGCCCCGCTGGTAGATAAATACGGACCGAATCTCAAGAAAGAGCTGGGATCCCGTTATGAGACCTATCTTGACGCAGATGGCAAGCTGTGGGGACTTCCTCGTGGTTGGGGATATCTGCCTATTCCTGATTTTACCGCTCACATCCGTTGGGACTGGTATCAGGAGATTGGTGCTCCAGAGATCAAAACGCCTGATGATTATTACAATGTTCTGAAACAGATCGTAGCCAAGCATCCTACCAATGACAAGGGTGAGAAGAACTATGCTTTGTCCTGGAATAGCGATGTTAGAATTGACAGCGCTCTCGGCTTCTGGGGCTTAAAAGATGGCTTTAAAGAGGACGGAGATCACAACCTGACTCACTGGCTGAACACGACAGAGGGCAAGGAAGGTCTTCTCTACTACAACCGTTTCTTCCGCGATGGTCTGATGGATCCAGATGCATTTATCAATAAGTTCGACGACTGGAAAATCAAGTTCTCCAACGAGCGCATCGCCGGTCATATCGGCCCATGGTGGCAATCCTGGAATGCCGGCCATGAAATTTGGCAAAAAACAGATCCGGATTACAAAGAAGACAAACGTTTCGTACAAATGGCATTCAAAGCTCCTGACGCAGAGAAAGCTTATCTATCCGCCAAGAATACACATGGCTGGAATTACACGGTAATCACAGATAAAGCAAAAAATGCTGAAGAAATTATCAAGTTCCTCGATTTCACAGTTTCACCGATCGGTACTCGTCTGATGGGTTGGGGTATTCCGAACCTGCCGGAATCCTATTGGAACTATGAAGGTGATGGCAAATGGTCCTTCAATGAGGAACAGAAGCAAACGCTTCTGGACGGCAAGCTGGATTTTGAGAAAACAGAGACAGCTAACGGCAGCAACTCTTTCTGGCTCGCGTACCCGCAAGGTTTGTTGAGCGATGACAACAAGAGCACCGCTTGGTTCGATCAGAACTTCATTGCGGATGAGAAGTGGAAAAAGCTGATGAACGATAATGTCAAGGATACGATCTATGACAATACAGAGCAGCGTGTTAGCTTCACAAATGACAACCCGCTGACGATCAAGAATCAGCAGATTGAAGATTTGATCAAAACAGGATTTGTTAAAGTCATTATGTCCCAGTCCGAGGATGAGGCATCCCGTAACTTCGATGATCTGCGTGACAAGGCTAACAAACTGGGGCTGAAGGATCTCGAGCAGTATCGCACAGAGGAATATAAAAAGAACCTCGCGCTCGTGAAATAACAAGGAGAGATTTGGAGGGAAACCTACTATGAATTACCTCAAGCGATTTTCCCGCGAACGGCAGCTGTGGCTGTTAAGTTTGCCAATCATCCTATGGGTACTCGTGTTTGCCTATTATCCGATGTATGGGTTAGTAATCGCCTTTCAAAATTATGTTCCAGGGCAATCCCTTTTTGGAAACTGGATCGGCTTTGACAATTTCATTCGGTTCTTTAACGAACCTGACTTCTGGATGATTATAAGAAATACGCTTGTCATCAGTATGCTGAATTTGCTAATTGGCTTTCCAGCGCCGATTCTGCTGGCACTGCTGCTGAGTGAAGTGAAAAGCAAGGCTTTTAAGAAAACCATTCAGTCACTGTCTTATGTACCTTACTTCATCTCATGGGTCGTGGTGGCCAGCATTCTGTTCACCCTTCTGGGAAGTGACGGTATTATCAATGACTTGCTCGTCCGCTTCGGCTGGATCGACAAGCCGATTCTGTTCCTCGGTGAGGGTAAATATTTCTGGGGGATTCTGACTTCCGCCAACCTGTGGAAGGACGTCGGTTTCAGCTCAATCATTTACCTGTCTGCTATTGCAGGGATCGACAAGGAACAGTATGAGGCTGGCAGAGTAGACGGTCTGGGGCGCTTTGGACTGGTATGGCATATTACACTGCCAGGTATTCGTGCCACAATCGTACTATTATTCATTCTTGCGCTAGGCGGTATCCTGAATGCGGGCTTTGAGCAGCAGTTGCTCCTCGGAAGTCCCAACACGAGGGATTATCATGAAGTCATCGATACGTATGTATACCGGTTCGGGGTACAACTTGGTAACTACTCCTATGGTGCTGCGGTCGGCTTGATGAAGAGCTTGATCGGATTAACTTTGGTTATAACAGCCAACCGCGTGTCCCGAAAACTTATGCAAACGTCTATTTTCTAGAAAGGAGAATGCTTCGATGACTTCACGATCGGTTCCTTGGTCACAACGCTTATTTGATATTGTAAATGTCTTCGTTCTGTTATTATTCGGTATTGCTGTAGCCTATCCATTCTTCAATCTGCTGGCGCTGTCGCTGAATGACGGTGCAGACGCGGCGCGTGGTGGTATCTACATCTTCCCACGGGTGCTGTCGTTCGATGCTTACAAGCTGTTGTTCGAGAACAGCAAGCTACTGGAGGGCTTTGGCTGGTCCGCTCTTCGAGTAGCGGTTGGCACGAGCACCAGTTTGTTCGTCACAGGTCTGCTGGCTTATATCGTCAGCGTCCGGCATTTCTCGGGGCGTAAGTTCCTCCGTGTGTTGTTTCTAGTTACGATGTACTTCAACGGCGGATTGATTCCGACGTACCTGCTCATGGTGAAGCTGGGCTTAACGGACTCCTTCCATGTGTATTGGATTCCGTCTTTGATCAGCGCGTACTATATGCTTCTGATGTCTTCCTATATTTCGGAGCTTCCTGAAGCCCTGTTTGAATCTGCGAGAATTGACGGTGCCACCGAGCTTAAGATTTATATCCGCCTGGTGTTGCCAATGTCGCTTCCGGTGTTCGCAGCGATCTTTATCTATTCCGCGGTAGCACACTGGAATTCGTGGTTTGATGTAGTGCTGTATAATTCCAGCGGAAATTATGACACGCTTCAGGTTTATCTGCGCCGATTGCTACTGGAAGTAGAAGCTTCACAGCAAATCATGGACCAGCAGCTTCTGCACCAGAAGTTCAACAGCTTGTCGCCACTAACGCTACGTGCGGCTACAACCATTGTAGTAACGGCTCCAATCTTGCTGATCTATCCGTTCTTGCAGAAGTACTTTATCGGCGGCTTGACGATTGGTTCGGTTAAGGGCTGATACAGCTATCACTAGAGGAGAACCCAACAGGAGGAACTATGACGAATTTGATTGACGCTCTTCTCCCTACCGTGAGAGTGGTAAGCGAAGAAGATTTCTTTGAAATATCCAAGACCTTTGAACGGGCCGAGGAACATCTGTTGTTCATTGGCATTACCTTGAAGGCGAAACGAAACGGTACCCCGCCAGTATGTACGATTAGCTGGTCGATTCCCGCACAAGATATTCATTCGATGTGGCACCCTGGCGTCGAGCGGAATCGGGCATTCCAGATCGATTGGGGCTCCGGCTTTAACAGCCGGATCTCTTCCCAGGCGCCTGTGACGGCCTTGTTAAATCTTGCTGGGAAAAACCGGATGACATTTGCTTTTACAGATGTCTTGAACAAGATTGAAGTGAAGGCGGGGATTCATGAGGAGGATTCCTCTTTCCTGTGCTCGCTGAAGCTCTTTGAAGAACCTGTGCCTAGCCTGGATGTATATGAGGCGGTACTGCGGATTGATACCCGAGATATCCCGTATCATGAGGCATTAGCAGATGTCAGCCGTTGGTGGGAGCAGCAGCCGGGTCTTGAGCCCGCTAGCGTTCCTGATGCTGCTCTGCGTCCGATGTACTCCACTTGGTATTCTTACCATCAGGAGCTGACGGATTCCGCACTTGAAGACGAATGTCGTCTGGCCCGTGAAATCGGCTGCGACACGATTATCGTCGACGATGGCTGGCAGACGGATGATAATAACCGCGGCTATGCTTTTACCGGGGACTGGGAGGTTTGTGAGACCAAGATCCCGGATATGAAAGCACATGTGGATCGAGTTCATGACCTGGGCATGAAGTATATGCTCTGGTATTCGGTACCGTTCGTCGGCCGAAAGAGCAGGGTCTGGAACACCTTCAAGGACAAAGTGATCAAGGTAGAAGAGGGACTCGATGCCGGCGTGCTTGATCCGCGCTTTCCTGAGGTGCGGGAGTATCTCTTGCACATCTATAAGCAGGCGGTGACAGAGTGGGGCATCGATGGACTAAAGCTGGATTTTGTAGACAGCTTTCAGCCAAGAGAAGGTGAACTTCCTCAGGAAGGGGGCGGCCGCGATTACCGTTCCATCCCGGAGGCTGTAGACCGGTTGTTCACTGACATCATGCAATCGCTTAAGGCCATCAAGCCGGATATTCTGATTGAGTTCCGTCAGAGCTATATCGGACCGTTAATGCGCAAGTACGGTAACATTTTCAGAGCAGGCGATTGTCCGAATGATTCCATTCAGAACCGTGTCCGTACACTCGATCTTCGGCTGCTGTCCGGCAATACGGCCGTGCACTCCGATATGATCATGTTCAACCCACATGAGGAAACTGCCAGCTCGGCTTTGCAGTTCATCAACAGCCTGTTCTCTGTGCTGCAGATATCAGTAAGGCTTGCAGAGATCGGTGAAGAGAAGACTGAGATGCTGCGGTTCTGGACCGGCTTCAGCCGGGAATACAGTGATGTGCTCCTGAGCGGAACCTTGTTACCGGAGCACCCGGAACTGCTGTATCCGCTGGTGACGGCTAGCAAAGACAACGTTCAGGTAATCGCTTGCTATGCCGAAATGGTCATCACGCCACAGGGAACGCCTGAGCGTCTGGCGATTGTCAACGGAACCTATACCGACAATGTGATCGTCAAATGGACGTCTGAACCTGCCGCTTATGTGGCAGTGATTAAGGACTGCCGTGGGCAAGTCACGAAACAGCTGACGCTGGAACTGCGGGAAGGACTGCTGGAGTTGTCGGTGCCACGTGCTGGCGTAGCTATTTTGACCCGACTACAGTCATAAAAGGTGAAGAGGGAGTGCAGATGTCTGCATTCCCTCTTTTTTACATTGGCTTAACAAACCGTAGCGTATTTCTCGAAATATAGCCATTGTTACCGCATTTCGATGTATTTTTTAATGTTTTTTTAAATATAATGGGAGAAAAACAGAAAGGGCGAAATCATCATTTTTACACAAAGGTGTTTAGAGTATCTTCTTCGCGTGGTATAATGTCAACAGAACTTATCAAATTAAAGAAAGGATCAGGATACCATGTGTCCCCGAAGGACGAATCCCCAAAGGACGATTTGGAAACGTTATGATCTGTCTTATACTTAGCTTCCCTGTCGAAGATGCGCGTACCGTTAATTGACGAAGCCGCTCTACGTACGAGGGAAGGGAGTGCATTATGCGAAGGAACACCTCCGGTTCAACCCGTCGTAGAGGTTGGTGGGACGTCTAGCCGCCATTTACGATAAGGGGAGACCAGTATGAGGAAACACAATCACGGAGCAGAGCTTCTGCTGCGGTTGACAGTCATTTTGTTAGGAACATTGTTGCTTGCATTTACGTATTATCACATTAATTATCAGAACCATTTGACCGAGGGCGGGTTCGTAGGATTATCGCTGCTTGGTAAATATGTATTGGGCATTTCGCCTTCACTTTCTATTTTGATCCTAGACATACCAGTACTTCTGATTGCCTGGTTCTTCAAAGGAAAAGCGTTTGTCTTGAATACATGTGTTTCTGTAGGAGCGTTTACGCTCTTCTACGGACTGATGGAACATTACTCCGGGTGGGTCATCAATCTGCATGATAATTTGCCGGTTGCGGCTCTGTTATCAGGGGTACTGACAGGTCTGGGAGCTGGAATGGTGCTTCGCGCAGGCGGGGCGAGCGGTGGTGATGATATTTTGTCGCTGCTGATCAGTGAATGGAAAGGAATTAAGGTCGGTACGGTCTTCATCCTGTTGGATGTTATCGTGCTAGCATTGTCCCTCTTCTACATGCCATTAAAAGAGACGCTATACACGGTTATGGCTGTCGTTGTGGCAGGTTATGTAATTACCTTTACAACCTCTCTGGGCAAAGGAAAGCTGGCGAAAGCGCCAAAGCCGAAATTGCCAACACCACTGGGTAATCCCCAGAATGTGCGATAAATGTGAACCAGGGCTGCATCATCAGTCAGCTATGGATATGGACATATTAGAGAGACCGGTCAGAATTTCTGGCCGGTCTCTTGCTGATTTTTAATGGATGCAATCGTCTCGAATACCCGCGAGTACACATCTTTGATGTTGGTATCATTCACAATGTTATTGTAAAGTCCAAACCCCCAATCCTGACGCGCCATTACTGGCGGATCTCCACCGGGTTGATCCTCAGGGTGCAGAAGAAACCCGGAAATATACATACCGGGATCTATGTCAAAAGTGCCGTATTCCAGATCCTCGACAGTAAAAAAGGCGGCGGGCTGCTTGGATTCTACGAAGAAGATGGGCAGCCTCGTCTCCCCGTACTTTTTCGCATATTGTCCTTCAGCGGCTTCGCGAAGATGCTCTTTCATAATAAAGACAGCGTCGTAATGGGACGCAAGCTCAGCCCCTCTTTTCAAATCATCAAAAGTAATTTCAGTGAAGGTCACATGTCTTTCTCTCACGATCGGCGGTTCGCCTATAACTGCCAGGCGTAAGCCTTTGCCACTGTACATGGGTGTATCAACGGATTGGGGGACCGATTTGAATTCACAGCCTGCAAACAACATGACCAGTGATACCAAGAACAGTAGTTTAATTGGTTTCATAGCGTTCATATCTCTAAAGCTCCTATCCAATTTATAATTGCAACGATATTCCATTATTTTACTTGTGATTATAGGATACCATAGAAAGTAATTGCTGCGTATTTCATAGCGCGTAATTTGACGTACATCACCGGTGCTGTATATATTAGTTGGCAAACCCCCGGCTAAAGAGGTCTGGGTCAATTGGAGGCGCAAATTAGTATGTTTAAAATATTCATTATTGAGGATGATCAGGGGCTGGTATCTTTGCTCCAGGACTACTTACATAAATTCGGTTATGAGACACAGGCGGTGGACAATTTTGAGACGGTGCGTGAGCAGTTCGAGGCGTTTGCTCCGCATCTGGTGCTGCTGGATGTCAATCTGCCTAAATTCGACGGGTATTACTGGTGCCGCCAGATTCGAGGTGTATCTACCTGTCCGATATTATTCATTTCGGCAAGAGCGGGCAAGATGGATCAGGTGATGGCACTGGAGAACGGTGCGGACGACTATATCACGAAACCCTTCGATTACGAGCTCGCTATGGCCAAAATCAAAAGTCAGCTCCGGCGCGCCTATGGCACTTACGCGGGAAACCTTAATGAACGGAGTCTTACAGTCTCCGGAATGACGCTGGATGTGGAACGGCTGGTGTTATCCCGGGGCGATGACCGGATAGATCTCAGCCATACAGAGGTCAAGATTCTGGACGAGCTGATGCAAAAAGCCGGAGCCATCGTCACCCGTGACCGCCTGCTGGAGAAGATATGGGATGATCAGGTGTTTGTCGATGACAACACGCTTAATGTATACGTGACCCGTGTCCGCAAAAAACTAGCGGTGCTGGAGATCCATGACGGCTTGCAGACCGTGCGCGGCCAAGGTTACCGGCTGACACCGAACTGGGGGAATGGGGAGTGAAGCTATTTTTACGGGAGCAAAAGACGTTAATCCTTGTATATCTGTCCCAGCTAGCAGTCATTACACTGGTGTACAGACTGGATGGTGGCAGTGACGTCAGTGTCAGTCTGTATGCCGATATTCTTAGCACTTGTCTGCTGCTTGTCTACCTCGGTTTCCGTTACATCTCCAACCGGACCTTTTACGAACGAATGACTGCTCGGCCTTCCACGCTGGATGAAACGGGCGGGCCATCGCAGGATACGCCGCTGGCTGAGAGTCTGCGCGGGCTGCTAACTCATCAATTTCGCCTCTATAAAAATGATCTGCACAGCTACCGCCACAAGTTAGAGGAGCATATTCATTTCATCAATCAATGGGTTCATGGCATGAAGACCCCGTTGTCTGTCATTCATCTAATTATTCAAGATAAAGATGGCCCGCCCTTCACGGCGATCGGAGACGAGCTGGACCGTCTGAAGAAAGGACTGGAGACCGTGCTGTATACAGCACGACTGGATACGTTCGAGCATGATTTCTACGTGGAGCGGATGGAGCTGCAGACCGTCCTGCGGCGAATCACCTCAGAGCAGAAGCGACTGTTCATCCGTAGTCGTGTATATCCGTCTATTACAGTAGAAGACAATATTGCTGTGACCTCGGACGAGAAATGGCTATCTTTTGTGCTGACCCAAATCATTACAAATGCGGTCCGATACACGGTAAAAGAGGGAGCAGTCATTCATTTTGCAGGCTACCTGCAGAATAACAGGGTAGTGCTGGATATACGTGATGAGGGGGTAGGCATTCCGCCGAGCGATCTGCCGCGGGTGTTTGACCCTTATTTTACTGGCGTAAATGGCCGGAATTTTCAGGAATCCACCGGAATGGGGTTGTACCTGGTCAAGCAGATCTGTACCAAGCTCGGTTATGAGGTAAGCATCATTTCAGAAGTAGGAAAAGGCACCACAGTACGGATTGTATTCTAACCACCTTACAATTGTGTAAGGTAACTGTAAGTTTCAGAAATAGCTAGCGCCTGTGACGTGTTTGTATAATAAAACCATTCCAGGCCACGGAAGGAGCGACGACACTTGCCCATACTTGAAGTCAATAATTTATCCAAAATTTATGAGGGCCAAGTGTCCACGCATGCGCTGAATCATATCCGGTTTGCTGTGGAAAAGGGCGAATTTGTCGGTATTATGGGACCCTCAGGAAGCGGGAAAACGACTTTGCTGAACGTTATCGCCACCATCGATCAGCCTACCTCCGGTGAGATTTCGATTGGTGGACGAGACCCTAATCTGCTCAGCAGACAAGAGAAGGCCTTGTTCCGCCGTCATGAGCTGGGTTTTGTATTTCAACAGTTCAATCTGCTCGACACGCTCACCGTGGAAGAGAACATCATCTTGCCGTTGACACTGGCTGGAGCCTCTATCCAGGAGATGGAAAGCCGGCTGCTACAGGTATCGGAAACACTTGGCATCGGGCATCTGCTTAAGAAGCGGACGTACGAGATTTCCGGCGGGCAAATGCAGCGGACGGCCATCGCCCGCGCGATGATCCACCGACCTGCGCTGATTTTGGCCGACGAGCCTACAGGCAATCTGGACTCCAAAACATCGACTGAAGTGATGGGTATGCTGGAGCAGATCAATGCTTCGGAGGGGGCGACGGTGCTGATGGCTACACATGATGCCGTGGCCGCGAGCTTCTGTCACAGGGTGATTTTTATCAAAGACGGGCGATTCCACAGCGAGATGTACCGGGGCAGCAGCCGGGCCGCCTTCTTTCAGAATATCATTGATATGCTGTCGCTGCTGGGAGGCGCGGGCCATGACCTTTCGGCAATTCGCTTATAGAAATGTAATTCGTAACAAGCGGAAGTACGCCGCCTATTTTGTCAGCAGCTCGTTCTCGGTGATGATCTTCTTTCTGTGCGCTCTGTTTATTTATCACCCGGATTTGTCTAAGGATCTGATTTTCAGTACCGCCACGCGGACAATGATGGTAGCCGAAGGGTCCATTTTTGTATTTTGTTCTGTGTTTGTACTTGTATCGGTGGGCTCTTTTCTGCAGTCCCGCAAGAAGGAATTTGGTATTCTGCTGATGCACGGGATGACGAAGCGGCAGCTGCACCTGATGGTTTTTTTGGAAAATATGATGATCGGCAGCACGGCAATTGTCACCGGTACCGGACTGGGCCTGCTGCTTGGCAAGCTGTTTTTGATGATCGGCTCCGGCTTCCTTGGCATTCAACCGCTTCCCTTTCATCTGCCCTGGCAGGCCCCAGTGCTGACCATTTGCAGCTTTGTGCTGTTGTTTGGACTGATCTCGCTGTGTACGTTTGCTCTAACGGGTCCTGAAGACCCGATGCCGCTGTTCCAGGGTGAAGGCAAGAATGAAGAAGAACCTAAGGCTTCTATAGTGCTTGCGCTTTTGTCAGCAGTTTGCCTAATCGTTGGGTATGTAATGGCTGCTACAGTGCGCGCGGCTTTGGTGGATGTCATTATGTTGCCTGTTGTGGCTATTACGGTAGTTGGAACTTATCTGTTCTATACCCAACTGAGTCTTTACATTGTGAAGCTGCTGAAGAGAACTCGGCGGTTCTATTGGCATCGGATTAATCTGATCGCACTCTCAGGTCTGTCATCCCGCTGGAGAGAGAACGGACGCATGTTCTTTATCATCACGATTATTTCGGCTGTGTCCTTCACTTCTGTAGGTGTATTTGCTTCGATTCAGACATTGACCCGGGAACTGAAGCTTAATTATCCGGCGGCTGTGGGCTATGTGGCTAAAAGTACGGAAAGCGCGGCAGAAACAGAACAGCACCTGGATAGCATTCGCAGAGAGCTCCAAGGCCGTGGTCTGCCCTTTGATACACTTAGCATTCCGATTAAATATGCAGAAGTGATATCGCAGACTGGCCCGGATCGGACCCGGCTGCTACCGCTGATCTCTTACAGCCTTTATAAGCAGGCGCTGCTGAAGGCTGGCTTCCGTTCGTTCGAAGGTCCGCTTGAAGGGCATGACGGACTGGTTATGATCGGTTCCCAGCGGGATCGTAGTCTGACGAGTGAACGAGTCAAGGCTACGTATACACTGCGGCAGGGGAGCATAATTCGGGAGATCGGCTACACGGAGGAATTACCGATTGCGAACCATCTGCTCCCGATGCTGAACGGCGTTGACGGGGGTGACTTTAGCGGCATTGTGGTTAGTGATGAGCTATATGACACTATCCACCCCGTGCAGACAGATAAGTACACAGGATTCTATGTCGCAGATTTGCTGCAGACAGTTGGAATCGCGACTGATCTTTCCGTCAAGGGCAAGAAGGCGTACGAGGCCGATTACCCTTATGCGATTGCGGTCAGCGGCACATTGTTTGAGATCCACAAGACACTGTACAGTACAATGCTGTTCGCTTCTTTGCTTGTGGGCACAGTATTCTTCATTGCAGCTGGCAGTTTTCTTTATTTCCGTCTGTACATGGATCTGGATTATGATCGTCTGCAATATTCCACCTTGGCTAAGATGGGATTAACGGACCGGGAACTGGACCGAATTGTGACATTTCAGATGTCCCTGATGTTCTTTGTGCCAATTGGACTGGCTATACTGCATAGTCTGTTTGCTTTTATTGCGCTGCAGCGTTTGTTCTACCTGTCGATTGTGACGGAGACAGGAGCGGTGTTGGCGGTTTATTTTGTCGCACAGGTACTCTACTTCTTCTTCATCCGAAGTCGCTATCTGCGCAATCTGCATAAAAATTTAAGGAGGATGTAACATGGACCTGCTCATGATTATTAAAGCAATTATTCTAGGCATCGTCGAAGGTATAACCGAGTTTGCTCCCGTATCCTCTACAGGTCATATGATTATTGTGGATGATATGTGGCTGCAGTCACAGGCGTTTCTGGGCCAACATACGGCGAATACGTTTAAAGTAGTTATTCAATTGGGTTCTATCCTGGCGGTTGTCGTTATTTTCTGGAAAAGATTCATTGATCTGCTGGGTCTGAAGCGGTTCAGCCGCAAAGAAATGCAGCCTATACAGGATGGACAGCCACAGCAGTCTTCCGGTGAAGGAGGGCATCTGAAGCTTCGTATGGTGCTGATCGGCCTGATTCCTGCCGCGGTCCTAGGTTTACTTACAGAGAATTATATTGATGACCATCTGTTCTCGACGGCAACTGTATTGATTGGACTCGTCATAGGTGCTGTATTCATGATTTGTGCCGACCGTTTTGCGCCGAAGAAGGTGCAGACTGAAACGGTCGATCAAGTGACTTACAAACAAGCGCTAGGCGTTGGACTGATGCAGTGCTTCGCCTTGTGGCCGGGCTTTTCCCGCTCCGGTTCAACCATCTCCGGGGGCGTACTGCTCGGGATGAGCTACCGGGCAGCAGCCGACTTCACGTTCATTATGGCCGTGCCGGTCATGGCCGGAGCTACACTGATTTCTTTAATGAAGAACTGGCAATACTTCACGATGGAGTCGCTGCCGTTCTTCATCGCTGGCTTCATCAGCGCCTTTGTCTTCGCCCTATTGTCGATGCGTTTCTTCCTGAAACTGATCAATCGGGTTAAGTTGCTGCCCTTCGCTATCTACCGAATTGTGCTAGCAGCAGTGGTGTATATTATTTTCTTCTAACTGGCTATAAGGATTCCGTATAACTGTTACACTCATAATCTATTGCGGTTTACTTGGTATTCCAGTATCATGACGTTATATTCATTCCCGAAACTGAATAACGGATACAGGTGCCTGCCGGATGATAGACATACCGGATGGCTTAATAGGGAAGTTCGGTGCAAGACCGACGCGGTCCCGCCACTGTAACGGAAGAGTCTTCAGCAACCCTCGTCACTGGCAGCATATGCTGTTCGGGAAGACGGCTGAAGATGTAGACGCCGCAGCCAGGAGACCTGCCTGTTTCGACAGCACAGCTTTACCTACGGAAGATAGGATGGTGTTAGACCAGCTACAAGTATGTATAATACTAGGGCGTCTTTCCCTCTGACTTCTTACAGGGAGAGACGCCTTTTTTGGGTATAAAACATGACGTATATAGATTATTAGTGAGATAGGGGAGGAACCTAGGAATGACGCAAACAGTAAAAGTGAGCAACCTCGGGTACCCGAGAATCGGGAAGAACCGCGAATGGAAAAAGAACCTGGAGACCTTCTGGTCTGGTCAAAAAGATGAAGCGGAATTCCGCTCCGAAATGGAGAGAATCCAGCTTGAGCATTTGCAAACTCAAAAGGAAGCTGGCATTGATCTGATTCCGGTCAATGATTTCACATTCTACGACCACGTCCTGGATGCAGCCGTAATGTTCGGCGTTGTGCCTCCACGTTATGATTACGACGGCGGAGATATCGGCTTGGATCTTTACTTCGCAATGGCTCGTGGTAATGCTACAGCCACTGCTTGCGAAATGACAAAATGGTTCAACACGAACTATCACTATATCGTTCCGGAGATCGGCAATCAAACGCCGCGTTTGACCGAAAACAAGCCACTTGCAGCATATCGTTTTGCCAAAGAGAAAGCAGGAATCGAAGGAAAGCCGGTTGTCATCGGTCTGTACACTTTCCTGAAGCTCTCCAAAGGCTTCCAGTCTTCTGAAACAGCTGAAATCGCTAAGCGTTTCCTGCCTGTATATGTACAACTGCTTCAAGAGCTTCAGCAAGAAGGCGTGAAGTGGGTTCAAGTGGACGAGCCTGCGGTTGTAACTGGGCTTACCAATGAAGACATCAGCTTGCTTGAGTCGATTTATGCAGAAATCGCTGCAGCTGTGCCTGGATTGAACATCATCCTGCAAACCTACTTCGAAGCTGCTGAACCGCTTGAAGCGTTGCTCAAGCTGCCTGTACAAGGTCTGGGTCTGGACTTCGTGCACGATGGCGGTACAAACCTCGAGTCGATCGAGCGTCTTGGCTGGCCGGAAGACAAGATTCTTGGCGTTGGTATCATCGACGGCCGTAACATTTGGCGCTCCGACCTGGATGCCAAGCTGGCATTGCTCGACAAACTGGCGACTCATGTTAGCCTGGATCGTGTATTCCTGCAACCGTCCTCCAGCTTGCTGCATGTACCGGTAACCGTAGAAGGCGAAGATAAAGTAAAATCGGTAATCAAGAACGCACTGGCATTCGCAAACGAGAAGCTGGTTGAACTGAAGCTGATTAGCTCTGCACTGGAAAACCGTGATGCAGTTGCTGCTGAGCTGCAAGCTAGCCGCGATGCGCTTGCTACCTTCCGTGCGCTGCCTGAGCGTGGCCGTGAAGATATCGCTGCAGAGGTGCGTAAGCTGGCTGTACTTCCTGCAAACCGTAACCTGCCATTCGCAGAGCGCGTGAAAGTACAACAAGAGAAATGGAACCTGCCACTGCTGCCAACAACAACGATTGGAAGCTTCCCGCAAACACCGGAAGTTCGTCAAGCACGTCTCAAATGGCGTAAAGGTGTATGGAACCAAGAGCGTTATGATCAATATATCCGCGATCAAATCGACGAAGTCATCACATTCCAAGAGAAGCTGGGACTTGATGTACTCGTACACGGCGAATTTGAACGTACAGACATGGTTGAATTCTTCGGTGAGAAGCTGGCTGGATATCTGTTCACTCGCAATGGCTGGGTGCAATCCTATGGCTCCCGCTGCGTGAAGCCACCGGTAATCTATGCTGACGTTGCTTTCATCGAGCCAATGACAGTTAAAGAGAGCGTTTATGCACAATCCCGCACCAAGCTTCCGGTAAAAGGCATGTTGACTGGACCGGTAACGATCCTGAACTGGTCGTTCGTCCGCGATGACCTGAGCCGTGAAGAAGTGGCGAACCAAATCGCGATTGCATTGCGTCATGAAGTGAAGGCACTGGAAGACGCTGGTGTTGAAATGATTCAAGTGGATGAGCCTGCGATTCGTGAAGGTCTGCCGCTGAAGCCAGAAGACCGTCAGCATTACCTGGATTGGTCGGTTAAAGCGTTCCGTATCTCCACTTACGATGTCAAAGATACGACGCAAATCCATACGCATATGTGCTATAGCGAATTCAACAACATGATCGATTCCATTTCCGATATGGATGCGGACGTTATCTCCATCGAAACTTCCCGTAGCCACGGCGAACTGATCGTAAGCTTCGAGGAGCAAGACTACGACAAAGGCATCGGCCTTGGCGTATACGACATCCACAGCCCGCGCGTACCGGCTGTAGAAGAAATGACTGTCAACATCGACCGCGCTCTGCGTGTACTGGACCCAGAACTGTTCTGGATCAATCCGGACTGCGGACTCAAGACTCGCGGCTGGGCAGAAACCGAAAGCGCCCTGCGCAACATGGTTGAGGCTGCTTCGATCGCAAGAACAAAGACTAGCGTAAGCAAAGCTTAAATGTAGCGCTGTAGGCTACAATATAGAACTATAAAAGAAACCAGCAGCTCTCTCTTCGTGGGGAGGCCTGCTGGTTTCTTTTATTGGGGAACTAGAACTGGCTCGGTTCGCTTAGACCATTTTAGCTGGTTGAGTCTAGCCAAACGGGAAGTGAGCAAGAGCATATAGCAGGAGAGTAAGGGCGTTGGGTGGATAAGTATGAGCATCCGGTTGTAAGGAGGAAATAAAGTATTATACTGACGATGCTTCATTAAGCCAATAGGGAGTTTGGTTATAATTGTTATTTACTGTAACCGATAGTGCTTTGATGTGGTAAAATTGAAGCTACTTATCATAAATACGATAGGGGGTATATTTGTGTTTTTAAATGAAAATATAGAAGTTGGAATAGACCTAGTTTCCGCTTACAAAGATAATAAGGCTTACAGAGATAGTTTTAATCAACTAACGACTTTAGCTTTTGATATTAACTTTGAAGTTTGGTATCAGAAAGGTTTCTGGGATGATCGTTATATCTGCTATTCATTTCTTAGAGATAGTAAAGTCATCGCTAATGTTTCTGTCAGCAAAATGGACGTAGTGATTAATGGGTTAAACAAGAAAGCGATTCAAATTGGAACAGTTATTACTCACCCTGATTTCAGGGGAAAAGGGCTTTCTAGAGCATTGATGAATCATGTTCTTAATATTTACGAGCAAGAATGTGATATCTTCTTCTTATTCGCTAATAGTACTGCGATTAACTTTTATCCGAAATTCGGATTTGAATCCTTTGGTGAATCGCAATTCAAATTGAAATTTAATCCCGTTCCAAATGAGGATTCCACCATATGCAAGCTGAATTGTTCCAATGAAGAAGACTTGGAATTTATCAAACGAATGGTTTTGTCCCGCAAACCTATTTCAGGACAATTTGGTGTTAGCAATAACCAAGGACTTTTTATGTTTTACGCTTTAAATGTGTTTCCCGAATCAATTTATTACTCGCAAGAGGACGAAGCTATTATCGTCTATCAGCAAGAAGGTCATACGCTTCATCTATACGATATAGTTAGTCAAGATGATGTTCATATAAATAGTTTACTTAACCGAATTGCTAATGAACAGACAGAGAGTATTCAATTTCATTTCACACCAGATCAATTCACTGAGAAAGCTCAGTATGAGCCGATGGATAATAATGACGATATGCTATTTATTAAGGCTAACTTTGCCATAGATAAAAATTCAAAGTTCTGTGTACCTGTACTAGCGCATGCTTAGCGTTATAATTTTATTTTTTTCCAATTAAGCTAACGGGAAACGATAATTGAACAACAAAAGAGGCAGTCTACGACTTTATTTTCGCAGAACACCAGTAGGTGAGCAGGGAGTGAAAAAGGGGAGTAAGAGCATCCAGCAGGTGAGTAAGGGCGTAGGGGAAGGCGAGTATGGGCACAGCAGAAGAGTCAGAGCATGGAGTGGGCGAGGAACAGATACAATCGAGTACATACAACAGGGGAGCGAGAGAATGCATCAGGTGGGCAAGAGTTAGCAGACAAGCAAGAGCCTACAGTAGTAAGCAAGGTTGTATAGATTGTAAAAGGGGTACCATACACCTCCTGGCGTTTGGGACACCTTCATTATTAGGGATTCTTTTTTTAATGATACACTTGATAATAATTCTCATTCTTGATAGAATAAATGAGAAAAGAAGGAACCGTGGAGGGTTCCTTCTGAATAGCTTACTTGCTCTCGAATGTTTTACAATCAGTTTCTTCCGCACGTGTTGGTTCCTTGGAGCTGTGGAAAGCAACGAAGATGGAATCGGCCTGACATTTGTTCTCCGCTGCCCAGTGCGTGCAGGAGTTGACTTCACAGATTACGTCTTTTGCCATAAGGGTTCACCTCCCCTTTAGTAAAATGACTTCATCGCTAAATGGAATGCCCTGCTCGGCAAGGTGGAGCTTGTCCGAACAGAACCATGCCCTCATCTGAATGGATGTGAGGGTTTTTGGTGTTATTTGTCTGTTAAGACACCGTAATTGTACCAAACAAACTGATTGTTCGCAAACAGCAGTATCCAGATCCGGGTACTGCTTTTTTTGTTTTTACCCGGTACTCTGGATCAATATATGCAAAACATTTAATAGTCATGCAACATTCCATCTTCTGGAATCGTCAGGGATACATAGAAGTATTCTACTAAATTATGGGGGTTTGATGATGCGAAAATGGGGGTTGTATGGAGTATGGTTATTGATTCTGGTTATTGTCGTCACGGGCTGCGGCTCGGCTGATCACAAGAGTAACAATGTGGCTGCGGATTCGGGTACGGCTAACTCAGTGAGTAAGTTTGAAAGTCAGACACTTAGTGATACATCTCCGGTAGCAGAGAAATCGAGTGTCGATGCTGATTCGGCTGTCAAAGCCGGGGGAGAATCAGGAGCTGGTAGTACGGATTCCGCAGAAGATTCTTCGGCAGTGGATACCGGGAAAACGGGTGCCGGGTTTACTGGCAGCGATGTTGTAGCTGGATTGAACAAGAAGCTGATCTATAAAGCCAACCTGAACATGGAAGTGGACAACTACGCCAAGGCTCAGACAGAAGTACGAAATATGGTTACTCTTGCTCAAGGCTATATCATTGGATTTGATGAGAATATGTCTGAATACGAGCAAGGTGGGAATTTCATTATGAAAGTACCGGCATCCGGCTTCTCGTCTTTTCTGAGTAATCTTGAGAAAGTGAAGCATGTGAAACTCCAGCGTAGTATCCAGGGGCAGGACGTGTCTGAAGAATACGTAGATCTTGAATCCCGACTGAAGGCTAAGCAGATGATGGAAGCTCAATACACCGAATTTATGAAAAAAGCGACCAAGCCCGCCGACCTTGTCGCGTTTGCCAACGAACTGGGTTCCATCCAGGAGGAGATTGAACGGATAAAAGGGAGAATGCGTTATATTGATCAGAATGTTTCGTTTTCAACTGTAGAGCTGCGCTTGTACCAAACGGACGCAAGTTTAGATGTGATGAAGAAAAAGGGTCAGGATCCACTTGGCACACGCGCATCACAGGCGCTGAGTGGCAGTCTGAATGCATTGTCCGTCACCTTTCAGTGGATTGTGGTGATCCTAGCTGGTGCCCTGCCCATATTGATAGCTGCAGCCATTATTCTGATAATCGTCTTCGCCTTCCGTAAAAGAAGACAGCGTGGCCACGACGAGCAATCCCAGTTGATTCGAGACGCCAATCGGCAGCTGGGAGGAAAGCAACCGAATGCGCCGGAAATCCGGCAACCGTCACCGGAGATTCCACAGGCTCAAGCGAAGGTGGATCAGACACAGCCTAAGGTGGAGCAAGCACTACCCAAGGCTCAGCAGACCTCATCAACAGCGGAGCAAGCGCAGCCAAAGGTAGAGCATGCGCAATCGGAAGATCCGCAATCGACACAGGGCGGTGCTGATCCTACTGACAGTCGTGATAATGACAACCAGGATAAAAAGTAAAGTATGAGGGTGAGAAATTTGTACCTGGGACGTGGACCTGCTATTTATGTTGCGGAAGCTAAGTTGGAATATAAGACGCTACATTGTTGAGTGTTGTGCCGAACGGAGAGCAGGCTGAGGGATAAAACAGTAACGAAGAATTAGCCGACAAAGATCAGACCATGCTCACTTGAAAAATAACTGGAAAAACTCAGACTGTCGAGAAACACCATTCTCTACGATTGTTGATGCGAAATAGCCTTATAAATCAGGCTCAGCTTCATCATCAATGCATGTCAAAACCACTGCTTCAGAAGGTTGGAGACGTATGCATGGGGGCTAACGGACCCCAGCGCCGTTATTTACACATCAAGCAGCTTCTGGAACATGTAACGGACTCAGGTGCCGCTATTTCCTCCCAAAACGTGGATTTTACACCCGATTTCTGCTCATAGCGTCTCTGGAGTCCGTTATTTTCTGGGACGGTCAGTTGTTAGGAAATAACGGATCTGAGGTCCGTTACCAGCTGGAACAAGAACCAGTCCTGATTTCGAGATAGGTTCATTAATCAAGGGTTTAATTATGGATTTTCTTAAAACAACAACTTTCTCAACAGTCTGAAAATTTCCAGTTAGCTCATCAGCACGGGGCTGATCTTCAGTAGAGGTTGTTTTCGGAATACAGAATCCTAAATTTCGTATCCCGAACCCGAGCTTGAATCTGTATCACTTCACCATTTTCATGCCTGCTCAATGAATTCGCCAAACACTTAACCAATCCTACAATAAAATACGAAAATCTATATTACTATACATCCATATACGCATATATAAAGTCACAGATTTCCTAGGTTCGCGCATTTAGACTAAAAAGCCGCCAAGTCTCACGTGTTTCGTGAGGCTTGGCGGCTTTGTTTTGGTACTACTGTTAAGACATAAAGGTCGATCAGCTAATCGTACTAGATGGTGGTTGTGAACAGCTTAATAGCTCCTGAACTTATATGTCGAAAATTTTAGTTGTGCTCATGCTTAGAATAATGCTCAAGCTCAGACCATACTGAAGCTCGGCCCCATGCTCAAGCACAGACTCAAACTGAAGCTTCAGACCATGCTTAAGCTCAGACCATGCTTAAGCTCAGACCATGCTCAAGCTCAGACCATACTGAAGCTCAGACCCATACTGAAGCTCAGACCGTACTGAAGCTCAGACCGTACTGAAGCTCAGACCATACTGAAGCTCGGCTCCATACTGAAGCACTGACCCATACTGAAGCTCAAGCCCAAACTCAAACTCAAGCCCTGACCATGCTCAAGCCCTACTCCTACTCCCTACGTTAAGCTTGCGGAAAAAGTACGCGATATTCCCCGTAGCCCTCTTCCTCAAGATCTTCTTTGGGCACGAAGCGCAGTGCTGCGGAGTTGATGCAGTAGCGCAGGCCGTTAGGGCCTGGGCCGTCGTTGAATACATGGCCGAGGTGAGAATCGGCTTCTTTACTGCGGACTTCCGTACGGACCATCAGATGGCTGAGGTCGGTCTTTTCCTTGACAGAATAATCACGGATCGGACGGGTGAAGCTCGGCCAGCCGCAGCCGGAGTCGTATTTGTCCTCAGAACTGAACAACGGCTCGCCGGACACGATGTCTACGTAAATGCCATCCCCGTGGTGATCCCAAAACTCGTTGCGGAAAGGAGACTCTGTAGCATTATTTTGTGTCACTTCATATTGAAGCGGAGTCAAACGTGCTCTCAGGCTTTCCTCGTCCTCTTTATGAGACCAATGTTGTTCGATAAAAGCATCCCGGCCAGAGCCCTTACGATAGCGTATGTAATGCCCCGGATTCTTGTGGTGATAGCCTTGATGGTATTCTTCGGCCGGGTAGAACTTGGACGCTGGGAGGATCGGCGTAACGATCGGCTTGGAGAAGCGACCGCTTTCCTGAAGCTCGGTTTTGGAAGCTTCGGCTTCGGCCCGCTGCTCCTCGGAATGGGTGAAGATCGCTGTGCCGTAGGAAGTTCCCCGGTCGTAGAATTGCCCACCTTCATCGGTAGGGTCGATTTGCTGCCAGAACAGCTCCAGAAGCTTGCGATACGGGAAAATATCAGGATTGAACGTAATCTGCACCGCTTCCACATGACCCGTGGTTTCGGAGCATACTTGCTCATACGTAGGATTTTCTGTATGGCCGCCGGTGTAGCCGGAGACTACTTTGATAATGCCCGGCAGCTCCTCAAAAGGGGATACCATGCACCAGAAGCATCCACCTGCGAAAGTGGCTTGTTCCGTCTTGGATTCTATATGATTGTTGTGAACTTCACTCATTAATATCCCTCCATTCAGATAATGCAATTAAATAGATCACAATTTAATTATAAAACAAATATGGGCCGCCTGCCAGCAGTTGCCTCCATCAAATCCCATTTGGACGCTTGCGTAATGACAGTCCTGCTAGGCCAATCACAACTACATACAGCAGGATAGCGACAATGGCGTTGCCCGGATTGCTCAGCCCAGTCCCGCCAAGATACGCAAACAGGGCGATACCAGGGATTTTGCCTAAGGCCGATGCCAGCAGAAAGCTCCAGAAGGGCAGGCCTGCCGCTCCGGCGTAAGCATTAACCGCAGTCTGCGGGATGATTGGTAGCAGCCGGGCCAATACGACAGAGGCGAAGGGACGACGTTCCACAGTAGTTGTGAACTTTTCAAGTGAGGGAATAGAGGCCAGATAGGCTCTGGCCCTGCCCTGGAACCAGTACTTTACACCAATAAACATCAGGGCTGCGGCCAGGTTCGTCGCTAACCAGCAGATAAGCGCACCTGCAAAACTTCCATATACATAACCGAATAATCCGATGACAGCCTTGTAGGGCACAACCGGGAATAAGGCGAGCACAGTGGCCAATCCCACCGACAAAATCGGATTTTGAACATCTCTCATCCAGTCCAGGATATCATTCCTGTAAATAAACGCGGCACCTATGCCCGCAACATACAACAGAATCGGCAACCATTTTCTCATCTTAATATGCCCTTTCCTCCATCTCTTCATCTCATCATACTGAAAAAAACGAAAATATTGAAGCAAAGGTCATTTGTCGGCGTATCAGTTCAAGGTATAATAGCTGGAAGAGTACATACGGGATGAACATCCTGACTTCAAGAGGGGGATAGCTCAAGCAATGATAATAGCTCCTGATCGAAAAAGAGTTGCGTTGGTCGGAATTGGCGGCATTGCGCGCAAAGTATATCTGCCGCTGCTGGCTAACCATCCGCAAGCCGAGGTGGCGGGCGTGCTCAGCCGTTCATCGAGAACTGTTCAGGATACGGTGGAGACATATCGTTTTCCCCAAGGTACTACAGATCTGAATGAATTGTTGTCCTGGAATGTGGATGCCGTATTTGTGCATAGCCCAACACCCACCCATTATGATATCGTTATGGAATGTCTTGAACGCAAAGTATCGGTCTATGTAGATAAGCCGCTCTCCTATAACCTGAAGGAGTCGCAGGAAATGGCCCGTTTTGCCCAGGCGCAGGGAGTTCTGCTGGCTGTAGGCTTTAACCGCCGATATGCTCCTTTGTATGTAGGGGCGAAGGCTTGGCTGGAGCAAGGTGGCGGCATCAGCCACTGTACGGCTGTTAAGCATCGTACACAGCTTCAGTCCGGCAGCAGCCGGGAGACGGTGTATGATGACCTGATACATATGCTGGATCTGCTGCTATGGCTGTGCGGTAATGACTATGAGCTATTACGCTCTATGCTACAGAGCAACGACGAGGGTCAACTGCTACAATCCACGGGTCTGCTCAGTTGGAAGAGCGAAGCGTCAGGGATGTTCAGTATGGTCCGGGATGCCGGGACTGATCTGGGGAAGCTGGAGCTACATGGGAATGGCAGATCAGCGGAAGTAGTGAATCTGGAAACGGCGGTACTCTATGAAAAGGATGGCTTGCCGCGCAGTCTGGGCTTTGGCAGCTGGGACACCATACTTCAGAGAAGAGGCTTTAGCGGCGCGGTGGAAGATTTTCTAAGTCATATCGATACTCCAGAGCAATGCGGCATTGCAGCCGCAGCCGTATTGGCAAGCCATAGACTAGCGGAAGAGCTTACGGATTGAGGAGAATAGAAAGGGGAAAGACATACGATGGATGACCAGCGTAAACAAATGGAAGAACAGATTATTGAGAGTTACAAGCGTGATGAAGAAATGATGATTCTTGTCTTTGCCCAGTGGTGCGTGAATAATAAGCTAGACCCGCATGCCTTGTATTTGCAGGCCTACCCGCATCAGGAGAATAATGCAGCTCTTCATCATGCGCTCTCCTTAACGGTACCGGAGGAAGAAGCCGGATTCATCTCGAATGATACGGTGCTGGGCGTTTTGTCGCTGTACGGCAATGATGATCTGGCCTTTGTAGTCACTGAAGCGATCGCGGAACAGGCGTCTGCACAGGGTAACGGAGAGTAGCAAAAACCGGAAATTATTAGGTCAGTGTTAACTTTTTTTTGGCAAACGATGTTCATTAGGGTTGAAGTGTGGTAAAATTTTATATACTAACTAATAGTAAGTTTTATTAGTGAGAGGTGAGAACAATGGAACAACATCAACTAGCCCTGTGTCCGAGATTCGAGACAGCCTTTTCTTTTCTGGGCAAGCGTTGGAATGGACTTATTATCCAGACATTAATGAGCGGACCAAAGCGCTTTAAAGATATTTCGGGTCTGATCCCTTCGATGAGCGATAAGATGCTGTCTGAGCGGATGAAGGATCTGGAATGTGAAGGCATTCTGGTACGTCATGTTTACCCGGAAACTCCGGTACGCATCGAGTATGAATTGACAGACAAAGGCCGTGCGCTTGAACCTGTCATGGAACAAATTTCTGTATGGGCCGAGAGCTGGGTCGAGTAGCTTAGCCCTGGCAATACGTCCTGTTGACTGCCCCTTTCTTCCATTATTGAAGAAGGGGGTTTTTCATCATCTATCTAAAAATTGGATAAAGAAGTATTGCACGATTTAATGCTTTATGTAATATAATAGAAAAAACATTGCCCAGTCCCTGATGGATCGCTTACCCATTGAGTTTTGCCTGTAGTCCGGCGTAAAGTTCTGCAAACAGCCCGGGTACTTCCGGTAGCTGCTTGAGATGTAAGCTTTAGATTCAGCATAACAATCAGGAGGCGAGGAGATGAAGACTACCCTGTTTTCCCGGGAAATAACGTATGGAAAAAAGGATGTTGCCGAGCTGGAAGCTGCTTCGATCAAGGTGCAGCTTATTTATGACAAGACACTGTTTATGCTTCACAGCCATCTTCCCCAGTCCTTGTGGGATGCGTGGATCGGTGTGCCCTACAACATTATATCGTCCCTTTATAAGGGGGATAATGATGGCGGAACTGTTTTTCAAAAGTGGATCCAAGGCCCGACAGGCTGGAAATGTATTGGGTGTGAACGTCATTGTCTGGAATCTACGTCACCACCGGCTGAAGTCCGGCCATCGGGTGTACAACGGCAGTACAAGTTCCACAATGGCATCAGACAAAGCATGGTACTTCAGGCTGTAATCTGGTCCTTGTATGAGGATACGGTATTGTTCGAACCTTTTTTGGGCGCTGAGCCCTTTTTGACTGAAGAGGACCTGGATACGATTTCCTCTTACTTCGTGCCAACCTATCTGAGCCAAGTTCCTTTACATGAGCTTTCGAAGCCCTGTAAAGAGTATAAAGATCAACATATTCGTGTATACCAGGAGTGGATTTCGGCACCCGATGTGGTCCTTCAATGGGATGGTGGGCTGACGGAAGGACGTTGGATGACTGGTGTTTATATGGATCATGCCCGGTTTGCCGGACTTGGCCCTTATGTGAAGGATGCCAAAGGCAAGCGTACGTATATGCAGGCCTTTGTTCAATAAAATGATCTAATTGCTGTGTGTTAAATCACAAGTCAAGGTTTCTATCGGGGGTAAGGTAGAAGGGGAGAACAACCCGAACTGCCAACCGAAGGAGGAACCCGCAAATGACGATGAGACAACCTATGGATAAAGATACAGCCTCCCGGCCAACGCCGGAAATCAATTTGAGCACTGAAACATGGGTAAGAGATGTAGTACTACAATTTCCTAAATCTGCGGATTATTTTAAAGCTAACCGTATCGATTTCTGCTGTGGCGGAGCCAAACCACTTGGGGAAGCTGTCACTGAACGGGGATTGGACAAGGAGGCTGTACTGGCCGATCTGAACAAAATGCTGAAGGAACATCCGGTTCTGGAAGAAGAAACGGTGTGGAACCACGCTTCTTCCTCTGAACTAATCGAGCATATTGTGAACAAGCATCATCAGTACCTGCGCCAGGAGTTGCCCCTGATTGCACAGAATGTCAACAAAGTATTTCGTGTTCATGGCGGAGACTCTCCGCATTTGGCCCAAATGCACGCGCTGTTCCACAAGCTGATGGACGAATTGCTTGATCATACAGCCAAGGAAGAGGATGCACAGTTCCCGAGGATTTTGGCATATGATGCTGATTCGGGAAAAGCTAGTTTGACAGAATTGCGTGCAGCGCTGGATGAACTGGAAGGCGAGCATGATGCTGCAGGCGATATTTTACTGCAGATTCGCAGAATTACTGATGATTTCACACCTCCGGAACATGCGTGCACCACGTACCGGTTGACCTATGCACGTCTGGAAGAGTTAGAAGGGATGACATTTGAACATATTCATCTGGAGAACAATATCTTATTTCCCAGATATCAATAGAAGTAGAACTGCAAAGAGCCCCTTCGGGGACTCTTTTTTATACTATCAGTAGGTATAATCTCCTGATTTTACATTGAGAACGTGGCTGGCTTCGGTTATCCTAAAGGGAGACGGAATACGAAGTGATTACAGCCTGAGACACTACTAGCGGATGTTGTCGTCGGGAAGATAGGGCGGTGCCGGAAATGCCCATGAGAGGGTTGGGGCGTTTGTTGCTAGGTTTGTTCATTATTATGACTTTAGGTGGATGTTCCTCTGTCCTAGGAACCAAAGCAGAAGTTATTACAGGTCCTGAGGGACCGACATTCTCCTTAATGGTTGGTGACAAAGAGCTGGCTGACAGCACGGAAAGATTGTTAAGCGGCACTTATAGAAAGGGAATCACGATTCTTGAACTGCTGCAGGACAGCGGTGCTGCTGTATTTGCAGAAGACGGAATGAAGATCCTCGCTGTAACCAATGTGTCCCTGGGGCCAGAAATGGAATGGGAAGTGCAAATGGACGGTAAGGTTATCAGTAATACGAATTGGAAGAGTAGCCCAGTTCATGATAATGCACGTCTTGTTATTATGGCAAAGTCGGATGCCGGAGGCAAAGAACCGGAATCAGTCTTCCTATACGTGAACGGTGGAAGTGAACAAGAGAGCCTGACACATATGTATGTGATGAGCTTTACAAGTGATCTCTCCGTCAGAAGCCTGCTGAAAAACTGCGGAATGATTCAACTGTCAGAAGACAACCAGAGGATTCAGGCAGTGAAAGGACATACGTCACTGACCAGTGAAATATGGCATTTGCGCGTAAATGGCAAAAAGCTGATGGACAACGGAATGGACATGAAGCTTCGGCCGATGGATGAGTTGGAGATTTCCTTAGGACTACGATAATAACAATACATAACAGCCAGATCACCTATTAGAAATAGGGGGTCTGGCTATTTCTGTTGTGCTAACAAGGGTTTATTTTTATGGAGGAATCATTATTGAATATAATGTGAAAACATTCACATTTACTGTGACTGCAATCACCATCGCGGTTTAAATTTGAAATGTATACTTTCATTATTAGGAAATATCTAGAGAGCACGCAGAAGCATAGAGGAGGCATCTAACTATGACAGCAAACAGAGAAAAGTTAGTATTAGTCGGCAACGGGATGGCCGGAATTGGCACTGTGGAGCAGATTTTAAAGCTTGGTGGCGCGTACGAGATTACCGTAATTGGTAGTGAACCTCACCCTAATTACAACCGTATCATGCTTTCTTATGTTCTGGAAGGCAGTAAGACCACCGAGGACATTATCCTGAATAATTGGAACTGGTATGAGGACAATGGGATTACACTGCATACAGGAACAACGGCTACGCGTATCGATACAGCGTCACGGGAGATCCACACAGATAGCGGATTGGTGATTCCCTACGACAAAGCCATCATCGCAACGGGATCGAATTCGTTCATTCTACCGGTGCCGGGCAGCGACAAGGAAGGGGTAGTAGGCTTCCGCGATATTGCAGATTGTGAGGCTATGCTAGCAGCAGCTCAGCAGTACAACAAAGCAGCTGTGATTGGCGGGGGGCTTCTCGGTTTGGAGGCGGCTAAAGGTCTGGTCAATCTGGGCATGGATGTTACAGTCGTGCATCTGATGGAAGATTTAATGGAGCGCCAGCTTGACCGGAGTGCCTCTTCAATGCTGCAAGCTGAGCTTGAGCGTCAGGGTGTGAAATTTGCGATGGGCATGCAGACGGTAGAGCTGACTGGTGAGCAGCGGGTAAGTGGCCTACGCTTCAGCGATGGCAGCGAGTTAGCAGCTGATTTTGTCGTCATGGCTGTCGGGATTAAGCCGAACGTGCAATTGGCGAAGGATAGTGATCTTGAAGTAAACCGCGGAATTGTTGTGAATGACTATCTGCAAACCTCTGCAGAGGGAGTGTATTCTGTGGGCGAGTGTACGGAGCACCGGGGCGTATGTTATGGTCTCGTCGCACCGTTGTTTGAGCAGGGGATGGTACTTGCAAAGCATTTGTGCGGTGTGGACACGAAGCCATATGAAGGTTCCGTGGTGTCGACCAAGCTGAAAATCTCCGGTGTGGATGTATTTTCTGCTGGCGAATTCATAGATACCCCCGAACATACGGTGATCTCTGCCAAAGATGAATGGAAACGAACATACAAGAAGATTTTGCTGAAAAACAATATTATCGTCGGCGCAGTCCTGTTCGGAGATGTGACAGAATCGGCTAACTTGCAGAAGCTTGTGAAGCAAGGCGCGGAAATGACGGATGATATCTATGCGGAGGTTATGGGCACTGGCTGCTGCGGAAATGGTGATGCCAAAAAGGGCTTGTCAGTAGAGTCCATGGCCGATGAAGAGATTGTCTGCGGCTGTAATGGTGTAACCAAGAAGGCGATAGTAGACGCTGTGACCGAGAATGGTTTCACGACTGTGGACGAGATTAAGGCTTGCACGGGTGCAACACGCTCCTGCGGCGGCTGCAAGCCTGTAGTTGAGCAGATTCTGCAATTTGTACTGGGTGATAGCTTCCAGCAAAGTGCCAAACAGGGCATTTGCAGCTGTACCTCCTTAAGCCGGGATGAGATCGTAGCAGAGATTCATGCGAAAGGTCTGAAGACCAGCAAAGAGGTCATGCATGTACTGGGCTGGACTCAGGAGGAAGGCTGCTCCAAGTGCCGGCCGGCTATTAACTATTACCTGGGTATGACATATCCCGATACGTATGAGGACGAGAAGGAATCGCGTTTCGTCAATGAGAGAATGGGGGCCAACATCCAGAAGGACGGCACCTATACTGTAATTCCGCGGATGTACGGTGGGGTGACGACACCAGAGGATTTGAAGAAAATCGCCGATGTTTCCCTCAAGTACGACGTTAAAGTGGTCAAAGTCACTGGCGGACAGCGTCTCGATCTGATCGGTGTGAAGAAGGAAGATCTGCCCAAGGTGTGGGAAGAGCTCGATATGCCTTCCGGCTATGGTTATGCCAAATCGCTACGTACCGTTAAGACCTGTGTGGGATCGCAGTTCTGCCGTTTCGGCACCCAGGATTCCATGGGCATGGGCGCTTTGATGGAGCGCAAGTACGAACGACTCGACTTCCCGGCAAAATTTAAAATGGCCGTCAACGGCTGTCCGCGCAACTGTGCGGAATCCTGCACCAAGGATATCGGCATCGTCGGCAATGATGGTGGCTGGGAGGTCTTTATCGGGGGCAACGGCGGGATTAAGCCGCGGATTGCGGATTCATTCTGCAAGGTCAAAACCGATGAGGAATTGATTAAAGTGTGCTCCGCTGTGATGCAGTATTACCGCGAAACTGGCAACTATCTGGAGAGAACGTCCGAGTGGGTAGAGCGAATGGGACTTGAGAACATTCAGAACGTCATTCTGGAGAATGAGAGCAACCGTAAGGAATTGGCGGCACGAATTGATTTTGCCCTGGCCCAGGTTACCGATCCTTGGAAAAAAATGCTGAACGACGACAGCACCCGCTCGGCTCTGTTCGAGACGGCAAAGATCTAGCCGAATACAGGCCGGCCGGAATATGAATGAATGCGAAAAAGGAGCGAGAACGATGGAAATGACGAAGCAGGAATATGCGATCGGCGAAGTGCAGGATTTTCTGCCGCAAATCGGTCGGGTAGTGAGGGCGGGGCAGACTGAGCTGGCTGTTTTCCGTACCTCTGACGGGACTTTTTATGCTGTGGAGAACCGCAGCCCTCATCCGAAGGGCGGACCGCTCGCGGAAGGAATCGTATCCGGCTATTACCTGTATGATCCACTATACGATTGGAAGATTGATCTGCGCTCCGGCGAGGTTCAGGCACCAGATCAGGGCAGAGTCGCAACCTATTCCGTTCAGACCGAAGACAATAAGGTGAAGGTCCGCGTGTAGCCTGATCGATTAAGCGTGATAAGTATTGTGAATCAGAAACAGCGGGGGGAATAGGTATGTTTGCACAAAATGTGGAGAATATCGTTGAAGCAGCTGTTTATAAACGCGATAAAATGAATGAAAGTCTGCCCAAATATTTTCTGGCAGCACTGCTGGCCGGGGCCTATGTCGGGATCGGCATTATCCTAATCTTTTCACTTGGAGCGCCACTGGCAGCACTCAAGTCACCATTTCAATCGCTGATTATGGGAGCTTCCTTCGGGATCGCGCTGACCCTTGTTGTCTTTGCGGGCTCGGAGCTGTTTACCGGGAATAATATGTTTTTTACAGCAAGCACGCTTGCAGGCAGAACTAGCATTGGGGATACCCTGAAGAACTGGGTGATCGTCTTTCTTGGCAATCTGGCAGGTGCTGTGGTTCTTGCCCTTCTGATTCAAGGAACGGGACTGTTCAAGGCGGCTCCGGCTGAACATCTGATTTTTACGGCTGCTGCCAAAAAAATGAGTCTACCATACGCAGAGCTGTTCTTCCGCGGCATTCTTTGTAACTGGCTGGTCTGTCTGGCCCTATGGATGTCCTCGCGAGCCAAGAGTGAGACTGCCAAGCTGGTGCTGATCTGGTGGTGTCTGTTCGCGTTCATCGCCAGCGGCTATGAGCATAGCGTAGCCAACATGACGCTGCTGAGTCTGGCCCTGCTCCTTCCAGGCCACCCTGAAACTATCTCGCTGGCAGGATGGCTGCACAACATGATTCCCGTAACGCTCGGCAATATTGTTGGCGGAGGCGTCTTTGTCGGTATGGCCTACTGTCTGATTTCACCTGTGCGCGGGGAAGGCAAGAAGTGAACGGTTAGGTCTATTAGATTGAACAAACTATAATGAACAATATGACATGTCTCCAAAGTGATTAGGGGGCATGTTTTTTTGTTCACTTTTTTGACTTAGGGCTAAGCTAGAACAAGCAAGGTTTCAGGATAATTCAAAATAATTCATAAAATGTTCTAAATTCATTAGACTGTAATATATTATGAAGTATTATTTTACAATTATGTTACATATGTTGATTTATATACCTAATAGAACTATATTATCTATTATTATACAATAAAAAGGGATTTCCTGGTAGTTAATGTGACTGCATACTTAAGGCAGGTGCTGCAATGCTGTATGAATGGAATGGTATACACAGTATTATGCTCAAAGATTAAGTGCTTAAGGGGAATTAGCAATCCTATGAGAGTACGCTTACAGAGCAGCTAGAGACTTCTTCTAAGTTTTAGTATGAATTGAAATGAGGAAAAAGGGAGCTTTTTCGGGAATATTGTACGAAATTTCACAATCTTTATCTGTAAGCTCGAACTTTATACTGGCTGGAAAGGCTCCGCACAATAAAAATAGAATGAAAAATAATCGGTGTAATTGATGGAGTTGGTTAATATTACTGATATTTCACAAAATAAGTATACAACAAAACTATCTAATTATTGTCTGACAGGTAGTATTCGAAATCAGATGTCCGCTTTAAGAGTGAATATCCTTGAATCGGATTTGATTTGCTGCGATAACATGCTGAACACTGAATACGACCTCTCATTGGGGGGGATCACAAGTCCTATTAAGTGGTTTATCGATCAAAATTGCTCAAGACTGGGCATTCGCTTGATCAGATATACAGCACACCAACGTGAACAGATAGTTAGCGCGTTAGCGGCTAAGCAGAGAGTAATTTTACACATAGACAGCAGGTGTCTAACCTACTCTCCGCTTTTCAAAACGAAAATAACCGTACATACCAACCATTATATTAATCTATTAGGCTTGGATGGAAGCCAATTATACATCAGTGATTCTTACATTCCAACATTACCTCCCTCTACATATGAAGGAACGATTGGCGTTAGTGAAGATTATATAAACAAGTCCACGGTTTTCATTCTGGAGCAAGTAAATGTTAAGCAGTTAACTGAAAATGAACGGAAAAACTGTATTGAACAATCCATTAAAAATTATTTATATCCCAATAGTATCGGTATTGACCACTATAACAGATTAGCCAATGATGTATCTTCCGTGATGAACGGGGAAAGTGTTGCGGAGGTTAAGAGCATCATGATGGAAATGGCCTCTTGTCTTGTTGTTAGCGGGCTGTATGCTTCCCGTATACTGTTTCTTGAAACGATCCTTCACAGCAATCTGCCTGACGAGAAAAAAACAGTTGCCAATAGACAGTTCACCGAACTTAGCACTATGTATATGAGCTTGAAGTTGTTGTTAACCAAATGCTCGTTCTCTAACCGCAAAGCTGACTATCTTTCCGTTCTTCATCGGCTGCAAGCTATTAAGGAACTGGAGACAGATGCATTGAAAAACTTGATTTAAGAAAGGGAGAATTATGAATTATAACAACTTGTGCGACATTTTGGATAATATGAGAGAAAGTGATAAAACAGCTTTAATCAATCTGGACCAAGAGCAGCTATCCTACCAAGAATTGTATACCTCTTCTAACAATTTTGCGAAATATTTACAAGAAAGTAGTGTAAATGTAATCACGCTTCTACCGAATGACTTATCTTATGTGGTCGCATTATTCGGGATTTGGTATGCAAGCAGAACGGCCGTACCTCTTGGAGTTGATCTTACAGACAGCGCTATATGCACCATCGCGGAATTTTGTGAAGCAGACACCATTATTATTGAAGCGAAAGACAGCGGCCGAGATTTCGGTCGTTTGAAACCGATTATTATAAACAAGCATTTGTTCGATCAGCACAAGCTAACCGTCCAGCCCGGCTTCCTGCAGATCAGTCCCAATTCAATAGCATTGCTGCTGTCCACCACTGGGACCTCTTCCAGTCCGAAATACGTGCAATTGACTCATGACAACATTTTGTCCGCGGTAAAAGGAATTTCAACGGCGTTTGAACTGGTTGAGGACTGTTGCGAATTGATTATCGGACCGCTCGGCTTTAGCACATCATTGGTTGCCCAACTGATGGTGGTACTGTATTCCAAAGGTAAATTGGTGATCTATAGCGGCCCTATTAACCCGCAGAGAATTGCTAGGCTTATTAAGCAATATAACGTTACCTTTACAGGTGCCACCACTTCTCTAGCTAAACTGATCTTTAATAATAATGCCCCCGAAGAGTTGTCTTCCCTTAAGGGCTTGGTCACAGGCGGCGAACCTGTAACAAAAGAATTTATCGAAATGCTGTCCCAATCCTATCCGCATTGCAGAGTCATGCAGTGTTACGGATTGACAGAAACTTCTTCTATGGCCACAGGTTATATTTCTGATGCAGAAGTACCAATCGGCTCAGCTGGTAAAGCCATGTCTCATGTGCAAATTCGAATTGTTAACGAGAACGGCGAGGAATGTCCAGCCGGAGTCCGCGGTGAAATTCTTTTTAGAGGAGATAGTGTCACCAAGGGATATTACAAGAATGATAGCCTTAATGCAGCAGCCTTTGATAATGGCTGGTTCAAAACCGGAGATATTGGCATGCTTGACGAGCAAGGATACTTATTTATTCTGGGACGACTCAAAAATATGCTGATTGTAGGCGGACAGAATGTATATCCTGAGGAGGTTGAAGAGTGTTTGCTCTCCCATCCACTTGTGCAGAATGCATATGTTTACGGGGAGGAGCATGAGGTGCTTGGAGAAGCGCCGGTAGCCAAAGTGGTTCTAAAACCGGAGGCTGTAATAACGGAAAATGAGCTTTACCGTCATTGTAAGGAGCGACTAAGCAGCTTGAAAATTCCTAAACGGATTATCTTTGAAGACAAGATCAGCTTGAATGCAATGGGTAAGCAAATCCGGATAAAGAGAGAGTAGTGCATATGTTAAATAAAACTATGATAACCGAGAAGATGTACGACATCATCCGTAAACATTCGCCTGTTAGTGAAATTTTAGGCTCCATGACGTTATTGGATGACTTGAGAATCGATTCCCTGAGTTATATTGCGATTGTTACTAAGGTGGAGGACGAGTTTGATTTTCAATTTCCTGAGGATGACTTGAATGTTACCCCCGAATTTACGCTTTCCGATTTTATCTGCTTGGTTGAAGACATGCTTGCAGGAAATATTAAGGCAAGTTCATAGAATGTTGAGCAATGTACATCGCCTTAAGGAGGGAGGGAATATGATGCTGAAAATGGTGAAGAAAATTCTTAAAGTGAAAAGCACTGAACTGGAAGTGCCACAAATGCTGAAACACAATCCGAATGCTTAATTAGCGCCATTTTGCTATATAGTCTTGCTGTATTTACTAATATAGCTGTTTGATAGTGGTTAAGAACTCTTAACTAGAATCAATTTATAGAGAATGGCGATGTGCATTGATGAGTATTCTATGAGCCCATGTTGAGGCATTTCTGATTAGGAAGTGGATTATGAAACGGGTTGAACACGAAATTATAATCAAGCAGGCGTCATTACCCGAAGAGAAGAGTTTTGTTTCAGAATGTATGGAAATGCCCGATTTTAGGGCGTTTATCGGCGAGTACACAGATGCCCATCTTCAGGAAGCATATCTTTTCTATTATGAAGAGGAACGGTTGGGCGTATTTTGGCCTCAGATTTCTTGTCGTACAGGAGTTTCCATTGCTATACCAAGCATCTATATGAAACGGCGTATGAGTAGATACACGGTAGTATGCATAGGCAGAATGCTGGCGGATCTGTTCACCCGTTTTCAGGTAGAGAAGGTGCTGGTGCCTATTTACAGTAACAATAAAGCGGTGATCAATGCGATGAAGAACTACAACGTTTTTCTGGAAGGAGTATTCCGTCACGGACTGATTGTAGAAGGTGAGCCTGTTGACATCTGCTATTACTCGATTTTGCAGGAAGAGTTTGAACCGATGAAAGCTACATACCGAGAGATTTATGGAAATTAACATTATTGTCCTGACCATATTGCTTGCCGTATATTACGTTGCCAAGAGGTACGTGAAGTTTTCCTTAGTAATATTGATTGAATTTCTGATGATGCTTGCCTACTACAATCATAAAACGCTGCATTTTGAACTGAAGCAATTCATCTTTATTCCTGTGGGTTTTATCCTCTCATCCTTTCTGACCTCTCTGACCACGCTGGCTGTGAAAAGAGTATGGATAAAGCCTGATATTAAAATACCCATTGATAATCTGCAAGTAGTTACAGGTATTTGGGAGGAGATACTTTGGCGGAATGTTATGCTTTTAGTTATCGCCCAAAATATTGATTTTTTTTTCAAAGGCTCATTAAACCTGCTGACTGCTATTGTGGTAACTACGCTTCTCTTTGTCGTTTTTCATAGATATAACAGCACGTTGGATTATATCGAGATGTATGTTTTCTCACTTTGTCTAGCCGTTAGCTTCATTTATGTACCCTATCTAAATATTGGGCTACACATTGGGAGAAATTGTTTTATTTTAAAATTACAGGAGAACAAAAAACGTGAAGAGATGGAAAAATATATCGATCGTCAAAGTCAAAGCGGATGAAATTGATGAGTCCAAATTGTTCTGGAAAACTAGCGTTTCTACAGATTTGTTCGTCTCTGAAAGTTATGCCGTGTGGATAAAACATCGGATCAGCTGCTATTTTTTAGTCAGTGTACATGGAGTTTATGCTAATGTCTCTCTAATGTTTAACCGGTTGCTGTTCAATGCCAAATTGACTCAGGCCATATGTGCATACATTTTTGAACAGTGGCCCTCTTGTCGCAAAATTGCGATTTACTTGCTGGAGAGTGATTGGTATGGCTGTTATTTGGCAAGAGCAGCGGGTTTTTCGGAAGAAGTTGTATTTAGGAAACATTACCGCATCGACGGGCAGAAAATGAATTGCATCGTGTTTTCTGTTGTGAAAGGTTAACTGAGGTTTTATGACACAAGGAGGGAGTGAGACTTCGAGGTGGATAATTTTTGCTTCGGATGTCGCCTGTTATGAACTATACACTAACGCAAGAGCAGAAAGAATTAAGGGATGAAGTTATCCGCTTCACATCAGCTCGATTGAATGATCCGAATGAACGGGGTGGCTTCTCGCACAAACTGTGGAACAGGGTGTCGGAATTTGGTCTGCTTAGTCTTAACCTGCCTGAAGAATACAGCGGAATGAATCAGAATTATTTGACAGCTGCAGTTGTGTACGAAGCATTGGGTTACGCCTGTGAGAATAATGGACTAGTGTTTGCCATTAACAATCATGTGTGGGTATGTCAACAGTTGATTTATTTGTACGGTTCTCAAAGGCTGAAGAATAAGTACCTTCCGCGGATGGCCCGCGGAGAAATGATTGGCGCAATCGCCATCACCGAGCCGGATGCCGGATCCGATGCGTACTCCATGCGGACTGCTGCGTCGAAGCAAGAAGATGGATATGTTCTTTCTGGGAACAAAATGTTTATCTCTAACGGGACGGTAGCGGATATATTTGTCGTCTTTACGAAAGCGGGCTTGGATAACAGGCTGACTGCTTTTATTGTAGAGAAAAGTTTTGATGGCATAGAGATTGGTCAAGACATTGAAAAAATGGGACTAGAAGGCTGCCCGATGGCCGAAGTTTCTTTTACGGACTGTACTATTCCCACTGAGAATATTCTCGGAGAGGTAGGCTTTGGTGATCATATTCTGCGGGATGCTCTTGAGCTTGAACGCTGTTATGAGTTTGCTCCCCATGTCGGGGCCATGCAAAGAGTTATGGAAAGGTGCCTGCAGTATGTCGATGAGCGGGAGCAGTTCGGCCGTAAGCTGTCAGCGTATCAGGCAGTAACCCATAAGATTGCGGATATGAGAATGAAAATAGAGTTGTCCAAGCTGATGCTCTATAAAATCGCGGCTTTAAGGGACAACGGTAAGAATACCTATATGGAGACGTCTATATTCAAACTTTTTGTCAGCGAGGCTTACATTAAAACATGTCAGGACGCCATGCAAATATTCGGCGCCTACGGCTATACAAAAGAGTATGGTCTGGAGCAGGAACTCAGGGATGCGATGGCTTCCACTATTTATTCTGGCACATCCGAAATGCAACGAAATACCATCTTCACCTTAACTCAAAGTTCTATGTTATTTAAATAGATTACAAAGTAAGTATAAGAAAGGTATGAAGTATGGAAATTTTAATCTGTGTTAAGGCAGTACCTTCTAAGCTGCTGGGTAAGCAATATGCCGGAAATTCGCTCTTCAGCATCAACCCATACGACGCATATTCCATTAAAAAGATGTTGGAATTGCGTAAAACTATACCATGTACAGTTACTTGTATCTGCATGGGGCCTGAGGGCGCAAGAGATGTCCTCGTTCGATGTCTGGCGATGGGCGCAGATAGAGCAATTCACTTATGCGATCCTAAGTTTGCGGGATCAGATACCTTTGCGACATCATACATTCTGGCCAGCGCAATCGGAAAGCTAGACTATAATCTGCTTGTATGCGGCCAAATGGCTGTGGACGGAGAAACGGGGCAGGTACAATACGGTCTTGCAGAACGGCTGAATCTTATCTGTCTCCCTAATGTTCAGGGAATCCAATACCAAGAGGAGGAGCGCTTCATCATAGATTATGTGAATGAAGAGATGCTACACCGAGTTCAGGCCGATACTCCGCTGATGATATCGTTCGATAACTTATATGAATACAGTGAGGTCAACCTATTTGCGCTTCAACAAGCACGAAAAAAGGAAATTATCATCTGGAATGCCAATGATCTATCTCTTCGTCCGGAAGAATGCGGATTAACTGGCTCCAAAACAAAGGTCTGCCGGTCCAGGCAGCATCATGAACAGGCCCGGGAAACTGTAACGCTTTGTGAGACAAGAGACGGAATTTCCGCATTTCTGATGAATCAAATTAAGATCCATCAATAACAGAAGGAAGGAAACTATGATGATAATTGTTGTAAGTGATCCTAATGCGAAAAGTATAGTTTCTTACCTTGAAATGTTAAGCAAGGCCAGACAATTGGCAGCTCAAAGTGGTAGCGTTGTAGGTGCGATCTGCTTTGGAATGCATGATTCCTTTTTTTACAATGAGCTGTTCAAGCATGGAGCGCATCATGTTTTCTGCGTTCAGCAGGACTACCGGGATGGGGATTATCTCGCATTTTCTGACGGCATCCGGCATGTAATCCAGAAGAACCGTGCTCAGCTTGTCATGTTCCCGGATACCCCTTTATGTAAAGCAGCAGCGGCTACAATTGCTACTGAATTGGGAGCCGGCTTGACTGCCGATTGCCTGGATATTGACTTTTTCGAAGAGAAATTTATTTTTACACGTACCGCTTTGAACTCCTCTGTGATTGCAGAAATTCATTGCATTCACACCCCCTATCAGTTGTGTACTGTTAAGAAGAGGGTGTTCCATGACTGCGTTTCTGAAATCACTGATGCGGGGGGGACTCTTGATTTTATTGATATTCCAGCGAACAAGTCCATATACTCTGCCCTGAAGAGTCTTGGTTATGAAAGCTATCGCAAGGAAGAGGTAGATTTAGAGAACACAAAAGTTATCTTTGCAGTAGGTAGGGGGGTAAAAGAACAGGATTTTTCCTCCATTCAAAAGCTAGCCAAGGCAGTTGGTGCAGAAATTGGTGGAACCCGTGTCTTGGTCGAGAACGGATTGCTTCCGAGATCCAGACAAATTGGGCAATCGGGTATCCATGTTATCCCTGATTTATATATCGGCTTTGGAATCTCAGGTGCGAGTCAGCATATCGTGGGGATGAAATCCTCTAAGAAAATTATTGCTATTAACAACGATAAAAATGCACCTATTTTCCGTTTTGCGGATTATGCAATTATTGAGGATACAAGAGATGTGATTGCTGATCTTCTATCAGCCATGGAACAAAAGATATAAGCGAATCTTCTAATAATTTGCTAAGTAATTGTTACGGAGGGCAATATGAGAACAATCGGAATCATTGGAGCAGGTACCATGGGATGCGGTGTCGCCCAAACCTTTGCGGAATATGGATATCAAGTAGTACTCCTGGATATTTCACGGGAAGCTTTAGACAAGGCCTATAGGAATATTTATAACATCAGCCGTTTTCGGTTGTTTCAGAACGCTGGAGGCCTATCCGTTGAACCGGAGGATTTAGTGGCCCGGATAAAGTTCACTATAGACATCCATGATCTGGCGGAAGCAGATTTCATAGTCGAGAATGCCGTTGAGAATGTTGCCGTCAAAAAAGAAATTTATAAGCAGCTTGACGATATCTGCAGGCCGGAGGTCATCTTTGCAGCCAATACATCCTGTATTTCCATTACCCAATTAGGTTCTTATACGACAAGGCCTGAACAGGTGATCGGCATCCACTTTATGAATCCTGTCCCACAGATTGCGGCCGCAGAAGTCATCAGGGGATTTTTGACCTCAGAGAAGACTATCAAGAGTACGCTCGAGTTGCTTGAGCGTATCCACAAAGAAAGCATTGTCATCCAGGATTCGCCGGGCTTTGTCTCCAACCGCATTTCTCATCTAATGATGAATGAAGCCATTTTTTTGGTGCAAGAGCAGTGTGCCGAGCCTAAAGATATCGATGCCATTTTTGAAAAATGCTATGGTCATAAAATGGGCCCCTTGGCAACCGCCGATTTAATCGGCCTCGATACCGTGCTGGATTCGCTGAATGTGCTATACGAAAGCTTCCAAGACTCCAAATTCCGTTGCTGCCCGCTGCTCAGAAAGATGGTGAATGCCAACAAGCTGGGTGTCAAATCGGGTGAGGGTTTCTATAAATACAATTGATTAATATATAAAAGGGAGGCATTGCTAATGAGCAAAGCAGAGATCGAATTGAAGGTCGTTAATTTTTTAAAACGATGCACTAAAAAGGAAAGTATTGATTATAGTAAAAATTTTCAGGAAATGGGAATTGTGAATTCTTTACTGCTGATGCAGCTTATTTTATTCATCGAGAAGGAATTTGAATTAACGGTAAGTAACGACGATCTACGTAACAATACGCTTAGTAGTATCGATAATATTATTGCATACGTTGAGGGACGGAACAACTCTGTTACTAACTAGCAGCAACAATAGTGATAGGAAAGGATAACTACTATGGAAAAGCTCGCATTTTTATTCTCAGGGCAAGGTACCCAGTTTACGCAAATGGGGAAAAGCTTTTACGAAAACTATACAATTTCGCGTCAGACGTATGAGGAGGCCGGTGATATTCTGCACCAAGACATAGCTAAGCTGTGTTTTGAAGGGAGTATAAGCGAGATGAGCCGGTTCACCAATATGCAGTTCGCCATTGTTACTACTGAAATTGCTATTTTTCGGGCATACATGCAAGACTACGGTATCAGCCCGCAATTTTCGGTTGGACACAGCATCGGTGAGTATGCCGCACTGGTCAGCTCCGGGGCTCTCCAACTGGGGGATGCCCTGAGAATATTGCAAAAAAGAGGCGAATTGGTCGAGAGGGTGCTGCAAAAGGCAAACTCCAGAATGACGATCATTGAAAATGTGGATATAAGTAAAGTAACTGAAGCCATCTCCCTTCTGGGTGTTGAAAAAACGGTCTTCATCTCTTGTGATAATTCTGGCAGACAGGTTGCGGTAAGTGGATTGAATGAAGATATGGACAAGCTGGAGCAGAAGTTGGAATCCATGCGGGGGATCGTCACTCCGTTGTTCTACAGTCCACCGATGCATTCACCTATCATGGGTGAATATGTGGATGAATACCTTGCGTATCTGAATCACTTTACGGCTTATCCGTTCCGCTTTCCAATTCTGTCCAACGTAACGGGGCGTGCATTTTCAGATGAGCACACTCTGTTTGACATATTGGCGGCGCAGCTTACTCATCCGGTGCAGTGGAGACAATCCGCCAATTTGCTGTATGAGTACGGCATTACCACTGCCATTGAGATGGGACCCAAAGTACTGTTGACCAAATTTATAAACGAGGATCAGCCTACGATTCATTCTTTTTGCTACGGTCTTGCCAAGGACCGCAAGTCGCTGGCTGAGCTGTTTAATAATGACAGCAATTTTGCCAAGGACAAACCTGATTTTGTCGGCAGATGTCTGGCCATCCTGGCTTCCACGCCAAACTACAACCTTGATTCCAAAGAATTCCGGAAAGTTATCCAGAATTATAACGATATTAAGAAACAGCATGAGGCCATGTCCAACTTTAAATTCGGTTCAATGAACGAGCAGTACCGTGAAATCTTGAACAAGTTGATTGATTCGTTACGTATAAAGCAGCTCCCTAGAACGGAAATCAAACATCGAATCCAAATGCTTCTCGATGAAACTAACCTTATCTATGTGTTTAAAGATATGGCAGAGGCCCTTTGAACCTCAGGATTACATATATGGACAAAAAGTGGTAGGTGATGAACAGCTATGAACGGTAATAGCGGTGATATTGCGGTAATTGGGATAGGCTTGGATATTTCAAATGCAACTACTCTTAATGAGTACTGGAAATTTTTTGACGACAATATTGATTGTATTCGGGAAATGCCTGAACACCGGAAGCAACAAATCAGTGATTATGCCCGGTTGTATTTGAACGAAGATGAATCGGCAAGATATTTCCTTGGCAGTTTTCTTGAGCATATCGACCAATTCGATAACGAATTTTTCCGGATCTCTCCTAGGGAAGCTCAAACAATGGATCCGGTACAAAGAATTCTGCTCCAGACCATTTTCCATACATTCGATGATGCCGGATATACGCGGGAGAAGCTGGCTGGAAGCCAGACAGGGATTTATATAGGTTATACTTCCGGAGCAATGAAGGACAATTATTTTACTAATATTATGTTTGCCCACCCCGAACTCCTGAGATATTCTATCGTTGGCAATATGGCTCCGATTCTCCCGTCCCGTGCTTCGCATTTATTGGACCTGCACGGTCCCACGATGCTCATTGATACCGCCTGCTCAGCTTCTCTGGTGGCTATACATGAAGCATGCGAAGCTATTCAGAGACAAAGCTGCTCGATGGCCATTGCCGGGGGCATTAAAATTAATCTGCTTCCGCTTATTATCGAGAGTATGATGATTGGCATTGAGTCAAATGATGGAAGAACCCGGGCATTCGATGATTATGCGGACGGGGCTGGCATTGGGGAAGGTGCCGCCTGTGTTCTGCTGAAGCCGCTGCGTCAGGCGGAAGCCGATGGCGACAATATTTACGCCGTAATCAAAGGCACAGCAATTAACAACGACGGAAAGTCAAGCAGTATTACTGCACCGAACCCAGCCTCCCAAGCTAAGGTCATTCTAAGTACCTGGGAAAAGGCGGGCATACATCCGGAACAAATCGATTATATTGAAACCCATGGTACCGGTACATTGTTGGGAGATCCGGTAGAATTTCAGGGATTATCCCATGCTTTCGAAGCCTTTACGGATAAAAAGCAGTTTTGCGCGTTGAGTTCTGCCAAGAGTAACATCGGTCATTTATTTGAATGTGCGGGCGTCGCTTCATTCATCAAAGCGGTGGCTGCACTGAAATTCAAGCGAATTCCCGGTATGAGGAATTTTTTGACTCCGAACAAAAATATCGATTTCTGCGATTCCCCATTCTATATCAATACCAAGGCTAAGCATTGGGAGCAGCCCCGCAGCGGAACACCGCGGACCTGCGGAATCAGCGCCTTTGGATTGAGCGGTACTAATTGCCATGTGGTTGTGCAGGAGTACACGGAAACTGGTGATGAGCCTGCGTATGATTGGCTGGGTGGTGTGCTCTGCCTTTCGGCTAAATCAGAGTACAGCCTTAAGCATCTGATTCAAGACTATGCGGCTTTTATTGCAAATACAGATGCGTCAATCAACAGAGTTACTGCATGTGCTAATTTGTATCGTGAGCATATGCCTAAGCGAATTGCGATAGTGTATACGGATCAGGAGGATTTATTGAACAAGTTGCAGGCCGTCTACCTAAGAACTCCGGATCAATGGTTGGGGATAGGTGGGGTGTTGTACAATCCCAATGCAGAAATTGGGTCCGGCGACAGTGAAAAAATTATTTCAGCGCTCCAACGCTGCAATGATATTGTACGGAATCAGGATAGCGGCGGTGAGGATGAGTTGCTGCTTCTGCTGGAATTTTTGGCTGGCGAATACTGTAACCGTTCCGTTGTAGATTGGTCTGTATTGTATCAGGGAATGGCTATTCCCAAGATACCGTTGCCGCATTATCCGTTTCAACCAACAGCAGCTTGGCTTCCGTCCAAGGAGCGAACTGAACAACCGCGGGTGAAACGTGAAATGAGGCAGGCTGCCGAGATTGTAGAGCCGAATTCCTTCAATGAGGAGCATTTCTTTTACGAAAGAAGCTTTGTTGAAGCTGAACTGCCGACGTTCAGGTATTATAAGTCTACTTGCCTTTTCATTTACCGCGAGGATCACAAGCATCATGAACTGTTGGGCCACCTAAGAAATCAATTTCTGCAAGTTAAGTGTTTGCCTATATCGATGGAGAAAGCAAGCGGTCAAGGGGCTTCTCGGTATCTTGCTGCAGTTTACAGAGAGGTAGACTTCTCAGAAATCTCCCATATTTTGCTGGCGACCGATGAGCGTTCAAAACGGGTAGCTAATGGAGACGATCTGTCCGCATACGTTCAATTTCAAATGTTCAGCGTGATCGAATTGTATAAACATATCCGGTCTGTCCAGCACCAGATTTCCATTGTTTCCTTGAGTGACAGCGGGTTTGCGGTGACTGGCACGGAGGAATATCTCCGTCCGGAGAGCACATGTATATTCGGTTTGGGTAAATCATTCAACAGAGAGTACCGCAACCTGCACATGTGTACAGTAGATCTGGATGCGGCGACGGACCTTCGGAACGTCACCCAAGAGATTTGCAGCGAAACATCTCAGGCCCGGAAAGATATCGTGCTCTATCGGGAAGGGCGAAGATACATTGAAGGACTCCGGGAAAAAACCATTACTGAAGACAAGGGTAATCTGCTGCGTGATGAAGGTGTGTATCTGATTACTGGGGGACTGGGAGGAATCGGCTTCGAGACCGCCTTGGGCATCGCCCGAAAGGTAGCGGGGACTTCGCTGGTTCTTGCCGGACGCTCTATGCTGGAGGACGAGAGTGAATGGGCCGATATTTTGCAGTCAGAAGCGGCAAGTGAGAGGGGCGAACGGATTCGGCGGATGCAAAGACTTCGCCAGTATGCCGGATCTGTCCAATACATCCAGTGCGATATCTCTGATGAAGACTCTGTGCAAGACATGATCGAGGTAATCGGCCGAAAGTACGGCAAGCTGAACGGAATTGTTCATTCGGCAGGCGTAGGCGGCGGCACTGCATTAGAGCATCTGGATGAAGCGCGTGTGATGAGTATTGTTCGTCCCAAAATCATCGGAACCTTTCTGCTGGATATCTGGACCCGTCGGTTCAATCCAGATTTCTTTGTAATGTACTCTAGCAATTCAACTTTCTTCAGCAGCTCCGATCTCCCTGATTATATTGCCGGTAATTTGTACCTCGATGCTTACAGCAGCTACCGGAGTGCAAGCTGCAGCGGTCTAAGTCTTACGGTAAACTGGGCCACCTGGCTCGAAACGGGAATGTCCGTGAAGCACAATTTTACCGTAGACACGCTGACCCGATCCATCCGTACGAAGGATGCTATTTCAGCGTTATTTACCGCAATGAACAACGGTAGCGGAAGCCTAATGATTGCCCAACTTAATTTTCAGAGCAAAATCGTTTTACTGATGCATAAATACCCCCTGGTGTTGTCTCCAAATATATCAGCATCGTTGGAAAAGCTGAATGCTTCCTCCGATATTCCGGGCAAGGCCGGGCTCACATCATTCGTGCAGGAAATGACAGGCACAGGCGGGTATTCGAAGACCGAAAAAGTCATCAGCGGTATTTGTTGCAAGGTCCTGGGCTATGAGGATATAGATATTTTTAAAAATTTCTTCGAGCTTGGCGCAGATTCCATCATGCTTGCCTTAATCTTGCGCGAACTGAATGAAGTCTATCCCGGTAAGTTGAAAGTAACAGATTTGTTCTCATTCCCAACGGTTAAGGCGTTATCCGAGTATATTGCTTCCATTACGGATCATTTGGAGGACTCCAATTTAGCTGCTGAGGAAGAAGTAGAGCTAAACTTTACCTCAGAGGAAGAAGATCGGGACAATGAGGAAGATGATTATAACCAGGAAGGAGTGGCGATTATCGGTGTGGGACTGGAACTCCCGAACGCCAGCGATTTGCCAACCTTATGGAACATTTTAAGCAGCGGTATTAATGTTGTTCGCGATATTCCCGAAACAAGATCAGCTGATATCATCAGACACTTAAAGAATCAAGGAATGGTAGATGAGCAATTGAATTTTCGAAAAATGGGATATATGGATCAGATCAATCAATTCGATTATTCATTTTTTGGGATGTCTCCAAGAGAATCGACCATTATTGATCCAGTCAACCGTCTCTTTCTACAGTGCAGTGCTAAGGCGATTGACGATTCCGGCTACGGTCGGATAGGAGTCAAAGGAACGGACACAGCCATTTTTCTGGGCTATTCAGCCAGCAACTGCAATACATACAGCCGTCTGTTGTACGAAACGGATCAAACATTGTTCAACGATTCTCTTCCGGTAAATCAGGTCAGCATGGCTGCAAGCCGGGTGGCGTATGTATATGACCTTAAGGGACCGAGCATGGTTGTCGATACAGCTTGCTCCTCTTCATTGGTAGCTCTGCACATGGCTTGTGAAGAGATCAGGGAGGGGAAATGCCAGATGGCGCTAGCTGGAGGAGCGTTCATAGCGCATATGCCTCTGGATAATGGCTGCGATGTAGGCTTTGAATCGAAAGAGAGCATTACACGGGCGTTCTCGCAAGATTCTTCCGGTTCAGCAATTGCGGAAGGAGTCGGCGTGATAATGTTGAAGTCGCTGAAGCAAGCGCTGGCGGATAAGGATGATATTTATGCCGTTATACGGGGCAGTGCGACGAACCAGGACGGAAGCTCCTTTGGTATTGCGGCGCCCAACTTTCAGGCACAATCACAGGCGATTCAAGAAGCATGGCGCCGAGCCGGCGTAGGTGCTGAAGATATTGCCTATATCGAGGCGCATGGAACAGGGACACAATTGGGAGACCCCATTGAGGTTACCGGCATCAAACATGCGTTTGAGACGGCTACGAGCCGCAAGCAGATTTGCGGTATCGGTTCGATTAAGACCAACCTGGGACATGCCAACGAAGCGGCGGGCATGTGCGGCATTTTTAAGCTGATCGGCATTCTTCAGCATAAGCAGATTCCGCCGAGCCTGTATTTTAAAACCCCAAATTCGAATATTGATTTCGTAGATTCTCCGTTATATGTAGTAGATCATAAAATTCCTTTACAGAAAATCAACGGAAGATACATTGTCGGAATTAGCGGATTTGGCATGAGTGGAACAAATGCCCATGTTGTGCTGGAGAATGCTCCAAAACGCAAAAAAATCAAGCATTCGGATAGAAAAGCTCCCTATATTTTCGCAGCTTCCGCCAAATCTAAGGAATCGTTGCGGAATTTATTGGCGGATTACAGACAATATTTATTGGCTATGGCTGACGCGGAGCTCTTCAACTTTTGCTGCAATCTGACTTTGGGAAGAAGCCATTATCATCATCGTTTGGCATTTGTAGCTGACAGTCGAACGGAGATGATATCCAGGCTGGAACAAGCTCTAGGATCAGAAATGGCTGCGTGCGAGGGTGGTTATGTTGGACAATATGCCATCGTCTCCGAAAGTAAAACTTATCGTTATCCGCATGAGATAACGATCAACGAGCAACAGGCCCTCACCCGCCTTGGCGCTGACATTATTGAAGCGGGCACAGGATACGATTGGGATAAGCTAACTGAATTATACGTACGAGGTGCTGAGATCAATTGGGTGAATATTTACAGCGGCCCTTACGATAAAATGCATCTTCCGGTGTATGTGTTCGAGAAAAACAAATGCTGGTATCCTATACCCGACGCTGAGGAGCAGTCGCATCAGCTGAATAGTTATTTCCATGCCAAAAAGTGGGTGCCGCTGAAGCAGGACAAGTATTTGGAGCTCCAAGAGGACACATATACGTTGATTATTTATGACAAGACCAATTACGACAGCAGTTTTAGTGAAGCTGTGGAGGCCAAGTGCCGGAATGTAATCAGCGTAATTACAGATGATGAATGGGAATATATGTCCAGCAGTCAGGTCGTCCGGATGCCAGCGGGTGAAGCAAACTATCAAAAGTTGTTTGAGGAGCTTTCCGGCAAGCGAATCGAGCATATTATTCACCGGCGTTCGATCTCATCGGCACATGCGATGGATTTAGACGCTATAAATCATGCGTTGGAATTAGGATTTTTCGATCTAATCTCTGTCTTCAAGGGTCTAGCCAAAGCGCATGTGGAACAGGATATCGCAATATCTATTCTATCCAATTCAGCGTACGGTATCAGCAGTCAAGAGTCATTTACATTGCCTCACAATGCGGTTACTTTGGGCCTTGGCAAAGTAATTGAACAGGAGAACCCAACGATTTCTTGCCGGGCTATTGATATGGACTTGAACACCAACCATGAGCTTATTGCAGAAGAAGTGTTTGCCGACCATAACATCTATTTAGTGGGCTTCAGAAACAACGAGCGGTATGTTGAAGAGTTTAGTGATGTGGAGATAACGACAGTTCAGCAGAATCGCTTTAAGCCAGGCGGCGTCTACCTGGTTACAGGCGGAACAGACGGGTTGGGCTTGGAGACGGCAAAATATATCAGCGAGCATGATCAATGTAATATTGTTCTGCTGAGCCGCAGCGGATTTCTAAACGAAGCATTGTGGCCGGAATATGAGCATGAAGAAGAATACGCGTCGCGGATAAAAATTCTGAAGGAAATTAAGGGGAACGGCTGCCAACTGGATATCTATGCTTGTGATGTCTGCGATTACAATGCACTTAATGATATATTGCAGCAGATCAGAACGACGTATGGCAAGATCGACGGGATATTCCATTCGGCGGGCATCAGTGGTGCGGGTTATATTCTCCGCAAGGAAATGGATTCGTATTTGTCGGTAATGGCTCCGAAGATTGCGGGAACGTGGAACCTGGACCAATTAACGGCAGAAGACCATCTTGATTTCATGGTGCTGTACTCATCGGGAGTCACGGATGGCGGTGAAGCGGGGCAAAGCGATTACTTAGGGGCCAACGCCTTCTTGGATGCTTATACTGATTACCGGAACGCCTGCCACAGAAACACTTACACAATTAACTGGTGCTCTTGGAAGGAGACCGGTATGTCCTATCGCTATGGAGTCAATGTTGACTCCATTACCAAGGCAATGAGCACGCAGGAAGCTGTTCAGGCGCTGGATATCTTTATCAGAGGAGTCGATCACAAGCGTGTCATGATCGGGCAATACAATATCAACGATAATTTCTTTGCTTTGATGCAGCATACACGCAATCATCTTGCGTCTGGATTTAAGCAAAAGATTGAGACGAATTACTCGGAGGCAAGTCTGGCAAACGGCCGTTTGAATCTGAATAACGGTCTTCGCGATTTTGCACAAATCCGGAAAGGGCGCATCGTGTTCATTCCGAAATCTGAAAAGGTAAAGAGCCGATTGGACAGCGTGAAAGATTTTAAGTTAGAGGGAGATCCCGCCAATCAATACTCGGAAATCGAGCATGAGGTGGCACGGGTGTACAGCGGAATTCTGGGCTACGAGCATTTGAACGTGTACGACAATTTCTTTGAAATGGGTGGCGACTCCGTGATGCTCGCCACAATGTACGATATGCTCGATGAAATGTACCCGAATATCATTCGCGTAGCCTTTTTGTTCGAGTATTGTTCTATCCGCAGCCTGGCGGCGTTCATCGACTCAAAAATCAAGAAGGAACCAGAGCAAGTGGAGTCTGGTTATCTCCCTGATATCCGTTCTTCGGAAGAAAAGCCTTATTTCGAATTAAGCTCACCACAGGCGAGGATCTATTTGGAACATCGTTTGCGTAAGGGAGAATTCACCTATAACAATCCGTTCTTTATCAATGTCAGCGGAATCGATGACATTGAGCTGGTGAAGCTGCTCGAAGCTTTGGTGAAACGGCACGATATGCTGCGCACGACATTCAAGGTTATCGACAACAAGCTTGTACAATATATTGCTGCTGATGTCCCGATACATGTTGATTCTGTCGATGTTCCGTCTGGTACAGCAATCAACTACAGCAATTACTTGAAGGAATTTAAATTAAGCGAAGCTCCATTGTTTCATTTAACGGTATTTAATTATTCGCATCAAAGGATTTTATTCTTTGATATACATCATATTTTGCTGGATGGGTATTCTTCGAGCATACTACAGAAGGATTTCGCTGATCTGGCAGCCCATTATCCGGAAGCGGATGTTCGTCCCTCGTACAGAAAGTATGTTGAATTTGAGAAGGCGTTTTTTGTTTCGGACGAATACCATAGGATGAAATCCTACTGGCAAGACAGGCTACACGGCTTCGAGTTTTCCAATCCGCTCAGTGCTATTTCCCATTCTACCGGTTTGGAAGGCGCGGACACGATTGTCAAACTGCTGCCGGATACAGTGCTGAGTGGGGTATCGATAGCTGCCAGAGAACATCAGACGACTATGTTCAATGTGCTTATTGCTTGCTTTGCTTTTAGTGTGTCACAGACCTGCGGGGTACATGATCTTGCCATTCTGACCACAGTGTTAAACCGATATGAATCAGAGTTCAATAGTATTGTAGGTGTTTTCACGAATCTAATACCGATGCGGTTTCAGATTTATGAGCACCAGCCAATTGAGGAATATCTGTCCACTGCGAAGAAGAATCAAATAGGCGATCTCCAGAACCAGTATTATCAGTACCATCATTTAATTGGTGACTTCAAACAGCGGCAGGCTGATTTCCGGCTTTATTTTAACTTTGAGGATCATTCCATGAAAAAAGTTATAGGTGAGGACATCGCCTATAATTCTCTGACACCGTTATTTGATCTGGATATTAATATTAAGAAAAGAAACGGGCAGTTTGAACTGATTGCCATCTATAAGGCGGAGCTATATTCAAAGAACGATATCGAATGCATCATCCATAGATACTTGGATGTTCTGCAGCTTGTTACGGAGACATATCAGGTTGGAAAGCAGTAGAAGCACAGAGGAGGTTGTAGCAATATGAAAGCCAAATGGATTGTCAGCAATATTAGAGAGGTATTCACCATAATACTCAGACAGAACCCGCTCTATCTGTTGTTTTCCGTCCTGCAGATTGCTACAACCATCATCCAGCCTTTTATCAGCATCTTTCTGTTCAAATATTTGCTGGATACGTTAGATCATGGAGATCCATTTAGCTACAGCGTAAGAATTATACTATTATTCCTGATCATTAGCTTGGTGAATAGCAATCTCAGAATTGTTGCTGACAATTTCACGAAACTCTATGCTAAAAACCAAATGATTCCGATGTCCATGATGTTCTGCAAAAAAGCGGTGGAGATGGATTACCAGAATATAGAGAATCCCGAAATTGCCAATGAAATCAACCGTGCCGTCAATGTATTGCTGAACAAGGATCATCTGGAACACTATTTGGGTTCAATTAACAGTATCTGTATCTCATTTGGCCAACTACTCATTACGATGGTCATCATGAGCAAGATGAATGTCCTTGTGCTGATGACGATCGGAGCGGTTACCCTGCTCAATTATTTAATTCATCTTAAAGCTCAGCAGCGAAATCACGAAACGCGAAAAGAGATTGCACCGGTTGACAGAGAATGGAGGTATCTGACTTCTCTGACTCATGATTCTTCATTTGGAAAAGCCGTTAGAGTATTCGGACTTGACCAGTTTCTTATGCACAAAATAGAAGGCAACAGAAAAAGGTTCATAGCAATCAGAAGACGCATGGCCAATCGTGATTTTAGCAGCAGCTTCTGGGTCGATATATTGAACGTTGTCCAGGAAGCTATCATTTTTCTGTGGCTTGTCTTCTCGGTTATTTACAACGGCTTATCTTTGGGGAATTTCTCTTTGATATTCAATTCCTCGCAGCAGCTCACAGAGAGCTTCTCTACTCTTTCCAACGGCTTTGTGAAGCTCTACCAGAATAATAATTACATCAACGACTTTTTCTCCTTTTTGTGTCGGGAAGAGCGACTTCGTAAAGGTGGCAGCAAGTTTGTGGATTGGGAGGGTGGCACAGGGATTCTTGAATTGGATCATGTGTCATTCCGCTATCCCGGCTCTGACCGGTATGCCATTAAAGATTTGAATCTCATTATTGCACCTGGAGAGCGGATTACTATTGTCGGAGACAATGGAGCAGGAAAAACAACGCTGGTAAAGCTGATAATGCGGTTGTATGACGTAACGGAAGGAGAAATTCGCTACAACGGCATGAATATCAAACAATATGATTATGACGAATATTTGTCTGTAATCTCCACCGTGTTTCAGGATTATAAGATTTTGGCCGCCAGTATTTACGAGAATATTGCACTTAATGATGTCAATGAAGCTGACAAGGCAAAGCTTGACGAAATTTTAATCAACTGTGGTCTAATGGATAAGGTAAAGAGTCTGCCCGCTGGTGGTGAAACCCTCCTTTCCCGTGTATATGACCAGGAAGGCGTTGAATTGTCGGAAGGGCAGAAGCAGAGCATTGCACTAGGAAGAGCACTGTACAAGGAAGCTCCGGTTGTGATTCTTGACGAGCCGACAGCCAGCCTCTCCCCTATGGCAGAAAGGGATTTGTATGCCCGTTTTGACGAATTGACCCAAGGAAAGACAGTGATTTACATCTCTCATAGGTTAAGCAGCGCTCAAATCAGCGATAAAATATGCGTCATTCATGACGGAATGCTGGCGGAGTACGGCTCACATGAAGAATTAATCGGGCTGAATGGTATTTATGCCAAAATGTTTACATTGCAATCCAAATACTATGAAACAGCGTGAGGTCATCTTTCATGGATAAGGACATGGGTAAGGGACAGGTGAAACTTAGTCATTCAATTTATAATTTAATCCGATTGTACGTGAAAATCTGGCGCTTTGATAAATTCTATGTAATGATCGGCATTGCCGCAACTCTATTGCTCTCCTTGAAGCCGTTTAGCGGATTATTGTTTATCAAACTAATTATTGAAGAGCTAAGCAACGGTGAAAATATGCAAACCGCCATTGTCTATGTCCTGCTGATGGTCTCAATCAACGGTTTATTAAGCTTATTGGAGGATGCCTACAAAAGATATGATGATCTTAAGATAGAAACCATTAAAGCGAATTTTTTAGGAGAAATAGAGCTGCTTACGATGGCTATCCCTTACGATCAACTCCATGAATCCAAAACAATGGACCAGCATGCCAAAACGCTGGAAATCTTCCACCCTACGCAGGCTGCCTATATGGATATGCGTAATTCTATTCTCATATTCAAGTCGTTGCTGTCCTTTTTGTTGCAATTAATCGGGCTAACTTATATTTTGCTGAGCCTTCATTGGTTCGCAGTGGTTGGATTGATTATAGCGTGTATCCTTAGCATTGGAGTCGATGCCATTGCTGCAGACAAGGAATTTAAGGTCTGGGACATCAGCTTGGTTCACTTCGGAAGAAAGGTCGGTTATTTACAGAATATATGCATTGATAAGGAGCATGCCAAGGAACTGCGCAATTATAGCCTGGCTGGATGGATTACGCGCAAGATGAAACGCATAACGGAGATAACGATGAAGGAAGTGCATGGGATGGTTCGTACGTTCACCATCACCTCTGCCATCTCCAATACATTAATGGTCATTGTGAAGACCCTTCTTTATTTGTATATATTGAATCTGGCAGTACGAGGAGTTATCAGTAAGGCAGATATTCTAGTTTATTTTAATACCATTGGACTAGTCATTACAGTGCTGTTGAGCATCTCTTATTGTGTATTGCTCCTGTACAAATCAGGTTTATTCACAAGCGCATACTTTGGCTATCTAGAGGAAAACAAACGCTATAAGCCCGGCGGAGAAGCGAACAGCACATTACCGATTTCCGTTCGATCAGAAAGTTGCTGTATTGTCGTAGACGATGTTTGGTTCAAATATCCGGGGAATACCGACTATACACTAAGGGGAATCTCCCTTCGGATTACTGCTAATACAACAACAGCTATTGTGGGCGACAACGGAGCGGGTAAATCGACGCTAATAAAACTAATCTTGCGGTTATACACACCCGAACGAGGCCGGATTTTACTAAACGGTATAAATATTGAAGAAATTCCCCGATCAGAGTATTACCGGCTGGTTACGGCAGTTTTTCAGGATTTCAACATTTTAAATTACTCTTTCGTGGAGAATATCGTTTTCGATAAGGAATATTCAGATGAAGAACTCTACCAAGTCATTTCGGACCTCGGAATGGAAACTACAGTAGAAGGCTTACCACGGTCTTACGGTACGATATTGGGAAAAATGTTCGATGAATCGGGAGTAGAGCTGTCTGCCGGTCAGGCACAAAAGATTGCTATCGCAAGAGCTTTAATCAAGAAGTCGCAAGTCATCATTATGGATGAGCCGACAGCTATGCTATCCCCAGTGGCTGAATATGAAATTTACACCAATCTAAGCTCGCTAACAGCAAGACAGACGGCAATTTATATCTCCCACAGAATGTCCAGCTGTAAATTTTGCAATTCGATCATCGTGCTCCAAAATGGGAAGGTTGCGGAACAAGGCTCGCATGATGAACTGATGGGCATGAATGGAATTTATAACAGGATGTTTACAATACAAGCGGAATTCTACCGTGAACTGCAACCAGTGTAGCAAGTGGAATTCTTGAATTCAAATTGATAGAAGAGGTGCGAACAATGACAAAAAAAACGCTTAAATTAGTGGTTTGGGACCTAGACGATACGCTCTGGGACGGAATCATCAGCCAGGATACTAATGTCACCCTCAATAAGCAAATCCCGGAGATCATCCGCACTCTGGATTCCAGAGGGATTCTACAATCTGTCAGCAGTAAAAACGATTATGAACCGGCTATGGAGATGCTAAAGCATTTTGGTCTTGCTGAATATTTCATTTATCCGCAGATTAATTGGGAACCGAAGCACGCCAATATTAAATACATCATTGAGCAGATCAATATCGGTGAGGATACGGTAGCTTTTATCGATGACCAAGAATTTGAACGCGGTGAAGTAAAGCATTATTTGCCGCAAGTAACTTGTATAGCCGCTTCCGAAATTTCGGGTTTGCTGGACCGGAAGGATCTAAATCCACAGTTTATTACAGCGGACTCAAGCCTGCGAAGACAGATGTACCAGAACGACATTGTACGAAAACAGGCGGAGAGCGAGTTCCAAGGCGACTCTACAGAATTTTTGAAAACACTCCAAATGGCGGTAACCATTTCGGAGGCGCAGGAAAGTGATCTGCAGCGGGCTGAGGAATTAACGGTTAGAACTCATCAATTGAACTCGACAGGTTATACTTATTCGCATGAAGAACTAAAGGCGTTGTTGAATGATGATAGTTATAAGGTCCTTGTGGTGGATTTAAACGATGTTTATGGTGGCTACGGAACTATTGGTTTGGCTCTGTTGCAATGTGACGAAGAGAAATGGATTATTAAACTGTTGATTACATCCTGTCGGGTCATTAGCCGGGGAATTGGCACCATGCTGCTTGGCTATATTATAAATCTGGCGCTAGCGTTGGACAAAACAGTTTATGCTGAGTTTATTAAAACCAACCGCAATCGCATTATGGAAATTACCTATTCTATAATGCAATTTAATCTGGTTAAGGAACTTGAGAGTAAACAGCTTTTGAAATATGAAGGAACAGGGAAAGTACAGCTTCCTGAATATATTAGAATTAACGAGCAGGAGATCATTGAGGCTAAATAAGAGAGAAAAGACACGGAGTATGGAGGTATGCCCATGAAAAACTTGTATGCATTATTTTATGAGCAAGTCGAGTATGTTCCCCATAAATTCGCAATTACTTATAATGAGAGATCGATCACATATCTTCAATTGGCTTGTGGGGTAGATTCAATTTCGAACCGGCTTTTAGAAATGGGTATCGTTCCCAATGATCGAGTAATCATTTATATGCCTAATTCGATCGATACGGTGAAAGCGATGCTGGCTGTTCATAAAGTAGGCGCATTGGTTTTGCCGCTGGATAGCAGTCTTCCGGAAACACGGGTTCAGAAGATATTCCATGACAGCCAGGCAACTGTTATTATATGCGGTAGTGATGAAATCGCTGCATCGTTGGATGCCTTAACGTTTGTTATTCCAACGTACTATGTTGATCCAGACTCAGTTGCACCTACTACCACTCTGTCCAATTTTTTGGATAACGAATTGGCTTTTTGTATATACACTTCTGGATCAGAAGGCAAGCCTAAGGGCGTGTTACTGCCGCATGAAACGGTATATAATCAAATCGAAGGCAAGAAGCAACTGCTCGGGCTTACTACTCAGAGTGTATTATGCCAAAGCTTGAGCATAGGGTTCGTTGCATCTATATGGCAAATCTATGGTTCTTTGATTATAGGCGCACACCTTGTCATCTATCCAGATTCCATCATCAAAAATCCTCTGCTTTTCTTTGAAAAGGTTAATCGTGATGGTATACAGGTCGTATCATTAGTCCCCCAGCTGCTGCATTCCTACTGTTTATTAGTAGAGGGAAGGCACAAACAGTTAGATCTTAAGCATTTACAGTATGTAATCCTAACTGGAGAAAAGCTGAATGGGGATGTTGTCCGTAGCTTCTACCGCCTTTATCGCATTCCTATCATCAATGCTTATGGTCAAAGCGAATGCTCAGATGATACCTTCTATTTTAAGGTTCCTTTTGATTTTGCTGATATCCATGTTCCGATTGGTAGTCCGACTTTGGGGGTCTCACCGTTCCTTGTCGATGAGTATCTCGGGTTGCTTGAGGGTCCCGGCATAGGGGAGCTCTGCATAGGTGGTCCTTGTCTCTCGAAAGGATACCTGAATGATGAAACCTTGACTAGTCAAAAATTTATTGTTCACGAAGTCTTGAACATGCGTGTATTCCGCACAGGTGATTACGTCAAAAGGACGGATGAAGGGTTGTATATTTATTTGGGTCGGCTGGATAATCAGATCAAATTGAGGGGCTACCGGATTTCTCTGGAAGAGGTCGAATATCATGTTCAACAATATAAGAAGATTCGGAAAGCTTCCGCGGCGACTATTGAAATGGATGGAAACACGAAAGAAATTGTAGCCTTTTATATAAGCGACGAATTGGTGAATTATACGGATATTAGGAGATTTCTCCTTAAAGAATTGGCTCCCTATGCAGTTCCCTCCCGGTTTATCCAGGTCGATGATTTTATCTACACATCTTCGGGAAAGCGTGACCGGAAACGCATGGTGGAACAGTTTGCAGCAAGTTCAGCGAACATCTGTGATAGTATCAAAAGTGATGTGCTCGATGAACAGGTCATTCAAATTATTAAATCTACTGTTCCGGCAGAATTGACAAAAGATTTAACCAAAGATACCGCTTTTGAGGACTTAAGTATTTCTTCAATTGATTTTATCCAAATTGTTGTGGCTTGTGAAAGTACATTTAACATTACGTTTGAAGAAACAATGATTTCGTATGCGCTATTCACGCGTGTTACAGATCTTATTGCTTATATAAAAGAACGGGTGGAAGTAGCCGCTTTCATCAGAGAATGACAGCAAGGTTATGATTAGAGGTGAGTAAATGTCATATAAGAAAATATCGATCCCAATTTTAATGATATCTTTACCTTTTATCTTTTTTGATGTTTTGTTGCCGGTGTATACTGAGGAACTTGGATATACTACATTTCAGTTCACCCTTTTGGTATCTGTGTTCTCATTTGCCCAATTATTCATGAGGCTACTGCTTGGTAAAATATCCGACAAATATAGCAGACGCTCCATTTTTATAGCTTCCTTGCTGTTTTTTGTGGGGGCCTATTTCACATTTGCGCTGGCGGATCAATTGCTACTTTTGATGTCTGCAAGAGTGCTTAACGGTATCGCAAACATTTTGCTGACCCTTGCTGTCTTCGGAATGATCGCTGATGGTAATACAAATTTAGCGCAACAACTGGGGCGATTTGATAGTAATCGAAATTTAGGAGGACTCATCGGCATCGGATTGTGCTTCTACATATTAACTAACTACGAATTACTTAATGGATGGAAGGTGTTGTTCACGGTCTGCGGAGCAGTTGCCTTGTTATCACTTCTTTTTTCACTGTTATTGAGGACTGAAGATTCAAATCAAGAAATGAATCCGCAAATTATTGTTCTGACACCTGAGAAACGTAAGATCTGGACGGTAAACGTGATCTTTAGGCTGATCTCAAGTATGGTTATCGTTCTGTTAATTCCTTATCTGCAAGATGTATTTGACGCAGATATTGAGGAGATCGCTCTTACTTTCTTGCTGCCTTTGCTGATTTCCTCATTTTCAGGTACTTATCTAGGCAAACTCGGGGATCGTCTAGGTTACCGTAAAGCCGTTATTGTATCAACCGCGATGTCCGTTATTACGGTAGCAGCCCTTCTTTTTTCTCCTAGACTAAGTCTGTTTGCTTTAGTTTGGACATTTTTTATTTTGTCATTTTCCATGCTGGAGTTCTCGCTGGACGCAATGTTTATGAAAGGCATTTATGAGAATAACACGGGAAATGCCTATGGCAAATACTCCGCAGGCTCCAATATTGGCATGATTGTTGGTCCTGCCTTAGGAGGGTACTTATTCGATTCCTTTGGGCATGCTGCCCCTTATATCGTTTTTGTGGGAGGAATGACTACATTGATACCCTTGCTGCTTCTTATGCTTCCCCCCGATTCCAACACTATTGATCAAGACACTATATAAAATCAGATTGCCCTAACTTAAACAAAAATGAGTACAACGCTGAAGGCCGGCACGTCACAGTAATTGTGGTAAAGACCAAATATTCTTTATTAGTTTGGATTAGTATAACTATTTAGGGAAACTATACCAATTCAGTGTTAAAAATAAAGTGATATGGTCAAACCAACCTGTCACTTTTTTTTGCATTTATCTTGGTTATTGAATCACCATATTGTATTTATATTTACAATTACAACAACAGGGCTAACGCTAATTGTAATTGAGGTGAAGCAGGGGTCAGTCTTCCTTCAAGCATAAAAAAAGACGCCTCGCAAGGCGTCTTGACCACTCTATTAAGTTCCGTAAAAGTAATCGGGTCAGGTATGATTCAATGAGGTGAATAGAGGGTATTAGATTAGGGCGTTAGATTCGGCAAATTTCTCCCGGGCACATTTCGCAATGGCAAATTTCCTGCAGCATGCCCAGATCCTTGATGACGATCATGCCATTCTCATATTCCACAGCATCTTTCTTTCGAAGATCGCTCAGCATCCGGTTAACGCTCTCGCGGGTAGCTCCGATCATATTGGAAAGGTCTGTGTGTGTAATTTTCTTATTAATCAGAATGTTCTCGCCGCTCTTCTCACCGTAGGTGTTGCCCAGACGAATCAGCGTAGAGCAGAGTGCGCCAGGTTTACCATACATCATCAGATCACGGAATTTAGTCTGTGTCAGACGATGATGAATACCCATCCATTTCATGAAGTCAATGGCAAAGTCGCAGTGCTGGCAGATGAGAATCTCCAGATCCTTGTGCTCTATAACGCCTACTTCGCTGTCTTCAATGACTTCGGCTGTAAAGCTATGCTTCGTGCTGAAGAAAGGATCCGCTTGACCGACCATGTCGCCGGCTTGATACATATAGAGAATGAGTTCTTTGCCTTCATCAGTAGATTTGGTTAATTTCACACGTCCACGTTTGATGTAAAATAGTTTATCCGAATAGTCGCCTTCCCAGAATAGATGTGATCCTTCAGGGACTGTGCGTTCTTTCATTGTGACGAGAAGTCTGTTGAAGTTCTGCTCGGAGAAACATTTTGTATTGCCATGGGCTTCGATAGCATTGTGGTATTCCTTGATCATAATCGACATCCCCTTTATTCCCTCAGTTTTTCAGTAAATTTTAAATTAATTATACCTTGAAATTGGCCAGATATGGGTAAAAAAAAGCCCTTAAAAGTGTCGAATTTTTAACATTGTGATTATTTTCACTTCAAATGTGTGAGATTTAATATAATTTCTGCGCCATTAGGAGTATAAAGAGTAACTAAGGTGCATAGAAAAACAACCATTTCCATTATAAACATATAGTGGGATTCGGTTGTTTTTTTGTTGTCTTTTTTGCAAAAGAGGTTGGTTTGTACGCTGGTTTCTCATAATTTCGTATAAATGCACATAACTCTGTTACAGCCGGACATTGGCGATAATAAAGCCGGACGATATCCTAGAGTTGAGCGTCTGGAGCTCTGTGATTTTGAGGGCGGGCGGACAAAACTCAGGAGAAGGAGAAATCATACATGGCTAAAGTGGCGGACAAATATCTAAAAGTAGATCCGTGGGCAATTATCGAAGAGGGCTTCGACACGGAGCGGAACCGGGTTTCCGAATCTATCTTTTCACTAGGTAACGAATACATGGGCGTACGTGGATACGCTGAAGAAGGATACAGCGGTGACAGTCTGATCGGGAGTTATTTCAACGGTTTAAATGAACAGCTGGATATTGGCAACCATTATAAAGGAATTATTCGTTCTTTGCGGTATATGGTCAATTCCGTGGACTGGCTACATACACGTATCGCTGTAGACGGCGAACAGCTTGATCTGGCCAAGAGCAAGATTTCGGATTATGTACGTAAACTGGATTTCCGCACGGGTACCTACCGCCGGGAATTTGTATGGCATTTGGAGAATGGGAAAAGCCTGAAGCTTGTCTTCACTCGACTGGTCAGCATGACTATGTCTCACCTTGGTTTGCAGCAAGTTGCATTTGAGCCACTTAACTTCTCCGGAAGTGTGGATATCATTGCAGGTCTTGATTTCAATATCATTCATGAAGAGCGCGGCGTGAGCATGTGGAACCCTGTTCGCAGCGGAGAGCAAGATGGAATCTCGGCAATTTTGGCGAGCACTATAAATACCGGAAACAAGCTGTTCTCCAGCTTCACATTGAAAGCTTCCCAACCGCTGGAAACGGCACGTGTTGAACGTGAGAAATTCATTGGACAGAGCTTCTCACTGGAATTGACCCAAGGTGAAACTGCACACTTTACGAAGTTTGCTATCAACTGCGCAGACAGCACATCCGCAAGAAGTGCCGAAGAACTGTGGAGTGAAGGTCTGGGTCTGGCTTTGGCGTCATCCAGTCTGGAAGAGAAAGCTGTACTTGCCGAGCAAGAAGCTTACTGGAACGGAATCTGGGAGACCAGTGATATTAGTATCGAAGGCGATCCTGAGAACCAACAGGGTATCCGGTTCTGCATTTTCCAATTGTATCAGACCTACCATGGCGACCATCCGGGATTTAATATCGGAGCCAAAGGTTTGACGGGTGAGGTATACCGCGGACTTGCCTTCTGGGATACAGAATCCTACTGTCTTCCTTTCTATATGTTCAACAATCCGAAGGCAGCCAAGAGCTTGCTGGAGTTCCGTTACAGAACGCTTCCTGAAGCTATGCAACGCGCCAAAGATGTGGATTGCGAAGGTGCTTGCTACCCGATCGCTACCATTGACGGAACGGAAAGCTGTGACCTGTGGCAGCACTCCAACCTGCAGTTGCATGTAGGTACGGCGGTATCCTTTGGTATTTGGCACTACGTCAAGAATACTGGAGACAAAGAGTTCCTATTCAGCAAAGGGGTAGAAATGCTGATCCAGATCAGCCGCTTCTATGCGACACGCGGTCAGTGGGGACAACGTACCGGTGAATACGGTTATTTTGGAGTTATGGGACCAGACGAATTCCAACTGATGGTGAACAATAACTGCTATATCAACCTAATGGCCAAGAAATCCTTCGAATTTGCCCTGGAAGCGATTCAGGAAATGAAGGAAAAAGCTCCGGCTGAATTCGCTGAATTGTCAGCTAAAGTGGAACTGCGTGAGGAAGAACTGGGCGACTGGAGCAACAAGGCAGAGAAAATGAAGATTCCTGTAGATAAGGAAACGGGAGTGTTTGAGGAGCATGACGGATTCTTTGATATGCCTCACATTGATATCCACTCCATTCCAGTGACAGAATTCCCGCTGTATTCGAACTGGTCGTACGATCGTCTGTACCGTTATGACATGATCAAACAGCCAGACGTGCTGATGTTCATGTTCCTGTATAGTGAGCAGTTCACTAAGGAAGAGAAGCTCGCTAACTATGAATACTATGAGTCAAGATGTATCCATGAGTCTTCGTTGTCGCCATCGATTCACTCCATTCTTGCCAGCGAAATCGGCAAGCATGAGGAAGCGTACAACTTCTTTGAATTCGCAACACGTCTTGACCTGGATAACTATAACCGCAATACCCGTGAAGGACTTCATACAACCTCTATTGCTGCGGCATGGATGAACATTGTGTACGGATTTGGCGGCATGCGTTCCGACGGTGAGCGTCTGTCATTCCAGCCATCCCTGCCTGAGCGTTGGACATCTTACAGCTTCCAGGTAATGTATGAGGGAGTGCTGCTGAAGATTGTTGTGAGCAAGGATAACGTTAGTCTGAAAGCCATTAGCGGCGGTAGCACTGAGATTATTGTGTACGGGCAACGAATTAAAGTGGATGCCTCCGGTACGGTGCTTCCGCTGGGCGAAGGGATGATTGCAGGTTGAACTGGACAGTTAGAGAAGAGAGCTTCGACAAGAACCTGATAACGACCAATGGGAACAAATATATGACCGGCAACGGCTATATGGGTTATCGCGGCACACTTGAAGAATTCGGCAAGGAGCAGCTGTCTGCAGTGACTCTGGCCGGTCTCTATGATCGAGCTGGTGAGAAATGGCGTGAGCCTGTGAACGCTCCGAATGGATTGTTCACAGTCATCTCCTGCAACGGTCAGCCGCTTAGTGTGCTGGATACCGAACCGGTATCCCACATACAGGAGCTGGATTTCCGCAGTGCAATCCACCGTCGCGAGACGGTGTACCGTACGCCTGAGGGAGGCACGGTGACCGTTACCGCCGAGCGTTTTGCAAGCATGGATAACCTGCATCTGCTTCTCAGCAAACTTACTGTCACGAGCACAATCGATTGCCGAATTGATATTGAGACGGGAATCGACGGAGAGGTGTGGGATATCAATGGTCCTCACCTTTTCGAGAAAAAAGAATACGCCGAGGGCGATGTACTGATCTCTAGTGCGGTTTCCGGAGAATTGAACGTTCCGGTTGCCGTGGCAGAAATCGCTGATTTTGGCTTTGGAGAGCAGCAAATTGTGGATGGCCTAGCCATCCGCAAGCTCTTGCTGGATGCCAAGGCAGGCGAAACCTACGAATGGCACAAGTATGTGTCGGTATACACCGGCCTTGATGGCGGTAAAGCACCGGTGGAGAATGCTGTAGATGCTGTTCAGGCTGCGGCTAAGCTAGGATATGATGAGCTGCTTGCAGCACATCGTCAGCGCTGGGAAGATCGTTGGCTGGGCAGTGATGTGATCATCGAAGGTGACGATGAAGCCCAAATGGCGCTCAGATACAGCATTTATCAGCTGTTGATCATTGCTCCAACAGAATCGGAGAAGGTCTCCATTCCGGCACGTGGTTTGTCCGGGCAAGTCTATAAGGGAGCCGTGTTCTGGGATACAGAGATGTTCATGCTGCCGTTCTTCCTGCACAGTGATCCGAGTACCGCCCGCAATCTGATGATGTACCGCATCCACACGCTGGATGGAGCTCGCCGCAAGGCAGCGGAATATGGCTTCCTTGGTGCATTCTATGCTTGGGAGAGTCAGGATACGGGTGACGATGCCTGTACTCTGTTCAATGTGAACGATGTGTTCACTGGACGGCCTATGCGTACTTATTTCCGGGATAAACAGGTGCATATCAGTGCGGATGTTGTCCACGGTATTTGGCAGTATGTGCAGTTTACCGGTGATGACAGCTTGCTCGTGGATGGTGGAGCAGAGGTGATCTGGGAGTGCGCCAGATTCTTCTATTCCTACGCATTCTACAATCCAGTCAAGAAGCGCTATGAAATTCTGGATGTAACCGGACCGGATGAATATCATGAACGTGTCAACAACAATGCCTTCACGAATGCGCTGGTCAAGGAAAGTCTGGAGATTGCGCTGCGGACAGCGGAATTGCTGAAAGAGAAGCATTCTGCTGAGTTTGAAAAGCTGGCGACTCAGTTCGCAGACGGTCCATTCCTGACCGAGATCAGTTCGATGCTGGAGAGCTTCTATGTTCCACAGCCGGATGAAGAGACACTTATCATTGAACAATTTGACCGTTATCATACCCTGGAAGAAGTTACGTTGGCTGACCTGAAATCGCGTGTTTTGAACAAAAACGAATATTGGGGCGGCGGCAACGGCCTGGCTACAACAACAAAGATTCTGAAGCAAGCAGATGTTGTGCTCATGTTGAACTTGTTCAAGCATTCCTTCTCCAAAGAAGTTAAGAAGGCGAACTGGGAATTCTACGAGCCTCGCACCGAGCATGGCTCCAGTCTCAGCCCGTGCATCTATGCCCTGGTCGCTGCTGATATCGGCTCTCCCGATTGGGGATATCCGTACTTCATGCGGACTGCTACTGTAGATTTGACCGGTGAATCGAAACAATACGTAGGCGATCTTTACATTGGCGGAACGCATCCGGCAGCGAACGGCGGTGCGTGGATGGCAGCGGTACTTGGTTTTGCCGGCGTGCATTTCAATGGAGACACAGTGCATATCAAACCTTCTTTGCCACAGAAATGGAAGGCAGTGGAGCTTCCGGTGGTACTGCGCGGAGGAACTTACACGCTGCGTATCAGCCGTGAGGAAGTAACCATTACAGCTGCAGCTGGCAACAACGGAGCATTAACCTTTGTTGTAGACGGCGCGGAGCCGCAGTTATGCCAGCCGGGTGTTCAGCTGAAACTACAGAGCGCAGGAGCTGCTGTATAGCTTGATCGGCATTGCAATGTATTTTCAGATACAATAATAAATATATGATCAACACATAGAGAGGACAGAACTTCATGCTGCAAAATATGAAAGGTGCCATCTTCGATCTGGACGGTGTTATCGTAGATACGGCGAAATACCATTTCCTGGCCTGGGCAGAACTTGCCCGTGAGCTTGGCTTCGAATTCACAGAGGAGGATAACGAACGACTCAAAGGCGTAAGCCGGATGAGATCGCTCGATATCCTGCTGGAGGTAGGCGGTCTTGACTTCCCGGAGGAAGAAAAAATCGCCATGGCCGATAAGAAAAACAAGCTGTACGTAGAGTTCATCAACAAGCTGGATCAATCCGAGTTGTTGCCTGGAGTCAAAGAATATCTCCTTGGTCTCAGAGAACGCGGTGTTGGTATCGCGCTTGGTTCAGCGAGTAAGAACGCCATGTTCATTCTTAATAAGCTGAACATTACCGAACTATTCGATGCTGTAGTTGATGGTAATAAAGTGTCCAATGCTAAACCTGACCCTGAAGTTTTCCTCACCGGAGCAGTAGAGCTTAAATTGCAGCCGGAGGAATGCGTTGTGTTCGAAGACGCAGAAGCTGGTGTAGAAGCAGGTAAAGCAGCAGGAATGAAGGTAGTCGGCATCGGCAAGCCAGAAATTCTCAAGGAAGCTGATCTTGTTGTTGCCGGATTGCATGAACTCCTCTAACTTGATAGACTGATGTCATTATGAGGGAATTCTCTCATGAATGCTAAGTCTATCAAGGAAGATTGAGGGATGAGAAATGGAGACCATTCTTTTATGGCCTGAGGGTGCTCCCGGAGCTGCGGGTACAAGTGACGAAGACTGTCCAGCAATTACACCTTATCTTGTTGAAGGGGACGACAATGCCGCGATTGTGATCTGCCCCGGTGGTGCTTACGGAATGCGTGCAGATCATGAAGGAGAACCGATTGCCATCTGGCTCAACAGCCTGGGCATTTCAGCCTTTGTGCTGCGCTACCGCGTAGCGCCCTACCAATATCCCAGCGCACATCTGGATGCCAAGCGGGCTATGCGTACAGTGCGCATGAATGCTGAGAAATTCAGGATTGATCCCGCCCGAATCGGGATGCTTGGATTCTCCGCAGGTGGTCATCTGGCCTCCACGGCTGGGGTGTTGTTTGACAAGGGCAATGCGGCGGACAGTGACCCGGTGGAACGGGTGTCCAGCCGTCCGGATCTCATGGTTCTGTGCTATCCGGTAATTTCTATGGATGACCAGGTGGTGCATAAGGGGTCCAAGGAAAATTTGCTGGGTTCTTCTCCGCAAAGTGAACTGGTGAATCTATTAAGCAGCGAGCTGCAAGTGGGAGCGGACACACCGCCGACCTTTCTGTGGCACACATCAGATGACGAAGGAGTATCGGTTGAGAACAGCCTGCTTTTCGCCACAGCTCTGAGGCGTCATCATATTCCGTTTGATCTGCATGTCTATGCACACGGAAGACACGGCCTAGGCCTGGCTACGGAGGAGCACCACACGAGTGGCTGGACGGAGACTTGCGCTTCATGGCTTCATTTAAACGGATATACCAGATTATAGAGCACTAATAATAAGTATCAAAGAAGACTGGGACCGTTCTAACGAGCTGTTCCAGTCTTCTTTGTGTTGCCTGTTAAGGTATAATTGTAAATTTAGCATTTTACTTCCTTTGACTCGGGCATAACATAACATTTATTTAGCTTACAGCAGAAAAATAGATACAAATACCCATAAAAGACTTTAGAATAGACATATATGACGCACATAGCGTTTGTTATAGTATTGAAGCTGGAGGTGTGCCTTATGTGGAGAAAGCTTGTTAAGCCACTTGTGAAACTGAACGTTAAGCAGCAGTTGATCCTGCTATTCCTGATTATGATCTCTCCCATTCTGATTCTGAACAGTTACGGCAATTTGAAGGCCGAGGGCATTCTCAAGCGGCATGTTACGAATGCATATGTGGAGCTGAACAAACAGAACTTTACCATTATTAACCGAGATATTGAGACCGTTAACAAAATCACCACCACCATCATTCAGAACCCGCTGATCCAACAGCTGAGTACAAAAACTAATGAAATTGTGATGGATTCGTTCAAGCGTTATGAGGCAATAGAAAAGCTGTTGCTCAGCTACTCCCAGGGTACCAGCAAGGATGATGTAGTTTATTACTCACTCTATGTATACGACCCAGAGGATAAATATTTCTTTGCCCCGAACTTTCCGCAAGTCAAGAAGGCGGGAGTTTATTTTTTCTCCAAGGATGAGGAGCCTAGTTGGTTCCAATCGACAGTGCAGCAAAAAGGCCGTGGCTATCTACAGTTTATGGACAGGCTCAGTGTCCAAGCCGAGAATAACAAGACACTAACCTACGTCAGAGCAGTCAACAACATTTATCGAGGAGAAGGAACAATCGGGGTATTGGTTGTTACCAAGATGGAGTCCAAGATCACTGAATCACTCAAATCGATATCCCTGCCTGACGGTGAGATATATCTCACAGATATGAATAACCTTGTGCTTGCTTCTACGATTAACAATTTAGGGGACCACATTGAGCTGCCTGAAGGGGCAGAGGCAGGAGATCCGGAAGGCATCGTGGATGTGATTACGAGTGATTTTATTTATGTGGTCAATAATAACCATGCTTTGGGTCAGAAGCTTATCTACAAGGTTCCTGTAAAGGCTCTGTTGCAGCAGCAAAATGAAATGAAGCGGGTCATACAATATATCACTATCGCCTATGCGGTATTCGGATTGATCATAATTACATATTTCTGGCGTTCTCTGATGACGCCTTTGCAAAAGCTAGCCTTTTTCGTGCGTAAATACGAGCCTGGCAACCGTGTTCCAGAGACGCCGAGATGGGGCAGCAATGACGAGGTCAGTGTGCTGATCACTTCCACCTATGACATGGCCCGTAGGCTTAATGGCCTGATTACTTACAAGTACAAGATGGAACTGAAGCAGAAAGAATCGCAACTGCAATTGCTTTACCAACAAATCAATCCCCATCTGCTATATAATACACTTGAGAGCATATATTGGAAAATATCTCTAGAGGGCAATGCGGAGTCTGCCGAGATGATCAAGCAGCTGTCCAAACTGATGAAGATCAGCCTCAGTCGCGGCAGAGAACTGATCACACTGGAGGAAGAATTGGAACACGCTTCTGCTTATATCAAGCTCCAGCAGCACCGGCATGATTATGTTTTTCGGATTGAGATGAATATTGAGCCGGATATCAAGAGCAACTTGATTCCCAAGATCACTTTGCAGCCGCTGATCGAGAACGCAATCATTCATGGCGTCAAGAACATGGGGGAAGACGGCGAGATTATTATTTCAGCCTGGATGGAGGAGGATTACATACTAATCTCCATTGAAGATAACGGTTACAAAGAGGTTGATTTTGAGGCAATTATGTGGATTCTCGATGAAGAAAATCCAAATCCTACGAGCGGATACGGCATCCGCAATGTCAACCAGCGTATACATCTGCATTTTGGCCCTGAATATGGCATTAGCTATGCGGCCCGTGCAGGTGGCGGAACCAAGGTAATAGTCAAGCTGCCGAAATCAGAAAATCACGAATAAAAGGAGATTATGGATATGTTTAATATATTGGTAGTGGATGATGAGCCGTTGATTGTTAAAGGACTGAGCAACCTGCTGTCTTCCTCCGGTCTGGAGATCGATCATATTTATACGGCAAATAGCGGTTTTGAGGCGCTGGATTGCATTCGCATGGAAGATATTGACCTGCTGGTCACGGATATCCAGATGGGTGCCATGAGCGGTATTGAGCTGATGCAGCATGCGAAGCTGGCCAAACCTTGGGTACAGACCATTGTCATCTCAGCTCATGAGACCTTTCAGTATGCACAAATGGCTGTGCGGTTAGGGGCCAAGGATTATTTGATCAAGCCGTTGAACAGCGAGCAGTTTCTGGATTCTGTACGCAATGTGCTGCTGAAGCTGGATAAACCTTCACCGGAGCTGGATACGTTCATGTCCGGTATAAGCGAGAGCTTTCGCTTGGAAGAGACGCAACCGGAGTACAGTCAACTGCTGACTGAATTGCTGGCGAACCCGGATTCGGTGCTGGCTGACCCGCGTGGTCTGCAAAAAATAGATGCCCTTAACCTTCAGGGACCTTTCTTCTCGGTTATCAAGATCAAGCTTCCGTTGTCTGATCCGGGGTCAGAGAAGAAATATTGCGCCAATGATAAGCGCCTCTTAAGTTATGCTGCCCTGAATATTGCTAAGGAATTGATGGACCAGGAGTGGAACTCGATTGCTTTTTACTCTCCAGACGGAGAAATAACGATCATTATCCAGTGGGATGAGAAAAGCTATGAAGAATCTTCATCCGGCCAGATTAATCGACTGGATGTTCTGGGGCGCAGCTTGCATTTTAATATTCATAAATATCTGCACCTGCACGCTGTTATCGGGATCAGCCAGATTTTGAAGGGACTGCCTTTTATGAACGTGTTGAACCGCCAGGCTTCAAAGGCCATTCTCTGGAACAAGGAACATAGCGATCACTATGTGTTCTACTATGGTGATTTTAACTGGAATAATTATGCGGTAGACCCTTCTGCTGAAGAGTTACATACACGAAGCAACCTTATTGTCCAGAAAGCGAAGGAATATATCGACGAGAACTATGCGCTAAAAGGTCTGACTATTCACGAGGTGGCGAAGAAAAATCATGTGAGTCCCAACTATTTGAGCTACCTGTTCAAGAAGAATACGGGCTTCAATCTGTGGGAATATGTAATCAAGCTGCGGATGGAGGAGAGCCGGGAGATGATTCTGAACACGGATCTGCGAAGATATGAAATTGCAGAGCGAGTGGGCTATGAATCACCGGAACATTTTAGCAAAATATTTAAAAAATACTATGGAATTAGCCCCAGTGAATTGAAGAAGTAAGAACACTCATGACTTCGATAGATATACACATGTTCAGTACAAGCCTGATTTTCTACAATTTAAGGTAGGAAGCATTTTGCGAAAAATGCCGAACGAACCAAAGGAATGAGGGAGCTTGATGAACCAAACTGCAGTAGTAAACGAAAACCCGGGGGCACAGATGGAGCGTAAATCATCGACGCCACAACGGAATGGCCGCTGGAAGAAAAACTTCTGGGGCTACATGTTCCTATTACCCGCATTTGTAATTTTCATTCTATTCATGTGGGTTCCTATCTTGAAGGGCTTAGTGTACAGCTTTTATCATGTCGATTTCGTCGCAGGCAATACGTTTGTTGGCTTTGACAACTATGCAAGAGCGCTCACTGATCCCGACGTATTAACGGCTGTAAAGAACACTCTCTATTATATGGCATTATGTTTTGTTCTCGGATTCTGGGTTCCAATTGCCTTCGCGATCGCGATCTCGGAGCTCCGCAGATTTGGCGGCTTTGTGCGGGTAGCAGCTTACTTGCCTTTCGTTGTACCGGGTGTTGTATTGTACGGACTATGGAGATGGCTATATGATCCGGTGGGACCAATCAATGCGTTACTGGGTAGTTTGGGGGTTGACTCGATTTCGTTTTTAACAGACACGAAGTGGTCTATGATTTCACTCGTCTTTATGGAGACCTGGCAGCAATTCGGTTCAGGGATGCTAATCTATCTGGCAGCGGTGCTCAGTATTCCGCGTGACTGGTATGAAGCGGCAGAAATCGACGGTGCCGGTGTATGGGCACGTATCCGCCACATCACACTGCCTTCAATACGTAATCTGATCATCCTGATGCTTATTTTGCAGGTTATCGGCACTTCGCAAGGGTACCAATCACAGATGGCATTGCTTGATGGTGGACCTAACAACGCTACGTTGACCTATGCGCTGCTGATGGTGAAATATGCATTTACAAGACTTGATTATGGAACGGCTACTGCACTAGGCATGCTTATGTTCATTGTCCTGGGCGGTTTGGGCGTCTTACAGTTCAAGCTCAACAAGGAGGACAACTAAGATGAAAAGTGGAGACAGAGGGATATTATCGGAACACGATCTTAAGCAGACCAGTAATAAAATCGGATATGGAATAATGGTCTTGGTTATATGTGCCATGGTGTTCAGTATGCTGTATCCTATACTCATGATGATGTTCAACGGACTCAAGTCCAATACGGAAGTGAATACGTTCCCGCCGCACTTTTTCCCGCAGGAATGGCATTTTGAAAACTTGAAGCAAGCTTTCAAATATATTGATCTGTTTTCTTACCTGAGAAACACGATCTATATCTTTGTAGGTAATATGATAATGACTCTGGTAGTATTGGGAATGGCATCGTTCAGTATCTCCCGGATGAATGTCCCTTATAAGAAAGCGATCTATTTCTTCTTCCTGATGACCCTGTTCATTCCGGCGAGCAGCTACATGGTTCCAAACTTTGTCAACCTGAAGGAATTTGGCTTGCTGAACCAATACGCAGCGTTCTGGCTGCCAGCAGGTGCGAATACATTTTATTTCCTGTTGCTTAAGAACTTCTTTGACGGAATTCACCCAGAAATTTTCGAAGCCGCCCGGATCGACGGTGCTTCGGAGCCAAGAAGTTTCTTCTCCATCGCAGTTCCGCTGTCGGTTCCGATTTTTGCAACACTGGCTATCTTTATCTTCTCCACGGCGTGGAATGACTGGTACTGGCCGTCACTCGTTATGCATAGTGATGACAAGTACACCTTGGCAACGGCGATGTATAAGTATGTTATTAACGTTAAGGCACTCAATACCAATATCAAGTTTGCGATTCTCTTCCTGGTCAGCTTGCCGCCAATTGTCGTATTCTTGATCTTCCAGAAGTTCATTATGCGCGGTGTGGCGTTATCCGCTGTCAAAGGCTGATTTAAATGTCTGATTTAATGTCTGATTTTACTATCGATCGTAAACTTGCACATAAAAGGAATATAAATGCACCTCGTTTGTAAACGATTTCTCTTTTATGATCAATGTGTAAGATAATTATGAAATTGAAAAGGGGAGTTTCAATGCGCAAGTATTCCGCTATGCTACTAAGCCTCCTGATGGCCGGTTCGTTGCTTTCCGCTTGTGGCGGCAACAACAACGGAAATTCAGCCAGCGACAAGGGCGGGGATCCAACCACAGCCCCAACGAATGCCGCAAAAGAGAATTCGAGCGGTACCGATGCAGCTGCTAAGGATGACATTACCCAAAGAAAAATTACAATCAAGATTCACTATCCGACACCTGACCTTACCGAGATCAGAGCTCAGGAAGATGACAAAATCAAGCGTTTCCAAGCTGAATATCCAAACGTTGAAATTCTTAAGGATGACTGGCAGTACAACGTAAATGAAATCGGCATCAAGATGGCTGCCAACGAGGCACCAACGTTCTTCAATACCTTCGCTACAGAAGCCAAGTTCCTGGTTGAAAAGGGCTGGGTAGCCGATATCTCAGATCTTTGGAACAAATATGAACACAAAGATGAAATTAACCCTGTCCTGCAGAATCAGTTCATCATTGATGGCAAAGTGTATGGCGTAACACAAAAAGGTTATGTTACCACTACAATGATCAACAGAAAGCTGCTTGATGACAAAGGCGTGGCTGTTCCTCCACTTGACTGGACTTGGGACGATATGCTGAACACTGCCAAGGGCGTAGCGGATACTAAAAAAGGTATCTCCGGTATTGCTCCAATGGGTAAAGGTAATGAAGCAGGCTGGAACTGGACCAACTTCCTGTTCGAAGCAGGTGGAGAAATCCAAAATATTGACGGCGGCAAGGTTGTGGCTACATTCAACTCCGACGCTGGTGTGAAAGCACTGGACTTCTATAAGAAGCTTAGATGGGAAGCTAATGCTATTCCTCAAGACTGGGCACTTGGCTGGGGCGATGCTGTAGGCGCATTCCAACAAAGCCGTACTGCAATGGTTATGGCTGGTTCTGACGGCGTTATCGAGCAAGCTCTGAACCAAGGTGGTCTGAAACCTGAAGAAGTATTGACGTACCCAATGCCTGCTGCTGAAAAAGGCGGCAAGCACACAGGCGTACTGGGTGGCGATTATCTTGTAATCAACCCGAATGCAACGAAAGACGAGCAAGAAATGGCGTTCCGTTACATCACATTCGATTACTTCTCTGACAAGGGTCTGGATGCACTTGATGCGGTAATCAAGCAACGTCAGGCTGACGGTAAATTCTTCATTCCGCCGCTCCTTGACTACTTCTCCGCTGATTCCGAATTCGGTAAGAAGACTAAAGCTGTCTATGACAAGTACACTAACGTTTATCAATACAATCCAGAAATCATGAACCTGCTGGATGGTAAGCCAGAAGCTCAGTACAATACTCAGGACTACTATGCAACTATGTCCAATGTCATTCAAGAGCTGTTCTCCAAAAAAGGAACAGATTCCAAAGCTCAGCTTGATGCTGCTGCTAAAACAGTCCAAGAGAAATTCTTCGATGGAATCAAAGTACAATAATCAGATGTCAGTGTAATCACTGTAACTGAATAGCACGAACAAAGGGATGTTCCAAAAGCCATGTAGATGGTGAGGAACATCCCTTTTTTGCTGGCAATGAATGAATTTGAAAAGAGTGGTTCCGGAGGAGATAGAGAGGAAAGTGAGTTGTGAACCTTTTGTGATTCGTAGAGTGTTGAATGGAGAGCAGGATGTCTTTTTAGTTCCACATAAATAAGGGGGAAGTTGGATGGAAAGGGTGAAATCAGGTGAATTAAACCATTTTTTAAATAAAATATGGTTATAAATCCTAAATATGATTGAATGAAAGCGCTTTGAAACACGTCAAAAAAACTTTATACTTTGTGAAAGATTTCACTATACAAGACGAAAAGTATGTGATAATATGAACATGTAGAGAAAAACAACTCAAAAATTGACAGGAGGACGAGGGACATGGCAGTTAAAAATGAAGTGCCCGCCCAAGTGAAGCAACCAACAGCTGAGGAATATATTCAGACTCTGGTAGATAAAGCCAAGAAGGCTCAAGAAGCGTACATGAAGCTGGATCAAGAGCAGGTCAACACAATCGTTCATGCAATGGCGTTGGCAGGACTCGACAAGCACATGTATCTGGCGAAACTGGCCGTTGAAGAAACAGGTCGAGGCGTCTACGAAGACAAAATCACGAAGAACATTTTCGCAACAGAATATATCTGGCACGGAATTAAATATGATAAGACCGTAGGGGTCATCGAAGACAACTCCTACGAAAGTTTCCAAAAGATCGCCGAACCGGTCGGGATCGTTATGGGTATCACACCGGTAACCAATCCAACATCCACCACGATGTTTAAAGCTCTGATCGCCGCTAAGACACGTAACCCTATTATATTTGGTTTTCATCCATCTGCGCAAGAGTGTAGTGCAGCATCCGCCAAAATTCTACATGACGCAGCAGTAAAAGCTGGCGCACCTGAGAACTGTATCCAATGGATCGAAATGCCAACGATGGACAAAACAAACGCATTGATGAATAACCCTGACGTTGCACTGATTCTGGCAACAGGCGGATCGGCCATGGTTAAAGCGGCTTATAGCTGTGGTAAACCGGCTCTGGGCGTAGGTCCTGGTAACGTACCTGCCTTTATCGAGAAGAGTGCTAACATCGACCAAGCGGTAACTGACATAATCCTTTCGAAAACATTCGATAACGGTATGATCTGTGCATCCGAACAAGCGGTTATTATTGAAGAAGCTATTTTTGACCAAGTGAAGAAGAAAATGATTGCGAACGGATGTTACTTCGTTAACAAAGAAGAAGCTGCTAAGCTGACTTCCGGTGCAATGAACGTTGAAAAATGTGCAGTGAACCCGGCAATTGTTGGTCAATCTGCAACGAAGATCGCGGAAATGTGCGGTATTCAAGTGCCAGCAGGCACCAAAATCCTGGTAGCTGAACTTGAAGGCGTAGGAACAAAATTCCCATTGTCTGCAGAGAAGCTGAGTCCGGTACTGGCTTGCTATAAAGTTAAGAATGCTGATCAAGGTATCGAACGTGCTGCCGAGATCGTTGAGTTCGGAGGCATGGGCCACAGCTCGGCTATCCACTCGAACAATGAAGAAGTGATCATGAAGTTCTCGAACCGTCTGCAAACCGGACGTATTCTGGTGAACTCGCCATCGACACACGGTGCCATCGGCGATATTTACAACACTAATATCCCTTCGCTGACACTGGGCTGTGGATCTTACGGACGCAACTCGGTATCGCAAAACGTGACTGCCATCAATCTGATCAACGTGAAAAGGGTGAATCGTCGTACCGTGAATATGCAATGGTTTAAAGTACCCGACAAGATCTATTTCGAAAAAGGTGCAACACAATACCTTGCCAAAATGCCTGATATTACACGCGTTGCGATTATCACAGACCCTATGATGGTGAAACTGGGTTACGTGGAAAGAGTTGAGCACTATCTGCGTCAACGTCAAACACCAGTAGCTATCGAAGTGTTCTCGGAAGTAGAACCAGATCCTTCGACCACTACAGTGGAAAAAGGTACGGCTATGATGAACAGATTCCAACCGGACTGCATCATTGCTCTCGGCGGCGGTTCCCCTATGGACGCAGCTAAAGGTATGTGGTTGTTCTACGAACACCCAGACGCTGACTTTAACGGTCTGAAACAAAAATTCATGGATATCCGCAAACGGGTCTACAAGTTCCCTAAACTGGGTAACAAAGCTAAATTCGTTGCCATCCCAACGACTTCGGGTACTGGTTCGGAAGTTACTTCTTTCGCGGTTATCACTGACAAAACAACTGAAAAACACACCAAATATCCTTTGGCTGACTATGAACTCACACCTGATGTAGCTATCATTGATCCAGAGTTCGTATATAGCTTGCCAAAAACTGCTGTTGCTGACACAGGTATGGACGTGTTGACACATGCGATTGAAGCCTATGTATCGGTTATGGCTAGTGATTACTCCGATGGTCTTGCCATCAAAGCGATCCAGCTCGTATTCCAATACCTGGAGAAATCGGCACTGGAAGCTGATCCGCTGGCTCGTGAGAAAATGCATAATGCTTCCACGCTTGCTGGTATGGCTTTCGCCAACGCATTCCTGGGCATCAACCACAGTTTGGCGCACAAATGGGGCGGTCAATATCACACGGCTCATGGTCGCACTAATGCGATTCTTATGCCACACGTTATCCGCTACAATGCCAAGAAACCAACGAAGTTTGCTTCGTTCCCTAAATATTCGCACTTCGTTGCTGACGAGCGTTATGCCGAGATCGCCCGTATTCTGGGACTGCCAGCTCGTACCACCGAAGAAGGGGTTACCAGCTTGATCAATGCGATCCGCGACATGAACAAGAAGCTGGGTATTGAGGAGTCGTTCCAACAGCTGGGCTTTGATCCTAAGGATTTCGAATCGCGTGTAGATTATCTGGCTGACCGTGCATTTGAAGACCAATGTACAACTGCTAATCCGAAAATGCCACTTGTCAGCGAGCTTGCAGACGTATACCGCAATGCTTTCTACGGCAAATTTGATAACTAATACCACGGTTTTGAGCTAAGGATTTCGTTCTTTGAGAAACTGGATGCTAGTGACAAATATCACCGAAAAGGTGATATTTGTCACAGTCCTTTTTCAGAAAATAAACTAAAATATTCATATAAACAAACAACGATCCCGGTTATAAAATCACTATTGTGAATTTTATAACAACCATATTAAGGGGTCGCGAGACACGGGATTAACCTTCAAGCCCGCGATCTCTACAATACTATAAATATAGATGGAGGGATTTAGCATGTCGGTGATTGAAAAAGATGTACAAGAAGTGAAGTCGGGTTGGCACGGTTTTACAAAAGGTAAATGGTCCAGAAAAGTTAACGTGAATGACTTTATTGAGAAGAACATTACCCCTTACCTGGGCAAGGAAGATTTCCTCGCCGGAGCTACTGAGAATACCAAGGAACTGTGGAAAATTGTCTCTGAAATGACCAAACGGGAAATTGCCAATGGCGGTGTGCTTGATGTAGATGTGAACACTGTATCTACAATCGTTTCGCACAATCCTGGTTACATTGACAAAGACAAGGAGCAAATTGTCGGCGTTCAGACTGACGCGCCTTTCAAACGTTCCATTCAACCGTTCGGCGGTATTAAAATGATGATCGATGCCTGTAACGCATACGGATTTGAACTTCCGCAAGGCATTGTCGACATGTTCACGAACATTCGCAAAACGCATAACCAAGGCGTATTTGATGCATATACAGATGATATGAGAGCAGCGCGTAGAGCGGGTATCATTACCGGTCTTCCTGATGCTTACGGCCGTGGCCGGATCATTGGTGACTACCGCCGCGTAGCGCTTTACGGAATTGATTTCCTTGTCAATGAAAAGAAACAAGACCTCAAAAATCTTGAAGTAGATGCCATGAGCGAATCCGTAATTCGTCTTCGTGAAGAAATTTCCGAACAGATCCGCGCACTGGGCGAACTGAAGAAAATGGCGGCTATGCACGGCTTTGATATCTCCAAGCCAGCTAACACTGCCAAAGAAGCCTTCCAATGGGTATACTTCGGTTACCTGGCAGCAATCAAAGAACAGAACGGTGCGGCAATGTCCCTTGGACGCGTATCCTCATTCCTTGATATCTATGTTGAGCGTGATATCGCAGAAGGCATTTTGACCGAAGAACAAGCACAAGAGTTAACAGACCATTTCGTAATGAAATTGCGTATTGTTAAATTCCTGCGCACACCTGATTATAATGAACTGTTCAGTGGTGACCCAACTTGGGTTACAGAATCCATTGGTGGTATGTCCGTAGACGGCACAACTCGTGTTACCAAGAACAGCTTCCGTTTCTTGCACACCCTGTACAACTTGGGACCTGCACCGGAACCAAACTTGACTGTACTGTGGTCCGAGCAATTGCCTGAAGGCTTCAAAAAGTATTGTGCCAAGGTATCCATCGAGACCAGCTCCATTCAATATGAGAATGACGATTTGATGCGTCCAATCTATGGCGATGACTACGGTATCGCATGTTGCGTATCTGCAATGCGTATCGGTAAACAAATGCAATTCTTTGGCGCACGTGCCAACTTAGCAAAAGCATTGTTGTATGCTATCAATGGTGGTGTGGACGAAAAATCCGGCGTGCAAGTTGGACCTGAGCTTCCGCGCATCACTTCCGAAGTTCTCGATTATGAAGAAGTAATGAAACGTTTCAAACCAATGATGGAGTGGTTGGCTAAGCTGTATATGAACACGCTGAATGTCATTCACTACATGCACGATAAATATTCCTACGAACGTATTGAAATGGCTTTGCATGACCGCGATATTCTGCGGACTATGGCTTGTGGTATCGCCGGTTTGTCTGTTGCAGCTGACTCCCTGAGCGCTATCAAACATGCGAAGGTTAGACCAGTACGTAACGAACAAGGCATTGCCGTTGATTTTGAAATCGAAGGTGAATTCCCTTGCTACGGTAACAATGATGATTCCGTAGACAGCATTGCTGTAGAACTGGTTGAATCCTTCATGACTATGATTCGCAAACACAATGCTTACCGTGATGCTCTGCCAACACAATCCGTACTGACCATCACTTCCAACGTGGTGTATGGTAAGAAGACAGGTACTACACCTGACGGACGTAAAAAAGGCGAGCCATTCGCACCAGGTGCTAACCCAATGCACGGCCGTGATAAGAAGGGCGCCCTGGCATCCCTGAGCTCTGTTGCCAAACTGCCTTACGAAGATAGCCTTGACGGAATCTCCAACACCTTCTCCATCGTGCCTAAGGCATTGGGTAAGGAAGAAGAAGGCCGTAAATCTAACCTGGTATCCATGCTGGATGGATACTTCGGCAGCAAGGGTCACCACTTGAACGTCAACGTGTTCGCCCGCGAGCAGTTGATGGATGCTATGGAACATCCAGAGAACTACCCACAATTGACCATTCGCGTATCCGGCTATGCCGTTAACTTCATCAAGCTGACTCGCGAACAACAATTGGATGTAATCAACCGTACGTTCCATGGTTCGATGTAAGTCGTTCGATAACTGAAATGCTTTGGCTATATCATTAAGATACTCGCAAGGAGATGCCGCCCTTGTCACAAGGGCGGTAAAATCTTGTTTTAAATTGGTTAAAATTTTAAATTTCGGGACCGCGATTTAAGGGGACAACAGTCTTTAAGGACAGGGACCTTCTTCGGAAGGAGAGGCTGTGGTCAGTCGTGGAGAAAGGATGACTCCTAATGATTAAAGGTCGCATACACTCCTTAGAAACCTTTGGAACCGTTGACGGGCCTGGTATTCGCTTTGTTTTGTTCATGCAAGGCTGTCTGCTGAAATGCCAATATTGTCATAATCCAGATACATGGGCATTGGATGAGGGTAAGGAAATGAGCCTGGAAGAGGTTCTGGCGGAGATCGAGCCTTACTTGAACTATTACCGTACGTCCGGAGGTGGCTTGACCGTATCCGGCGGAGAGCCGACGCTGCAGGCGCATTTCGTCAAGCAACTGTTCACGGAAGTGAAGAAACGCTGGAATCTGCACACTACACTGGATTCCAACGGCTACAATGAAGGTGACAAGATTAATGATCTGCTGGATGTGACAGATCTCGTGATGCTGGATCTCAAGCATATCGATGACGAAGCCCACATCAAGCTGACAGGCAAATCCAATGAACGGACACTGAAGCTTGCACGCTGGCTGTCAGATCACAATCGCAAAATGTGGATCCGGCACGTCTATGTTCCTGGCATTCATGACCGGGAAGAAGACTTGCTAAATCTTGGTCGCTTTATTGGCAGTCTGAATGGGGTAGAGAAGTTCGAGATCCTGCCGTATCACCAGATGGGCGTATACAAATGGGAGATGTTAGGCAAGGCCTATGAGCTTGAGGGTGTTCCCAGCCCAACTGAAGAGGAAATAGAGCGGGCTTACCGACTGGTTGAAGAAGGTCGCAAACAGGTCGAACTGGTATAATATCTACTCATAAGAACATAAGAAGCCGTCCCAGAATAGCTGCTGCTAAAGGGGCGGCTTCTGTTATGATATAAGAATAATCCGCTTACAAATTCTACGTAAAAGAGTCGTTCTTCCTAGTTTGTGTTAAAATACATAACATATATTTGATTTAACATCTTAATAAGCAGTGTTTTCCCTTATTTTCAGACGATATTTTGACTTTGTAATTAGCTTTTACAATTAATAATGTAATATATTCTAACGTTAAAAGTTAAAAAATAACAATGATTTCGCTTACATTAGACAATTTTATCCCTATTGTAGATGAATCTTAACCTTACGCTAATAATCACCTTTTTTTATAATAGAAACTGTAAACGAAATCATTAAATAGGGAGGGTCACAAAAATGAAAAAAAGTATGACTTTGCTATTGTCCCTGATTTTCGTAAGCTCTGCGCTACTGGCAGGTTGTGGAGGGAATAATAACAACACTAGCACTACGAATGGTGAAGGCAACAAAACTGGAACCAACACGGTGGAGGCTACGAACGCTCCAGCTACGGAAGAACCGGTAAGCGCGGAACCGTTCGAAATGACGATTCGTCATACACAAGTAGGGGCAGATAAACAAAAACGCTTGGCTATTTTGGAGGATGTAGTTAAGAAAGTAGAAGGGGAAGTTCCTGGTTTAACCTTTAAGCTGGACGGCGTTGAATCAGACGTTAACCGTAAAGAAAAACTTCGTGGTGAAATGGCAGCAGGCAATCCACCGCAGGTATTCGATCTGTTCGGTAGCCCTGACTCCAAGATTTATGCGAAAGAAAACAAGCTTCTTGATCTGACACCTATTCTGGAAGAACTGGGTATCAAAGATAAGTTCTCCAACCTTGATCCGTTTACTTATGAAGGTAAGATCTACGGATTGCCAATCGGCGGTTCCGGGGAAGGATTCTTCTATAACAAAGAGTACTACAACAGCAAAGGTTGGAAGGCTCCTACGACTTTTGCCGAGCTGGAACAACAACTGGCAGATATCAAGGCTGACGGCAAAGTGCCATTGGCTGCTGCTTCCAAAGCAGGCTGGGTACCGTTGATGTTGGCTAACCACCTGTGGTCGCGCTATGCTGGACCGGAAGTCACTGCTAAGTTCGCTACTGGCGAAGCTAAATGGACAGATCCGCAAGTCGTTGCCGGCTTTGCCAAGTACAAAGATTGGGAAGACAAAGGTTACTTCAAAAAAGGCGAGCTAGGCTTCGAGTACGCTGAATATACAACACAATTCACGAGCGGTGAAGCCATCCTGTTGTATGACGGAACATGGAAATCTTCCGTATTTAAACCAGGTCAATCTGGTGAAGGTCTGATCGGCAAGGTTGGATTCTTCAATATTCCACCAGTTGAAGGCGGCGTGGGTGACCAAACATCCCTGATGCGCGATGTGAACAATGGTTACGGCTTCTCTGCTGCGGTAGCTAATGACCCTCGTCAATTGGCTGCAGTGAAATCTTTCATCAAGAACCTGTTTAATGAAGAAATGCAGCTTCGCGGACTTGTAGAAGATGGTGTGCTGCCTGCAATGAAGATTGACCAGAACGTATTGAATCAAAATATTACAGATGATCTGATGAGCGAGATCGTGGCTGTACTGAACAACTCCCAATCCTCATTCCCAGCTTTTGACTCTCTTGTGCAAGCGGATGTAACCACTGAGATCAGCAACATTCAAATTCAAAAGCTGATCGGCGGACAGACCACACCTGAGAAGATGGGCGAAGCACTGCAAAAGGTTCAGGAAGAAGCCAACGCAGCAGTGGAATAAGAAGCAGGAACTGAATGTACCCTGGCGCTTGTTCCAGGGTACATTTTTTAAAATACTTCCTTAAATCGTTCCCTGATGTCTAAGCAATTGGAGGTAGCCATGAATAAAGCATTGAGAAGCCCTGTGGTCTTTACGTTGTTTGTTATTCCTGCGTTAATTCTGTTCCTGATGTTCTTCATTTATCCCATTTTCAGTTCCATCTACTACAGCTTCACCAGTTGGAATGGTGTATCATCGACAGTTAAATTCACTGGTTTTAGTAATTATTCGAAAGCTTTCGGAGATCCAAGGTTCTGGATTTCGGTGAAAAACAATGGATGGTTCATCCTGTTCTCTGTGTTTATCCAAGTTCCCTTGATCGTGATCTTCTCTCTTCTAATCGCAAATGTGAAGAAGCTGAAGGGTCTCTATAAGACAGCGGTTTTTATGCCATCGATTATGTCGACGGCTGTTATCGGAATCCTGTGGGGCTTTATCTACGAGCCTAACATCGGACTCTTTAACAAACTGCTGAGTTTGGTCGGAATTAACCCGGTATACTGGTTGTCGGATGAGCGGTTCGCGATGCTGTCCATCCTGATCACCAATGCGTGGCAGTGGACCGGATTTTATATTGTCATGGTGCTGGCAGCTATTCTGTCCATTCCAGGCGAACTGGATGAAGCTGCGGCAATCGATGGTGCAACCCGTTTTCAGCGGGCGACCCGAATTACGCTTCCTTTAATCGTTCCTATTATTTCAGTAGTCATCATGCTGTCCATCGCGGGTGCGATGAAGGCTGCGGACATCGTTATCGTAATGACGAAGGGCGGACCGGCTGGTTCGACTGAAGTAATGGCGACGTACATGATTAAATATGCAATTACCAACTTCAAATATGGGTACGGCAATGCCATCGCAGTCCTGATCTTTGCATTCACGCTGGTGGTCACGGTATTGTATCAGGTGCTTATTGCCCGGCGTACAGAAAGGGTGGAATACTGATGCGCACCCTGAAAAAGAGTCTACCCCATGTGATCCTGTTGGGTTATCTATTAGTCATCCTGTTTCCTTTCCTGTTCGTACTGTTCTCGTCCGTGAAGAAGGATAACAACGCGATTGCCCTTAATCCTTTTGGTATCCCGAAAGAATTTGTCTTCAATAACTATGTTGAGGCATGGGTTAATGCGAAAATAAGTACCTATTTCTTCAACAGCTTGTACATTTCGGTCTTATCTTCAGTTGTATCTATCTTGCTGGCTTCCATGTTCGCGTTTGCGATCACACGCATGCGCCAGGGTAAATGGAATACGATATTGTTCTCTCTCGTTCTTGTAGGGATGTTGATTCCGAACAATGCATTGATGCTACCGATTTACAACATTGTACGTAAACTTGGTATCTTAAACACACACTGGGCGCTGATCATCCCATATATTGCGAATGCGATACCATTTACGATCATTATTTTAGCTGCATTTATGCGCTCTCTGCCTTCAGAAATTGAGGAAGCGGCGGTTGTGGATGGCTTGAAGGCACCGGGAATCTTTGCTAGAATTATAGTACCGCTTACAGTTCCTGCAATGGTTACAGTATTCATCGTGAATTTCCTGGGAAATTGGAATGAATTCTTGCTGGCCAACTACTTCCTCTCCAATGATGAACTGCGCACACTCCCAGTGGGCATGGTCCAATTCCGAGATCAGTATCAAATGAACTATGCACAGATGTCGGCGGGGATTGTCTACAGCGTATTGCCAGTGGTTATTATCTATGCGATTCTGCAGGAGAAAATCATTGAAGGCGTTACTGCGGGCAGTGTGAAGGGATAATTTCTTAAGGTCAGGAGCATAGCCGATGAATTTGCGCTACAAATTATTTACGGCATTTGTGGGCCTGATCATCATTCCATTATTTATTCTAGGCATGATCATGTTCTTCGTGACTTATAATTCGATTGAGACCAAATATAGCCAGCAGTCGGAATATTCCCTGAAGGCGATCAGCTATAGTATCTCCAATGTCTTCAAAGACATGGATAATGTAACAGACAACGGAATTGCCACCTCAGTGTTTCATATGGCGCTAAGTGCCGACGATCCTTCCAAACAGGATCTGACGGATGCTGAGCAGCTCAGCTTGAATGCCAGCCAGCGCAGCTTCCGGAGTCTGTTATACAACCATCCTTCGATCAGTTATGCTTTTCTTTACAATTTTAATGGAAAAGGCAGCTCACAGATTGTATCGGTATTTAATAAGGAAAATTTCCGCACGCTGCCGTATGATAAATTCAAACAGAGCGATCTGTACAAGGAAGTCATGACGCTCAATGGTGTACCCAAATGGCTGGCTCCTCACGAATACCCGGAATTGACAGGCGTTGAACCTGTCTTTACACAAATCCGGCTTGTGAAGGAGCTAAGCTATTTTCAGAACATCGGCATATTAGTGGTACAGGTCAAGAATTGGGAATTCCAATCGATTTTTCGTAACTTGAAGATTGGCGACAGCAATCAGAAGGTATCCTTTATGCTGGTTAATGATGATGGTATGATCCTGTTCGATCCTGACAACAAGCTGGACGGACAAAATATCGATTCGTTCACAACGAAAGAGATCGATTTCAAGTCTGGATTTCAGAGCGTGAAGACTGAATTTGCTGGAGAGAAAAGCATTCTATCTGTGTATCACCTGAAGGATTACCCTTGGAGTCTGGTATCCGTGACCTCCTGGGACACGCTATCTCGTGAAGTAACAGTATTTGCACGCTGGTTTGTGTTCGTCGTCTTTATCTGTTTTTTGGCGGCCGTGTTCTTTAACCTATTCTTTATGAACAGGATTACGGGTGCCATTGCGGTCATTGTCCGCTTCATGCGCCGTGTAGAAGATGGAGATCTGACTACTCGTGTTGAGGAAAAAGGAAACGATGAGTTGACTCTGCTGGCAAAAGGTTTTAACGATCTTATGAATAAGATCAATGGTCTGTTCACCCGGGTTCAGGTCGAGCAGCGCCGCAAGAATCAGGCTGAGATGCGTGTTTTGCAGGCACAGATTAAGCCTCATTTTCTGTTCAACACACTGGAGTCGATCAATGTGCTGGCCGTGCAGAATGAAGGGCGCAAAGTAAGTGAAATGGTCTACAGGCTGGCGAGTATTTTGCGGATTAGCATTCAGGGCAGGGACGAGATTACCGTTGAGGAAGAGATAAAGCATCTTCGCAATTATTTGGATATCCAGAAGTTCCGGTTTGAGGATCTATTCGACTATGAGATCGACATTCCTGATGAGCTGATGAGCTGCGGGATTCTGAAGCTTACGCTCCAGCCGCTTGTGGAGAACAGCATTCAACACGGCTTTGAGGGGATTGATTATACAGGCAAGTTGATCATTCAGGGCTGGGAAGAGCGGGGGAATCTGGTCCTGAGAATCTCAGACAACGGGATTGGTATGACGCCGGCTCAGTTATCGTTGTTTCAGTACATGGTGAACGAGAATGCGGAGCAAGAAGCTGAGGACAAACCGGAGAATCGGATGAATCATGAGCGGCGAGGACTTGGCGTCCGCAGTGTAGCCGACCGTATCCGTATTGAATACGGAGATTTGTACGGTGTCTTTATCTGCTCCAGCCCCGGACAGGGAACGATCATACAATGCGTCATACCTAAATACGAGCAGGGGGAAGATCATTATGCTAAAAGTATTATTGGTTGACGATGAAGCGCCGATTCTCAACAATTTGAACCGTGTGCTGCCCTGGGAGGACATGGGTATGACTGTGGCGGGCATGGCCCGGAGCGGCAGGGATGCCTTGCGTATTGCTGAGGAGGAACATCCTGATCTTGTACTGTGCGATATCCGCATGCCGGTTATGGATGGCCTGACATTCGTGGGCAAGCTGCGTGAACTTGGCAATGAGTGTGAGGTGCTGCTGCTCACGGGATACCAGGAGTTTGATTATGCTCGTGAAGCGATCCGGCTCGGGGTGAGGGAGTATATCTGCAAGCCGATACATTATGAGGAGCTAGGCAATAAGGTACGTGAGATTGGGGCCCATATTCGCAGCAGGAAGTACAAAGATAAATTGTTTAATAGTCTTCCTTTGTTCCAGGAAGTGCCGGATAACGCAAGCGAGAACTCGAAAAAATCCTCCGATCAGCTCATGAACATGGCGGTTCAGTACATTACTGAAAAGTTGAGTTCTGACATTGGCATTGAAGAGGTGGCCGGCAAGCTTGGCATTAGCAGCAGCTACTTCTGCTTGCTGTTCAAGAACCGCTTCTCGATGACGTTTGTCGAATATGTAACGCAGCAACGGGTCGATGCCGCTAAGTTCATGCTGGCCCACAGCGAGAAAAGCATTGCGGTGATTGGTTCGGGTGTCGGCTATCAAGAACGGCGTTATTTCACCAAAGTATTCCAGAAGCAGACGGGGATGACGCCCAAGGAGTATCGAGAGGCTTGGAAGCAGAGTGCCGAGTAAGCATTTGGTATGCTTTCCAAGTAATTAAAACCCTATAAAAAATGAGTAATGACATACTATGAACACCTCAATGGATCATGGTTTTTGATTCAGAGAGGTGTTTTTCCGTGTTTATGGAAGATGTAGTTAATCTTTTCTTTACATTTCTGAAACTTTTTAAGACCTACTGCGTCTAATACTATGTTTTGTTAAAAAGGTACGCAGCAAACTTAACCGTCGTCCGTATGGATGACAGTATGTTTGCAGGGAATGTAGCTGCTGAATATCGAACGCGCGCTAATATTCCATCAAATAGGAGCAGAAGGAGTCATACAATGAATTTTAGAAAACTCGCATTAGTTGCTGTATTGGCGGTTTCTCAGGTCGCTGCAGCCGTTCCGGCATTTGCGTCCTCTGTGAGTGGAACCGTGATCGGCACTGTCGGTGCTGCTGTTCCGGATACTACGCAGCAGAACGCCGTCAATCCGTCGCAAGCAACAGACTCGTTACCGCATCAGCCAGAGGCCACTGAACAGCCTCTTAACAATGCAGTGCCTGGAGCAGGTGAAATTTCACCCACGCCACCACCAAGTGACGTACCTGTAACGACAGAAACACCTGTATCCACAACATTGCCAACAGCAACGCCAGTACCAAGCGCAACCCCAACACCAACTGTAACCCCGAACCAAAGCGTACAGCCTGTTCCTACCAGTGGCCCTAACCAGCTTATTCTGATGATGAACAGCAACAAGATGTATTCCAATGGAGTTCTGTATCTGGCTAACCAGCCAATGGCTGTCAAGAATGGTGTATCCTACGTTTCAATCCGTGCTATGGTGGAGCGGGTAGGGGTGAAATTCTATTTTGACAACAAAACAAAGGAAACAGTCGTTACTAAAGGCACTGACGTTATGCGTTTCAAGACGGACAGCAATGTCTACACCGTCAACGGCAAAAAGGTAACGATGAAAGGTCCTGCCTACCTGTTCAATGGCACATTTATGATTCCATTAACTTCTATTACTGCAGCGCTCAGTATTCCTTATACCGTAGATAATGTGCAAAAAAGTGTTAATCTGACACTGGATACGAAACCTAAAGCATCCTTCACGGTACAGCCTACCGAAATCTATGCTGGCCAGCCGGTAGTCTTTACTACAACCAGCTCTTCCCCGAATGGCACCGCCATCGTTGATGAACGCTGGGATGGTAAGCAGGATGTATATGATCAACCAGGGTCTTATACTATTAGCTACTCTGTTAGAGACGAGAGTGGACAATGGAGTAATCCTTACTCTGTAACCATCAATGTCCTGCAGCCTAACCAGCCGCCGGTAGCCAGCTTCACGACAGACAAAGATGAATATAAAATGGGTGAGCCTGTGGTCATTACCGACCAAAGCTATGATCCCGAAGGTGAAACAATTACGACCGAATGGTCGAATCGTGCACTTGCCTATTTCAACCCGGGTCCAATCTCCATCCAATTGAAGGTTACGGACAAACAGGGATTGAGCAGTACTTTTGAAAAGACGATTAATATTACGAATGAGCAGTTGTATACGCAGGACGAAGTTGCCAAGTTATTCACCCAGCCGGGTGATGTTCTGACCATCGATGGTGGTAGTATCCCGAGCTATCCTAATGTGGGATACAACACTTCTTCCGAGCCATACACACTGATCCGCAGTAACAGCCCTGAAACAGTGAACACTGAAGGGGTACTGTACCGCGAGACGGCTCTTGGATCGACACGTTTCTTGGTTCACCATAAGAACAACATGAGCACAAGACAGAAAGTGTATATCATTGCAACGAATAAAAACCCAGAACCAGCAACGATTACGACGCAATTTGTCGGATTTGCCGGTCCTGCAGCATCACCGGAGTACACAGGCAAAATTTCTGTCATGAAATACTATAATTCAATTGTGACTGGCGAGAACTACAGCACGATTACCCTTCAGCCGGGACAAAGTGTGCCGATCCTGACCGACACAAGTAAAGTCGCAATGAAACCGGGGGACATTATTTCCCTTAGTGCTGATCTGGTAAGTGATTATGCCATCCAATATGACGTAATGATGATCGAGCAGACCAAGGATCCATTGGCCACTTTGCCGCTTCTGCCTATTCTTGACCGCGACGGCGTGCATAACCGTGGTACGTATCCTGATTCCACTCGTATCATCAACGTACCTGATGTAATCGGAACAACACCGTCCAGACTTGTTCTGGGAGACAATAAGAACGATCCGAACCTTGTTGGTGTGGATCCTATGTATGGAACCGAAGCTTCCAATGCCGGGAACTTTGGGGTATTGTACAAAATCAAGCTTGATCGCGTAGCACCAAACACACTCATCACATTCAACCCGCGTGGAGGCAACTACCTTGGATCTGTTCTTGTGAATGGTGTGATAGTGAATCTGGCGAATAAAGGAAGCCTGTCAAATTCCGACATGAATGCAGTGCTCTTCCGCACCGGTGCATATGAGGGTTCGGTTGAGATGCTGTTCACAGTTGCATCGGGAAGTAATCTTCCTGTAAACTTTGTCTTCACACCGCTTCCAGCCAAGAAGTAAGGACATTTTCAGTTTCAAGCACTTATAAATAGACTTTCTTACACATCCCGAGGGCGTTCTGACATTGAACGTGCCTCGGGTTTTTTTGTGGATATAATACTCATGGATTGATATTTGATCTCATGCGGGCAAGGAGCTTCATTGACGGAGTCTATATTTTGGGGCATTATAAAGAGAGTGTAATTGAAATGAACAAATATTATGGGAGATGAGCGTATGCTGTCGACAGATCAAATATTGGAAGTCATGTCGGGGCAGGGACTGCGAATCACCGATCAGCGCAAAACGCTTGCCAAGTTATTCGGCGAGAATACAGGATATTTGTCAGCGAAGGATGTCTATGATCACATGGGCCGCAAGTATAGCGGTCTCAGCTTTGATACCGTCTACCGCAATCTCCGGGTAATGGAGGAGCTTGGTGTGCTTGAACAGGTCGTCTTTGAAGATGGCGTGAAGTTCAAGGCCAGCTGCGTACACGATCATCATCACCATCATATGATTTGCCTTCAGTGCATGAAGACTTATCCCATTCATTTCTGCCCGATGAATTTGACTGATACACCGGATCAGTTCCGGGTCGTCAAGCATAAATTTGAGGTGTTCGGTTACTGCAAGGATTGTGAAGAGACCCGAGAAGAGGAATCAACGCCGGCGAGTCTCAGCAAAGCAGGGCATTAAGATGGGAGTCGGACGCAGAGCGATTCAGGCGCCAATCCGGGTATACCGCAAGTTTATTTCACCGATTAAGCCGGCTACTTGCCGCTTTTACCCGACCTGTTCAGCCTATGCACTGGAAGCGATAGAAGTTCATGGTCCCTTGAAAGGTTCATGGCTCGCTGCCAAGCGCATTGCCCGCTGTCATCCTTTTCACCCGGGAGGCTTGGACCCTGTCCCCCCGCTCAAGGAGGAGCCCCCAAAGGGAGGAACGTCTCAGGTTACTTGACATGACGGCGTCTTTTTGGGTATATTTTGGATAATAACTTGATTTCCGAGGAACGGATGAGTAGATCGGGATACCTGTACAGAGAACCGGGGGAAGCTGAGAACCGGCAGGGGACGCCAGATTGAATATGGTCCGGGAGGAACTGTGTTCGAGCGGGAACCGTATGTAGGTTCACGTAAGATAACGGCGTGTTCCAGCGTTAATGGGCAGTTCCCGGCAAGGGAACTGGAGAAGCCTGTTCTCTGTGAGGAGACAGGGAATTTTGGGTGGTAACGCGTGAGTTTACTCTCGCCCCATAAGGGGGCGGGAGTTTTTTGTTTTTTTATGGAGAAGAAAGGGTGACGACAAATGAGCGACAAGAAAACTTTTTATCTGACAACACCAATCTATTATCCGAGTGACAAGCTGCACATCGGGCATGCCTATTCAACGGTAGCCGGGGATGCTATGGCCCGTTACAAGCGCCTGCGTGGCTACGAGGTTCATTACTTGACCGGTACAGATGAGCATGGACAGAAGATCGAACAAAAGGCCGGTGAAGCTGGCAAGACCCCGCAGCAATTCGTTGACGATATTGTTGTCGGTATTAAGGACCTGTGGCGCAAACTGGATATTTCCAATGATGATTTCATTCGGACTACAGAAGAACGCCACAAAACGATCGTGCAGGATATTTTTGACCGTTTGCTGAAGCAGGGTGACATTTACAAAGGTGATTACGAGGGTTGGTACAGCATTCCTGACGAGACCTTTTACACCGAGACACAACTCGTTGATGTAGAGCGCGACGGCAATGGAGTCATTATTAGCGCGAAAAGCCCGGATAGTGGTCATGCGGTAGAGCTCGTCAAGGAAGAAAGCTACTTCTTCCGGATGAGCAAATATGCAGACCGTCTGCTGAAATTTTACGAGGAGAACCCGGAGTTCATTCTGCCGGAATCCCGTAAGAACGAGATGATCAACAACTTTATCAAGCCGGGTCTGGAAGATTTGGCAGTATCCCGTACCACCTTCGACTGGGGCGTTAAAGTAAAGGGTGACGCGAAGCATGTGGTGTATGTATGGATTGACGCCCTCACCAACTACATTACTGCACTGGGCTATGGCTCGGCAGACCGTAGTTTGTACGATAAATTCTGGCCTGCAGATGTGCATATCGTGGGTAAAGAGATCGTTCGTTTCCACACCATCTACTGGCCAATTATTTTGATGGCACTGGGCGAGCCACTGCCGAAGAAAGTATTTGCACACGGTTGGTTGCTGATGAAGGATGGAAAAATGTCCAAATCCAAGGGTAACGTGGTTGATCCAGTGACTCTGATTGACCGCTACGGTCTGGATGCCCTGCGCTACTATCTGCTGCGCGAAGTACCATTCGGCTCTGACGGCACCTTTACACCGGAAAGCTTCGTAGACCGGATTAACTACGATCTTGCCAATGACCTTGGCAACCTATTGAACCGGACAGGTGCGATGGTTGAGAAGTACTTTGAAGGCGTGCTTCCGGCTTATGAAGGTAACGTAACCGCATTCGACGGCGAGTTGCTGGCTGCGGCGCAGAGCACATATGAGAAAGTGGAAGAAGCGATGGAGAAAATGGAGTTCTCCGTTGCATTGACCGCCATCGGGGCGTTCATTAGCCGGACGAACAAGTATATTGATGAGACTCAGCCTTGGGCGCTCGCCAAGGATGAGAGCAAAACTGCGGAGCTGGCTTCCGTGATGAGACATCTTGTTGAAAGCTTGCGGACTGCGTCCATTCTGCTACAGCCGTTCCTGACCGGCGCACCAGCGAAGATCTGGGAGCAGCTTGGCATTGCGTCAGGCGAGCTGACTACATGGGACAGCGGCAAGACGTTTGGCCTGATACCGGCTGGTACGAAGCTGGTGAAGGGCAATCCGATCTTCCCACGTCTTGATGTGGAACAAGAGGTGGCTTACATCGCTGAGGCGATGGGCGGTGGCAAGGCCGCAGCAGCTCAGCAGGCCGCAGCGGCTCCTGCAGCGGCTGAATCCGAGCTGGAAGAAGAGCATAAGGAAGAAATCGGCATCGACGATTTCGCCAAGGCGGAGCTGCGGGTGGCGCAAGTCATTGCCGCTGAGCCAGTGAAGAAGGCTGACAAGCTGCTGAAGCTCCAACTGGATCTCGGTTACGAGCAGCGCCAGGTTGTATCGGGAATAGCGAAGTTCTACACACCTGAAGAGTTGGTAGGACAAAAGGTGATCTGTATCGTGAACCTGAAGCCGGTTAAGCTGCGTGGTGAGTTGTCGCAGGGTATGATTTTGGCGGCTTCCAAAGGCGATCAGCTAACGCTGGCCACAGTACCGGACAGCATGCCTAACGGAGCGATTGTGAAGTAGGGCGACTGCAACGAACTTTAAAGGGAACATCCTTCAGCTATGAGAGCTGTGTGGGATGTTCCCTTTTTTTGAAAAAATTATGTGTCAATGTAATTCTCCGGTCGTAACCGGTACACTGTTATGCCCTGCGTTGCGCTTATTGTTTGATGTTAATGCAGAGGAGTAGCCGTCGCATACTTTGTCCTGTGTAATAGGATCATTTTGGGATAAATAAAATTATTTGTCATCTAATGTTCTGAGAAATATAATGGGGAGACAAGTGTAATTTCTTTTTAAAAAGATCGTTATTTGTCTCGAAAGGGGATCATTTGTCACTATGAAAAAAACCTTTCTGTTCACCCTCCTGTTATTGCTTATTTTGAACACACTAGCCGTTCCAGTTAGCGCTACAAGCAGTGCTCCTACTGTAGTTACACTCCCAGCGAGTGCCTTCAATAGTGGAGGTCTGGATGCGCCCCGGGTTACTCCACTCACCGGCAATAGAGTATTGTTGATGAATCGTAACGGTGATGATAGTAGCACACTGCAAATGTTGGATACCTCACTTCATACTGTGGTGTGGGGTCGGACGCTTAAACTTTATGATTTAGCTGTTGTGACCGTTTCAAAGAAAATTGTACTCCTAACCGAAGAAAATAAGGCGCTTAAAAAGCTTGTCCTCGACTATGACGGCAAGGTGCTAAGTAGCGATAACTTTCGCTATGCGCTGAAATTACCGAAAAATACAGATGAAGGGTTCTTAACTGCCCGCTGGTCAGCACCAAGCGCCGGTGAGCCAGAGCGCATCGCAATAGTGAATAATGGTCAATTCCAACTCTTCCAAAGCCCGTGGTTATCAAGCCAGGTGAACTATTCACTAAAGTTAAACCTAAATGATAATTATGAAGATATTCGGCTGCTTGACGTCAATTATCCTGGTTACCCTTATGTCGTGATGAAATACCAGGGTTCGGGCATCGGATCTACAACATATTTTCTCCGTATTATCAACTTGTTCAGCAAGCAAGAATATTCATTGCCTTTTGGTAGCGCACAACGCCTTGGTGGACATGACATTATCTATCAATTGAATGGGAAGAATCTGCTGGTGGGTACGTCTCATGAAGAACGGCTGGGTGCCACGATCAGTAATCCTGAAGCACTGCAGCCCGTTTTTTACACCTATCAGTTGGCAACGGGTAAGCTAATCAATTCGCTAACTGCCAATTTCGTTCCGGACCAGGACGTGTACGGCTGGAAAACTCAACTATTCGGTAATACGTTGTTCGTGCAAGATCTGAATAATAATAGCTGGAGAATCTATGATATAACTCAGGCACAAGCAGCGCTGGCAACTGGTGAGGCTGCAGTACCGCTGATTTTACTCCAAGTGAATGTCGAAGCACGTAGTGCAGTTTTTCTTGCACCGGATGGCGATGACAAAGCTGCGATAAAAACCGTGAAGTTCTAGTGTGAAGAGCGAATTACGGAATAGATATGTAGCCATTAACAGCCGAAGTGATTTACAACCGTAACTGAACTGCAGTCCGATAGTTGGGTCATCTGACTATTGGGTTGCAGTTTTATTTATTTTAATTTGGGATCTCCATGGTGTTCTGAGAAAGTTGTTTTGCTGAAAAAGCAGAAATATCATAGTCATAAGAGTTGACTTATCGTAACTATTACTATTATAATTCGCATAGTAAACATTACGATCTGAGGAGTCGATAGGTATTATGGTTTCACGTATGTCACGCAAAGGGTGGATTGTGGTTGCCCTGATGCTGGTTCTTGTACTCGCCGGATGCGGCGCAAAGAGTGGTGGAAATATTGTGGAGGGCAAAGTAAACGTGGTCACCACATTTTATCCTATATATGAATTTGCCAAAGAAATTGGTGGGGATGACATCCATGCCATCAACCTGCTGCCGGTCGGTGTAGAACCGCATGATTGGACACCTCGTAGCCAGGATATTATGAATACGTCCAAAGCGCAGCTGTTTTTGTATAATGGTGCCGGGCTTGAGGGCTGGGTACCGAACTTCCTGAAGGGGCTGGATCGTGGAAGTAAAGTGCAGGCCGTGGAAGTGAGTCAGGGCATTGCTTTGATCAAAACAAATGAAGATGACGGTCATAACCATGGCGGCAGCGATAATGCTGATCATGAGAGTGGGGCGGAGGATCATGGTGCAGAGAATGGAAATACGGGCGGAGATAGCCTGCACACGGACCCGCATACTTGGGTAAGTCCGAAGTCGGCGCTGATTATGGCCGAAAATATTAAAAACAGCCTGCAAAACGTTGATCCCGGGCACAAAGATGCCTATGAGGAGCGTTATAATAAGCTGGCAGAGCGCCTCAAGGCACTTGACGTCAAGTTCGAAACCGAACTCGCCAAGGTTCCGGGCAAAGAAATTGTGGTCTCCCATCAGGCCTTCGGCTATTTGACTCGTGATTATGGTCTCGATCAGCATGCGATCATGGGCTTGTCACCGGATGCTGAGCCACGTGGTCAGGATTTGGTTGCATTAGCGAAGCTCGTGAAGGATGAAGGGATTAAGTATATTTTCTTCGAGGAACTGGTCTCTGACCGTCTTGCCAAAACACTGGCGAATGAAACTGGGGTATCGACACTAGTGTTGAACCCGGTAGAGGGTCTGACCCAGGAACAGGAGAAAAACAATGATAATTATTTCACCCTGATGGAGAAAAATTTGCAAAATCTGATTCTAGCCTTACAATAATAAGGAAAGTATACGTGAAAGGTGGTACTACGCATGCAACCGGTATCCCTGGACTGTCATCAACATATGATTGAGATACAGGATCTTTCCTTTTCCTATGGAGAGCAAAAAGTTATATCCGGACTTAGCTATACTGTAAAAGAGCGTGATTTTCTTGGCATCATTGGTTCTAATGGAGCCGGTAAAACCACGTTGATGAAAATGATCGTTGGCCTGCTGCCTCCGAGTAGCGGTGACATCAAGTTGTTTGGTCAATCCGTGCGTAAGTTTAAGGACTGGGAGCGGATCGGCTATGTGCCGCAGAAAAACGCGTTTAACCCGTTGTTCCCGGCGACTGTGCGCGAAGTGGTGCTGTCCGGTCTTTACAACAACAAGAACCTAATCCGCAGAGTATCGAAGGCACAGCAACGGCAGTGTGATGATGCACTCGAAGTGATGCGTATTCAGGATATTGCGGATAAAAGAGTCGGTCAGCTCTCCGGCGGTCAGCAGCAGCGTGTGTTCCTGGCGCGGGCGCTGATCAATCACCCGGATCTGCTTATTTTGGACGAACCTACTGTTGGGATTGATGCCGAGACACAGGCCGGATTTTTCGACCTGATCACGCATATGCATGCTCATCATCATATGACCTTCCTGATGGTGTCGCATGACATTGATATGATCCGTAATTATTTGGGCCAGGAGCCTGTCCAGCGTAACGGTAAAATCAATTTCTACTGCCGCCACTCTCATGATGTACAGGATTGCGTCGAGGATAATCTTCAGCACACGCTTAGTTGACGGATGCCGTGGTAATCCTCGGCCTGAAAGATGAAATTCAGCAAATGCTGACTAGTACGTCATAATAACGGGATTTTCTCCCGTTAATCTGATACATTTCTTGGTCAGTATTAAAATAACGGGATAAACTCCTGTTATTTTCAGTTATTCAGCTCGAATCCAATTAAAATGCTAGATTAACGGGAATAATTCCAGCTAATTTAAGAAAAAGGAGCTATCCTTCTTAAATAACTGGAGTTTTTCCAGTTATGCTCCCCGAGTGTTCCGGTATCGGAAGGTATCAACAGTGCAACGTTAGATAACCAAGAGCACTGGACCTTGCGGTTATCCATTGTATAACATGGGATAACCAAGAGCACTAGACCTTGCGGTTATCCATTGTATAACATAGGATAACCAAGAGCATTGGACCTTGCGGTTATCCATTGTATAACATAGGATAACCAAGAGCACTGGTTCTTGCAGTTATCCATTGTATAACATAGGATAACATCAGGTCTTCGCCCTTGCTTTTGATCTTGCTTTTGACCTTTATCTTGCCTTTGATCTTGTTAGTAGATCTTTTAAGTCCCTAAGTCCCGTCCACCGTAAAGCGTGTCCCGTGAGGGACGAAAGCGATCATGCGTCAAACGGCTCTAGTCACAGCAATCCCTTCCGCCTACGTCAGTTGCACTTAGCGGTGTCCAGAGGGTGCAGCCCTTTGGGGCCCTCCCTTGGGGAAGGGAGGGTTTGGGAGGGATCGAATAAAAAAGGAGAATCAATTTTGGAAATTCTATTCAGCGATTTTTTCCAGCGGGCGCTTGCGGGCGGGCTGCTGATTGGTATTACTGCGCCGCTTATAGGCGTTTTTCTTGTTCTTAGACGACTGTCGATGATCGGAGACACGCTCGCGCATGTCACGATTGCCGGTGTGGCGCTGGGCTTTTTGGCGGGATTTTATCCGCTGGGCGCAGGGCTGATTTTCGCCGTTGCCGCCTCCTTTGCCATTGAGAAGCTCCGCAAGGCGTACAAAAGCTACGCCGAGTTGTCGATTGCGATCATCATGTCTGGCGGTGTAGCGCTGGCCTCGCTTTTTTTCACTCTGGGCAAAGGGTACAATGCAGATGTGATGAGCTATCTGTTCGGTAGCATCTATACGCTCGACAATACGGACTTGCTCGTTGTTGGATTGGTTACGATAGCGGTTGTGGTCGTGGTTGCGTTATTCTTCAAGGAGTTCTTTTTGCTCAGCTTTGAGGAGGATGCTGCGAGCGTCAGCGGACTGCCGGTGAAGCTGTTGAACATGTTAATCACGATTCTGACCGCACTGGTAATCAGCACAGCGATCAAAATCGTGGGTTCGTTGCTAGTATCCGCGCTGCTGACCATACCTGTTGCCATTAGTCTACTGTTATCCCGCAGCTTTAAATCATCGGTCATTGTATCGGTGGTTATCGCGGAAATTGCGGTCGTGGGTGGACTTGTTGTAGCCGGAATCTGGAATCTTGCCCCAGGGGCGACGATTGTCCTGCTGCTTATCGCATTGCTTGCGCTCACGCTGATCGGAAAGAAGGGTCTGCCAACTTAAGCAGAGAATAAGTTAGTAGCCCCATGTAGGTGGGGTTGAACGTGTGAGTGCCCACAGCATGTGAATGCGAAGAAACTGAGAGTCTAAAAAACGAATGAGTGCAAATGAACATGTGAGCTAAGCATTTTAACATAACATCGAGACATCAGAAGTCATCATGAAGCCATCATACTAAAGAAGGTTTGCGGAAGAGACATTAATCGGGAAGGAGCGCTGCTGCTTTGTCCAACATTAATGCAGGGATAGCCTTTGCTGCGGGTCTGGCTTCATTTATCTCTCCATGCTGCCTGCCTCTTTATCCTTCGTATTTGTCTTACATAACCGGATTATCTGTTCAGCAATTGAAGAGCGGCGGCAACTCCAAAGAGGTCCGTTTCCGGACCTTGAGTCATACTTTGGCATTTATCCTTGGGTTTTCAGCGGTTTTTTACACTTTAGGCTTTGGCGCGGGGTTGTTCGGGCAGTTCTTCAACGGCCAGCGTGATCTGATCCGCCAGCTGTCGGCAATCCTTATTATTGTTATGGGTCTGTTTCTGCTCGGTGTTTTTCAGCCGCAATTTCTGATGCGTGAACGAAAGCTGAATCTCAAATGGAAGCCGGCAGGCTATGCCGGATCTTTTATCTTCGGCATTGGCTTTTCTGCCGGCTGGTCACCGTGCATTGGCCCGATTCTGACGGCTATCATTGCGCTCTCCGCCAGTGATCCCGGCACGTGGTTCACCCTAATTACCGCATACAGTGTCGGGTTTGCGCTACCTTTCTTTGCCTTAGCTTTCTTTCTGGGCGGAGCCAGACGCATCCTTAAATACTCCAACTTGTTAATGAAGATCGGCGGTGTCCTGATGGTGTTTATGGGCCTGCTGCTCTTTACGGATCAGATGTTCCGCATCACGATTTGGTTGCAGGGTATTACACCTGATTGGCTGAAATTTTAGGCTGAACTAATCTGCAATTATATGGGACAATGGCTATGATCCATCCTGCTTCTTTAGCTATATAGATTGAACTAAAAAAATTAACCCTATATTAGAATCCTAAGTTCAATCTATATAGAAGATGCTGCTAATGCTGCCTGAGTCATCAGGTGAAATAATCAATCTTGCCTTCTGGAAAATGCTCGAAAATCCGCTCTGTGATGAATTCTCGCAGGGCGGTTTGTTGTTCATCAGGGTACACATATTTGTTCTGGCCCCAACGCCCCCATTTCTTTTTCCGCTTCTCAATATCCATCTCCAGCTTCGACTTCGGATAACGCTTCTCAATGACCGTCTTTGCTGTCTTGGTGAAGCGATGCTGAATCATCTCAAAGGTCAAGCCTTTTCCCGCCTCTGAAGGCAGAGCTTCGGCAAGCTTGGACAGCAGCTCGGCATAACCCTCCTGCCAGCCGTCATGCCAGATAATAGGGGCAATAATGAAGCCTAGCGGGTACCCGGCTCGTGCGATCTTTCCAGCGGCCTCTATGCGTTCCTCAAACCGGGCAGTCGCCGGCTCAAAATTCTTGATGACATAATCGGCGTTGATACTGAAGCGGATACGCGTATGACCGTTGTGCTGAAGCTTGAGCAGCGAATCTACATGCTGATACTTGGTAACAAATCGCAGCCGCCCCAGCGGCTCTTTGGCCATGAAATTAATCAGCTCCTCCAGAGAACCTGTAATATGCTCCAGGCCTAGTGGATCGGAGGTACAGGCTGCTTCGAACGTGGTGATTTCCGGTGAGCGCTCTTCAATATATTTTTTGGCAGCATCCATCACATCATCTGTATTGACATATACGCGAATATAAGGCTTGGATCCAAGCGTGGTTTGAAGATAACAATAATGGCAGTGCCCCATACATCCGGTCGCGATAGGAATAGCATAATCAGCAGAAGGCTTGGACTGGTCGAAGGTTAGTGTTTTGCGTAATCCGACAACAAGTGTTCGTTTGGCGATTTTATACTGCTCGATTTCCGTTTCGCCGGGAAGATTGGTGATACGGTTATGCGAGGTAGTCATGCGGTAAGGGATATTATTGCTCTTAACCCAAGCCATAATCCGCTCCCCTTTGGGATAATTCAGGGCGTTCGGCTCGAAAAAAACAAGCTCAGGCATGAAGGGGGCTGTAGGTTTTATTTGCCGCCTGACTGCAGGGCGTTTCGGTGTCACTGTAGACATGCATACACGCTCCTTCACATAGGGGATATCTTTAGTGTGCTGATTTTATAGTCATTGAAACCGTGGTAATGCTGTGCAATTTGGACTGCAAAATGTGGCGGGACTTGCCAAGGAGCGGGAGAAACATGTATCATTGTTAGAGCAAGGTTTGGCCGCCTGCGCCACGCTCATTATAGAAAAGAGGTAAAGTTGAATGCCAACACCCAGCATGGAGGATTATTTGGAGCGCATATACAAGCTCATTGATGAGAAAGGGTATGCGCGGGTCTCGGATATTGCCGAGGGATTGGAAGTCCACCCTTCATCTGTGACCAAGATGATCCAAAAACTGGATAAGGACGAATATCTCATCTATGAGAAATATCGTGGGCTTGTCCTGACCAATAAAGGAAAAAAAGTGGGAAAACGACTGGTTGACCGTCATCAGCTGTTAGAGCAATTTCTCGAACTGATCGGTGTGCAAGAGGAGAATATCTATAAGGATGTTGAAGGCATCGAGCATCACTTGAGCTGGGATTCGATCACACGTATTGAGACACTGGTGGAATACTTCCGCCGGGACCAGGAACGAGTGCAGACGCTGTATAATATTCATGATGAACTGGTTAGCGATTCTTAGAAAAAGGAACCCGGATCTTCCTTTTCTACGGATTTACCGCAACCTTTCCCAGTTTTTTACGTCAAAACGGATACCGTCCTTTTTAGGATGACTCCGTTTTTTTGTTTTTTACCACACTTTTTGGATTGGGGAGGAATTATGAAATACCGTAAATGGATGCTTGGATTACTGGTAATCATCCTGAGTCTGCCGCTGTTTTCTGTAGGGATACGTGCAGCGGGGATTCAGATTACGATTGAACTGGATGGGGAGGCACTGGTCAGTGATGTGCCACCTTATATCACACCAAAGAATGTGACAATGGTGCCTATCAGCGTTATTAGTAAAGGGCTGCGCGCCGGCGTTGAATGGAATCAGAACAGTAAGACAGCTACGATCACGCAGGGCGACACGGTAATCAAGCTGACTAGCGGCCAGAAGAACGCCCTCGTGAATGGAACAGCTATAACCCTAGAATCCACCGTAGAGGTGAAGCAGGGGCGGGTAATGGTACCACTGCGTTTTGTCAGTGAACAGCTCGGGTTGCAGGTGGTATGGGATCAAGTAACGAAGCATATTTCCTTGTATACAGGGGCAGAGCCGCCGCAATCCTCAGGTCCGCAGCCGACACCATCGACTGCACCTACCTCTACACCTGTGCCTACAGGGACACCAGCTTCTACAGCAACGCCAGCACCAACGACGACGCCATCACCAACTGGAACAGTACCAAATGTTCCGTTACCTGGGGCCGGGGTCAGCAAAGAGATGAAAGGCGCATGGATTTCCTCTGTTTTCAATCTGGATTGGCCATCAGTATCTTCCGCCGGGAAAATCGACAAGCAGAAGCAGGAATTTGATAATCTGCTGGACAAGCTGAAGGCAGTGGGCTTTAATGCAGTCTTCGTGCAGGTTAGACCCTCTGCAGATAGCCTGTATCCTTCGTCCCTGGTGCCATGGTCGAAGGTATTGACCGGAACGCAAGGCAAAGACCCGGGCTATGACCCGCTCGCCTATATGGTCAGTGCAGCACACGCACGCGGTATGCAATTTCATGCCTGGTTCAACCCGTTCCGGGCTACAACGGATGCTTCAACTACAGGCCTTGCGAGTAATCATGTAGTTAAAGCTCATCCTGAATGGATAGTGAATGCTGGAGGCAAGCTGTACATAAATCCAGGGGTGCCTGAGGCTCGTCAGCATATTATTGATACGGTAATGGAAGTCGTCAATGGCTATGACATTGATGGCGTTCATCTGGACGATTATTTCTATCCGTCGAATACGACCTTCTCCGATGATGGAACCTTCAAGAGTTATAACGCCAAGGGAGTCGTATCGAAGGACGACTGGCGCCGGGACAACATCAATGAGTTCGTTCGCCAACTTGGGTCACAGATTCACAGCGCCAAGCCATCGGTATCGTATGGCATTAGTCCGTTTGGCGTCTGGCGCAACATCAAGATGGACAGCACTGGCTCTGATACCACCGCAGGCGTAACCGCCTATGACAGCATGTATGCCGATGTGCGGACATGGGTCAAGCAGGGTTGGATCGATTATGTTGCTCCGCAGATTTATTGGAGTCTGTCTTTCAACGCCGCACGGTATGACAAGCTGGTGGATTGGTGGGTGAATGAGGTAGGTAACACTAACGTGAAGCTCTACATCGGCCTGGCAGCTTATAAAGTAGGGGCCAGCGACCAAAGTGCGGAATGGCAGAGCGGTCAGCAGATTATCAATCAATTGAAATATAACGAGAAATATAATGAGGTGGCGGGAAGCATTATGTTCCGCGCCAATGATATTGTTGTCAGAGATCCGTTTGGCCTTTCAAGCCTGCTGACATTTTATTTTAAGCCCTGATTCTTTAGTTATCCCTTATAAGTCATGAATGTACCCCCGTGCTCATAGATAAGCAGTAAGATCTATGGGAACGGGGGTAATTCTATGGTTATGGCTATTAATGCTGTATTTGAAGGCGGGGGAGTAAAGGGGATTGCACTGGCGGGTGCTGTAGCGGCAACTGAGAGGGCAGGACGTACCTTTAGAAAAGTGGCAGGGACGTCTTCTGGCTCCATTGTGGCCAGCCTGATTGCCGCAGGCTATAACGGGGAGGAAATGAGCGGGATTATTAGGGAGACAGCCTTCACGATGTTTCTGAAGCGGGCACCTGTCTTCAACACCGGCATTGTCGGTCCGGCCCTGCGGGTGATGCTGAAGAAAGGATTGTATTCTGGCGAAGCGTTGGAATCGTGGATTCGCGGCATCCTGGAACAAAAGGGGGTGCGTACATTCGGCGATCTGCCACGCGGTAAATTGTACATTGTCGCTTCGGATATTACGAATGGGCGGATTGTCGTGCTTCCAGATGGGCTTAAGGACTACGGCATATCGCCGGAACAGTTTAGCGTGGCGAGAGCGGTGCGCATGAGCTGCAGTATTCCCTATTTCTTCGATCCGGTCATGCTGCGATTAAGTGGAGAGGCTGCGAAAGGCAAGCGATTTAGAGAGCAAATCGTGTACATCGTAGATGGCGGCTTGCTGAGTAATTTTCCGTTATGGTTGTTCCAGGAAAATAGCGGACCGTCTGCAAGTCCACTGGCTCCTGTTGTCGGCTATAGAATGATAGGCAGGGCAGATCCTCAGCCGAACCGGATTACCGGTCCATTCACGATGCTGCAGGCGATGATATCCACCATGCTATCCGCCCATGATGAACGGTATATTGAGAAGCAGAAGCTTGACCGCACTGTAAGAATTCCCACGCTGGGGGTCGGTACGACCCAATTTGACATTACACCGGAACTAAGTGACAAGCTATATGATTCTGGATTCAAGGCGGGCGAGGCGTTCTTCAAGGGCTGGCGGCCGCATTGAAGAGCAGACTTAATGAAAAAGGCATCTCTCACGTGACAAGCTAACGTGGAGATGCCTTTTTTGCATTAATGATATTTGGGTAGGTGATCATCGTTCTTGCCCTTGCTGCCTTCGATGACCTGGAATGGATAGCTTTTGCGTTTGCCAGGCGAGGCCTGGCTCTTGCGGGCGCCAGTTGCGCCAGCTACCTTGGCCATCGTCTTCTGGGAGGGCTTAACCTTGATCTTCGATCCACGCGTGCCTCCGCCATAAGACCGTTTTTTGAAGAAATAATAGATCACAGCGATCAAGAGAACCGGGATAATCAGTTCAGATAACGCCCTCCAATTACTATCGATGATCGCGTTCACCACTCCGAATGCTGCCAGCAGTATTGCACTCCAAAAAATCAAAGCATGCCTTTTCATAGGCCACTCATCCTTTCGCCGGATCCAATATGCCTGACACACTTGCTCCCGCATAACCCTTTGCTTCGATCTCTGCGTCCAACTCCCGCATGCGGTTGAAGGAAGCGATAGATACCTCTACTTGTTCGTCCTTAGGCTCCTTCGTTGTGAGCAATTGAAGCCACAGACCCGGATAGCCCAGGTACTTCAATCCTGGTATGTCGCGTACTGCGTTCGTTCCCTTCAAGACTTCAAAGGAGACCCCGATAACCACCGGCAGCAAAATAATCCGCTGAATGACACGTTCCCACAGACTATCCCATGGAACTACAGAGTAAATAATGACGCCAAGCACAATCGTCAGCATCATGAAGCTGCTTCCGCAGCGGTAATGCAGGCGGCTGTACTTCTGTACGTTGCGCACGGTCAATTCCTCACCAGCTTCAAAAGCGCTGATGACCTTATGCTCCGCGCCATGATACTGGAAGAGCCGCTTGATAACCGGTGTCTGGGAGATCGCCCACAGATAGACGAGCAGCAGAATCAGCTTGATGGCACCTTCTATGATGTTGTGCAAAACATAGTTATCAAATGCATTCTTAAAAAAGAAACTTTCAACGAATACCGGTACGAGGGTGAAAATCACCTTGCCAAAGATAAACGAAAGAATACCCATGACTGCGACGCCAAAAATCATCCCGAGGCTCCAGCCCTCTTCCTTATCCTTCTTCTTAGGTTTGGCGGCTTCTTCTGGCTCTACCTCATCCTCGGCATAAGATTCTGCGGAATAATTCAGGTGCTTGGAGCCCTTGGCGCTGGCATCTATAATACTGACAAGGCCGCGAAGCAGCGGGATTTTGCGCAGTTTAACGACCCAGCTTTTGTCGCTCCTCGGTACCTCCAAAAATGTGATTTCCTGATTCTTGCGCCGTACGGCAGTTACGTTAACATGCTTGCCGCCGAACATGACGCCTTCAATAACGGCTTGGCCGCCGTAGCTTGGAGTTTCCTGGGACAACCGCATTCACCTTCCCGTTGTAATATATTTGTATATCCTTCATTGTAACTAATTTTTACGGACATTACTAGTTGGATCGGCTTTTACTGTACATACTATCCATTAGAGTGAGGATAAGGATGTTTAGGCCTCATTAAACCAATGAGGAAAGGGTGTACAGTCAAGATGAGCAAGTCACAACAACAGAAGACCGTGCATACAAATCGGTTTGTGTTTGCCGTGGAGCTGGGCTTTTTTGCCGGATTCATCTGGGGAGGTGCCCGCTGGATCATGTATACACTGCGCTTTACCAAGGTCATTCCTGCTTTTTTGGCAGAACCTTTCTTCAAGCATGACTTCTTGCTGAAGCCGGCGGGCCATCTGATCGGTTACTTGTTCTTTATTGTTCTGTCGGTGATCGCTGCCCTGATTTATGTATTCGCACTACGCTGGTTAAAGGGCCCGTGGCCGGGGATGATTTATGGCATACTCTGGTGGGCAGGCCTCTTCCTGGCGGGTTCCTGGCTCTTCCTGTTACAGCGGCCATTCCGGCTGCCATGGAATTCAGTGGTCAGTGAATTTTGCGTATTTTTACTCTGGGGACTGTTTATTGGCTACACCACTGCAATGGAGTACACAGATGAGCGTAAGCGGGAACAGAAGAGCATACTTACTTAAACGCCTCAAAAAAACTTCTCAAGGGCATAACCCTATGTTAAAATACAATGTGGCTATTTTGAGAGGAGAATGAAAATGGGCAACAAGCGTGTCTCCAAGCTGCGCAAGACTTTGCTGGATCAGGGTTTGGATGCGATCTTAATTACCAGCGACATCAACCGCCGCTATTTGAGCGGATTTACCGGATCGTCAGGCTATGTACTCGTCACAGGTGATGATGCATATTTGCTGACAGACTTCAGGTATATGACACAGGCAGCGGATCAATCAAACGGATTAAAAGTGGTAGAGCACGCTTCCAAGTTTCTAGATACCGTACGTGAATTGCTGCCAGCAGGCAACAATGTGCGTATTGGCTTTGAACAGGATCATGTGGCTTACAGCGCTTATACAGCTTATGCGGATGCTTTGAAGCCGGCTGAGTTGGTTCCGGTATCCAAGGCTGTTGAGAACCTGCGCACCTACAAGGATGAAGAAGAGCTGGCTGTCATGAGACGGGCTGGCGCGCTCGCGGATGATACTTTCCGCCATATTCTGAATGTGATCAAACCGGGCATGACCGAACGTGATGTGGATCTGGAAATGGAATTCTACATGCGTACCCATGGGGCAACGTCTTCGTCCTTCGATACGATCGTGGCTTCCGGTGAACGTTCGTCGATGCCGCATGGTGTGGCGAGCAGCCGTGTGATCAAGGGCAATGAGTTCATAACCTTGGACTTCGGTGCTCTGCTTGACGGATACTGCTCCGACCTGACGCGGACCATTGCGCTGGGATCACCAGATCCGAAGCTGAAAGAGATTTATGATATTGTGCTGGAAGCTCAGCTACATACGCTGGCCAATATCAAACCTGGCATGACTGGACGTGAATGCGACGCACTGGCGCGTGATATCATTACGCGTTATGGCTACGGCGAGCAGTTCGGACACAGCACAGGCCATGGTCTTGGTATGGAAGTGCATGAATGGCCGCGTCTCTCCAAGCTCAGTGATGAGATTATGGAGCCAGGCATGGTAGTTACCGTGGAGCCGGGGATTTATCTGCCGGGTCTTGGCGGCGTACGCATTGAAGATGATGTAGTGATTACGGAAAGCGGCATTGCGCTGCTGACGCACTCGTCCAAAGAGTATACAGTATTGTAATTCGGTTTTAAGCCCATGAGTAGCTTTCGAACGGGAAGACTATATTTTCTCATCAGGGTTCCATTATAATTATTGATTTCAGGAGGGGTATTTGTGATTTCAGTTAACGATTTTAAAACAGGTTTGACCGTAGAGGTGGACGGCGATATCTTCACCGTTCTTGATTTCCAGCATGTTAAGCCAGGTAAAGGTGCGGCATTCGTACGCTCCAAGCTTAAAAACCTGCGCAACGGTAACACCGTTGAGCGTACTTTCCGTGCAGGCGAAACCATCGGTCGCGCCATCATCGAAAATCGTGGTGTACAGTACCTGTATGCCAGCGGTTCGGAGCACACTTTCATGGACAACGAAACTTACGATCAGTTCGAACTGTCCAGCAAGCAGCTTGAATGGGAACTTCACTTCCTGAAAGAGAACATGACTGTGAACATCGTGAGCTATCAAGGCGAGATCCTCGGGATCAACCTGCCTACCAGCGTAGAGCTGAAGGTTACTGAAACTGAGCCAGGCGTTAAAGGAAACACCGCTCAAGGTGCTACTAAAGCCGCGACGCTGGAGACTGGTCACACCGTACAAGTACCTTTGTTCATCAACGAAGGCGACGTTCTTCTGATCGATACTCGCGAAGGTAAATACATCTCCCGCGCGTAGTCTTTCAGTCAAGAGCTATGTTCCATATAAGATTTTATTGCGTACAAGCCCCCTGCATTAGCGGTGGGGCTTGTACGTGTTTGGGTTTCCAAAACAAATAAATTCCTGTTAAAATCCTTTTGTAAGGGGCCTGTTTCCGGACAATCCAAGAATTGCCCGGATATTTTTTTGTGAAACCATTAACGCATAACACTAATTTCGTATTATACTGATTTAAAGCGGGAAACTGAAAGTTAGATACTACATAGACCGAAATAGGGAGTGAATGAGACTTTGTCACTTTATGTCATGAAATTCGGGGGCAGCTCCGTTGGCGACATCGAACGCATGAAGCGGGTCGCAGGACGTATTGCACAGAAGCAAGATGAGGGCCACCGCTGTGTTGTAGTTGTATCCGCCATGGGCGATACGACAGATGATTTGATTGATCAGGCGAAGGAGCTGAACGCTCAGCCACCAGCGCGTGAAATGGATATGCTGATGACTACAGGGGAGCAAATCTCTGTGGCTTTGTTGTCTATCGCACTGCATGGGATTGGCCGGGACGCTGTGTCCTATACAGGCTGGCAGGCTGGATTCCGTACAGATGAAACGCACGGACGGGCTCGCATTAACGAAATTTTGCCTGACCGCGTGCTGGAGTCGCTGGAGAAGAACCAGATTGTCATCGTTGCCGGCTTCCAGGGGATGACGGTGAACGGAGAGATCACCACGCTAGGTCGCGGTGGTTCTGACACAACGGCTGTTGCACTTGCGGCGGCGATCAAAGCGGATGTGTGTGAGATCTACACTGATGTCGACGGGATTTACTCAACCGACCCGCGGATCGTGAAGACTGCGCGCAAACTGAAAGAAATCTCTTACGACGAGATGCTGGAGCTCGCCAATCTGGGCGCTGCTGTTCTGCATCCGCGTGCTGTAGAGTATGCTAAACGTCACCAAGTCAAGCTGGTCGTCAGATCAAGCTTTAACCATAATGAAGGTACTGTTGTGAAGGAGGAAACAAACATGGAGCAGGGAGTAGTGGTAAGCGGTATTGCCTACGACAAGAACGTGGCGCGGATCAGCATTTTGGGAGTGCCTGATGTGCCGGGTGTACTGGCCCAAGTCTTCGGCAAGCTGGCTGAAGAAGGCATTGATGTGGATATTATTGTACAGAGCGGCGTACAAGGGGAGCATGCAGATTTCTCCTTTACCGTCTCGCTGGATGATCTGGAACGTGCTAAGGAAGTGATTAAGGAGCTGCATAGCGCACTGCCTTACCGTGAAGTGACCTCCGAGGATAATCTTATCAAGGTATCCATTGTCGGCGCTGGTATGGTCAGCCATCCTGGCGTGGCCGCACAGATGTTTGATGTTATCTCGAGACAAGGCGTTAGCATCAAGATGGTTAGTACGTCCGAGATCAAAGTATCTTGTGTCATTGAATCGGGCAATCTGCAAAATATTATTCAGGCGCTTCACACCGCCTATAATTTGGATACCACTGAGCAAGCTTTTGTGGGCGGCCCACAGGACCGTCGTTAAGCTATACGTGAACGCACAAACAGGGATGTCAGCAGCCATTACGGCTGCCGGCATCCCTGTTTTTATGGTTTTATGTGGAACTATGTAATACGAACAAAAGAAATTAACCAAAAGCAAAGATGCGCGAACAGGGAAGCTTGGGACTGTGTAGATAGAAAGTGCTCGTCGAAAAGATCTCGTCTGAAGTGCTCGCCTGAAGTGCTCGCCTGAAGTGCTCGCCTGAAAGAGCACGTCTGAAAGCAGCCTTCTATAAGGAGAGCTGGCGCCGGAATTTAGACTGTCAACAGATTTTTCGCTAGAAGCGCTACATTCCCCTTCATCAGTCGTCTTAACAGTGAAAAAGAGGGACTACTCCCCAACTAAGAGCATTTTTGTACCTTATTTTTCTTCAATAAAAGCAAATTAGGGAAATAAGGGCAATATTGCATCTTATTTTTTGAAAAAGCATGCTGGACAGTGTATTCTCAAGAATTTAAGGTGCAATATTGCACTTAATCTCCACTACCTCCTAGCTGCAGAGGATTTAAGGTGCGAAAATGCCATTAATTACACTTTGAACCTTTTATAAAGCTCTCTTTTTCTTGGCTATGTTTGTTTTTTAATACGTTCTATATAGCGGCTGCACTCTTTGAAAAAACTCGAATCTGAATCTATCGGATCACTCCGCACTGCTAGGCAAGCCTTCTGAACCGGCCCAGAATCTCTACCGTCTCCAGCACATTGACGAAGGCTTTCGGATCAGTCTCCAGGATCGTCTTTCTAAGCTCCGACAGCTCATAGCGGGTTGTGACCGTCATCAGCATGGTGTTGCCCTCATGACTGTAACCACCCTCCGCATTCACTACGGTAACCCCATGCGGCAGAAGGGTGAGCCGGTTCAGCATTTTCTCCCGTTCCTTGGTGACGATGAAGCAGGTCAGTTTGATGTGGCGGATGTGAATCATATCCACGACCCGGCTTTTGACGAAGATGCAGAGCATGGCATACAGGGCCGAATCCCAGCTTTTGAAGAAACCGAGACTCAAAATCACAACCCCGTCCATGACGAACAGGATCGAGCCCATCGGAATATCGTGCTTACGGGTAATAATAGAGCCAAGAATATCAAATCCCCCGGAGGAACCACCGACTCGCAGCGCGAATCCAACCCCGCAGGCAATAATTACCCCACCGAAAATACTGGCCAGAATCGGGTCCTTGGTCAATTTCACCACGGGAATAATCGTCATGAACCAGGTTGTAGCCACCACCGAGAGCATGCTTAGACAGATATACTTCTTGCCCACAGCGATAAAGCCCCACACCAAAATCGGTAAGTTCATTGCAAAATAAAATATAGTGATATATTTCGGATTGGTTAGATACCCGACTACCGATGCTGCCCCGGCTATACCTCCACTTAACAACTGGTGCGGAATCAGAAACAGACGCAGTCCGCTGGCGACCAAGAAGGCCGAGATAATAATAATTACCACTTCTCGCGCCCGCTTCACAGCAACTGCGCCAGTTAGTCCTGCCCATAAACTTCGAACATGCATAATGATGATCCCCTCTTTTTTTCTCGTGTAAAAATAAATTTATCATACCGATGATATTTTCTTATCGAGATGATCACTATGATTTGTTTCACAATCCTCCCCTTAATCTTCCCTATCTTTCCTGTCTAATCCGTGCCTGTCCCGCATATCCATGAATAATGGCTTGAAGTAGATGATTCCAAGGAAGTAGGAGTGTTATTAATCTTGTCAAAAGGAGATGAACAGATTTGGACAAGTATGTAAGTTGGATGGCAGTACTTAGAATGTTGTCCGGGAGCGCCGAGATTATAGCTGCGCTGATTATGCTGCGGCTTAATCAGGTGGATAAGGCACTGGCCGTTAATTCTACACTGGCTTTAGTAGGCCCCACGATCCTAATTCTAACCACGACGATTGGACTCACCGGGATGGCACAGGAACTGTCTTGGGGCAAGCTAGGCTGGATTGGTTGCGGTGTTGCCTTTCTCTTAATTGGAATTCTAAAAAAATGATAGATGATAGTCATATTTGACCGGTACAAGCATAAATATGAATTAAAGCAGAAGAAGTAGAGGACAACTTGGGGGTAGCGTGTATGGCAAATGAGTGGCTTCACTTATTCCCTGAAAAAGTAAGAGTGTTGCTAAAAAGCCTTCCCTTACAGCTTTTATCGGCGGTAGAGGAAATCCGGGTCCGCGAAGGCCGGCCGCTCGAAATCAACTATTCCGGCAAGTACCACTTTCTAAGCGGCGATGGTAGCCTCACACAAAAGCCAGGCGAAGCTTATCGGCCGGATCGCGAGGACAGCCATCGGTTGCTGGATCTGATCAGCAACCATTCCTTGTATACGATGGAAGAAGAGCTGCGAAAGGGCTTCATTACGATTCCTGGAGGGCATCGAATTGGACTGGCTGGGCGAACGGTGCTTAGCGGGGGCGGTGTCGAGCATTTGCGCGATATCACCGGATTCAATGTGCGCATCGCACGTGAGGTACCAGGTGTGGCGGACGCGGTGCTGCCTTATCTGCTGGACAAAGGTCGAATGCGGGTGCTGCATACGCTGATCCTTTCCCCGCCCCAGCATGGCAAGACTACACTGCTGCGCGATCTCGCCAGACAAATCTCAGGCGGTAGTCAGAACAGACAGGATGGAGTCCGGCAAGGTCTCAAGGTTGGTATCGTCGATGAACGATCCGAGATTGCAGGGAGCAGACGCGGAATTCCCGCCTTCGATGTAGGCCCACGCACCGACATTTTGGACGGCTGCCCCAAAGCGGAAGGAATGATGATGATGATTCGCTCGCTTTCTCCAGACGTCATTATTGCTGATGAGATTGGCCGTCCGGAGGATGCCGAAGCGGTAACTGAAGCACTGCACGCAGGCATCACGGTCGTGGCTTCCGCTCACGGTAAGGAAGTGGCCGAGCTGGCCCGCAGACCGGGATTAGGTAGCCTGATCGAGCACAAGATGTTTGAGCGTTATGTGATTCTGCGCCGCGGTGAGGCGGGACTATCCTTCCGCATCCTGGACGGTCAGAAACGCGCGCTGCTGCCAAGCTCCCCGGGGGAGCGGATAGGCGGTGAACGCCATGCTTAAACTGTTCGGCGCCGTGCTGGTCGTGTTAGCCGGCACACTGGCCGGGTTCCAACGGGCCAGGCAGTATGCCGACCGCCCCCGGAATATCCGTGGCCTGATCGCCGCCCTGCAGCGACTGGAGACGGAGATTATGTACGGCTTTACACCATTGCCGGAAGCGCTGCGGCGGATCGGACAGCAGTGCAAGGAACCGCTGCGAGCCTTGTTCGTCCAAGCTGCCGAGGAAATGTCACCGCCGCATGATCGCAGCGCAGAGGAGGCCTTCGGCCGGGCGATGGAGGTTCACTGGAAGGCCGCAGCGTTGAAGGTAGCGGAGAAAGAGATTATGAGGCAGCTAAGCTGTACGCTTGGCACAAGCGACAGGTCGAACCAGAGCAACCATATCGCGCTGGCTTTGCAGCAATTGAAGCAGGAAGAGACAGCGGCCAGAGAGGATCAAGGCAAATACGAAACTATGAGCAAAAGCCTGGGTCTGCTGCTTGGAGCATTGATCGTCATTTTGATCTTTTAGCGAGGTGCCAGGAATGAATATTGAAGTGAATGCCATCTTCCAAATTGCCGGCATTGGCATCATCATCGCCATGATTCATACCGTGTTGAAGCAGATGGGTAAAGAGGATATCGCCCATTGGGTCACAGTCATCGGGTTCGTTGTCGTGCTGTTCATGGTTATCCGAATGCTGGACGGATTGCTCCAGGAAATCAAAACGATCTTTCTTTTTCATTAGGCGCGGCGTGTCATGGAGATCATTCAAGTTGTAGGGATCGGGCTCATGTCGACCATATTGATACTCGTCCTGAAGGAACAAAAGCCGATGTTCGCCTTCCTGCTCACAGCTGCCACAGGTGTTCTGATCTTTCTGTTCCTGATTGGAAAAATCGGGATGGTTCTCTCCACACTGGAGCGGATCGCCGAATCCTCTGGCATGGAAATGATCTACTTAAAGACCATATTCAAAATTATCGGGATTTCCTACATTGCCGAATTTGGCGCTCAGGTGGTGCGTGATGCAGGCCAGGAGTCGATTGCCTCAAAGATTGAGCTAGCCGGAAAAATACTGATCATGGTGCTGGCCGTGCCCATCATTAGCATTATCATCGAAACGGTTATGAAGCTTTTACCCGCATAGGGTCTTAAAGAACTACGAACGCGAAACAGGGACAGGGAGGAGAAGTCATGCCGGAACGCCGCAAGTTTCGCCCTCCACCGTTCAAACGCATACTGCTTCTGCTCCCCTGCCTCCTGATGCTGTGGTGTGCCGGGAGCGCCGCTGCTTCGCCAGCATCCTCTCCTGATGGGAACTCAACACCGGTGGATCAATGGGTGAAAAGCCAGGTGGAGAGTCTCCCCAAGGACAAAGTCGACCAATACTGGGATCAGCTGATGAAGGATTACGGCGGATTCTTCCCGGACGGGGCCACCCCTACCCTTATGGATATGCTGCTACCAGGAGACAAGGGACTCAGCATGAAAGGGGTGCTGTCAGGCCTGGGAGGGTACATGTGGCACGAGGTACTCTATAACGGCAAGCTCCTCGTCACCATTGTCATGATCAGTGTGATGAGTATGATTCTGGAGACGCTACAGACCGCTTTTGAACGTAAAACCGTCAGTAAAGTCGCGTATACCCTCTGTTATATGGTAGTGCTCGTCATTGCCGTCAACAGTTTCAATATTGCTATCGGTTATGCCAAGGATGCGATCGATAAGATGATTGATTTCATGATGGCGATGATTCCGCTGCTCTTCGCGCTTCTTGCTTCCATGGGGAATATCATCACAGTCTCAGTCACGCATCCATTGATCGTGTTCATGATCCATACGGTTGGTACCTTAATTCACACTGTGGTTTTCCCGCTGCTATTCTTCTCGGCCGTGCTGCATCTGGTCAGCTCGCTGTCCGAGAAATACAAGCTTACCCAACTGGCCAATCTGCTGCGCAATATCGGTGCCGGGCTGCTGGGGGTACTGCTGACTGTGTTTCTGGGCGTCATATCCGTCAGGGGCATTACCAGCTCGGTCACTGACGGGGTTACGATCAGGGCTGCAAAGTATATAACGGGAAATTTCGTTCCGGTCATCGGCAAAATGTTCGCGGATGCTACGGACACCGTCATCTCCGCTTCACTGCTGGTGAAGAACGCCATTGGGTTGTCGGGAGTCATCATTATTTTGTTCCTCTGTGCATTCCCGGCGATCAAAATCCTGGTGCTTGCTCTCATCTACAATGTTGCTGCTGCTGTGATGCAGCCGCTCGGCGAGACACCGATTGTATCCTGCCTGCAGACCATTGGAAAAAGTATGGTGTATGTGTTCGCCGCCTTGGCTGCGGTCTCGCTCATGTTCTTCCTGGCCGTCACCATTATGCTGACCGCAGGCAATGTCACGGTAATGATGAGGTGAGTGTAGATTGGTGTCTCTGAACCCAGATTGTAGCTAAGGATTTCAGGGGTACTGGACATGTAACACACTTTTGGGAGGGAGACAATGACCTGGTTAAGCGATTGGCTGCGTGAGATCATCCTTGTGGTGCTGCTGGCTGCTTTCGTGGAGTTGCTCCTTCCAAGCAAATCTATGGAGCGTTATGCCAGACTGGTGCTCAGCCTGTTGATCCTACTCACTCTGCTGAACCCCGTCGTTTCCTTGTTGAAGGGAGACGCTGCCAAGGAGCTAAGCATGGCGATAGGCCAGCAGGAGAAGACTGGTGGCCTGTTCTCAAGCACAGGTAAAGGGGAAGATTCGTTGGAGAAAATTTTGGCGGACGGACAGAAGTTAGCCCAGGGCCGTCAGGAGCAGAGCCTCAAGCTGGCGGCTGAGGAAGTAGCAGGACAGATGCGAGAGCAGATTATCAGCGAGACAAGCGTCCGAGGTGTTCGCGTGACTGTCTCGCTGGCCATGGGCAAGCCCCCTGAGGGCAGCGGCGAGGATGTCCCGATGATTTCAGGCGTAACGGTAGCGCTGCCTGCAGCCCCTTCCCCCTCAGGGACGGAGGCAGGGAAGGGAGGTGCCTCCGGCGCAGCAGTCTCCCAGCCGATTGTCATCCCTCCTGTGGAAGCCGTAGAGGTATCTATAGGGGGCACACCAAGTGCAGTGCCATCCCAGACCGGACAGGCGGGAGCAAAGGGCAGTGTCGAAGAGAGCGGAGAGTCATCGAAAGAAGCGAAGTCAATCACTGAACTGCTAAAGCAAAAATGGGACCTTAATCCGGAGGTCATCCACATACAAGATCAAAACGTAAGCGACAAGAAGTTGTAAGGCGAAGAATGAAGAGTATGCCAAACAATGAAGGGGGGTTACAGGGATGGGAAATTGGTTGAAAAAGCTGGAACAGTGGGCCGGGGGTGGAGCGGGAAGCCCAAAGCGGAGTCATACATTCCGCTGGCTGATTATTCTGGGCTTGCTGGGCGCGGCGATTATGCTCTTCAATTCTTTTGTGAATGTGAAGAAGCTCGACAGTGAGAATACGGGCCGGGAGCCGCCCAGTACCGGCAGTTCACAAGCTACAATCCAGCAGGCTGATCCTGGGGCAGCAAATTCTTTTTCCAGCATAGAACAAGCCATGGAGGACCGCACCAAGGAAATTCTGGAGAAAATCGTCGGTGTGGGGACAGTGGATATTATGGTTACCGTTGATTCTACCGAGGAGATCGTCGTGCAGCGAGATGTCAAAGACTCTCAGCAGCTTAGTGAAGAGACGGATGCCAACGGGGGAAAACGCCATACGACACAGTACACAAGGGACGGCGAGATCGTAACCTACTCTCAGTCCGGGGATCAGACCCCGATCATAACCAAGCGGCTCAAACCTCAGGTGCGCGGTGTGCTGGTGGTAGCCAAAGGAGCAGAGAACAAGGTCGTTCGGGGCTTGATTGAGCAAGCCGTTCAGAAAGGACTGAATGTACCTAGCTACAAGATCTCTGTAGTTCCGCGCAAGCAGGAATAGAAGAAGGAAAGCATAAAAGGAGGAATAAGGAATGAACGGCAAAAGACAAACGATTTGGTTAGTATCGATGCTCAGCTTGATGGTGGTATTATCCGCATATTATTTGTTCACAGAGGACTCCGGTGCTTCGGTTCCAAAGGAGACGGCAGGCAGCATGCAGGTGGATGGCGCAGCTAAGGGAAACTCTCCCAATAATGCGCTTGATAAAGGCTTCGAGGTTAATGAAGTTGTGACACAAGGTGATGTTACCGGCGATGGGGGAACTACCGCTCAGAATGCTGTACAGGACCCTGCAACATTAGATGACAGCACAGCAGCGACTACAGGAGACAGCAGCAAGGCTACTGATAACAAGAATAATGAATCGGTAAAATCCGGTGCTTCAGACAAAACAGCCGATAAATCGTCTGCAACGGATATAAACACTGACGGTAACAAATCAACTGCTGACAGCAAGAGCGGCAGCGACAAGAGTGCCGATAAGAAAACCGCAGCAGGCGAGAAAACATCAGCTAAAAAAGATGCTGATATTCTGGACGAAGTCGCCTCCCAAAGTGTCTCCGCAAGCAGTTTCTTCAACAACTACTTGTACGAGCGTGAGCAAAAGAATGTGAAGCAGCAACGGGATCTGATGGCTATGATCAATGACATGGATAAAACACCGGCTGAGAACGCTGTAGCTCAGCAGCAGCTTAGTGCGTTAGAAGAGAAAGAATCCAAAATAACTGCCATCGAAGAGCAACTCCAGCAAAAATATGGGGAAGCCGTCGTCAAGGAAGACAGCAACAATTTCTACAAAGTGATCGTTCTGAGTGACAAGCTGGATGTGAAGCAAGCGGTGGGCATTGTGGACCTGGTCATGAAAGAACTTAGCGTTACACAAGACAAGGTCAGCGTACAGTACATCTCTCAGCAATAAGCTATGAAAAAAAAGCAAAGAAAATAGCGAAATTGCTCGGGTTATCCCGGGCTCTTTCCATTTCTAGCGTTTATGATATAATACTTAAAGTTATCTTGTCCGCGAAGAAGAGCGGTTTCGAGAGAAAGCTGAAGGAGTGAACTGATTTTATGTTCAAATTAAGCGAAATTAAGGAATTGATCAAATTGCTGGACCAGACATCCTCCGTACATGAGCTGGAGATTGAGAACGAAGGAATGAAACTGGCTATCCGCAAACCGAACCGCCCTGAGGCCGACGGAACAGCGGTTCCTTATGCCTATCCTCTGACGCAGCCTGTTCTGCAACAGCCTGTTCCGCAACAACCAGCGGTGCAGCCGACTGTGATCGAGACACCTGGTCAGGTGCAGACTCCGTCTACTCCTGCAGAAAGTACACTACATACAATCGTGTCTCCGATGGTGGGTACCTTCTATAGTGCCGCATCTCCTGAAACGCCGTCGTTTGTATCTGTCGGCGACCGTGTCAATGCCAAGACAACAGTGTGCATTATCGAAGCTATGAAGCTGATGAATGAACTGGAAGCAGAAGTGAAAGGCGAAATCGTATCCGTCTTGGTCGAGAACGGCCAGCTTGTGGAATACGGCCAGCCATTGTTCTTGGTCAAACCGGAATAATATGCTGTAAATCATGCGGAGCTTAAGGCTCCGCAATACTTTTGGGAGGAAACGCATGAACATTCAAAAAGTGCTGATTGCCAACCGTGGAGAAATAGCGGTCCGCATTATTCGGGCCTGTCGTGAACTCGGCATTTCCACCGTGGCAGTCTATTCCGAGCCCGACAGGGACTCACTGCATGTCCGGTTGGCAGATGAGGCCTACTGCATTGGACCAATGCCATCCAAGGACAGCTATCTGAACTTTACAAATATTATGAGTGTTGCCACGTTGACCGAATGCGATGCGATCCATCCGGGATACGGTTTTCTCGCGGAGAACGCTGACTTTGCTGAGATTTGCGAGTCTTGCAACATTACATTTATCGGGCCTTCCCCGGAAGCGATTACGCGTATGGGTGACAAGGCTGTGGCGAAAGACACCATGAAGCAGGCCGGAGTTCCGGTCATCCCGGGTTCTGATGGCCTTGTGGGTGATGTAGAGGAAGCTATAGCGCTGGGCCGTGAGATCGGGTATCCGATCATCGTCAAGGCAACAGCGGGCGGCGGAGGCAAGGGCATCCGGATTGCTGAGGATGAAGAATCCCTGGTGAAGCAGATTACTGCAGCCCAGCAGGAAGCACAGAAGGCCTTCGGCAACGCCGGAGTCTATCTGGAGAAATTCCTGACGGGAATGAAGCATGTTGAGATACAGATTATTGCCGATAAGCATGGAAATGTGGTCCATCTGGGTGAACGGGACTGCTCCGTGCAGCGCCGTCGTCAGAAACTGGTGGAGGAAGCGCCTTGCGCCGTACTGACACCGGAAATTCGTGAGGCTATGGGTAATGCAGCCGTACGTGCAGCGCTTGCCGTGAACTATTCCGGAGCAGGTACACTGGAATTTCTACTCGGACCGGATGGTAAATTCTATTTCATGGAAATGAACACCCGGATTCAAGTCGAACACCCAGTTACTGAAATGGTTACCGGTGTTGACCTGATCAAGGAAATGATTTCTGTTGCTGAAGGCAATCCGCTTTCATTCAAGCAAGAGGATATTGTCATTGACGGCTGGTCCATCGAATGCCGAATCAATGCCGAAGATCCTGAGAAGAATTTCATGCCTTCTCCGGGCAAAATCGGCTTCTATCTGCCACCAGGAGGTCTTGGTGTTCGCGTAGACAGCGGCGCTTATCCTGGGTATACCATTTCGCCTTTCTATGATTCCATGATTGCAAAGCTGATTGTCTGGGCACCAACCCGTCAGGAAGCCATTGCGAAGATGAAGCGCGCCCTGGGCGAGTTCGCGGTGGAAGGAATCCATACGACTATTCCGTTCCATCAAAAACTGCTCGAACATCCTGTGTTCTTGGATGGGAACTTTGATATCAAATTCCTGGAAGAGTATGAAGTTTAGGACGACTGTACTTTGTTTGTCATAAAGTTCGCCAAATGATATAGTATGTTTAATAAGAGACGTGCTTTAAGCTTGAAATCATGAACAACATGTTGAAAGGTGTGAAGGCTAATATGAGTACATTGCCGACGGAATTTGAACGGACTGAAATCGGTGAAATCCAAATCGCCCCGGAAGTAATCGAGGTAATCGCAGGTTTGGCAACCGTAGAAGTTAAAGGTGTGGCCGGCATGAGCGGTGGATTTGCCGGAGGTATTGTGGAACTTCTCGGACGTAAGAACCTGTCCAAAGGTGTAAAGGTAGAGGTTGGACAACGCGAGGCTGCGGTAGATGTATCCGTAATCATCGAGTACGGCAACCGTCTTCCTGAAGTAGCTGCGGAGATTCAGCGCAATGTTAAGCGTTCCATCGAGACCATGACTGGACTTACCGTTGTGGAAGTCAATGTTCATATTCATGATGTGCAGTTCAAGAGCACCACTGTAGAAAAGAACGAGGATGTTGAAGCTGTGGTTCGTGTGAAATAAAAGCCACCCGTTCTTCTATAAACCCCCGACAGCAACGTCGAGGGTTTACTCTAATTTAAGGAGGTTATGAGACTCGTGGCGAAAATTTTGGACAGGCTTCTGCTCTTCATCTACAGCCTTAGCATCGGAATATTATCTGCAATAGCCATCCTCCTCTTGAGCGGGGCCATCCCTAGAACGGTGGAGATTAAGGATGGGCCGGCAGTCTACATTGTTGCGATCACGATCGCGGTGATCCTGTTCTTGCTCAGCATTCGTTTCTTCTACATCTCGATGCGACGTGACCGGGCAACCCTGCCTTCGGTGGATCAGCGCACAGAGTACGGAGATATCCAGATCTCCATGGAAACGATTGAGAACCTCAGCCTTAAGGCTGCCGGCAAGGTGAAAGGCATTCGTGACCTGAAGTCGCGTATTCGCGTCTCTCAGGCGGGTCTTGAAATCATGATCCGCGCGGTGGTGGACGGAGAGCATTCGCTCCCGCTGCTGACCACGGAAGTTCAGCGTCAGGTGCACGATTTCGTGCAGGAGACGACTGGCATACCAGTCGCGGATGTGTCCGTATATATTGCCAACCTGTCACAGTCTCCAAGCTTCAAAAGTCGAGTGGAATAGAGGTGGGTTTCCCCTATGTCCTGGAGAGAAGTATGGGAAAGTCACGGGGGTAGGATCGCCGGAGTTACCTTCGGGATCATTCTCGGTTTGATTTATTTGATTAGCGGTTTTTGGGATATGCTGTTCTTTGCACTGGTAGTGTTCATCGGATATACGCTTGGCAAAAGGAAGGACGATCACGCGCAGTCTCTGTTGGTTAGATGGCAGGAGCTGGTGGAGTGGTTGTCTGGACGCTGGCGTCCTTTCAAATGAACCGCGATAGTCTTTCTCCCGAAGCAGGAATTGTAGGTTTGCTGATGTTCGTTGCCCCGGAAGAAAGATCACGCGGTTTTTTTGTGGAGAGAAGACTCCTGCCGCAGTTGTAATAATCTGTGTCCTATATAGGGATAGAATGTGCTAAATTTGGGCTTAAAATAAAGATATGCGAAACAAGATTTTAGGAGGAACACATGAAGAGACGTTTAGCGAGAGAGATTATTGTACAAAGCCTGTACCAAATGGAAATGAATGATGTGGACAGTGCTGAAGCGGTAGAAATGCTGCTGGAAGAGGCTTCGGAGGAGAATGAGACGGAGCGTGTCATTACCGATGAGATTGAACTGAAGCACTATGTAGTAGATCATGTGAATGGCGTATGGGAACATAAGGTAGCGATTGATGACATGCTGGAGTATTACTTGAAGGGCTGGCAAATGAGCCGTTTGTCGCGGGTGGACCGTCAGATTTTGCGTCTGGCGACTTTTGAAATGGTATTCGCAAGCGATGTGCCTGCCAAGGTATCGGTCAACGAAGCGATTGATCTAGCCAAGCACTTTGGTACCGAGGATTCCGGCAAGTTCGTGAACGGGGTACTGGGTAAAATGATCCAGGAACTGGACACGCTTAAAGCTGATCACCTCCAATAAGTAATTTAAGGTGAGGATGCTGTGGGGAACCATGGACTGTGAGGAATCACTTAGATATGAGGAACCACGGACTATTGAAGGTCGCTGTGGGAAATAAGCTCCAAAATGCCCCTTAATTAGGCGGGAAACAGGCGAATGTATGATTTAGGAGCATTATCGCCCCCTAAAATGGTTCACTTTAGCTTTAGAGAAGCGAATCTTTTAGATTAAGTGCGGTTATTGCTCTTAATATACATTACACTCGAAATTCCCGACTTTTAAGGTACGATATTACCATTATTTAGGATATCGATCTTTTGTCAGTAGACACGAGGAATGCATCGGTAGACTTCAGGAGACAAGCTGACCCTGCATTTTGCAACGCTTTGCAAGCCAGGTTTTTGAGAGCACGCCATGTTTTGTGTAGAGCTAGGAATTATCTTAGAATCAGGAATGAACTTTAATGTTGACCTCTGATTTTGACTTGAGCCCCAAAACAGGTTCAATTTATAATATAAAATCAACCAAAGCCTACCAAAGAGGAGAGATTTTCATGACAGCAGCAATCATCAGTGGTAAACAAGTATCCGACGAAATTCGCATCGACATTGCCCGGGAGGTTGCTGGGCTTGTGGAACGCGGGGTAAAGCCAGGTCTTGCCGTTGTGCTTGTAGGGGAAGATCCGGCTTCACAGGTTTATGTGCGCAATAAGGAGAAATCCTGTATTAGTCTGGGCTTCCATTCCGAAGTACATAGACTAGATGCCTCGACTTCGCAGGAAGAGCTGCTGGCACTGGTAGAACAGTTGAATCAGCGTGACGACATTGACGGGATTCTGGTGCAATTGCCATTGCCAGGACATATCGAAGAAAAAGCCGTTATTGATGCGATTGCTGTGGAGAAGGATGTTGACGGTTTCCATCCGGTGAATGTGGGTAATCTGGTTATTGGCGATGATAGCCTTCTTCCATGTACACCTGCTGGTGTCATAGAGTTGATCAAGCGTACAGGAATCGAGATCTCCGGCAAGCATGCCGTGGTCATCGGTCGCAGTAATATTGTCGGCAAGCCGGTATCCCTGCTATTGCAACGTGAGAATGCTACAGTGACCATGTGTCATTCCCGTACAGCCAACATTGTGGAACTCAGCCGCCAAGCTGATATCCTGGTAGTTGCGATTGGACGTGCTAATTTCATTGATGCATCCTATGTTAAGCCAGGCGCTATCGTCATTGATGTTGGTATGAACCGTTTGGATTCTGGCAAACTTGCCGGGGATGTTGACTATGAAAGCGCGAAAGAAGTTGCTGGCCATATTACACCTGTACCGGGTGGTGTGGGCCCTATGACGATTACAATGCTGATGGGGAATACGCTGATTGCAGCTAAACGCCGTCACGGACTGGAATAGGTAGAAATCATGGCGGCAGAGCGGCAAGTCTATTCCATTAAGGAACTTAACCGTTACATCCGCATGAAGCTGGACTCGGATCATCTTCTGTCGGATGTATGGATACGTGGTGAAATCTCCAACTTTACACATCACGGCAGCGGACATATGTATTTCACTCTGAAGGATGAGAGCAGCCGAATCAAGGCGATCATGTTCGCGTCCCATAATCAGCGACTCCCCTTTGTACCGAAGGAAGGCTCGCGGGTCATTGCCAGGGGCAATGTGACTGTATATGAGCGGGATGGGCAATACCAGTTCTATGCAACACACATGCAGCCAGATGGCATCGGCAGTCTGTATCTTGCTTATGAACAGCTGAAGGCGAAGCTAGAGCAGGAGGGATTATTCGCGGCGGAACGCAAGTCTCCACTGCCAAGGATGCCCCGCTGCATCGGGGTTGTAACTTCTCCGACCGGCGCAGCTGTGCGGGATATTATGATTACACTTCAGCGAAGATACCCGCAAGCCGCGGTTGTACTGTATCCGGTGACAGTGCAGGGCAAAGGCGCTGCGCCTTCCATCGTAAAGGCGATCAAGACCCTGAACGAGATGGGTGAAGCTGACGTGCTAATCGTTGGGCGCGGCGGAGGCTCCCTGGAGGAGCTCTGGGCGTTCAACGAAGAGATCGTCGCCCGTGCGATTGCGGCATCGAATATCCCGGTCATCTCGGCCGTTGGCCACGAGACCGACTTCACGATTGCCGACTTCGCCGCCGATCTCCGCGCGGCGACGCCTACAGCTGCGGCTGAGCTGGCGGTGCCGCATGCCGCCGAGCTGGCGGCGCAGCTTCGCCAGCAGCAGCGCAGGCTGCGCCAAGGGCTGCAGCGGCGCGCCCAGCGCGGACGCGAGCGGCTGGCTTCGCTGCAGCGGTCGCCGGTGCTGGTCAACCCGCGCCGGTATCTGCTGCAGCATGCGCAGCAGCTCGACATGCTGCGCCAGCGGCTCGCAAACGCGACAGATGCGCGCTTAGGGCGCGCGCGGGAGCGGGAAGCGGTGCTGCGGCACAGCCTGCAGCGCTTCCACCCGCGTGACGGCGTGATCGCCGCCAGGCAGCGCGCCGAAGGCTTGCGCCGTGAACTGATCGGCGCTATGGGGGCACGGCTGCGGGACAAGCGTTCGAGATTTGTGGCGGAAATGCGCCACCTCGACGCGCTAAGCCCGCTCAAAGTTATGTCGAGAGGCTACAGCCTCGTCTACGACGAAGGACAACAGCACTTGGTCAAATCGCTGAACGATGTAGCACTCGGCGACCTTGTGGTGGTCAAGCTGAATGATGGTGAACTGAATTGCCAGGTATGGGGAATGAAGGAGGATGGCAAAGACGATGACAAAGGAAGCGGAACTGGATTTTGAAGGAGCAATGGACCGTCTGGAGGAAATCGTGCGGGAGCTTGAGCACGGCGATGTCCCCCTGGAAAAGGCCATCGATTTATTTCAGCAGGGTATGAAACTGTCCCAGCTGTGCGGCAACAAGCTGGAGCAGGTAGAACGCAAGATTGAGATGATTGTAGAAGAAGACGGCGAACTGCGCAAGAAGCCGTTTGGCGGTCTGGAAGGGGTCAGCGATGAGTCCTTTTGACAGCAATCCCGAAGGGATCGCCGGGGAGCCCCTGCGGGAACCCATTGAGTCCTATATTGCGATAATTAATGATCTGGTCACGACTGAACTGGAGACAACCATCCCTGAGGCATGGTTTGTTCCTGATAACTTGCATAAGGCGATGCAGTATTCGCTGATGGCCGGGGGCAAACGCCTGCGGCCACTGCTTGTCGTCGCGGCTTGTGAAGCACTGGGTGGATCACGCTCTGCTGCGCTGCCTGTAGCTGCTGCCATCGAAATGGTACATACGTATTCACTAGTGCATGATGACCTGCCAGCTATGGACAATGATGATTACCGGCGCGGTAAGTTGACGAATCACAAGGTGTTCGGTGAAGCGACAGCCATCTTGGCCGGAGATGCACTACTGACCCACGCGTTCTACAGCATTGTACAAGCCACACGGCGTCATGGTATTCCGGCGGAGAGCTCGCTTGCCATCGTAGAGGAACTGGCTGAAATGGCCGGTCCACGTGGGATGGTTGGCGGTCAAGTGGCCGATATGGAGGGTGAACAAGGCTTAACCAGCCTGGAGCAGCTTCGTTACATTCATGAGCACAAGACTGGTGATCTGTTTATCTTCTCGCTCTTGGCGGGAGGACGGATCGCGGGTGCGAATGAGCAGCAGCTGAACGCCCTGCGGGAATTCGGAACAAATATTGGACTGGCCTTCCAGGTTCAGGACGATATTCTGGATCTGATCGGCGACGAAGGCAAACTTGGTAAAAAAACAGGAAGTGATATCGAGCAGCAAAAAGTCACATATCCGTTTTTTATCGGGATTGAGGCTTCGAAATCCGAGGTGGAGAGATTGACGATGACAGCCCGGAAAGCCGTGCTGGACGGCGGTTTCACTGACCCTAGCCGGCTGTTGGAGATCGCCGATTATCTCATGAAGCGGGATCATTAGAATCAAATACGGAAACGGCTGTACTTCGACAGCCGTTTCGTTTGTGTTATAATGGGATTTATATATTTTACAACAACTAGGAAAGCGGGGAATACACGTGCTGCTTCCACAAATAAATGAGCCTGCGCAGTTGAAAATGCTATCAATCGAAGAAATGGGTGTTCTTGCTGAGGAAATTCGTCATTTCCTGATTGAAAAGCTGTCTGTAACCGGAGGGCATCTAGCACCAAATTTGGGAGTCGTGGAGCTCACGCTGGCCCTGCATTACTGCTATGATAGTCCTCAGGACAAAATCATTTTTGACGTCGGGCATCAGTCTTATGTCCACAAAATTTTGACCGGACGGAAGGATCGTTTCGATACCCTCAAGAAGCATGGAGGGCTCTCGGGATTCGTCAAACGTAACGAGAGTGAGCATGACGTTTGGGAGGCCGGGCACAGCAGCACCTCCCTGTCAGCAGCTATGGGCATGGCTATGGCCCGGGATATGAAAGGCGAAGACAACAACGTGATTGCCGTAATCGGTGATGGTGCGCTCACCGGCGGTATGGCTTTTGAAGCGCTGAATCATATTGGACACGAGAAGCGTAAACTGATGGTAATTCTGAACGACAATGAAATGTCCATTGCGCCGAATGTAGGGGCTATGCACAATTATTTGAGCAAGATTCGTTCAGACCGCCACTATTTGCGCGCCAAAGACGAAGTTGAAGGACTGCTCAAGAAAATCCCCGCGATCGGAGATCGCCTCGCCAAAACGGCGGAGTGGGTGAAAGACAGCCTTAAATATATGATGGTTCCCGGTGTTCTTTTTGAAGAACTGGGCTTTACGTATCTTGGACCTGTAGATGGTCACGATCTTGAGAAAGTGATCGAGACCTTCCAACAGGCCGATAATGTGAACGGTCCTGTGCTTGTGCATGTGCTTACTACGAAGGGTAAGGGCTATAAACCGGCGGAAGCCGATTCTCACAAATGGCATGGGATTTCCCCTTACAAAATCGAATCCGGCCAAGTGCTTAAAGCAGTCGGCAATCCGATGTACACCGAAGTATTTGGCAAGACATTGATCGAACTGGGTCGTGAAGATAAGCGTCTGATTGCCGTTACGCCTGCTATGCCAGGCGGATCGGGACTGTTCCCGTTCGCTAAGGAATTCCCTGATCGTATGATTGATGTCGGCATTGCTGAGCAGCATGCCGCTACCCTCTGTGCCGCGCTGGCGATGGAGGGCATGAAGCCGGTGTTCGCGGTCTATTCCACCTTTATGCAGCGGGCTTACGACCAGATTTTGCATGATATTTGCCGCCACAATGCCAATGTCATGTTCGCAATCGACCGGGCCGGCTTTGTCGGCGCTGATGGAGAGACGCATCAAGGGGTATACGATATTGCCTTCATGCGCCATATTCCGAATATCGTGCTGATGATGCCGAAGGATGAGAATGAACTGCGCCATATGATGAAGACAGCACTAGATTACAATGACGGCCCGATTGCTTATCGTTATCCGCGGATCAATGGCACAGGTGTTCCGCTTGATGAAGAGCTGCACACCATACCGATAGGTACTTGGGAACGGGTACGTCCGGGCGATGAATACGCGGTTGTGGCCTGCGGGCCAATGGTTCAGCTTGCAGAAGAAGCAGCTGAGCTGCTGAAGCGTGAAGGTATTCAAGTTGGTGTAGTCAATGCCCGCTTCCTGAAGCCGATGGATAATTCGATGCTGCTGGACCTCGCTCATGCCGGAACAAGCATGGTTGTATTGGAAGAAGCAAGTCAAGCTGGCAGCTTGGGCAGTGCTGTGCTGGAATTTTATGCGGAGCATGAGCTATACGATGTCAGGGTTCATCCAATGGGTGTGCCGGATGTATTCGTGGAGCACGGCTCGATCAAGGAGCAGCGTCAGGTGGCGGGCCTTACCGTCGAGGCGCTCTGCAAACGAATCAAGTCGATGAGCGCGCTGCGCGCCTTTTCATATAAGAACACTTCGTCTTCCTGAGAAGACCGGAAGCTGTAACCCGCATCCTTTGAACAATGGGAGATGACCATGGAACACCGTAAAGAACGGATAGATGTACTGCTCGTGGAGCAGGGGTATTTTGAAAGCCGTGAGAAAGCCAAGGCCGCCATTATGGCCGGCCTCATTCTCGCGGATGAAGAGCGGATCGAGAAACCAGGCATGAAGGTATCGCGCGAATCCGTTCTGAAAGTTAAAGGGGCTGTCCATCCTTATGTTAGTAGAGGTGGATTGAAGCTGGAGAAAGCGCTCTGTACCTTTGGTATTGATCTTACCGGACGGACTATGCTTGATATTGGTTCTTCCACTGGCGGATTTACGGATTGTGCGTTGCAGCATGGCGCCAGTCATGTCTACGCCATTGATGTCGGCTACAATCAGCTGGACTGGTCGCTACGCAACGATGAGCGGGTCAGTGTCATGGAACGGACCAACTTCCGTTATATGACACCTCCGGATCTAAAGGGGCCTGTTCCCGATTTTGCCAGCATCGACGTATCATTCATTTCCCTTAAAATCATTCTCCCGCCGCTGATGGCGCTGCTGAAGCGTCCGGCAGATGTTGCCGCGCTGATCAAGCCGCAGTTCGAAGCAGGCCGGGAGAAGGTTGGGAAATCTGGCGTAGTTCGTGAATCTGCTGTGCATAAGGAAGTGCTGGTCAATGTGCTTTCGATGGCGGCCGAGCTGGGCTATAGTCTTCAGGATCTGACCTTCTCGCCGATTACCGGTGGAGAGGGCAATGTGGAGTTCCTGGCTCACTGGCGACTTGATCCGGCTGATGAGTCTGTAGCAGAGAAAGCCGTAGAGCACCCTGATAGTGCGGAAGCTGCGCCTGCTGCCGTCAGCTTTGCTGCGTTGGCCGATAAGGTCATCAAGGAGGCTAACGCCACGTTTAGTGTCAATACAACTCATGGAAACTCACGGCGGTGAGTTTCTTTTGTCATTGGGGAGGATTTTGCGGGGGTTCGCACGAATAAATCTCCGAGGTGATGGATGTGGCAGGTAGCTCTGACAAGATCGTCATGACGGTGATTGGAATCGCGGTTGCCATAGGCTTGTTATACAGATTGTATGTATGGCTGGAGGGCTCTCCGCGTTCAATGATTAAAGATAAGATTCCGATAAATAATGATATTCCCCCGCATCCGGCCATCGACTTTATGGAAGAGGCTGGGTACGAGGTGATTGGCGGCAAATTGAAGATTCCTCTGTCATTCCGGGTCAATGGAGCGGCGATGTACAGCAGGATCTTCATAGATTATGTTGTCGCCAAAGAGGACGGGTCCTTCTATATGGTGATTCTTGCCCGCCCCCGCAAGCCGCTGGATTTCACCGGCAGCGGGCTGCGTGATTATTTGCTGCCTTATCTGCTGATCTACCCCGAATGCAGTGGTGTGCTGTATGTCAATATGGCGACTGCAGCCATCCATGTGATTGAACTCGGCAAAGACGATGGTGAATCCAATTAAGCTAATTTTTTTAAAAAACGGGAGGCAACAATGAAGGGACAACGACATATCAAGATTCGCGAGATTATTACACAAAAGGAAATAGAAACACAGGACGAGCTGGTGGAAGCGCTGCGGGATGCCGGTTTTCAGGTAACCCAGGCTACGGTGTCTCGTGATATCAAGGAGCTCTTGCTGATCAAGGTACCGATGGATGACGGCAGATATAAATATTCCCTTCCGACAGATCAGCGTTACAATCCGGTTCAGAAGCTCAAGCGTGTATTGGTGGACAACTTCGTACAGATTGACTTTTCCGGTAACCTGGTTGTGATGAAGTGTTTGCCGGGTACGGCAAATTCCGTTGCCGCTTTGATCGACAATATTGATTGGCCGCAGATTATGGGAACTATTTCCGGGGATGATACCATCCTTATTATTTGCCGCCAGCCCGAAGACAGCAAAACGGTGATTTCGCAGATTATGGGTTATATTTCGTAATCCTCTAGCATTAATCAATAGCCAATGGCATGACTTTTCGGAGGTGCTTCTTTTCGTGTTAGAAACGTTATCAATCCGCAATTTGGCCGTCGTGGAGGCGGTGGATGTTCATTTTTTTCCCGGATTTCATGTGCTTACCGGTGAGACCGGTGCAGGTAAATCCATTATCATTGATGCGCTGGGACTGATTGCCGGCGGACGCGGGTCCGCTGATTCCATTCGTTACGGCTGTGAGAAGGCGGAGATGGAAGCACTGTTCAGCCTGCCGGACAGCCATCCGGTGTGGGAAACGCTGGAGAGACTGGGCATCCAGGCACAGAAGGAGGAACACCTGATCATCAGGCGCGAGATCACCTTGCAGGGCAAGAGTACTTCCCGCGTTAACGGACAGATGGTCAACCTCAGCATGCTACGGGAAATTGGGGAACAACTGGTCAACATCCACGGCCAGCACGAGCATCAGAATCTGCTGAAGGCGGAACGCCATCTCGGATTACTGGATACTTACGGCGAACCGATTATTGGGCCGCTTAAAGCGGTGTATCAGGAGCGGTATACCGCTTTTGCCAAGGTGGAGAGAGAACTACGGGAATTGCAGGAATCCAGTCAAAAGGCATACCAGATGCTGGATCTGTATCGTTTTCAGCTGGAGGAGATTTCTTCGGCGGCATTAAAACCGGGTGAAGATGAATTACTTTCCGAAGAAAGGGTCAAACTATCCCACAGTGAGAAAATGATGGATTCCGTATCGGGGGCATACGAACTGCTGTATGATCGCCAGGGTCTGGAATCAATTGGTAAAGTCATTTCAAGGCTGGAAGACGCCGTCCGTTATGATGAAAAAGGCTTGAAGAGCATTCTGGAGCAACTGCAGTCTTCCTATTATCAATTGGAGGATGCGGCGTTTCAGCTTCGCGACTATCGTGAAGATATCGAATTCAATCCGCAGCGGCTGGAGGATATTGAGAACCGGCTGGATCTGATTACTGGCTTGCGCCGTAAATATGGAGACAGTGTAGAGCAGATCCTTGCTTATTATGAGCAAATTCACCGGGAAACCGATTTATTGGAGAATAAAGACGAGTATCTTGAGAAGTTGACTGTGAAGCGCGATAAACTGCTTGCTGTATTAATGGAGGCAGCTGGTGAGCTAACCGAGGCAAGACGGATCTGTGCGGACGATCTGGCTACCCAGGTGGAAAGCGAGCTGAAGGATCTCCAGATGGAGCGGACATCGCTTAAGGTCAGCTTGGAGACACTGGAGGACCCGCGGGGCATTGAATACCAAGGCCAGCGCATTCGTTTAACGAGACAGGGAATCGACAGCGCCGAGTTCATGATCTCTCCAAACCCCGGGGAGCCACTGCGCCCACTGGGCAAAATCGCTTCTGGCGGTGAGCTGTCGCGGATTATGCTGGCGATGAAGAGTATTTTTGCCCGGACCGACGCTATTCCTGTATTGATCTTTGACGAGGTGGATACCGGTGTCAGCGGTCGTGCAGCACAATCCATAGCGGATAAGCTGTTTAAGCTGTCTTCTTCTTGTCAGGTGTTCTCCATTACCCACTTGCCGCAGGTCGCCTGTATGGCTGATCATCAGTACCTGATCCGTAAAAAGGTGGAGGATGAGCGGACCATGACCGAGGTCGAAGCCCTGTCCGAGGATGGACGGGTGAAGGAGTTGGCCCGGATGCTGGGTGGCGTGGAAATTACCGAAAAGACGCTGCATCATGCGCAGGAAATGCTTAATCTGGCGGGGGCCAGCAAGGCTGCGCAGGGTAAGCGGGACAATGATTGACAGTAATAAAAGCCTGGGGGCAAGGTTATCTTATAGGTACGCAATTGGCGACCACCTTTTTCGTCAAGCGAAAGAAGCAAAAGGGAGCGTGACAGCCATTGAAGCCGAACCTCAGGAAGTTAATGCCCGGCCTTTTACTTGCCTTCTTTCTCAGTTTATCAGGCATAACGGGACCCATCACAAGCTTTGCCTCTTCACCGGAGCGTGAGCCTAACCAGGCCAAGACGGTGCAGAAGGGAATTGATCCGGAGCTGAAGGTCATTCCGGGAGGACAGACGATTGGTGTGAAGGTGAAATCTGCAGGCGTGCTGGTTGTCGGGCATCACATGGTCCAGACTTCACAGTCCTCCAAGATTTCACCTGGCGAGAACAGCGGACTGCTGCCCGGGGATCTGATGACCTCCATTGACGGTGTGAAGCTGGATGAAGTGTCCAAGGTAGCCAAACTGGTGGAGCGTGCTGGTAAAGCAGGCGAATTCCTCAACATCGTCTTTAAAAGAGGTGGCAAGGAGCATACCGCCAAGCTTAAACCCGCCTACGACCGCAATGACAAGGTGTGGCGTCTTGGACTTTACATCCGGGATTCAGCAGCAGGGGTAGGTACCCTGACCTTTTATGCTCCGCAGCAGGGGGTGTATGGTGCACTCGGGCATGTCATTACCGACATGAACACAGGAACACCTATTGTAGTCGGCAGCGGCCATATTGTGCAGTCCAGTGTTACCTCGATATCCAAGAGCCAGGACGGCGATCCTGGTGAGAAAAGAGCTCATTTTCTCAAGGAGAGTCAGGTTCTAGGAAATGTGGAGAGTAATACGGACTTTGGTATCTTCGGCAAAATGGACCGTAACCCGGAACACAGCCTCTATAAAGAGCCGATTCCGATTGCACTGAGCAACGATGTGAAAGAAGGACCAGCGCAGATCCTGACCGTTGTAGACGGCCAACAGGTGGAACGTTTCGATGTGGAGATCATCCATGTAGCTAAGCAGCAGGTTCCTGCCACAAAGGGTTTGATTCTGCGGATTACCGATCCTCGTCTGCTCGACAAGACCGGAGGGATTGTGCAAGGGATGAGCGGTAGCCCCATTGTGCAGAAAGGCCGTCTGATCGGCGCCGTCACCCATGTATTCGTGAACGATCCTAAATCCGGGTACGGCTGCTTCATCGAATGGATGCTAAGGGATTCCGGAGTAATCAGCGAACAAAATAGCTTACAACAATATCTTAAGGCCATTTAGCCTTAAGATTTTTTGTCGAAGCTGACCGAACTACATCGAACCGTGCAATAAAATAATTAATTATAATCTAACCCTGAAAAAAAATAAAGAAAAATAATTTTCGACAGAAGGAAATTCAATCCAGATGTCGAAAACGTAAGGGAGAGAAGACAAAATTGTTATTTTCGAATAGCAGGTATAAATAAGGAGGAAGCAGCCAGTGCAGAATATCGAAGTGTTGTTGGCCGATGATAACCGGGAATTTACGAACTTGCTAGCCGAATATATTACAGAACAGGAAGACATGACTGTAACGGGCATCGCGTACAATGGGGAAGAAGTACTGCATATGCTTAGCGAAACACGTAAAGTTCCCGATGTCCTTATTCTTGATATTATTATGCCTCATTTGGACGGACTGGGTGTGCTTGAGCGTCTGCGTGAAATGGACCTGAATCCGCAGCCCAAGATCATTATGCTGACAGCTTTTGGACAGGAGAACATTACGCAAAGAGCTGTGCAGCTAGGGGCATCTTATTATATTTTGAAACCGTTCGATATGGAAGTTCTTGCGAACCGGGTGCGGCAATTGGTGGGCGTACAATCCAATCTGACCTCTTCCTCTTCTTCCGGGATGTCGGGCTTCACGGCTTCAAGATCTAATGTGGTGCCATTGTCCAAGGGCAAGAATCTGGATGCCAACATTACCTCCATCATCCATGAGATTGGTGTTCCGGCCCATATCAAGGGATATCAGTACCTGCGTGAGGCGATCACCATGGTGTACAATAACATCGAAATCCTGGGTGCCATCACCAAAACGCTGTACCCGGCCATCGCTGAAAAGTTCAAAACCACGCCTTCCCGTGTTGAACGCGCCATCCGCCACGCCATCGAAGTGGCCTGGACCCGTGGCAACATTGACAGCATCAGCCACCTGTTCGGCTACACGATTAATATCTCCAAATCCAAGCCGACTAACTCGGAGTTTATTGCCATGGTAGCAGACAAGCTGCGCATTGAGCATAAGGTTTCTTGAAAGGGTAAGGAGGAGTGAGGGGTAAGGGATTGTGAGTGTCAAGGGCTATTGCAATTATGGCTATAAATATCCGAAAGTGGACGTTTTGAGCCGATAAATATCGAATAAGTAAGCCAACAAATACCACTTGTTTATTGGGTTCCTAACAATCCCATAAAGGAGTGGTATTTCTTATGACAGACATGGAATTCCACCTCGACAATTTTATGCTTTATTGCAGTTCCAAGAATCTTTCCCGCAAGACAATGGCACCCTATGAACAAACCCTTAAGTTGTTTACGCTGTTCTTGAAGCAGAGCTTTGGGATTGAAGATGTGAAGAAAGTCCAGTCAGGACATATTCGCCAATACATTAAGTATCTGCGGGAGCGGGGCAAATACACGGTCGTCAACAAGGAAGAAACCAAGAACATCAATCATCCAGATAACCGAAGCGACTATAAGAAGGACATATCGATGACAACCATAGCCAACTACGTTCGAAACATCAAAGTGTTCTTCTATTATCTGTACCATGCTGAGCGAGAAATCCCGAAAAATTAAATGGATAGTATTGACAACCCTGAGTCTGAACGGAAGATGAAGAAGATGCTGACATCTGATGAAATCAAGCGAGTGTTAAAGCAGTTTGATTCATCGACCTTTCACGGTTACAGGAACTACATCATAACTAAGCTCTTGGCGGATTGGAGAGTGCCTGTCCCTTTTTCCTGAGCATTTCGATTTCACACATAAGAGCATTCTAATCACGAACCCAAAGAATAAGCAGGAGCGTTATGTTTACTTCTCATTCAAGCTTGCTAATGACATGAAGCAATGGATGAAGTACAGGGACAGATATTCGGAGAGTCCGTTCTTGTTTCCGACGACCAGAGGAACGCAGCTAGAAGTTCGCAATTATGAAAGAGCATTGCGTCAGGCAGGAGAACAGGTAAGGGTGTCCATTCATCCTCACCAACTGAGGAATAACTTTGCTAAGTACAACATCTTGAACAATGGGGACTGGTTTAGCTTGTGCCGCATCCTTGGACATAGTTCAGTGGAAGTAACTCAGAAAGCGTACCTGGATTTTACAAACGATGAGATCGCTAGAAAGTACCAGAAGCATAGTCCTATAGCGCATATGGATGGGATTTGATTATGTAGTGAAGCTCTAAGAGGCGTCTTGAAGCCCTAGAGGTTAGGGAATATATTTCCCTGTAAGTCTCGATTTAAAGCTGTATTAGCCTCAGAATGTGGCTGTGAAGTAGTACACAACATCGAGCACCTATCTCACAATAGAGAAGGTGCTCAATTTGTTTAATTTTTTGCTCTTTTGATTAAATGGTTGATTCCGATAACGGCCAAACTGATAAGAACCAGGATGAACCATGCAGGGGCAGAGAAGGCCTTGCCACCGCCTAATGCGATTCCGACGTTACCCATTGAGTGTCACCTCCTCTCCTGTAATCTGAGCGAGATGAGCAGGGAGAGCCGCGATAATTTGATTCCAGTTTCCTCTCGTGGAAGGATTGGACAAGAACTGCATGAGTTTTTGTCTAAAACCACCGCTGATTAAGACAAGCAAAACATATCTGTAGAACGATGGCTTGTCTGTAAATAACTTTAATTGAAAAGAATCCTCTAGATTTTTAATGCTATTCCCGAAGAAAGGAATATCATATACGCTTCCGAAGTGAACCTCTAGATCCGACCAGTATTCCTTTAGTATTGCGATAAGTTCGTAAGCTTCTTGATAGTCTTGCTCATCTGAGTGTCTTACTGAATTCTTCCAGGTCATCATCTGCAGCCAGTTGTTTGTTGGCCCAAGAATAGTCTCATTCATTACTTCCGAGTCGATATTAGATAGTTGATTGAAAGTGTGAAACACATCCAACGATATGGTTCCGTTGTCGATTATGTCAGAAACGAGTTTACTGACTATCATTAATCGCTTAGCAGATTCTTTTGCTTCGATCCTCTGCATCTCTTCAGAATGTTTTGTTGGCCTTCCAATTGCTTTAGGTGCTCTTGCTGCTTCGTTGTTAGCGATATCTTCGATGATCTCAGGATACTCAGGATGTGCAGTATAACCTGCAACTTCCTTGAATGTATTCATAATGCTCGAATGGAATTCAATAAGTCGAGCCTTTAGCTTGTCCCACTGAACAGGATATCCTTTCCAATAAAGGATGAAGATATAGTCCTTCTGATGCTTACATAGTCTGCTAGATTTAAGCTTATCAATTAAGATAATAGCGTCTATTGTCCGCTCATCGTAGTGGGTAACGACACCCTGGGAGAATCCTAAACTCACACGATTTCCAACGATAAGACCATATTCGACGTACCGCTCAATCATATTGCTGCTTATTGATATTCCGTGCTCTCGAACTCGTTCGAGCAATTCCGCTTTCAACATTGTTTTTCACCTCTTGAACCGATTGTAGCCCGCCTACAATATGAAAACAATGGATGTTGAATGCGGAAATGAATTAGACATTGGCTCTAATCACAACACTTAATCACAATAGAAGATTACTATTCTGGAAAATGAAGTTTATGTTAAGATGAGGAAAATCATGAATGGGGCGATTCTGAATGAAAAGCACTTGCAGGGATGAACTGTTACAAGCAACGAGAATCATAGTTAAAGCCAAAGGAGAAAATCGGTTCACACCTAAGGAAGCTATTGAGTACATGCAGCGCAACAATACGAACTATGCTGAATCTACGATCAGGACACATATCGTTTCAAAATGCTGCGCTAATGCAAAGCGGCATCACGCTACGGTCTTTAATGATTACGAACGGATCGGAGACGGTTACTACAAGGTCATTAATTTGTAGGAGTGGTAACCATGAAAACTAAAACTGTTACAGAGCTTATCCCTAAGTTCAATTGGGAGGAGATGAACTGACCGCTGTTACATAGAGCTTCAGGTCTATGATAAGCAGAAGAATGTCACTAAAAGAGAAGGGAGTGACGAAAGAAGAGATTGAGCGCTGCGGAGGTATCCTAAGATATAAGGTTCGTTACAGATCAGTTAATCTTGGTAATGCAAACTTCCACAAGTTTGGTGAGTTGTGTACGGATGAAGTTACTGGTTCCATAATCTCTAAGTATTTCAATACACTGCCTACAGCGAATCTAATCATTTCATCAGCTCCCAGAACAAACTAACGTCGGGTCGTCACCCTAGAAGCGATAGACATCAAAACAAGCAAAGTAAGTTGGGAATATGGCAATGCAATCCCCTTTGTCGGTTTTGTTTTAGCAGCGAATAAGCTTTATGTTCCAATTGATGTCGTGATTCATATTGTAGATGAGAAAAATGGGAAGGAGATTGACTCCATAAGCACGGATGCGCCAATATCCAGTTTGAATGTCGCTGGAGATCAGCTCTACATAGTCGATCTGAGCGGACATGTCACTGCTATTGAATTTAAGACCAAAATGCAGGAATGGCAGTATGGTAATGATGTCTTTGAGGTGCCAAAACCCCTGTGTTAACCTTGCTTAAAGATAAGGTAATCGCATCCGAAGTGAGAAGCGGACAAATGGTTGGCATCGATGCTAAATCAGGTAAGGAGTTATGGAAGATTAAGATAGGTGATGAGAAGTACCGCGCCACCATTCCTTGGATTGTACCCCAGCCGTCCATACTTGAGGATGCATTATACATTGGCGCTTGGGGTGGAGAGTATGAAAAGTATAAAGGTACTCCTGCCTATTCTGATCTGATTGCTATTGACGGCACCAAAGGAACGGAGCTGTGGAGGCAAAAAGTCGATGACTATATTATGTACCCTTCATCATTCAATAACGACCAAACCATCTTTACTAATATGTATCAATCCGTAACAGCATATAATGAAGGAAAGGTAACGATACCAGTAACGGCAGGTGAGCCAAATCCTTCAGTAGAAGCATCATCTGCTAACAAGCCTTTATCCTAATGAGGTATCAACGGAATATATGGAATATGAATTGACGGATTCTGAAGGAAACTGGAAATCAGAGAAACAAGCCTTTAAAATAGCCTTTACAAACAATAACTATGGAGTCATTACCTTCTATGAACAAGGCGTGGCAATTCCGGTACAATTTGAATACAAGAAGACTGAATTTGGCAGGGTTATGATGCTTGTCGGCGCTGAACAGAAACCTATAAGCATACGGCTGGACGATATAAATTCGCTCGGGTATGAGAGATGAAAAATCAAGATTAGTTTAACTAGCAAGAGAGGTAACCAAAGTGCAATCATTTGATGTAAATAATGGCTAAATTAAGAACCCAATAGACAAACTCATATTTAAAGTGCAGGAATGTGTGATAATAACGTAGAATAAATATGGTGAAGTGGAACGTGTTAACACAAGTACTCATTGTTAATTCGCACTACAGAATTTTATTGAGATGGATTAGTTTCCAGAATTGAGGTAAGGTATGATTGTCGAGTGTCCGTATTGTGCATCTAAAGTAGATGGTATTGTAAGAGGCGAGCATGAAACTTTTGGCGAATATGAAGATCATCCGACGAAGCGAGTTCTTTTAGAATGTCCTATCTGTAAAAGTTCATTGTTAGCCCGAACAGAATACTGGCAGATAGGGCATGATGAATTTGAATGGAGTCATGCTGTTAGGTTATGGCCAGAGCCTAGAAGAGAATTGTCTTGGGATTTACCTGAGACGGTCAGTTTCTCTCTGAATGAGGCTGAGAAATGCTTTAAAGGTAGTGCGTATTTGGCATGCGCTGTTATGTGTGGAAGGGCTGTTGAGGGTATTTGTAAGGATTTTGACACTAAGAGTTCGAACATCGCTGGTGGTCTTAAGGAATTGCTTGAGCGTGAGATTATTGACAAGAGAATTTATGAATGGGGAAATACTCTGCGAATTCATCGGAATGTCGGAGCGCATGCCTCTGATGTGATGATAAATAAAGTAGACGCTTCGGACCTTTTAGATTTTGCAATAGCAATATGTGATTATGTTTATGTTTTGAGAAACAAGTTCGAGAACTTCATGAAAAGAAGACCTAGCGACTCATAAAGCATCAGTCAATTATGGTAGTATTGTGGTAGCATACTTCCAATAATGCTAAGAAATCAAAGGTCACTTAAGGAGAAGAAGAATACCTGAAAGCCTTGACTTATAAGGTTTTTTGTCTCCTTACTGCAGAATGTTTTAAATTTCGCTCTAGAATTATCGGAGGGTATTTTTTGAGTGATACAATTTAGTGCAAATATGTTTTGTGAGGGTAACATTTTGTGGTTGCTAAAGACATCATTCTATTAGATCCTCCCGAAGATTGTTTGACTGTTTTACTTTCTACATATAACAACCTCACAGTCAGCCCTAGAACGTCTCAGCAGCAATTAAAGGTACATGCTCATCTGCCCATAACAGATACATGTACCGCTTTTTATTTCTCCACACTAACAGTTGTTTGATTGAAGATGTACCCTCTGCAAAATTTTTCGTAAGGGATAGAAGTTATACACAGCGTACAGCTTAAATCGATTGAAGCAAAATAAACCTAATATGCTGAAACTATTTTCCGTAGTAAAATATCGCTGGGTAATACTAGAGAGATAATGTTTACAGACTTCCATAAATTTGAGAGAAATCGGAGTGATAATTATGTGCTATAACGTTACAGTAGTAGGCACCAATTCAGTAGAGTCTTTCATTCATCTCTATCCTCTATTAGCCAATGAATATGACAAACATAATGAAAAAGAGTAGTGTTATACTAATTATATTAGTAAATAGTTTTAAAATCGGTCGATAATAGGTTTGGAAGGTGAATAAAAATATGAATATACTTAGTTTTACCAGTACACATACATTAGAATATTTAAATCGAATGCCTTCTGTATTAAAATGGTTTGGTATAAAGGACATAAATTACAAAAGTTCAAGATACTCAAGATATATGAATTATATTAATGATTTTATGGCAAGCGGAAATAAGAATTTTAAATCAGACGCATTCCTTAAGGCGAATGAAGCTTTTCAAGAATGCATTCAAATTGTTGATATTTTTGAAGCGTTTAAGCATGAAACGAGTGACGGATTCAATGAAAGACTCGAAAAAGTTGTAAAAGGTCAAGATTTTTTTGATATTACTTCAAAAAACGACTCTTCTCGAGATTTCTTATATGAACTAACAGTTGCAGTAAACCTTAAGAATAGAGGTTATAAAATAGATTTCAATCAAAATACTGATGTAATAGCAACTAAAGGAAATGATACTTTTTTAATTGAATGTAAGAGACTGAGATCACTAAATGGGCTAGAAGAGAATTATAAAAAAGCGGGTAAACAATTAAATGAAGTTACAAATACTGATAACAAATATGGTTTGATTTTTATTGATATTTATAATTGTATTTCAAAAAAGATCACTCTAAATGGATATAAAACGGAATTCGAAATGAATGACGCAATAAATGCACTAACCAATGAGTTCTACAAAGCAAATATACATAAGATTGAAATTTTAAATGATAGATTTCGATACAATTCTTTGGGTGTTTGCTTTACAGCTTTTAAAAATTTATGGTTAAGCAATGAGACTCCTTATTACTTTAAAAAAATTAATGTTAAGGCATCCCAATATATCTTAGATGAGAATTATAGTAAACTAGAAGAGGTAATGAGTATTTTAAAAAACTAATTTATAATCGTATTTTTTTGTAAAGAAGGTTGAATGTGCTTTAGCGCTGTATGAAAGTCAGGAACAGCATATTTACTGATATTGAAAATAACTGGTGTAAGAAGATAAAATCTACACATAAATTAATATATGTAAATAAAACTAAGTAAAGTTGAATAGGGACAAAACATGAGAGCATCCACAGGATGTTCTTTTTCATATACCCCCATACTTGTAGATCAGAAAGGTTTTTTTGGATTACCATAATATACCACAGGCTGTTCTACCGCGACAGGTCAATGAGGATGGTGATGGATTTCTTTACAATAAGTTAAAATGAGAATTTATTAGGAGTGTAGTTATGTGAGTTTGGCATTATGCTATGCTGGTATTAAATAAATGCTTTATCTAATTAGAGGGATTTAATTCGAAGGAGGATACAACGGTGGGAGGTATGTAATAGGAATTACAGGATCTATTTTCATTAGGAGATGTGGAGGATGGGTTTCAGTTATACATACAAGACTTAGAACGAAGATTCCCAGAATGGCTGGAAGGTCAAGCTGTGGAAAATGATACTACGCTATATCTGCTTTTAACATACTATTACTTTCTAAATTACTTGGCAGACTCTTCAATTTTAGATGCAGAACAAGGAAGCTATTTGCTGGCGTCCAAAGCATCTACGGATTTGTTTACAATATATAATTGTCTGAAAAACGGCTGTGTTCATCAAGCCTCGCTTATATTCAGATCGTTATTCGAAACAGCGGTCACAACTACATTTATCTATGATGATTTTAAAAATCGTATGCAGTTGTTTATGGACTCAAAGTATATAGAAAAGTACCTGGCGATAAAAAGGGATAGCAGTATTATACCTGTAAGTGAACATGCAGAAATTAATAGAACGTATCATAGAATAAAACATAAATACATACCACGATCAAACTGGTATAGTAAACTCTTACTGTCTATCATAAATAAAGATGCTAAGCTCAAAGTAAATACCCAAATGCAACACCTAAAGCTCTATGTGAAGTCGTGCAAATGTCTGATGATTACGATAGATTGTATGGAGCTTTGTCCTTGACGGTTCATGGTTCTCCTGTAGTAGATCATTTATTTGTTTCTAAAGGCAATTTTAAAGCTGCACCAGTGTTCAATTCTCTACAGATTAAAACAACTTCCAGTCTTGCAATTAACTATGCTCATATAGTGTTTCGGCATATATTGGAAAAATTTGAAAATCAGAAGACTAAAAGAATGATTGAATACTCTATGTGGCTGTTGTACGCAAGTGCAAAGATAGCTCAGGATGTAGATGATGTACCGGAATATGGAAGATGATGCATTGCAATGTTAATAAGGAACATATGGAGGAGAGGCAGTTAATCTAACTGTCTCTTTTTCATGTCGAAAAAACCAATAACTTAATTTATTTCCAAGGTAATATGGTATTATTTTACTAGTTGATTTTAGAGGTAGCTCTAATGGTCTATGTTTTATCTGTATCAATAGTTGTAGTTATTATCACGTTTGGTCTGTTGGTTGTGAGTTTCCAACATAAACAAAAGAGGATAGCAGTCTTTACTGAAGAGAATTACGATTTAACAGCTATCAACATGGCTGAAATAGACAGAATGGAGGATGGCTCAGGATTCGAGATGTATCTTTACAGACTGTTAATGGAGCTTGGCTATTCAGGAGTATACAAGACTAAAGGGAGTCGCGATTTTGGAGCTGATGTGGTGTTTACAGATCGTGAAGGAGTCAGGAATGTTGTACAAGCAAAGCGGTATCATGTTGGCAATCCAGTGAGCATCAGCGCTGTGTAGGAGGTCTTCTCATGCATGTGGTACTACAAAGCTAAAAGAGCCATTGTGATTGCTACAGCCAAGTTTACGGAGCCATGTGAAACGCTGGCTGGCATCAACTATGTGAAGCTGCTCGATCGAACTGACTTGATGAATATCATTGAGGCGTTTAGAAGCGGCGATACTGTTGCAGCGAGTGATATCATTGAAGGAGAGCCAAGGATGATACTGGAGTCCTGGTCTGAAGCGAATAGCGGTGTACTGCACGAGGTGCGCAAGGATTACAAGGCTGAGAACTATGTGAAGAAAGTTACGGGAATAAAACTTAATATATGGTAATTATATTAATTTAAGTAAAATGGAAATAAGGCTATGGCTGAGCCGGGCACGATGCCCATACATTCAGGAGTGAATTTTGCAACATACCGCAGACTGCTATCGGTTGTTTGGCTGCGTGCATGACCCCATAGGATTCATGATTTGGAGAATGCAAGCATGAGAAAGCAAAATATTCAAGCCTTTCAGGAAACACACGAAAGGTTGCTCCAAGCAATTCAAAGTCTTAGCGAGAGGGATTTCCTTTCGAATAAGCGGTATTTTGATGGATACTACTGTAACATTGCGGGCATTCGCTCAGGATGCTTGGATAAGCGGTCAGCATGTTAATCAAGGAATGCCGCACATATTCTGGCAGCTTTCCCCGTTCTGCTGCAGTATAACACGCTACTGCTTCACTGGCTGACAGATGATGGTTGGGAGAAGCCAGATATTAATTTTAAGCGCGATCTGGTGCGAATCATGGAGATTAAACGTAACATCGCAGCCCATATCGAGAACCATCTGGGGGCATATCATCTGTGCAAACTTAGGAAAAGAAGGAGGGTTAACAACTATGATTATTGATTTTCGTATGAAGGCGCCGATTCCCAAATGGGAGAAGCTATTTGTGGACGGGAAGGATGTTGTCAGAGATAGAAGCAAGCTGCAAAACGTCGTCTCAGTACCTTCAAGCACGCTTGATGAGGTGATTGGCGAGCTCGACTTTCATGGTATAGATTACGCGGTCATTATGGGGCGTGGCAATGAGCCGGGCTCATCGAATGAGGAGCTTGCGGATTTTCTGAAAAGTCCGCTGTCCAAACGCTTCATTGGCTTTATTGGGGTAGATACTCCCTACGTCGACGAAGCGGTAAGAACGATTGAAACCTACGCCGCTACAGGGCTGTTCCGCGGGGTGGCGCTCAACGCATCTGTGTTACTGCCTCATTTACCAGTAGGCGACCCTGCGTGGGACCCTATATTCAAAGCCTGCACAAAGTATAAGTTGCCGCTTGCGCTGACACTGAGCATTTATCTGGGTATAACCGGACCGCGACAGAACTATGATTTCGCTAGACCAAGCCAATTGGTTAGAGCTGCCCAAGCGTTCCCGGATTTAAACTTTATTATCAACCACGGAGCTTGGCCATTCGTAAATGAAGCGATAGGGACCGCTTCGTACCTTCGCAATATTTATATATTGCCCGACCTGTTTGTTCGATTCCCGGACGGAGAAAAGTATCTGGAAGCTGCGAATTTCCATTTATCGGACCAGATCTTGTATGGAAGTAATTATCCCAATGTGCCATATGAATTTACACTAGATAAGGTGAAAAATTGGAGTTGGGATGACGGCGTACAGCAGAAGTTTTTTTATGATAATGCTGCTAAACTACTGGGCTTGCCTGTTCAGGAGTAACTTTAGTGTTGTAGCTGAATCGGAACGCTCAGAGCAATAAGCTCCGAGCGTTTTTTGAACCTGATATTTACTTATTCATCATCTCTGAAGGTAGTTCCCAGTGATTATAGTAGTTAGAGACATTCATAAAGATCAATATCCTCGTTTATAAGTTCATCCTCTTTTACTGTATGCCATCCGGAAGGGAAGTCGTAGAAGCTTTTACTATGATAAGACTTGGCATTCAAAGTATAGGTTATTTCATTCTTATAGATTTAATCAAAGATAAAATGGATATTTCAGATTTAATGTTGAAAAAATAAAAATCACAGGTTATATTTTCCTTATTGAAAGGAGGTTGCAACCATGCCAAGAACCAGATATACGATCTCACCAGCGCAGATCGGACAATTTGAAACTAATGTATTTTTGAAAGAAGCTAAGGGCTACTATGATCGCACAGCGAAGAAGTTTGAAATGATTACTCTGCTACCAGGTTCTTATTTATCCAAGAATATTTTTAACAGTGGATGGGTCCCTGAAAACTTTTCATTTTTAATCCGTGAGGGCTTCATTAAAGAAATGGCAAATGCTTACGAGGTCCTCAAGCCCATTTGCGGAACACCTGGTGGCACGGCGGCTTTCACACAAGGGCAAGACGGGCCTTCTGCACCGAATGGCTATTTTCTTTGGAGATTTGCCAATGGACAAAATATTGATGAGGCAGGAGAGCGGCCAAATTAAACAAGAGAAGATATCTTCGATTTGCTAAAGGATATCAAACACATTAGAGAGTCCTTTAAAGGAGAACGTATAAACTAAATAGTGCAAAAAGCGTTACAAAGAAGCGATTCTCTCACTCCAAGAATCGCTTCTTTACCGCACCACAACAGCCATCTTCACAGCACCCCGCCACTCAATCCCCCAGCGGCAAATAAATCTCAATAACACTCTCTTCGTGTTCCGGTGACCCTAGATCCGCCGAGTATTCAAAATCAAACATCCGATCACTACCGATATCCGCTTCACGGATGGCATCATACGTTTCGCCAATCTGCGATTCGGGGCCTGTATGGGTGATCTTCGCGTAGGTTCCAGCCGGTAGGGTATGGCTTATGAATCCATCGTTCAATGTGCTGAACTCACTGACTTCTACCGCAACGATACTTTCAAAAGGGACATCCGGTGTCCACTCGACGTCAGGATACACTTGGATCAGGTAGATGCCAGTGTCATCTAATTGGTTGGCAATTTCATGACGTCTTGCTATCAGTGCTTCGCGTAATTTTACGACAACTTCATTTTCCAAGTCTTGATTTAACGATGCTGTTGCGGTGTACCCCACAAGTTTGGTTTCATTACGCTGTACCTGTATTGATTTTATCGACACGAGTACCCAGCTCCTTATACTTTTTCGTACAGACCCAAAGACGGCCTCTACCAGATTATATCGTGTTAGCTGGGTAGAATTCAAAAACCAGAACTACCTATGCAGTATTTCTATCCGTCTCATTGGGCTCGCCTGCTTTAGACACACCTTTCTTCCGTTTCCCTGGGATGAGTAGAATCACAAAGCACAGCAGCGGCAGACCGAAGCAGAAGATGAGATCGAACCAGGGATAGTAAAAGAGCAAAATTTGGTTGTACACGGTTATGTTGGGCGTGCTGGTGATGGTGCATACGATTAATATGATTCCGAGCGGGATCGTTAGCATTCGGCTTTCCTTCAGGCGCAGGAACTGAGCTAACCCGGTGGTTAAGGCGTAGAAAAGCATGGTGGTTTTATAGAAAACAGTAATGATCCATAAAAAGGTAAGGATCACCTCCAGGCGTTCCAGGAATTTGCCGATGGTTATTTTTTGGGCCAGCACGAAGGCGGGATAATATTTGGTTTCCATGAGCGATGGACCCAGCACGAGGACGCAAAGCGTGACCACGATGAGCAAAATAAATCCGCCGATGACATAGCCGGTCAGAATGGGTTTGGTCAGCTTGGTCTTGCTGTTGACATGCTGTGCCAGCATAAGAATAAACACCACTTCCGTAAAAGCTTGAGTGACAGCCGGGAACATCCCTTTAAAAGCCGGTCCCAGACCATGAGCCAATATTGGCTTCACATTGGTGCCTTCAATCTGCGGGAACAGAAAAAAGACCAGACAGAGGAATAACACTAGAAAAACAGGAAAGAGGAGTTCTCCCATGCGGGCAAACGCCTCTACTCCGTAGCGGTAAGCAATGATAACAACAGCTACAAATAATACAAGTATCGCATTGACAGGAGTTTCCGGCATCATTTGCGTGGTCATGAACTGGCTCATTTCGCTCATAAGAGTCAAGGCACACATGAAGAATTGGAACAGGAACAGTAGTGTGATTATACCGCCCGTTACGATTCCCAATTTGCTTTGAATTGCCGCAATAAGACTTTTCTCTTTGAGTCGATTGGCAATCCCGGCGAACAAAAAGCCCGCGACCAGACCAAAGATGCCAGCCAAAATCATCGCAATCCAGGAATCCTGTTTGGCGAAAAAGGCAATCATGGTTGGCAGCACGAGAATGGAATCCCCGATGATCCCCAGGATGATCAGTATCGTAAACTGCCGTACTGATATTTTCTCCATAGTATTTGTTGGCATGTATTTCCTTTCTCCCGTATCCCTCCATAGAACTGCTACGAGAAGCGGATTTTCAAAAGCATAAGCAGATTAGGAAGCGGAGCATTTAATACCAGTGCTATATATAGTGAGGTTCCGATCAGTAGCAGTGCAAGGAATACCACAAGCTCCTTTGTACGCTTCCTTTGCAGCAGTCCGGGCATTTCCAGCCCAAGAGCAGCTGCCGCCAATGCCAGCACCCCAATAACTGAAGCTATGGCCATGCTCTACACTCCCCTATGGTTTCAAGGTCGAATTGCCCGTTGTACCCGTTTTGCGTATTAACATTTGAATCTTGTAACGAACCTTTACTTTCGCTAAATATTCCTCAATCCAGCGACCTTTGACTTTTTCCCAGTAATGGGGATGATTCTGGGCTATCACTTCACCGAAGCCCAAATAATCGGATTTCATCATTTTGGAGCGACTGACGGCCACTTCGGCATTACTGCGAATAATTTCTACCGTCTGCTTCTGCAATTGCGTGATGGTAGCAGGATTCATTAAATCAAGCTCGCGGCATGAGCGCTGATTCACACTTCCTTCGGAACGAATGGAGACGATAAACTCCGGGATATCCCCGATAATTTTAGACTCAACTTTCGATTCGGAGGAGGTAATCTCAATTCCGGTGTAAGAGGTTCCGTCGCATGGAACTTCGATAGAAGTGCTTTCTAATTTATTCGAAATATCGGTGTAGCCCTTGCTCTCCTTCTCATTCAGCCAGCCCACCAGCTTGTCACCTTTGAATGCGGCAATCCCGTTGTACCGGAAGCGGCTGCCGGGGAGAAAGGTTTCGACGTTACTTTTGTGTTCCGCCTGCTCCAGACTACCGATTAGCCGGATCCCGGTCAAAGTCAAATCTACGCCGTCACTAGATAATCGTTTTAACACCTGATCCATTGTAATGGAGACTGTAGGCGCCCAATTTTTCTCCGATGTCTCAAGGGAATGAAGCATACTGTAAGTGGGCAGTTTTTCAAGAGGCGTATAGATCTTCAGGATATCTTCGGCCTTGGTTTCTCGAGCAACGACCACATTGAAGTCCATGCGATGTTCATTGTCACGTAGTGCATTATCTATGAAATCACTGATTCCTCTTTTCGCTAACTCCTCACCGATGACATAGAATTGCAGATGTCCCATATACACTTTACGAGGCGCCTCTGCTGTTAAGAAACGAGCGGCTTCTAGCAATGTTTTGCCCCTGCCCTGATATAAAGTCGTGGGTGGACGAGTTCCGCCTCCTTTCTGTGCAGAGATTTCACTTGGGTTGACTACCTGAAAGGAGACGAGAAATTCATCATCTACCCAGTCAAATCCTATTCCGAGCACAATCAAAAGCTCGTTCAACTCACGTCTGCTCCAGCAGCCAGTTAACGAGAGGAAGCAGAGCATCACGATCATTATTTTTAGAAATATGACCTTAAATTTATCCATGTTAACGTAACCTTTCCTCGCCTCTTCTCGCCGAAGTTTCAGGGCGTCTGAACATCAGCCATCTTGGCATCCTCAACAGAGAGTCCTGCATTTCAATTTTCCGATAGGGGGAAATCGGCGACAAATATGGTTCTCCAAAGGAACGAAGTGCACAAAGATGGAGCAGCAGCACGAATATGGCCATAAAGATACCAAGCAGACCAAAGCTGGCGGCTACAATCATAAAGAGAAACCGTAAAATCCGGATCGGAATCGACATGCTGTAGGCAGGAACTGTGAAAGTAGATATTGCTGTAATTGCGACAACGATGACCATCGCAGCAGATACAATTCCGGCCTCTACCGCAGCTTGACCAATTACGAGTGTGCCGACTACAGATACTGCTTGTCCGGTGGCCTTCGGCATACGCAGGCCGGCTTCACGCAAGATTTCGAAGGTGACTTCCATAATAAAAGCTTCGATAAATGCGGGAAAAGGCACGCCTTCGCGCTGCGCGGCTAGACTGATCAGCAGGGGAGCCGGCAGCATATCGCGGTGAAACGTTGTAATGGCGATATAGAGGGACGGGAACAGCAAAGAAATAAAGAAGCCGATGAAACGCAAAATCCGCAACAGGCTCGCATAGACCGAGCGCTGGTAATAATCTTCTGTAGATTGGAAGAAAGAAATCATTTGTGTAGGGACAAGCAGTGCGTTTGGTGTTCCGTCCACCAGAATGGCTACCTTGCCTTCCAGCAGTTGAGAGGCGACGTTATCAGGCAGTTCTGTATTGTAAACGGTAGGAAACAGCGAGTATTTGCCATCTTCAATTAGTTCCTCGATATATCCACTGTCGAGAATACTGTCGATATTAATGGATTGTAAGCGTGATTTGACCGTATCCACGACCGAAGGCTTGGCAATGCCGTTGATATACATTATCGTTACATCTGTCTTGGTGATCGAGCCGATGGAATAGGTCTCAAGCCAAAGACGGGGATCTTTAATTCTTCTGCGAACTAATGAAGTATTGGTGCGGAGCGTCTCGTTGAAGCTCTCTCTCGGTCCACGGATGGAGGTCTGATTGGTGGACTCGCCGATTTCACGTCCTTTCCACTGCCGGACATCGGCGCAGTAGGCTTGGACAGAGCCATCCAGAAAGATAACAGCTTCGCCGGACAGCAAGTTTTTATATAAGAAGCCGAACTCCGTAACAGTCTGAATCGAACCCACACCAATCAGAAGCTCTTTGGCAAGCACGACAGGGTCAGTCTCTCGTACTTCCAGTCCCTCATGATGATGGCTAAGCTTTTTCATATTCGCAATGATTACATCGGTTATGAATTGATTAATAATGTTTGCGTCCGACATGCCATCTATATAAATGACTGCAGCAGCAACCTTTTCCGTATGCTCGTAAAAAACCTGGCGAATAACTAAGTCATTACTTTCGCCCATGTCTTGACGAATACGTAGCGTATTAGGCACAACTTCTTTATCAATTAGGAGCTGGTCATCCCCCGGCAGAGTAGTCTGAGAATCATTTTGATGATAGGTGTTGGGTGGTGGATTTCGCCGCATGAATGGAACCTTCTCTCTACTTTCGCATTTCTTTCCTATTATGACCACTGCCAAATAAGTCTATGCACTGAAGAAGAGAGGCTCTGTAGTTGTGTGATTACTTCGTGAGTCATGAATCGCGAGTTCCACACATGTTAAAATTTTATTTACAAAAAGTCCCAAGTTCAATATACTTTTATCATCGGAACGTACAGATACCCTGCCTTCAATAAGGTGGGGTTTCTAATGGGGCATATTTCTATAGTAAAAGAAAAGATAAGCGGGGATTAATATCTGTGATTGTTGGAATAATAATTTTATGGGTGGTTACTTTTAAATTTCCTTTCTAAATGGCGAGCAAGCCGAAGAATTTAGCCCATGCAATATATGGATAAAATCTTCTGAGAACTAACCCTTTACCATCCCTTGTCCTGATGTGTTATGATTAGAGATAGGATCGTACTGAAAGAAATGAATCTGTTGCCCTTTCTTACAGCCATCTATTTTAAGTTGAATCAGAGCATACATTACCAGTGGGGAAGAGAAAAGGGGATACGCTATTGAAGATTACCATGAAATTCACCAGCAAAGGAAAGGCAGCCATTGAATACTTTAACAACGAGGAACTGCTGGAGATCTTTACGAGATATATCAGAACGCTAACTAAAAAGTATGATATTGAAGTAGATATACCTGCGGAGAGCAACACGAACATCGTTGGTGACGGTGTGCTCACTGCGTTGGCCAAGAACGTTAACTGTGATGCGGAGACCTTCTTCAAAGAACTGAGCCGCGACGTAAAAGTTCCTTTGAAGAAAAGAATTGGCGTCAAATTAGATAATGTCTTCAAGACAGAGATTGTTGAATAGTATTGCAATGAGCAATATGGAGTGAAAAGAAACCAGGCATCACCCGAAGTGGGGGTGCCTGGTTTTTTAATGAAAAAAGCTTTATATAAATTTATGATCAGTATATCTGGTCAAAATCCTTGGCTTGGGAGGAAATAGCGTAAACTCATGTACCCTTACTAAGCAGGTTTCTGCGGCCCAGGACATTCTCAATAATATTGATAAATTCTGCGGATACCTTGGCATCGATCGCCAATTCATAAATATCCACCAATTGTTCGTCGGATAGCATATCAAGTGATGAAGGGCGCGGAATGGGATGAAAATGATATTCCATAAGATTCCTCCAAGAGTAGTTAGAATAAAATCAGGACCCTAACTTAAATGGTACCATTTGGAATTGAATCCGTCCCCTGCCATTCGCGCTGCGAATTCATCTTTACTTTTTATTAAAGTTAAAGGATAATTAACTTTTTGTGTAAATTATGTATTGTAAGAAACGAAAAACGGCGATCCATCCCGCATAGGGGACAGTATCGCCGTTTTTGTTTTAATCCAGAGTATTGTTGCGGTCAGACAGGTACTTTTTGATTCGAGCTTCGTTTGATTCCGAGACGTTAGTAAATTGCTCCCCTTGATTGAAAAAAACGATCTTCCGTTCGGAATCATAACCGTCAATATTGTTGATGTTCACGACGTTGCTGCGGTCCAGACGTTCAAAGCCCTTGCTACCATAAGCGGCGAAAAGATCGGAAAGTGTGGTGGGGAGAACAAATTCGCCTTCTTTCGTATGGACGAATATTGTATTTTTGTAATTGGAGAAATACAATATTTCTTCCTCAAGAATTTCCTGAGAGGAACCGTCATTTAGCAAGACACGCATGTTTTCCCCATCCTTGTTCGACTACTTCCGCAGTTCTTTTGGGATTTCTGGGCTGTGTAGTCCGATCTTCATGACGGATGCAAAAAAACGGGCAGATGCGGAAAGCGTCGAAGAGGCGAGTTTGGCTGCAGTTTTCTTCATGATTTAATCCTCCTTTTTAAAGGTATTATTGTTAAGGACTGTACTAAAAAAGCAAGTCCGATAACAGTGGAGCTAATGAAGAAGTTCAGAGAAACCAGGATTATGGAGAGTATTTTTAGCGTCGGATACAACTGAGGCTGTATTTGGGCATTTTTGTCTGGATTTGGTGCGAACAAAAACATGATTAGCAAACTAATGAGGTTGATGATCCAAACCCGGTTATTTGGAAAGGTAATCAAATAGGGAGTTAGGGTACATAGTAAAATCGTAACAATGTTGCAGGCTGTTGCGGTTTTAAGATGGAACCCACCAGAGAGAAATCGTAATGACGAAAAGAATATTATAAAGATTATGGACTCGTTCAAATTCCCTAGCAGCCAACTAATCAGCAAAGTACCGAGAAAAATTAATATGCTATTCAAAATTATATTTAAAGCATATTGCATTACTTCAACAGAGGAGGTTTCTTCTGGATTGGTATTTTTTATTAAACTAGAAATTTTGTAGGCTAATTTATTCATATCGTGTCTCCAAAATTCTTTTTTCGTGAGAGATATAAATAACCGTACAGGATGATAGCATAGAAGAGAGGCATTAAATTAAAGTATGGCGATAAATTATTGAAAAGGTAAAGCATTAGCACGACTACAGTAATAGAGGGGAACGACAGGACAAACAGTATCTTTTCACTGCGATTTGTATTTATTTTTCCATCAGGCTTATCGGGAATGAAATCAAAACCCTTTCTTTTTTTACCTACATAAAAAGCAATTGAAAAAACTACAAGAGCTGATAGGCATTGAAGGGAATAGGTTCTTATTGAATTGGTAGGAATGTGAATTGTAGTAACTAATGTTCTGTTCAGGATTAAAAAAATAAGGGACTGAATAAACATATAGCTTTGATAGGCCAGGCCTGTCATGATTGCTGCATAGAAGATATGTATACGAAATAATTGCCACAAAAAGCAAAAGACCAATATGTATTGTACCAAAATATCAATTTCAGCCAAACCATATACAATTCGAATAGTATAAGAGAAGAAGGCCATGATAATTCCTGCAAATATGATTTCTTTTACATACAAATCAATTTTAAAAACTTTAAATGCGAAGTAAAACAATGTAGAACTCTCTACAACAGAAAAAATCATAAAAAGCACGAAATCCAACATGCTGACACTCCCGGTAATCAGGATAATTAATCCTTAATCTACCAAACATTATACATAATATGCTAAAATACAACAATGATGAATGACACTTTTCGGCAAAAAATTCTTGAAAATGTATTTGATAGAGACGAGGAGGGGAACTCATTGAGTCTGTTGCGGAGCATACTGAATTTCTTTATTCCGAGAGAGCGCACCTTGCTTATCACCACATTTGACCAGGTACAATATTTCAAGGCTAAAAATAGTCTACTTGCTGAAGGCATTGCGCATCGTTCCAAGATTGATGGGGGAAGCAGGGGCTTGAATCAGCGCGCGGCGGCTGGAGGAAGATCCAATCCGATCTACGAGATATACGTCCGGGAGGAAGACGAGCACGCGGCCCTACAGGCCATACGCTAACGTTAATCTAAAAAAAGCATTCCAACCGATAATCCGGTTAGGAATGCTTTTATAGTTACAAGGGAGGATTCTTGTGGCATCTGCGGCACACGGGATAGTATGCTTCATTACCGCCGATCTGAATCTGCTTGCCGCTGTAGACGGGTTTACCGTTCTCCACGCGGAGGGCCATCGTTGCCTTGCGTTCACAGAACCAGCAGATTGTTTTCATCTCCTCGATTTTGTCTGCATAGATCAGCATATATTTACTGCCTTCGAAGAGGTTGTTCTGAAAATCATTTTTGAGTCCGAACGCCATCACCGGAATCTCCAGCTCATCGACAATCCGTACCAGCTGCAGAATGCTGTCTTTGTTCAAAAACTGGCATTCATCGATTAATACACAGTGTGGCTTGGGTAGACTTTTGCTGACAATCCCGAAGATATCGGTGTTATCGTCAATCGGAATGGCCTGTTTGCGCAGTCCGATGCGGGAGGTAATATAGCCTACTTCGTCCCGGTCATCAATGGAGGGCGTGAACATCAGCACGGATTTGCCCTGCTCCTCGTAGTTATGTGCGACTTTCAATATCTCTATGGATTTTCCACTGTTCATTGCCCCGTATCTAAAAAACAACTGTGCCACGTCCATCTGTCCTTTCGTTAGTACCCGCTTAATTATGATCCCGAAAATTGCGACCTTAACAGAGTATCATATTCGGTACCGGAGAAGCCAGTGTCAATAATGCGTTCTACAGCCTTCTCGGGGCTCAGGTTATCGTAAAGATCATTATGACAGGATATGCTATAATAAATTCTATTGCAGTAAAACATGAGTTCGTATGAATGGCACGGTTTTTACCGTGTGAAGAAAGGAGGGAATGGCATGGCTGAGCAATATGATGACTACAGGGAACGGATGGCGGCTCTCGAAGCGAACGGGGAATTATCCGAGACAGCCAAGGCTCTTATGGAAGAGATATTGGCAGATCTGACCGAGAGTAATCGCAGCAACAAGGCATTGCGACGGGTGATTTTGAAAACAGGCCAATCATCCAGCATGTCTACCCGCTTACGGGAAGCATTGTATGAATAAACAGAATAACGGGTAATGGAACATTACGGAGGAACTGCTTATGGACATCATTTTTACTTTTCTCAAAAAATACAGAGTCGCCTCCATCGCTGCACTGGTCATGATGGTCATTGAGCTTGCTGTGGAATTGTCCCAGCCCCTCCTGATTTCCAAAATTATTGATGACGGAATCAGGGGGCAGAACGCATCGGTGGTGTGGCTGTGGGGTGGGGTGCTCATTGGCAGCGCGGCCCTGGCGTTTATAGCCGGTGTGCTGAGTTCTTTTCTCGCATCACATGCCAGCCAGAGCTTTGCCTTCGATCTACGGGACCGGCTGTATGAGAAAGTACAGAGCTTTACGTATGAAGTGTTTAACCGTTTTGCCACCTCGTCGCTGATTACCCGTCTGACCGTCGATGTCTCCCAGCTTCAGGATACGGTGTTCATGAGTCTGCGTTTTATGACCCGGGTTCCGCTCGTGGTATTGGGCAGTGTCATCATGGCGCTGGTCGTGCATTTTAAGCTGGGCCTGCTCCTCGCGGTAACCTTACCGATTCTGATCGTGTTTTTATATTGGGTGATGAAAAAAGCCTCCGCGTTGTTCCGTACGGTTCAGAACCGTCTTGATGGCGTGAACGGTGTCATTCAGGAAAATCTGACAGGTATTCGCCTGATTCGGGTCTTCGTACGGATGGGCCATGAAATCGGCCGTTTTGCTAACTTTAGCGGCAATTTGATGAGAACAACGATATCTGCACTTCGTCTTACAGAGACTACGATGCCGTTCATCCTATTGATTGTAAACGCGGCGATTGTGGCCGTTCTGTGGTACGGGCGTGTAGATATTTCTGCGGGCAGTGCCACCTTGGGAGAGACGGTTGCAGTGGTCAACTATTCGCTGCGGACGATCGGTGCCTTATCCGCATTATCCTGGATCGTGGTAACCTTCTCTCGCGCTCGCGCGTCTGCACAGCGGATTGGAGAGGTCATGGCTGCTGGCAATCCCTCTTCGGACGAAACAGACGGAGCACTCGGATTTCCGGCACTTGCGACATCAGACTCAGAGCATGCCGGTGAACCTGTGGCAGGAATCAAGGGCGGTGTTGTTTTTGACAGAGTGAGCTTCCGCTATCCCGGCAGCGAAATCGCTGTGCTGGAGGATGTGTCCTTTGCGGTGCAGCCTGGACAGCGGGTGGCTATTATGGGCGCTACCGGTTCCGGAAAATCCTCACTCGTTGGCCTGATCCCCCGTCTCTATGAAGAAAGTGGCGGAGTGATCACAGTAGACGGAGTGAATTCCGACAAGCTGGATCTCACGAAGCTTCGCGGCGCCATCGGCTATGTTCCGCAGGAAGTGCTGCTCTTCAGCGGCACGGTGCGTGAGAACATTGCCTGGGGCAATGAGCATGCCACTCAGGAGGAGATCGAGCAGGCTGCAGCAGCGGCCCAGATTCATGAGACGATCGTAAATCTGCCGAAGGGCTACGATACACTGCTGGGCCAACGGGGTGTCAATCTGTCCGGCGGTCAGAAGCAGCGGCTAACGATTGCCCGGGCTCTTGTTCGCAAGCCGGCAATACTGATTCTTGATGACAGTACAAGTGCGCTGGACGCGGTAACCGAAGGCTTGTTGCTCCAGGCTCTGAAGGAAATGTCCTGTACAACATTCCTGATTACTCAGAAGATCAGCTCTACAGTATCTGCAGATCTGATTCTGGTGCTGGATGAAGGCCGCCTGATTGGACGTGGCTCACATGATGAGCTGATGGACAGTTCGAAGCTCTATCGGACCATTCTTGAATCACAGACAGGGGAGGCGGAACAACATGTTGAAAGCCTTACTTGAAGCATTCCGCCATCCGAAGCCGGACATTGAGCTGGGGACTGGCAGCGGCTTCGGGACACCTTCCGGACACAAGCCCAAGGGTAAGGCTAAGGACTGGTCCAGTACGCTAAAACGGATCTGGAGCTACCTTGCTGAGCGCAAAGCCAAGCTGGGACTGGTACTGTTCATGGTAATCCTGAGCTCGGGGTTGTCGCTGCTAGGTCCTTATATGATTGGGGTGGCGGTGGACGATTATTTGGAAGGTGCAGGGGGCCGGTCCTGGGGGATTTTCCTCGGTGCACTGTCGTTGGTCTATGTTCTCTATTCACTTACCTCCTGGCTGCAAAATATTTGGATGATCGAGGTTGCCCAGGAGACCATCTACCGGATGCGAACGGAACTGTTCGCTTATCTTCACAGGCTGCCGATTTCGTTCTTTAACCGCAGACAGCAGGGCGAGATTATGAGCCGTCTGACTAATGATATCGAGAATGTCAGCTCTACGCTGAACAGCTCAGCGATCCAGATTTTCTCCAGCGTGCTTACACTGGTGGGAACACTGGCCGTTATGTTATGGCTCAGCCCGCTGCTGACACTGTTGACGTTTATTGTGGTGCCGCTAATGGTGTTTGGTATGCGCTGGATTACACGGCGGACAGGTCCGCTCTTCAAGGAGCGGCAGCGCAATATGGGTGAACTGAACGGCTATATTGAAGAAACGTTGTCCGGCCAGCGGATTATTAAGGCGTTCTCACAGGAGACAAGAGTGATCGAGGGCTTCCGTGAGCGGAATAACCGGATCATGCTCTCCGGGTACTGGGCACAGTCGATCTCCGGCTTCATTCCGAAGCTGATGAACAGCTTGAACAACCTGAGCTTCGCCATTGTTGCCGGAGTCGGCGGCTTGCTGGCGCTCCATGGCTCCATTTCAGTCGGTGTCATTCTCGTCTTCGTGGAGTACACCCGCCAATTCACCCGGCCGCTTAACGATCTGGCGAACCAGTGGAATACACTATTGTCGGCAATCGCTGGGGCAGAACGGGTATTTGAGGTGTTGGATGAGGAGACAGAGGCCCGTGATGAGGGGGCGGCGATCGCGCTGGATCATGTAGCAGGGGCTGTTCAATTCAGTGAGGTGGCTTTTTCTTATGACGGTGAAGGGGATACGCTGCGAAATATCAGTTTCGAGGCAAAGCCTGGCGAGATGATTGCCTTGGTTGGGCCGACAGGAGCTGGCAAAACAACGCTGATAGGCCTGTTATCCCGTTTCTACGATCCGAGCGAAGGCCACATTATGATAGACGGCCGGGATATCACTTCGATCAAGCGCGAGAGTCTGCGTGGGCATATGGCTTTTGTTTTGCAGGATTCCTTTCTCTTCAAGGGCAGCATCCGGGACAATATCCGCTATGGTAAGCTGGATGCTACCGATGAGGAAGTCGAGCAGGCCGCGAAGCTGGCTAACGCGCATTCTTTCATCATGCGAATGCCTGGCGGTTATGATCGCATGCTATCTGCAGATGGCAGTGGAATCAGTCAAGGCCAGAAGCAGCTGCTGGCGATTGCCAGAGCCATTCTGGCCGATCCAGCCATGCTTATACTGGATGAAGCGACCAGTAGTATTGATACGGTGACAGAGGTCAAAATCCAGGAAGGCTTGCAGGCACTGATGAAGGGCCGAACCAGCTTTGTTATCGCCCATCGCTTGAACACGATCCGTTCAGCTGATCGTATTCTCGTCTTGCAGGGTGGAAATTTGATCCAGCAGGGTTCCCACGAGAAGCTGCTTCAGGAAGAGGGGCTGTATCAGGATCTGGTGCAAGGCCAGCGGAAAGCAGCAGTTAACTGACCTGGGGACAACAGTGACTAGAAGTCCAAATATCTACCGTAGGAAGACCGAGCGTTACGTTTGAGTTTACGTTTTAGCTTACGTTTGAGCGTTACATTCGAGCCTCCGTTTGAGTTTACGCTTGGGCGTTACATTCGAGCCTCCGTTTGAGTTTACGTTTGGGCGTTACATTCGAGCCTCCGTTTGAGTTTACGTTTGAGCGTTACATTCGCGCCTCCGTTTGAGTTTACGTTTGGGCGTTACATTCGCGCCTCCGTTTGAATTTTACGTTTGGGCGTTACATTCGAGCCTCCGTTTGAGTTTACGTTTGAGCGTTACATTCGAGCCTCCGTTTGAATTTTACGTTCGAGCGTTACATTCGAGCCTCCGTTTGAATTTTACGTTCGAGCTTACGTTCAAGCTTACGTTCGAGTGCCAAGTTTCGTCTTATACACAGTAACCATAAGAAGCTCCCCGAAGGTGCATTTGCGCTATCTTGGGGAGCTTCTTATTTGATGTGCTAACGTTTAGGAGTTTTTTGAGAAACAAATATGTGGAACACATTAATATAATGATTTACGAAGTGTGATTAACGAATTGCAATTAACGAATTACAATTAACGGCATTTTTGTACCTTAAATACGCTGACGTTACCGCTTAGCGGGAAATAAGTGCAATATTGTACCTTAATTCCTCCGGAATCCCCTGTTAAGCGTGCTTTTTTGAAAATTAAGATACAAAAATGTCCTTATTTGCTTCTTTTTCCTATATCGAAGAGAAATAAGATACAAAAATGCACTTAATTAGGTGGTAGACCATTTTTCACTGTTAAAACTACTGGTAAATGTGCGATAGCGATCGCCTGAGAACTTTCTAACGGAAAGCTAGTATCGAAAGTCGAAAGCATCGGCTGTCTCCTGCATACCACTGCTTCAAGCAGTTAACATAGAAGAAACCTGAAGACAATAGAGACTGTAAGTCCAAACTTCACCGGACAATGCCGATTTTTATGTTATGTAGTAGAGTGAATTCAATAAATAGCTGGCGGTAAAGCATTTTTTACTGTTTTGTTCCGTTCGTCTGTTGCTTCTCCCGGAACCGGGGACCGACGTAATTACGTTTGCGGTCACGGGTGAGAATCCAGCCGCCGAGGAAAGTCATGCCTGCTGCGAACAACACTAGTCCCCCGCCAAAATGAAGCCAGGCGAATACCGGGGTGACGCTATCATCTCCATGCATGGAGTAATAGTCGAAGATATCATCCTTCATCATGAGAAAGCCTTTCATGGCGACAAGGCCGGGAATTACAAGGATAAGGATGGCAATAAAGCGTGAAATGAGCAGTCTCATAAGTGTCTCCTACCCTTCTAGGCGCTGTAAGTTCACCATTATGATAACGCTTCACTCTCTAAAAGTCCATTGACATATGACGTTTATACATTTTGTAATAGGCGGAAAAGGGAGTACAATGTAGTAGATTAACATTCAAAGCTAAGTGTAATGACTGGAGGATACATATCATGACAATTTCATGCGACGTGGCAGTGCTAGGTGGAGGAACCGGAGGTTATGTGGCCGCAATCCGTGCTGCGCAATTAGGGAAATCTGTTGTCGTCATCGAAATGGACAAACTGGGCGGAACCTGCCTGCATCGTGGCTGTATTCCAAGCAAATCGCTTTTGCGCAGCGCCGAAGTGTACGCGGAAATACAGGAGAGCGAAAGCTATGGTATTGAGACTAATGGCGTAAAGCTCGTATTCCCTAAAGTACAGCAGCGCAAGGAATCCGTAGTCGATCAACTTCATCAAGGCGTACAGTATTTGATGCGCAAAAATAAAATACAAGTCATTAAAGGGAAAGGGCGCGTGACTGGCCCTTCTATTTTTTCTCCACGCAGCGGTGCTGTGGCAGTGGAACTGGAAGATGGCGAGATGGAGACCGTTGTCTCGGAGCATCTCATTATCGCTACCGGTTCCCGTCCGCGTGTTCTGCCAGGACTCCAGCCTGACGGCAAGATGATCCTCAGCAGTGAAGAAGCTTTGACGCTGGAAGAGCTTCCGTCTTCGATGATCATCGTCGGCGGCGGAGTGATTGGTGTAGAGTGGGCTTCCATGCTGGCTGATTTCGGCGTAGAGGTGACCGTGGTGGAAGCCGCAGACCAGCTTCTGCCGCAGGAAGATGAGGAAGTGGCACGTGAACTGCAGCGTCTTCTGAAGAAAAGGGGCGTTAAGATTTTAACAGGTACGACTGTGGAGGCAGAGAGCTTCAGCAGCAGTGGGGACACGTTGTCCATCGAAGCGGTAAAAGGCGAAAAGCGGCAAGTTCTGACGGCTGAGAAACTACTCGTATCGGTAGGGCGGGTAGCTAATGTGGAGAATATTGGTCTGGAGAACACGGACATCCGCGTAGAGAAGGGTGTTATCTCGGTCAACGCCAACATGCAGACCAGCGAGCCGCATATCTATGCGATCGGTGACTGCATTGGCGGATTGCAGCTGGCCCATGCAGCCAGCCATGAAGGCATTCGGGCTGTGAATCACTTGGCCGGGGAGCCACTTCATCCTTATCATCCCCACCTTGTTCCCCGCTGTGTGTACACACGGCCTGAGGTTGCAAGCGTAGGTTATACGGAGAAGGAAGCCAAGGCACTGGGGCATGATGTCGTTACCGGTAAGTTCCCGTTCTCGGCCATTGGCAAAGCTATTGTATACGGCTTACAGGACGGGTTCGTCAAGGTCGTGGCTGATCGCAGCAGCCGTGACATCCTTGGTGTGCAGATGATCGGGCCGCATGTGACCGATCTGATCGGGGAAGCGGCGCTGGCCCAACTGCTGGACGCGACACCTTGGGAAGTTGGCGAGGCGATCCATGCACATCCGACGTTGTCGGAGATCGTGGGCGAGGCCATGCTGGCAGTCGATGGCAAGGCAATCGGCTTATAAAATGCACTGCGCGGGACATGAGGGACAGCAGACAACAGGTTCTGCTGCCCAAATGGCTTCAAAAGGGCTGTCAAACGTGTATTTCCGGCTTTTCTTTTTGAGTAAGTTGGGATTATAATAGACTCAAGCCAAGTCTTAGTACCTGGTTTTAAGATCAGGGTATAGGTGGTCCTAAAACAGTCTAAGAATTGAGACTTTATGAACAAGCGTATCCCTTCGAAGGCGTTTTGTACGAAGGAGCTCGAAGAAGTTACGCTTACCAAACTTTAGGAGGTACCTCATTTATGGAATTGCAAGGTACTGTAGAAATCGTTAACCGACATAAGCAGCTTGGACTCAGCGACGGCCAGGTCATTGATATGTACAGATATATGCAGCTCTCTCGCAAATACGATGAGCGCAGCCTGTTGCTGCAGCGCGCCGGAAAGATCAATTTCCATGTCTCCGGTATCGGCCAGGAGGCGGCCCAGGTGGCAGCGGCTTTTGCACTGGATCGGCAGAATGATTATTTTTTGCCATACTACCGCGATTATGCTTTCGTATTGTCTGTCGGGATGACGGTGCGTGAATTGATGTTGTCCGTCTTCGCTAAAGCAGAAGACCCTAACAGCGGTGGCCGGCAGATGCCAGGCCATTTCGGCAGCAAACGTCTGCGGATCGTAACCGGATCAAGTCCGGTAACGACTCAGGTGCCGCATGCGGTTGGCTTTGCGCTGGCTGCCAAGATGAAGAAGAAGCCATTTGTTTCTTTTGTCACCTTTGGGGAAGGCTCCAGCAACCAGGGAGATTTTCATGAAGCATGTAACTTTGCAGGGGTCAACAAGCTTCCAGTTATTATTATGTGCGAGAACAACCAGTACGCCATCTCCATTCCGGCCCACCGCCAGCTTGGCGGGAAGGTCAGCGACCGCGCGTTAGGTTATGGATTCCCGGGTATTCGTGTTGACGGCAATGATCCGCTGGAAGTGTATCGTGTAGTGAAGGAAGCGCGCGAACGAGCGTTAGCTGGTGAAGGTCCTACCTTGATTGAAGCGATGATGTACCGCTTAGCGCCGCACTCGACTTCTGATAACGATCTGGCTTACCGGACGAAGGAAGAGGTTGACGAGAACTGGAAAAAGGATGGCGTAGCCCGTTTCCGCGATTATTTGACAGCGCTGGGACTTTGGAGCGAGGAGCAGGAACGTGATCTCGTGGCGGAGTGCAATCTGGAGCTGAAAGAAGCGATTGAATACGCGGACAATGCACCGTTCCCGAAACCGGAAGATACGCTGCTGCATGTGTACAGCGATTCCCAGTCACAAGGAGGGGTATAAGACATGGCTATGATGGAATATATTGACGCTATTCGGCTGGCAATGAAGGAAGAAATGGAGCGCGATGACTCCGTCTTCGTACTGGGTGAGGATGTAGGTGTAAAAGGCGGCGTATTCACGACAACCAAGGGACTGCAGGAACAGTTCGGTGAAGAGCGTGTTCTGGATACACCACTTGCGGAATCCGCGATCGCCGGGGTTGCCATCGGTGCAGCCATGTACGGTATGAAGCCGATTGCCGAGATGCAGTATTCGGATTTCATGCTGCCAGCAACCAACCAAATTATTAGTGAAGCGGCCAAAATCCGTTACCGTTCCAACAATGATTGGGACTGTCCGCTGGTGATTCGTGCACCTATCGGTGGCGGTATCTTCGGAGGCCTGTACCATTCACAGTGTGCTGAATCCATCTTTTTCGGTACACCAGGCTTGAAAATCATAGCACCATACTCGGCCTATGATGCCAAAGGGCTGCTGAAGGCCGCAGTACGTGACCCCGATCCGGTCCTGTTCTTTGAACATAAAAAATGCTACAAGCTGATAAAAGGGGACGTTCCCGAAGGTGACTACACAGTGCCGATCGGTGAAGCGAACCTGCTGCGCGAGGGCAGTGATATTACGGTCATCAGCTATAGCCTCCCGTTGCATTTTGCCATGCAGGCAGCGGAAGAACTGGAGCGTGAGGAAGGCATCACCGCACATATCCTCGATCTGCGTACGTTGCAGCCGCTGGATACAGCTGCGATTATCGCTGCAGTTCGTCAAACGGGCAAGGTGCTGATCGTTCATGAGGACAACAAATTCGGTGGTGTCGGCGGTGAGGTCGCAGCCATTATTGCCGAGCATTGCTTGTTTGATCTGGATGCCCCAATCTTCAGACTCTGCGGTCCGGATGTACCGGCCATGCCGATTAGTCCGCCAATGGAGAAATTCTTCATGCTTAGCAAGGATAAAGTGAAGGCAGAAATGCTTCGACTGGCACAATACTAACATTCATTTGTTTTGCGGAGCGAATGCTTTCGAAGTCAAGTTTTACTGCGTAGTAACTCAAGGAGTATAGCTTCGTAAAACTAAGCGGTTGCTTTCGAAGTCAAGTTTTACTGCGGAGTAGCTCAAGGTGTATAGCTTCGTAAAACTAAGCGGTCGCTTCGGAAGCCAGTTTTACTGCGGAGTAACTCTAGGAAGCATAGCTTCGTAAAACTTTTAAGGAGTGAAATTATGTCTGACAATCAAAAGTTGACCGACGTGGTTATGCCTCAGCTCGCGGAATCGCTTGTGTCGGCAACCATTGGCAAATGGCTGAAGAAACCGGGCGATCCGGTGGAGCAGTATGAGCCGCTGTGTGAACTTATTACGGATAAAGTAAATGCTGAGCTGCCTTCTACTGTTGATGGAATTATGGGCGAGCTTCTGGCTGAGGAAGGCCAGACGATTAACGTAGGCGAAGTGATTTGCCGTATTGCTGTACCTGTATCATCTTCTGAAGTGGGTTCGGTCGCAGCCAGCGCAACTCCGCAATCGCCTGTTGGCGCTGTGGCAGCACAGGCAGTACCAGTTACTCCGCCAGCTGGAAGACCTGCGATTTCTGCTTCATCTGCTGATGCTCCGATGCGTGCCCGCTATTCTCCGGCCGTTCAGACGCTGGCAGCAGAGCATAACATTGATTTGACTGCTGTTAGTGGTACAGGCATGGGCGGACGCATTACCCGTAAGGATGTGCTGTCGTACTTGGAAGCGGGAGGTGCCACTGCTGCTGGGCAAAATGTAGCACAAGCTCCTGCTCCGACTACGACTACGACGCAGGCGCCAACATACGTACAGGCACCAACATATGCACAGACACCAACTCCGGCAGTTCCAACTGCATCGCCAATGGCGGAAGAAGCATCGGCACCGCTTGAGCCGGTTCGCCATTCTGGATTGCACTTAAGTGAATCCCCGCGAATTCCATCAATTGAGATTGAAGGAGCGCAAAATGGCGCTTCCGAATACTTGATCGATGTCACACCGATCCGTAATACCATTGCGACCAGAATGCGCCAAAGTGTGTCGGAAATTCCACATGCCTGGACCATGATTGAAGTGGATGTAACCAATCTCGTTGCTCTGCGCAACAAGCTAAAGGATGATTTCAAGCGCAAGGAAGGCATTAATCTGACTTACCTGGCTTTTATGATGAAAGCAGTGGTTAGTGCTATTAAGGATTATCCGATCATGAACTCGGTCTGGGCGGTTAACAAAATCATCGTGAAGCGTGATATCAACATCTCGCTGGCTGTCGGCACGGAAGACTCCGTAATGACTCCGGTGATCAAGAAGGCCGATCAGAAGAACATCGCGGGTCTGGCTCGTGAAATTGACGAACTGGCACAGAAGACTCGGGAGGGCAAGCTGCGCCTCGATGACATGCAAGGTGGAACCTTTACCGTCAACAATACCGGCTCATTTGGTTCGATTCTGTCTTATCCAATAATTAACTATCCGCAGGCGGCAATACTGACCTTTGAATCCATCGTGAAAAAGCCGGTTGTCATCAATGACATGATTGCCGTGCGTTCCATGGCGAACATCTGTCTGTCGCTCGATCACCGGATTCTCGATGGTGTGATTTGTGGACGCTTCCTGCAACGTGTAAAAGATAATATTGAAGGCTATACGCCGGAAACGAAGCTTTACTGATCCATACCCGGCCCATCACAGGAAACAGAGACTCGCTAAAGGGGACCCTGACGCATGGAGAATTTGAATGATCAAAGGCTGCGTATTTCCTATACACCATTGATGGAATATGGTCCAGCATGGGAGCTGCAGAAGAAGCTTGTGCAAGGGATTGACCGTGGCGAGCAGCCGGAGCAGTTGATCCTTTTGCAGCACCCGCCTACCTATACCATCGGATCGCAGAATCATCCCGAGCATCTTCTTTTGGACAGTGTACAATTGAAGGAACAGGGCATTGCTTTGTTTGAAATCGACCGCGGCGGGGATATTACATATCATGGGCCCGGACAATTGGTCGGCTATCCGCTATTGAAGCTGGGCGAACAGGGCAGAGTGGATCTTCATGGCTATTTGCGCACTTTGGAAGCAGTAATTATTGATTATCTTGCTTCTCATGGCATCGTAGGCAGCCGTAAGCCGGAATATACAGGTGTATGGGTAGGCGATGAGAAGATTTGCGCGATCGGTGTGAAGTTTAATAAAAGCAAACATCGCAGAGGGTTTATTACCAGCCACGGCTTTGCTTTTAACATTTCTGCGGAAATCGCCCGCCAAGGCTTTCAGGGCATTGTCCCCTGTGGCATTACGGAGTATGGGGTGACCTCTCTGGAGGCATGCGTTGGTCACTCAGTGGAGATTGAGGAAGTGGCACAGTCGCTGATTCCTCATTTTCTGCAGCATTTTCCTTTTGATAGTGAAGCCATTTCGTCCTGGAATGAACTTTAAGTGTGATTGGGTCCCGGGAAAAATGGAAAATCCAAATAGCGGCCGGGAGAACCCTGGCCGCTATTATTATCGTTGCCTGTGCAGGAGATTAGCCGACAAGGAAGAGCTCGATGAAACCTAGCAAGGTGGATGCGATCATGGCGATCAGCATAACGTAGATAACGATACGAAACCATTTTTGACGTTGCATGAGTGACTCCTTTTAAATTAGTTTAAGTTATGAACATATCACAATTACAACTATTGTAACGTATCCGCGAAAGAGAGGGAAGTCCAGTGATTGTACAGGACCGATTGATACAGGAATTTATGGAGCTTGTCCGTGTGGACAGTGAGACGGGAAATGAACGGGAAATTGCCGATGTGTTGACGAGCAAGTTCAAAGCGCTGGGTCTGGAAGTTGTCGAAGATGACTCCCAGGAGCGGACAGGACATGGAGCGGGCAATTTGTTTGTCACATGGCCTGCAGATCAAGGAGTAGTGGCGCCTAAGCTACTGTTCACTTGCCATATGGACACAGTGGTGCCCGGTAAAGGCATTAAGCCAACTCTGCATGAAGACGGCTGGATTACAAGTGACGGAAGCACGATCCTGGGTGCAGATGATAAAGCCGGATTAGCGGCACTGTTTGAAGCGATTCGGGTGATCCAAGAGCAAGGTCTGCCGCATGGACAGATTCAGTTCGTTATCACAGCCGGAGAGGAGTCGGGGTTGTTGGGCGCACGTGCTATGGACGCGAAGCATTTGGACGCTGAGATTGGTTTTGCACTGGACTCTAATGGTGAAGTAGGTGCGATTGCCGTGTCTGCACCGACTCAGGCGAGAATTACTATGCAAATTTACGGGAAATCTGCGCATGCCGGGGTTAATCCAGAGGACGGAATTAGCGCTATTCAAGTGGCCAGCAAAGCGATCTCGGCAATGAAGCTGGGCAGAATTGACAGCGAAACTACGGCCAATATTGGCAAATTCGCTGGCGGCGGTCCGACGAATGTCGTATGCGATCATGTGCAGCTCGATGCGGAAGCACGTAGTATTGTACAGGAGAAGGTGGATCGGCAGATTGAATCCATGCGCGAAGCGCTGGAGACAACGGTCCGCGAATATAACGCAGAATGTGAATTCCGCAGCGAAGTGATCTATCCGGCGTTTAGCTTCAATCAGCATGATCCTGTTGTGCAGCTTGCAGACCGTGCGATCACGTCGCTTGGCCTGACAACGCGCCTGTTTGCTTCCGGCGGCGGCAGCGATGCCAACGTGTTCAACGGACTGAAGGTGCCAACAGTCAATCTTGCCATTGGTTACGAGCACATCCACACGACCCAGGAGCGAATTAAGGCTGCGGATATCGCCAAAGCCGCTGAACTGGTGGTCGCCATCATTCAGGAGAACGTTAAGGGATAGGCTGGCTACAGCCCCTCCCTGCTGAACTCAACACAAAGAGCTGTTATCTGACTGGCATACTGCCAGAACAGGTAACAGCTTTTTTCGTATTATTAGGTCAGCCAGAAAATTCTGATTGGCCTATTTTTGTAGGTGTTTTAAGATGGCGGTAGCCGAAAAAGGAGACGGTGAGGTGCGCGTGTAATGCGCAAAGGTAGGGTAGATGCGAGTTACCTGAAAAGGTGAGTAGGTACGAGTGACATGAGGAGGTGGAGTAGATGTGAGTCACGTAAGAAGGAAAAGTAGCTGCTAGTCACGTGAAAAGATGGAGTAGGTGCGTTATGTTAAGAGATGAGGTAGATGCGCGTCACTTGAAAAGGTGAATTGGATGCGAATTATGTGAAATGATGAAGTGAAATCGAGTTACATGAAAAGGTAGGTTATCCTGTCGTAGCTTGTGTTATCGTGAAGGTACATACGTGTTATGAGAAAATAACTGGAAAAAGTCACGTTAATTCTGGTGAATCCGCTATAGATCAAGAAATAACAGGATTTACTCCTGTTATTTCAGGCCCAAGCCCAGCTTATTGATTGATATTCCTAAATTAACGGGAGTTTTTCCCGTTATTTAGTTCTGGATGAGTAAATGGCTTCAAATAACAGGAGAAATTCCGGTTATTTTCCTCTTAGTCATCCATGTGCTGTCTATGTCGCCCATCGATGTTATTGCTGCTACCGCTACTCTCACTATTGCTGCTGTTACTGTCACTGCTGTTACTGTCACTGCTGTTACTGTCACTACCGCCACAGCCCCTGCTACCACAGCCATTGCCGCTACAGCTACTCTTACAGCCACTGCCACTGCTCCTGTCCCCGTTGTACCCTATGTTTGTTTTTATTTTAGCCGATCTGTACCACACATCCTTCGTACGTTGACCAAACATAATCGGATGTATAGAACCTCTTTTGTCATTTGGAAATAATATGGGGTTTAATTGGAATTTTAATGAAGTGAATGTATTTATCCAGCCTTGGGCGAGCGGGCCCGTGCTTCGTCATGCAGGGAGAGGACGTAAGCCAGCGGCATATCCCTACCATATCGCTCGATCCATTCGGCCAGCACGGCCTTAATTTGCGTTGGTGATCCTGCCATCATGACGGCGGCTGAGCTTGTACGGCTGAAGAACTTGTTCATGTCCGTTACCTTCTTTCCTGATAAGTTTGCTATAATACACCGTATGCAGAACAGAGATAAAGGAGACCAGAATGTGATGGAAAATAATCAAAAACGAAATAGCAATCCGGCCCTGGATGAAGTAACCTTGTCCACTCAGCCGATTTTTGATGGGAAGATTATTACCTTGCAGGTGGACACGGTTCAACTGCCGGATGGCAATACCGCGACCCGTGAGGTCGTGAAGCACCCAGGTGCTGTCGCGGTGCTGGCACTGAACAACAACAAACTGCTGGTGGTGGAACAGTATCGGCAGCCGATGCTTCGAACTGAGGTAGAAATTCCCGCAGGCAAGCTAGACCCGGGCGAGGATCCACTGGTCGCTGCTCACCGGGAGCTGCAAGAGGAGACAGGCTTTCATAGCGGTGATTTGAAGCACCTGAAATCGTTCTACACTTCACCTGGATTTGCTGATGAGATCATACATTTGTATGTCACAGAGAATGCTCAGGTTGGAGAGATGGACCTGGATGAGGATGAGTTCCTGGAAGTATCGGAGCTGACACTGGAGGAAGCGTATCAATATATTGCGGACGGGCGTATTGCCGACGCCAAAACGATGATGGCCGTGTACGCCTGGCATCTGTATACGTTGACCGGACAATGGCACTAACACCGGAACTTAAGACCTTTTATGCTGACTTGCATGTCCATATCGGGAGGACATCGGAAGGCCAGCCTGTCAAAATCAGCGGCAGCCGCAATCTCACGTTTGCGAATATTGCCAGGGAGGCAGCTGAACGCAAGGGCATCGAGCTGATTGGAATCATCGATTGCCACTCTCCAGGCGTACAGCGTGACATCCGGAGTGCATTGGACTCGGGCGAGATGACGGAGGCTGAAGGCGGGGGGATCACCTACCGCGGAACGACTATCCTGCTAGGTTCGGAGATCGAAATTCGTGAGCCGGGGCGAAAAGAGTGCCATGTCCTGGCCTTTATGCCGGACTTAGAGACCATGACGGATTTTAGTCACTGGATGAGTCATCACATGACTAATGTGAATCTTAGCTCCCAGCGTCTGTATGCACCGGCACAAGTGCTGCAAGATGAGATTTACGAACGGGGCGGAATATTGATTCCGGCCCATATCTTCACACCGCACAAAGGAATTTATGGCTGTTCTGCCGAGCGGATGGCCGATATTTTCGATTTGGAGCGCATTGCGGCAGTTGAACTGGGGCTGAGTGCGGACTCGGAGATGGCTAGTTATGTGTCGGAGCTAGACCCGTATACCTTTCTGACCAACTCTGACGCTCATTCTCTGGGCAAAATCGGCCGGGAGTACAACGCACTGGAGCTGGCCAAGCCTTCGTTTGCAGAGCTGCGTTTGGCCCTGGAACGAAAGGACGGGCGAAGAGTGAGCGCCAATTACGGGCTTAATCCGCGGCTCGGCAAGTACCACCGGACATACTGCGGCGGCTGTGGCAGCATCATTGATGAAGCCTATGCCACCTCAGAGCGCTGTCCTTACTGCGGGAGTCTCAAACTGGTGAAGGGCGTGCTGGACCGAATTATGGATATTGCTGACCGCCAGGCACCGCAGGTGCCAGGTTATCGGCCACAGTATCATTACCAGGTGCCGCTTGAATTTATTCCGGGGCTCGGCAAGGCCAAAATGAAGCTTTTGCTGGACGCGTTCGGAACAGAGATGAATATCTTGCATACCGCCCGGGAGGATGAGATTGCCGCAGTGGCCGGGACGGATTTGGCTTCAAGCATTGTCGCTGCTCGCTCAGGTACACTTGCGTTGTCAGCAGGTGGCGGAGGAACCTACGGCAAGGTTGTCCGGGAAGACAAGTAGCTAAGGACGCTGGAACCCCCAGGTCCACCTCGGCGTAAGGACAAGTCATAGAAGTGGATGTTGTCTCATATGGTGTAACATACACCGGAAAGGAGCACATCCCGATGCGTAATTTAAGGCAGATGATGAAGGAGCAGACGCCTCTCTATATTTTTGTCGCCGTACTGTTTCTAGTGGGGGTGGTCTTCGGCGCTCTCATTGTGAGTGCGCTGACCATGGACCAACAGCAGGAACTGGGTGACTATTTGGGGAACTTCTTTGTCACCGTAGACCAGCAGGGGCTTCCGGGGGCAGCGGAATCGTTCTGGAGTATCGCAGTCTTGCATCTCAAATGGGTGGGTCTGATCTGGATTCTGGGCTTGTCCGTCATTGGACTGCCGGGCATTCTTATTCTTGATTTTCTCAAAGGGGTCCTGATTGGTTTCACGGTAGGTTGTCTGGTTAGTCAATACTCTTGGCATGGCTTGTTGTTTGCTCTGGTCTCGGTCGCTCCGCACAACCTGGTGCTGATTCCGATCCTGCTGGTTACCAGTGCAGCTGCGATTGCTTTCTCCTTGCTGATGATCCGCAGCAGAGTGCTGGGGCGAACCCGTTCACCCATTACCCGGCCGTTTGCCATGTACACCTTACTGTCCTTTGCCATGGCTCTTCTGATCTTGGGCGTAGCTTCCTTTGAGACTTGGGTCTCACCTGTGATGATGCGCTGGGTCACCCCATCGCTCGTACAAGCTCTGTCCCTGCTAACCGCTCATTAAAACCGTTTGACTTCTCAAAGCGACTCCCCCTATAATAAAAGAAGTGGTTTGAAGCCCGGTGTGGTTAATTTTCCAAGGGGGAGGGAGACAGGTGGAAGCCCGAATAGATAAAATCAAGCAACAGCTACAATCCCAAGGATACAAGCTAACACCTCAACGGGAAGCGACCTTAAGAGTGCTGCTGGAGAATGAAGAGGATCACTTAAGCGCGGAAGACGTGTTCATGCTCGTCAAGGAGAAGGCTCCCGAGATCGGTCTGGCGACCGTATATCGTACCTTGGAACTGCTCAGCGAGCTTCATGTCGTAGAGAAGATCAATTTCGGTGACGGCGTGGCAAGATATGATCTGCGCACAGATACGGCGAAGCATCATCATCACCATCTAATCTGCGTGCAATGTGGCAGTATGGATGAGATCCGTGAGGATTGGTTAGGTCCGCTGGAAGAGCGACTGGAGAGGGAGTACAATTTCTCGGTGCTTGATCACAGACTAGATTTTCATGGAATATGCCATCGCTGCAAGGACAAGAACAATACGGACGGCGAGCCGTCCTGAGCAAGATTATAGATGAAGATTTACCGCACAAAGCTCTCCTACGGCTAGATGGCCGGGGGGAGCTTTTTGAATGAATCTGCCGGTTTTCTTGAATCAGGGGGAAGATACATAACGTTCCATTCCATCGCATAAGTTGAAGGACGGGCCTATTTGAATGATCAGAGGAGGCCTGATCCTTGTCAATAACGTGGAGGGGGAATATTGATGATCGTTTCTTTGCCCAAAACGGTGCGGCGGATGTATTTTCTGCTTATGTTTGTGCTGCTAAGCTACTTGCTTTATCATGTCATGAGCTTCATCGGCGAGTGGATCAACCCGATCAAACAACAAGACATCCCGGAAGGCACCGCGGTCCGGGCTTTTCATGATGCCCACTATGGCAGTGAAGGAATGAAAGCGGGAGAGCGTCTGCGCTACTATTACTGGTATGGTGAATGAGGGTATACAGATAGAAGCAGGAAAAAGGTTGAACTATGTCGAATGAAGCTAAGGTGAGCTTGGGCATAATTTGGCCGAGTCCTTTTTGGCAGCATCATTTGAAAGTCATGCCACGGAAGGCAGGCCGTCACAAGAGTAGCTGCGTTAGACAGGAGCGTGAATGAGATGAGGTCACACTTGCAGCCCTTTATGCTTTATTTGTCCAGGGATAAAGGATTGTCAGCGAATACGCTGGAATCTTACGGGCGGGATGTGTCGCAATTTCTGGATTTTGCGGAAGGGCGGGGCGCAGCATCACCAGATGATATCAGGAAGCCGTTAGTTATGCTGTATCTCGGCTCACTGGGTGCGGCAGGCAAGGCTGCCTCGACGGTGAACCGGAATACAGTGTCGCTCCGCGCTTTTTTTCATTACTTAATGAAGGAACAATTGATGTTTCAGGACCCAACCCTGGAGATGGAATCCATCAAGCCGGACAAGAAGCCGCCGATGGTACTGACGGTTGCGGAGATTGAGAAGCTGCTGGCAGCACCCGATCAAAGCACTCCTCAGGGGATGCGCGACAAAGCGATGCTAGAGCTGCTCTATGCCACAGGGATTCGCGTGTCGGAACTAATCTCACTGGATGTCGGCGATGTGCATACCGGGATGAAATATGCCCGTTGCACAGGAACCTCTGGCAAGGAGCGAGTGGTCCCCATTGGCGTAATTGCTGCAGAGGCGGTAGCAGCGTATACTGCCGATATGCGGGACAAGCTGCTGCGACATCATCAGGAGGAGCCGGCATTATTTCTGAACAGTCTGGGGGGACGCTTGACAAGGCAGGGCTTCTGGAAGGTTATCAAGAAATATGCGCGTGAAGCCCATATTGAGCAGGACATAACGCCGCATACCCTGCGTCATTCCTTCGCAGCCCATCTGTTGGAAGGCGGTGCAGATCTGCGCTCCGTACAGCAGATGCTGGGACATGCGGATATTTCGACGACCCAGATCTATAGCGGTATTGCCCGCAAGAATATGAAGGAAGTCTATGAGCAGCATCATCCCAGAGCATTGGGGCATGAGGCTAAGGATGCTTTTTATGAGTAATATGGGTATGATGGAATCATACTGAAAAGATAGGCCTCACGGGAACAGCCGGCGGTCCTCTTTTCACGAAGAACGGATACAGTCCTTATAGTGGCGGTACAACCGTTTCTTCCTGTTGGGTACAACCATCAAATCAGTCACATAACGAAGGAGTGAGACGGTCATGTCTTCATTTAAACGGATTGGCTTTATAGTTCTAGACAGTGTAGGGATTGGTGAGGCACCGGATGCAGCAGGTTTCGGGGATGCCGGTTCCCATACACTTGGACATATTCTGGAGCGGGTGCCGGGCTTACAATTGCCTAATCTGCAAAAACTCGGTCTGGCTAATATTGCTCCTCTACCGCCGTTAGCACCAGTAGAGGCACCGACTGGATATTACGGTAAAATGCAAGAGGTATCGGTAGGCAAGGACACCATGACCGGCCATTGGGAGCTCATGGGGCTCAAGATTGAAGTTCCTTTCAATGTGTACCCGGATGGTTTTCCGGCAGAGCTGATCGAGAAATTCGAGAAGGCAACCGGTCGTAAGGTAATTGGTAACAAGCCTGCCTCCGGCACTGATATCCTGGTGGAGTACGGGGAAGAGCAGATGAAGACGGGGGCCTGGATTGTTTATACCTCGGCAGACAGCGTGTTCCAACTTGCCGCACATGAGGATATTATTCCGCTTGAGGAACTGTATGAGGCTTGCAAAATCGCCCGCGAGCTGACCATGGCTCCCGAGTTCTCGGTAGGTCGCGTCATTGCCCGCCCATATGTGGGCGAGCCGGGACATTTCGTCCGTACGCCAAACCGCCACGATTATGCGGTGAAACCACCGGAGCCGACCGTGATGAACGCACTCGCCGATATCGGCAAGGATGTCATTGCTGTGGGCAAGATCAACGATATTTTTACAGGAGAAGGGGTTACCGCTTCTTATCCGACGAAGAGCAATGAGCATGGAATTGAGGTTACTATCGATGAGCTGCGCAAGCCATTCAATGGATTGCTGTTCACTAACCTCGTGGATTTCGACTCCCTGTATGGACACCGCCGGGACCCGGAAGGTTACGGGCGAGCGCTGGAAGTGTTCGACAAAGCACTGCCAGATATTATCGCTACACTGGGTGAGGAAGACCTGCTGATTATTTCGGCAGACCACGGTAATGATCCGATTCATGCCGGAACGGACCATACCCGCGAATATGTGCCGCTGCTTATTTACAGTCCAGCGCTGACAGCTCCGGACAGTCTGGGCATCCGCCATACTTTCTCCGATGTTGCGGCTACCATTGCCGATAATTTCGGGGCTAAGGCGCCGCAGTACGGGACAAGCTTCCTGGCAGAATTACAATAGAAACCAAGGATTACAACTGCTTTACCAACTTCAAGGGGGAAATGACAATGAACGTAGTTAGCCAAAATCAGATTCAAGAAGCCGCAATTTACATTAAAGAAAAAAGCACGGTAGCACCAGAGATCGGTTTGATTCTTGGTTCGGGTCTTGGCGTACTAGCCGACCTGATTCAAGACGGAATCTCGATCCCATATAATGAAATTCCACACTTTCCGGTGTCCACAGTAGAAGGACATGAGGGAGAACTGCTGATCGGTACGATCGAAGGCCGCCGTGTGGTAATGATGAAGGGTCGCTTCCACATGTATGAAGGGTATGGACCAGAAACGACAGCTTTCCCGGTACGTGTGATGAAGGAGCTTGGTGTAACCAGCTTGCTGGTAACCAATGCTGCGGGCGGAGTGAATACAGAATTTGAGCCAGGCGATTTGATGCTGCTTACCGACCACCTGAACCTCACCGGACGCAACCCACTGATCGGCCCGAACGATCCGGCGCTAGGCGGACGCTTCCCGGATATGTCGACCGCATACAGCCCGCGTCTCATCAAGGTAGCGAAAGAAGCGGCAGCAGCACAGAATTTCGAGTTCAAGGAAGGCGTATATGCCGGACTGCTGGGTCCATGCTACGAGACACCTGCTGAAGTTAGAATGTTGCGCATACTTGGTGCTGATGCTGTAGGCATGTCCACCGTATCGGAGACAATTGTTGCCCGTCATGCAGGTATGGAAGTGCTGGGTATTTCCTGTATCACCAACATGGCGGCCGGCATTCTCGATCAGCCACTTGATCATGGAGAAGTTATGGAGACAGCTGAGCGTGTGCGCGAAAGCTTCTTGAAGCTGGTATTGGGCTTTATTCCAAACATGTAGTCACAGGCTACAGCTGTGGACTTTATTATCTATCCCGCATTCCAAGTGGAGGTTACAGGATGAGAGCAGTAGACATTATTCAGAAGAAAAGAGACGGCGGCGAGCTTAGCAGCGAAGAGATTGCATTTCTGATTCAAGGCTACAGCCGTGGCGATATCCCGGATTATCAGATTTCGGCTTGGGCAATGGCGGTTTACTTCCAAGGGATGAATGCCCGGGAGACCGGGGACTTGACGCTGGAGATGGCCAAGTCTGGCGATCAGGTAGACCTTAGCCCGATCGCAGGCGTTAAGGTAGATAAGCACTCCACTGGCGGAGTTGGCGACAAGACGACCGTCGTTCTGGCACCGCTTGTTGCGGCTGCAGGTGTACCTGTCGCCAAGATGTCGGGGCGCGGCCTCGGTCATACCGGCGGTACCATCGACAAGCTGGAGTCTATCTCCGGCTTCTCTGTGGAGATGGATCGCGAGCGCTTTTTCGCTCAGGTTGGCGAAATCGGCGCCGCTGTTATCGGTCAGTCGGGCAATATTACGCCTGCTGACAAGAAGCTGTACGCGCTCCGTGACGTTACCGCTACGGTAGAGTCCATTCCGCTTATCGCGAGCTCCGTTATGAGCAAGAAGATCGCTGCTGGAGCCGATGCCATCGTGCTCGATGTCAAGACCGGCAGCGGCGCCTTCATGAAGACGCTGGACGATTCCATTGCGCTGGCGCAGGCCATGGTTGACATCGGCACGCATCTGGGCCGCAACACGGTCGCGGTGATCAGCGACATGGACCAGCCGCTCGGCTTCGGCATCGGCAATGCGCTGGAGATTAAGGAAGGCATCGAGACCCTCAAGGGCCAAGGTCCGAAGGACCTGGAAGAAGTCAGCCTGATCCTGGGCAGCCATATGCTGGTGCTAGGTGGCAAGGCGCGCGACGAAGCTGAGGCAAGGGCTATTTTGAAGTCTCACATCGCGGACGGTTCCGCGCTGGAGAAGTTCAAGCAGATGGTAGCTGCACAAAGCGGAGATGTGACGCAGATCGAATCTCCGGACAAGCTCCCGGCAGCGAAACGCCTGATTGAAGTCAAGGCACCTGCGTCAGGGTATGTCGACGGCATTCAGGCTGAGGAAATTGGTATCGCTGCTATGCTGCTGGGCGCTGGACGTGAGACGAAGGAATCGATAATCGATCTTGCGGTCGGCATTTACCTGACCAAGAAGGTTGGCGATGCTGTAGCGGCTGGCGAGACGCTTGCAGTGCTTCATGTCAATGATGCTGCAGAAGACAAGGTGGCTGAAGCCGAGAGCAAGGTTATTGAAGCTTACCGGATCTCTTCCAGCCCGGTGGTACCACCGCCGCTTGTCTATGCCTTAGTCACCAAAGACGGTGTCACGCGGTATTAAAAGGTACTGTTGTACCTATGCCAATAGGGAAAATGAACGATAGCTTTTTTTAGGCTTAAACTATGGGTCATCCGGTCAACGGATGGCCCATTTTTAATGGAATAAGGGCGTTTCCTCTAGGTCCCCAGCATGAAAGTTGCAGGAAATAATCATTTTAAAATTGAAATGACCATCTCTCTCCCCTATACTATCTTCACAAAAGAGAACACATATGGGAGGAGTTGGAGTACGCATGGAGAAAAGGCGCGAGCTGTGGATTGACGCGGCTAAAGGCCTAAGTATTATTTTTGTGGTGATGGGACATTCGGGTGATGCCTTCGCCAATCAGTATTTGTCCTGGTTTCGGATGCCGTTGTTCTTCTTGCTGAGCGGTATGGTATTCAAGCCAGTGGACCCGGCACGCTACATCGAGTGGGCAGTGAAACGGACTAAGGGGCTGATGACGCCCTATATTGCCTACGGATTACTCATTACGATTATTCTGCTCTTGTCTACACTTAATTTAAAAGGGTTTGCCGAAAATATCGCTAGGCTACTTTATGGAGGCTTGTCGCTGACGGGTCCCTACGGTGTGTTCTGGTTCATTACCTGCTTGTTGTTCACCCAACTGATCTTCGGGTACATTACCCGTTTCCGCGGCGCGACCCAATTCATCCTGATCGTCTCGTGTTACCTGCTGGCTCATGTGATTTCTATGACTTCCCTGAAGAACTATAATCTCCCTTGGAACATCGATGTGTCCTTGCTGGCGATTACTTATTATGCCCTTGGGTACTATGGGAAGAAGGCGATTCCGGCTATTATTGGTCGCTGGTTCATAGTTCCGTTCATATTGCTGCTAAGCGCGACTGCGTTCTATTTGGATCATGCCGGGATAATCAGCTACAGCCTAAATATGAAATACAAGCAATATGATGCGCTGCTGCTGGATCTGGTCATTCCGCTAGTCATCTCGTTGACGATCTGCGCCTTGGTGTTCTGGCTGTCGAAGCTGTTACCGCTGAAATGGCTGGGAGATCTGGGACGTAATACGATTGCGATCATGTACCTGCATTTGCCGATCAATTATGCCCTGAAGTATCTACTGGGGACGGATTATGGACTGGTAGCGTTCACGCTGGTGGGTGTGGTGATTCCGCTGTTACTCGCTATGGTGATCATCCGGTTTCCAGTTCTGTCGAGACTCTATCTCGGCCATAGTGGCAAAAGCCGTCCAGCTGTAAGCTACAATGAGCGTGGAGCGGCCCAGAATGCCGTTAGCACCGAATCCATTTCATAAATCCATAAGTGAGCATCTAATCATCGATAACTAGTTGTACATGGTTTAGGTATAACTAGAGACTGTATGCAAACCTATTTGAGTCATAATCAGATAGAGAATAATGTCAAAAAAAGACTTGAGTTACCACCTGCTTTGAGCAGGTGGTAACATTTTCAATTCCCGGTGCGGACAGCTATTGTTGATGATTCAATTATATTGTGTTGAATAGGACTGACTCTAAGTCGTGGAAAATTATATTATTATTTGGGGAGGAAAACGTATTGAAACCAATTGAGTCGAACGTAACAGCTTTAGATTCAGCATTTGACCGAACATACAATAGTGAAAGCGACATACCAGAAGAATTAGACACTTCTGTGGAAACAGATTCAGAACAAAATGGGGCTAGTTTAACTTCCTTAATATCAGCTTTTGGTAAGGCGTATCATAGTAGGTATGATTCACCGAAAGTGGTAGATGATTTTATTGTAAATAAGTTGCTTTCCAAAGAGGAATTTTCAGCTATCAGTAAAAATTTGATTGACGGTATACAATTTTTTAATAAAGATATCGGAGAAAGGTTTAAAGATGAACCAGATAAAATTTTAAAATGGATTACACAAGTTCAGGTATCTTCAGTACCTCTAGCGCGCTCTGCCTATTGTGAAAAAATATTACTTAATGAAGTGAAGTCTGGCCTAAAGCAATATGTCATATTAGGCGCTGGCCTGGATACTTTCGCACTCCGGTTTCCGGAATTACAAAGCAGTTTAAAGATCTTTGAAATTGATCATCCGGATACACAAGTGTTAAAGAAAAGAAAGCTAACAGCTGCTAAATTCGACATCCCTGATAATCTTTATTTTGTAGCAATGGACTTTACTACTGAGTTTTCTCATCAGAGCTTGGTAAAGGAAGGATTTGAAAACGAGAAAACGTTCTTTAGCCTGTTGGGTGTCACATATTATTTATCAAAAGAAGAAAACGCTTCCTTGCTGCAACATTTTTTTGCAAATGTCCCATCAGGTAGTTCTATTGTGTTTGATTATGCAACTGAAAAACTTTTTGAAGAAAAGGGAATGTCGAATCGGGTGGAAAACCTGGTGAAATTTGCTGAAGCAAGCGGGGAACCGATGAAATCAGGATTTACATATGATGAAATTACAAGCATGTTGGAAAAGTCAGGATTACAAATTAAAGAGCATCTATCACCTGAAATGATGAACAAACTCCTATTTAAGAATAGGACGGATTATTTGTCTGCATTCGAGACAATACATTATATTCATGCTGTAAAAAAATAGTTTTCTAAGCCTAAAGCCTATTAAACATTACTTCCAAGTCGCTAGTTATCGCACCTATTCGGATTGAAATCCGCATTATGAGATGGATTCTGCCAGAAAATAATTCTGATTTTTCCCTGCAAAATGGAATATTAATGTCCCTTTCTGACGAAACTGGAACACAGTACCTGTGAAATGAGGGTTAACGTTCAGGAGGGGACTATTGTGAGAAAACAACGTTATGCAGCTCTGCTACTAGCATTCTGTATCAGTACCGCGGCCCTGGGTCCGGCCTCAGGTGTTTTTGCGGAGGAAAAAGGCAAGGCGAAGAGCAGCACGCCTGCCGCTGTTGACCTGGCGCCAGGGGCACGTTCCGCCATCCTGATGGATGCGGGCACCGGTACAGTGATCTATGAGAAGAACAGCCATGACAAGCTGCCGCCGGCCAGCATCACCAAGATTATGACGATGTTACTGACGGTAGAGGCGCTGGATGATGGAAGGCTTAAGCTTGATGACAAAGTGCGGACCAGTGAATATGCTGCGTCGATGGGCGGCTCGCAGATTTTTCTGGAGCCGGGTGAAGAAATGACAGTAGATGAGATGCTGAAAGGCATCGCTATGGCCTCCGGCAATGATGCTTCGGTGGCGATGGCGGAGAAGCTGGCCGGCTCGGAGAGTGCTTTTGTCGATATGATGAATAAGCGGGTGGAGGAGCTGGGGCTGAAGGATACCCATTTCGCTAACTGCAATGGTCTTCCAGCGACCAATCATTATTCCTCAGCCCATGATATCGCCGTGATGAGCCGGGAGCTGCTGAAGCATGAGCGGATTATCAAATATACCGGCTCTTATCAGGATTACCTACGCAAGGATTCGAGCAAGCCGTTCTGGCTGGTGAACACGAACAAGCTGGTCCGTTTTTACACTGGAGCAGACGGTCTGAAGACCGGCTATACCTCGGAAGCTAAGTTCTGCCTATCCGCAACAGCTGCAAGAGATGGGCTGCGCGCCGTGGCCGTTGTGCTGGGCGAGCCGAATACGAAGACCCGCAACAGCGAGGTTTCTGGCATGTTCGACTACCTGTTCTCGCAGTATAAACTGCATACGATCCACAAGACCGGTGATACCATTGCCACGCTTAACATTGAGAAGGGCGAGAAGAAGACGCTGCCGATTACAGCCAAGGATGCCTACAGCGTTCTGCTGAAGAAAGGCGTCACTCAGGAGGGCATCCGGCACGAATTGGTGCTTCCGGAGAGCATTAAAGCGCCTGTTGCCGAAGGACAGACTGTCGGTAAGCTGGTCGTATACCAGGGCACCAGCGTAATTAAGGAATATGAGCTGAAGGCTGATCAGGCAGTGGCGAAGGCAGGCTGGTGGAAGCTGTTCAAGCGGACGGCAGGGTCGCTGTTCAACGCGGATTAATTCCGTACATTTTGTAGATGCCCCCTATGCATTCTGTAGATTCATAGGGGTTTTCTTCTAGTTTTGTCGGGAGGCAGGATTCCTGATTTGCCGCGTAGAAAACCTTGTCCTGTGAAGAGTGAGCAAGTGATTCCTGTTCATGGGCAGTTTTTCAAAGCAACGAAGAGGAGAGTGGCAAGCATGAATTCTCATGTGGAAATGGAGCATCACCGGGGAGTGCTGATTGTCCGTTTGTCAGGGGAGCTGGACCATCACGCCGCCGATTATGTACGGATGGATATGGATGAAGCGATCATGCGGGGCCAGGTCGAGCATCTGGTGCTGAGTCTCAAACATTTGCAGTTCATGGATAGCTCCGGCCTTGGTGTTATTCTGGGAAGGTACAAGCTGATCCGCGCAAAAGGCGGCAAAATGGCGGTGTGCGACGCGACAGCACCCGTACAGCGTCTGCTTGAAATGTCGGGCCTGTTCAAGATTATGCCCTTATATGACGACGAGAGCGCTGCACTCTCGGATTTGGAGGTTGCGTTATGACTAATAGCCAAGCCGGTAACTTCATGCAGGTGCAGTTCGCTGCGCTCTCGGAGAATGAGTCGTTCGCACGTGTGGTTGTGGCGGCTTTTGTCTCCCGGCTTGATCCAACGATGGATGAGCTGAATGACCTGAAGACCGTCGTGTCGGAGGCCGTCACCAATTGCATTATCCACGGGTACGACAGTGACCCCAGCGGTGTTGTCAGCATCTCGGCATCCATTGATAACGAGACCGTACGCTTGACCATTGAGGACAAGGGACGGGGGATCGAGGATCTGGAGCTGGCACAGCAGCCGCTATATACCTCCAAGCCGGAGCTGGAGCGGTCGGGAATGGGCTTTACGATTATGGAGAATTTCATGGATGAGTTTGAAGTAACCAGTGAACCGGGGCGCGGTACCTCCATCACAATGAAGAAAACCATCGTCTCGAAAAAAGCTTTATACAATTAGGGGTTGGAGCCATGGATGCTGAAGCTAAAAAAGCTCCGCCGACCTACTTGGACGATGCGGAGGTCAAACGTCTTATCGCGCTTAGTCAGGCCGGGGATAACCTGGCCCGTGACACGCTCGTAAGCTGCAATATCCGCCTGGTCTGGTCGGTGGTGCAGCGGTTCATGAACCGCGGATATGAGCCTGACGATTTGTTCCAGATCGGTTGTATCGGACTCCTGAAGTCCGTTGACAAATTCGATCTCAGCTATGATGTCAAATTCTCAACCTATGCCGTACCGATGATTATCGGTGAGATTCAGCGCTTCTTACGCGACGACGGCACCCTGAAGGTTAGTCGCTCCCTTAAGGAGATGGCCAACAAGGTGCGTAAGATGAAGGATGAGATGTCCAAGACGCTGGACCGCTTGCCGACCATCGGCGAGGTGGCCGAAGCACTAGGCGTAACACCGGAAGAAATCGTGTTTGCCCAGGAGGCCAACAAGCCGCCAACCTCGATTCACGAGACCGTGTTCGAGAATGACGGTGATCCTATTACGCTGATTGATCAGATCGCCGACGACACCCAGGAGCGCTGGTTCGATAAACTGGCGCTCAGCGAGGCCATCGGAGCCTTGAGCGAGCGGGAGCGGCTGATCGTCTATCTGCGGTACTACCGAGATCAGACGCAGTCCGAAGTCGCCAGCCGGCTTGGCATCTCTCAGGTTCAGGTGTCGAGACTGGAGAAGAAGATCCTGGCGAATATCAGGGAGCAGATTGCCCAGTGAGCTATAAATGGATGAAGTAGGAGTATGACAATAAAAGGATTCATATAACAAGGTGACTTCTGCATTTTCGGGGGTCGCCTTTTTATATGAGTTATTTGTTCCTTTTTTCACATTTATATAGAATTATGTATAGATCCTTAAACTAAGGTAGACTGAATGCTGTTTTTTCATACTGAATATTTCAACTATTGCGCAAGAGAGGCCCTCTCTGACGTAAGACCAAGCACTTCATTTTCATGTGAATTCTATGCTTCTGTATCTATGGAACAATATTGGCCTATGGGCATAAGCCGCACAGCGGAGGAACAAAGAGATGTTGTAGAATCGAAGCGTCCATCTTTAAGGTTTTAAAAACGTTGATTTACGCACAAAAGCCGCATAGCGGAGGGGCGAAGGGATGCTGAAGAAGCGAAGCGTTCGCCTTTAAAGTCCGATTTCCACATTAGCAATATTCAATTACTGAAATCGGACTTTAACAGCGATCGTAAGCACCCTTCGCCCCGCAGCGATCACGCCCATGTACGATGACGCACATTTTTAAAACACCAACTCACCCCATTCCAAGGAGGTACCATATGTCTTATTCGCAAATTACGAAAAACGCCCTGGCCCGTTCGTTGAAAAAACTGATGCTGACGAGACCTCTTCATAAAATTACAATCGGTCAGATAACCGACGATTGCGGACTGACCCGGCATACCTTTTATAATCATTTTCGCGATATTTATGAGCTGCTTGGCTGGGTGTATCAGACGGAAATTATCGAGGGCCTGGACCAATACCGCAATTATGCCGGCTGGCAGCAGGGCTTCCGTAGCGTACTGCACTATACCGAGAAGAATAAGACGATCTGCCTCAATACGTTTCATTCACTAGGCCGCGAGCATCTGGAGAAGTTTCTGTATGATGTAATCTATGGCGTAGCTATTAAAGTCGTTGAAGAGCTGGCGAGGGAGCACACGACAAGCGCACAAGCTAGGGAAGAGATAGCGGACTTCTATACGCTCGCTATTTTGGAACAAGTGATCCAATGGTTGAAGGCTGGAGCCAACACCGATCCGGACGTAATTGTGCATAAAGTCAGTAGAATTATGGGTGGTTGTGTAGAAAGAAGCCTAGCTCAGTATCAGAAGAAATAGCTTACATGTGGAGTGAATGATCAATCCAATGTAAAATGAAAGACCGGTCTTTTTTCCGAAATTAAGACAATAATTCTGTATTATCCCACGATTTGATGAAAGAATCCGCATTCATATGAAAATATGGACAAATTTGATGTTTAAAATTGCGGATATATTTAATGTTTCTTTTAAATCACGAGAATAAATATTCTCTAATCTATAAAGGTAGTACAACAAACAAGACACTCGTACACGTAGTCTCTGGAACTCAGCTCAACAATAAAATGAAAAAGGAAGTTGGTTATGGAGCAGCTAAAAATATGGGCACACCGGGGAGCAAGCGCTTATGCTCCGGAAAATACAATGGAAGCCTTCAAGCTTGCTGTCAAGCAGCAGGCCGATGGACTGGATATCAGCATTCATCGTACGAAGGACGGGGAAATTGTGGTTATCCATGATGATACCATCGACAGAACCTCCAATGGTACTGGCGAAGTTGCCAATTATACCCTTGCAGAGCTGAAGGCATTCAACTTCAATGCTAGGTTTGAGCAGGAGTATACCAGAGCTGAGATTCCTACTTTTGTAGAGGTCCTGCAATTTGTTAAAGAGAATAATCTTGCGCTGAACATTGAGGAGAATTTCATCTTTTCGAATGCTGATCGTTCCGATATCCATTTGGAAGCTGCAAGATTGGTTGCGGAGCATGGCTTGATGAAGCAAGTTAGTTTCTCGTCCTTTGATCATAGCTCGATGGCCCGGCTGAAACAAGATTTTCCGGATATCAGCACCGGACTTCTGTATCTTGAGGAATTGCATCACGAAGAAGCCTACGCCAAAGCCGTAGACGCTAATGCACTCCATGGCTTTTTTATAAGTATCAGCCGTGAAAAAGTTCATGCGGCGCACGAGGCCGGCGTGAAGGTGCATGCCTGGACTGTAAACGATGTTCCCTTTATTAAATCCATGCTCGATGCAGAGGTGGATGTTGTCATTACGGATTGCCCAGATATCTGCTCAGATCTTAGAGGTCTGGATAAGGCCACCCGTGACGGGCTTGATGAAGTGAATTTTAGAGCCGGTTATGGCGAAGTGAAATCCTATTCTTTTTTAGAAAGCTTATATGACAGGATGGCTAAGAACGAAGTACAGGAGGGCCAGGAATCATGAGCAGTCTCAAAGTATTGGCACACCGGGGAGCCAGCGCGTATGCTCCGGAGAACACGATGGAGGCTTTCAAGCTGGCCATAGAGCAGGGAGCGGACGGCTTTGAAATAGATATTCATATTACGAAAGACGGGGAAATCGTGGTGATCCATGATGATACCATCGACAGAACTTCGAACGGCAAGGGGAACGTTACCGATTTTACACTGGCGGAGTTGAAGCAGTATAACTATAACGCTCGTTTTGAAGATAAGTATGCTACTGCAGAGATTCCAACATTGCGGCAGGTGCTGGAGCTGGTCAAGGAACATGATCTGTACCTGAATATCGAGGTCAAGGATATTATGCTCCAATCGCAAAAGTATGATGGCCTGAACGTGGCAGCGGCTGAATTGGTGAAAACCTATGATCTGGTAGATCAGGTGATCTTCTCCTCATTCAATCACAAATCCATGTTTGAGCTTAAGCAAGCTTGCCCGGAGATCAAAACAGCTCTACTGCATTTTTCCAAATTGCATAGAGGAGAGCAATATGCCAAGACCGTTCATGCTGATGCGCTTCATCCATTGTTTATCTGTGTGGACTCTGATGTGGTGGAGCAGGCCCATCAGGCCGGTATTCAAGTCAATGCCTGGACTGTCAATCAGGTCTCGGTCATGAAACAAATGATCGATGCAGGTGTAGACGCGATTATCACAGATTATCCTGATATCTGCGCCAATCTGGTTAAACCATCTGGGCTAGCTTAACTATTATATCGGCCCTCACAATTATCGACAGCTAGGCGGAGGTATGGGAAATGAGCAGTATTGTAATGGAACGTGTGGAGAAGAAATACGGGGACAAGTCCATCATTGAGAACCTCAACCTGAATATCGAAAGCGGCAGCTTTACGGTTCTGGTGGGTCCCTCCGGCTGCGGGAAATCCACAACCCTGCGCATGATTGCCGGTCTGGAGAATAATACCGGAGGCTCGATCATCATTGGTGGCAAGAACATGAACGGTGTGGAACCGGGCAAACGAAATCTGGCGATGGTTTTCCAGAATTATGCCCTTTATCCGACAATGACGGTAGAACAGAACATTGAGTATGGTTTGAAGAATAACAAGGTGCCTAAAGATGAGCGGATGCAGCTGATTACGGATATTGCCAATACGGTTGGCTTAACCAAGCATCTGCATAAGAGACCGGAATTTCTCTCTGGTGGGGAGAGACAGCGCCTGGCACTCGCCAGAGCGATGGTTAAAAAACCGGCGATCTTCCTGATGGACGAGCCGCTCTCCAATCTGGATGCCAAACTCAGGCAGCAGATGCGCTCCGAATTGATCGAACTGCATCAAAGACTGGGCGCAACCTTCGTATATGTTACGCATGATCAGGTTGAAGCCATGAGTATGGGCACCAAAATTGTGTTAATGAATGGCGGCAAAGTGATGCAGGAGGATACGCCTCGGGGCATTTATCATGATCCGCACAATATTTTCACCAGTAAATTTATCGGTACGCCTGCTATGAACGTTCTTGAACTGGAGCAATGTGATGATCGCAAACTGCAGGCTCTTGCACCTGCGGGAGCCAAGTATGTAGGGTTTAGACCAGAGAAGGTGAAGTTCACTTTAGCGGATGAAAAAGCAGGGGGCAACTCGCAATTTATTTCTTTCGACGGCATGCTGACTACACGCGAAATCTTGGGCTCTGAAATCATATACAAAGCAGAGCTGGGTAGTAACTCTAGTATTGCCATCAAATGCTTTGACAGTCAGGAGCGTCCTTTAGAACCTGTAACGGTGTATGTGGAAGAATCCAGTTTAGTCTTCTTTGACGGGAACGAACAGAGAATCTACGGAGCGAACAGAGTATGAAGCAAGACAATAACACGCTGCGAATCCTCCCTTATGTGATGATCGCTCCAGCCGTCCTGATTCTGGTGACATTCTACATTTATCCGATTGGCTACAATATGTATTTGAGCTTCTTTTCCTGGAATATGCGCGGGCCAATGAAATTTATTGGCTTGAAGAATTACAAAGAGCTGTTCACCAGCAGTGACTTTGCCCATACGTTAATGAACACTATTGGGTACATGGTGATGGAAGTAAGTATGGTTCTCATACTAGGTTTATTGCTGGCGCTATTTTTGCAGAAAAATACGTTCATTAACCGCTTTATTCAGACCATCAGCTTTACCCCCAATATTATTTCACTGGTATCGGTATCGTTGATCTGGATGTGGCTCATGAATACGGACAAGGGATTGTTCAACTATATCCTTTCTCTGTTTGGAGCGGATGCTGTTGGCTGGTTGACAGACAAGCGCGTGGCTCTGTTCTCTGTCGTATTGGTCTCGGTGTGGAAATCGCTCGGCTTCAATGTCCTGATCATTCTCTCAGCACTGGGGTCCATTCCTCCATATTTATACGAAGCTGCAGCTTTGGATAATGCCAGCCGGCGTTCGGTATTTTTTCAAATTACGCTGAAAATGATCTCGCCTACGTTGTTCTTCTTAATTCTGATGAACATTATTGGCTCGTTTCAGGCCTTTGAGACGATCAGTGTCATGACGAATGGTGGGCCGTCCAATTCAACCAATACCTTGATCTACAGCATTTACAAGCAAGGCTTTGAGTATTACCGGGTAGGATATGCTTCAGCTATGGCTGTCGTACTGATGCTGATCGTCGGACTCATCACGATCCTATACTTTAAAGTATTGAATAACCGTGTGCATTACAGATAAGGGGGAGAAAGAAACAGATGTGGCTGAGACTCCCTAAAGTAACTGTTAGACTGCTGCTGTCTGTGTTATTGATTATCATCTTTTTGGCTCCGTTCTATTGGATGCTTCTGACCGCATTCAAGACACTGGATGAGGTGGTTGCTATTCCTCCGAAGTTCTGGGTGGATAAGCTGCAATGGGGCAACTTCAAAGATGCGTTTACCCGAATCAATTTTCTTCATTATACGAAGAACTCTATCATTATCACTCTGGGTACGCTTGTTGGACAGATGCTGGTTGTTGTACCGGCCGCGTATGCGTTTGCCAGATATGAATTCAAAGGAAAGTCGGTACTGTTCGGTCTCGTACTTGCGACGATGATGGTTCCCGGACAGCTCATTTTCCTTCCTGTGTTCGTGATGTTTGCAAATGTGGGACTATTGAATACCTATGTGTCACTAATTGTACCTTTTATCGCGAGCGGAATGGCAATATTCATGCTCCGGCAGACTTTTATGCAGGTTCCCGATTCTATTCTGGAGGCTGCACGGCTGGATAATTCCAGTGAGTGGAAAATCATCCGCACGATTATGCTACCAATGGCGATTCCAACGCTATCTACACTGGCGCTGCTTACGTTTATCGGGACATGGAATAGCTACTTCTTCCCGTTGGTATGGACAACTACTGACACAGTACGTACTTTGCCGCTCGGGGTTAAGAAGCTTCAGGATGCAGAAGGGATGAATCCGAATATCGTAATGGCAGGTAATATGATGCTGATTCTTCCTATTCTGATCATCTTTATGTTCGCGAGAAAACACATTATCAAAGCATTCACTTACAGTGGTGTGAAGTAAATCTAACAACATGACCTGGAGGATGTTATGACTAACATGAAGAAGAAACTTGCAGTAGTTTTAACAGCAGTCGTAGGAACAACTGTCATTCTTAGTGGGTGTGGACAAGCAGATGCTAATCAAGGGGCAGAAAAGTACACCAAAAGTGATAAGGTAGTCGAGATTAATTTTTGGACGTCGGCCATGGAGCAGGTTAATAAAGATCTGGTGGAGCAGTTCAATAAGACCAAGGGTGCTGAGCTGAATATTCACGTGAATGCGGAGTATCAGGGCGATTACTCAGAGATGCAGCAAAAAGTTAACGCAGCAGCGGTAGCACAAACGCTTCCGAATGCTTTCATTGGTGAAGTATCCCAGACCAAAGGTTTTGCAGACAGCAATACAATTGTGGATCTGGAACCTTTTATGAAGGTGAACGATTTCAAGAATGACGACTTCAAGATTGGTGATCTCGGGAATCTCTATGTAGACAAGGATATGTATGCTTTTCCGCATATGAGAAGCTTGCCCGTGATGTATGTGAACAAGACTTTGGCTAAAAAAGTAGGTTTGAATGAAAATGGACCGGGTACATTTGACGAGCTAGAGTCTTACTTGCAAGCCGCTTACAAAGAGACAGGGAAAACACCGATGTACCTGTATAATAATGACCTCTGGGTTCTGGAGGCACTGCTATTCTCGTACTCTGATACGTCCATGCTCAATGCCGAGGAAACTGCTACGAATATCAACAGCAAGGGTGCTGTCGAACTGATTACTTTCCTGCGAGATGCCGTATCCAAGGGTTTGATCAAAGTATTGAATGCTACACAGATGAACGACTTTATCGGTGCTGTGTCAAGTCCGGATACACTACTGACCTTCTCCAGTATTGGTGGTTACAAGATCTTTTTGGGGATGGCGGCAAAAGGCAATTTTGACCTCGGAGTTTCTATGATCCCTGAAGGCAAAGGGGGTACCCGTGGCGTACCTGTCGGCGGTTCCAATGTCTACATGGCCAACACAGGTACGGAAATCGAGAAAGCAGCAACCTTTGAATTCATGGAGTGGTTGTCTGACACTGACCAAGCGGCATTCGCTTCTGCAAGCACAGGATATCTGCCAACCCGGCTCTCCTCACTGGACACGGATCTTATGAAAAAGACTATGGCTGAATCTCCAGGCTATAAGGTCGCAGTAGATCAGCTGAAGTTTAGTAAAATGAGACCAACAACCGGGGCTTATCATGAAGTTGAGACACTGGTTGTGTCCCGTTTAGGTGACATTCTTACAGATAATAAAGATGTTCAGCAAAGCTTGGATGCACTGGCGAAAGATGTAGATGCTATCCTGAACAGATAGACAGCTTAGAGGCGCCTCATTTCCCGAAACGTAATCGGGAGTGAGGTGCTTTTGTATGCCATAGACTCTTCATAATGAACACAAAAGCGAGTGATTGTGCAATCTCTGTACAGATGGCGGAAGCTGTCCATAGGCTTCTTTTCGGGATGGAGTTATAGTGAGGGCAGCTCATGAGTAACCTTACTACTTCAACCCGGAAGGAAGATGAACATGGGAACTTATCAACGGATTCACCCTGTAATGCCGGAAGGTATTGCTTCACGAAAAGCCTACTTGGTCGGTGGAGGGATTGGCTCGCTATCGGCGGCGGCTTTCCTGATCCGCGACGGGCATATGCCCGGCAAGAACATTCACATTTTAGAGGAATCGACAGTGTACGGCGGCTCTATGGACGGTGCAGGCAACGCCAAGGATGGCTACAGCGCGCGCGGAGGTAGAGAAATTGAAGAGCATTTTGAATGTTTTATGGAGCTGTATGGCTTTATTCCATCCCTCACAAATCCCGACCGCAGTGTGCTGGACGAATTCCGTGAATTCAACCTGGCTGAGCCTGTAGAGTCGCATTGCCGTCTGGTGGAGAAGGCTGGACAGAAAGCCGATTTCTCCACACTGGGCCTTTCAACTGCCGATTCGTTGCAGCTTGGCAAGCTGACCATGCTGACCGAGGAGCGGCTGGGAGCGACTACGATTGAAGAGTTCTTTGACCCGAGCTTTTTGGAGACGAATTTCTGGTACTTCTGGCGTTCGATGTTTGCCTTTGAGAACTGGCACAGCGTAGTTGAAGTGAAGCGATATATGGAACGTTTTATGCACCTCATTAGTGGTATGAACCAGCTCAAAGGGATTTTGCATACGGAATACAACCAATACGATTCGCTGATTCTGCCGTTGATCAAATGGCTGGAAGGGAAGGGCGTCAACTTCGATAAAGGCCATCAGGTGGTGGATTTCGACCTCGATCTTTCGAATGGGGAGAAGACGGTAACGGGAATTCATGTACTGGCAGGCGGCGCACCGAAGGTGATCAAGGTATCAGATAGCGATTTAGTGCTGGTCACTAACGGTTCTATGACTGAAAATTCAACCTTAGGCGATTTCAATCATCCGGCGATCCTGAACCGTTCCGTGTCCGAACGGGGCTGCTGGAGTCTATGGGAGAAGCTGGCCGCCAAGTCTCCGGATTTCGGCCATCCTGAAGTCTTCTGCGGCGATATCGACAAAACGAAATGGTTGTCCTTCACCATCACCCTAACCGATGATGACATCGTGTTCCCGCACCTGCTGGAATGGACTGGCGACAAACCGGGCATGGGTGGCGTAGTCACAATCAAGGATTCCAGCTGGCTCATGTCCTGGACCGCACCAACCCAACCGCACTTTATCAACCAGCCTGAGAACGTCAAAGTATTGTGGGCATATGGTCTGTTCCCGGATGCAGAGGGTGACTATATCAAGAAGAAAATGTCCGACTGTACCGGACGCGAGCTGTTCGAGGAACTTTGCTACCATATGGGCCTGAAGGATCGCATTCCAGAAATTCTCGCCCACACGACCAACGTCATTCCGTGCATGATGCCATACATCACTTCACAGTTCATGCCACGCGTCATGGGCGACCGTCCGCAGGTTATCCCGCAGGGCAGCACGAACTTAGCTTTCCTTGGCCAGTTCGCCGAAGTGCCGGACGACTGCGTCTTCACCGTCGAATACTCCGTCCGCACCGCCATGATGGCCGTATACGGGCTGTTGAAGCTTGAAAAAGAAGTGATTCCAGTACACCCAAGTAAGTACGACGTTCGTGTGCTGCTGACCGCAGTCCGCACCTGTCTCGGCAACAAGCCGTTGCCGCTGGATAAGACGCTGGGGCAGATTTTGAGTGGAACTGTGATTGGGAAGTTGTTGTAGGATCTGAAAGGCGTGTAGAAGGCGTAAGAGACAGTTCTTCTTTATAGAAGGGCTGTCTTTTTTTCGTGTCGGAATCAATAGTTGATCTGAATTATCCGATAATTATACTTAAAGGGTAATTTTTCATTTATGTGATATTTTTCCAATTCTATATTTTCAGATTAAGTACAAGGGGGAGGAGTGTTTGAAAGGAAAAGTAAAGATTATATCAATAATAGAAGTTCTCTTTGTGGTTGTTATACACGTTCTCACGATCTCTTTTTTGTATGCCGGATTAGAAAAATGGGGCGGAGGGGAAGCAGGACTATGTTTTCTAGTCTATTCGATTCTAACAATTCTCACATACATAAGCTGTAAGATGTCATTAAAAGCGGGGAAATTCGTACCTAATATTCTTTGGTTTGTTTTTAGTGTTTCCCCTAGTCTAAAGTATTTAAATTATTTAAAAGGACTTCATGGGCAAAAATCTAATGTAGCTGGTTTGATCGATCTGAACTATTTAAGTATAAAGCCACCCTATACTCTAATAGACTTACTTATCTCGTTTCCATTTTTCTATCTAACAACACAATTGTTCTTAATATTTATGCTTTGGTTGATGCAACCCGACAAAGAAGAGAAACGTTGAGGAGTGATCTTTTGAAGAAGGTCGTCTATAAAGCAATGTTCTATGTACTGTTAGTTATTTTAGTTCATGCTTTTATGATCTATGCCTTAGGGATACGTTCAGATGGCTGGAGGTCAGGCGTTTTATTGGAAATATGCATTACGTATATTGCGCCAATAGCACTATCTTATTTAGTCTGTTTCCTATGTTTGAAAAAAGCTGATTCAAAAAAATTAATGATATGGATAATATCAAGTATTTTATCTGGTTTGTTGCTTCTGATTACTATAAAAGGAACTGTAGATTGGAAATGGGGTCAATCTAAGTACGAATATGTTAACCTGGTTGAGTTTAAATTTACGGAATATTATTTTGAGATGGTTTATTTTTTTCCAATGCAATTTTTTGTGGTTCAAATCATTATAATTTCAGTTTTTTGGAAGAGATGGCGTGTTAAGAAAAAAGCAGTATTTTAATGTATAGAATGAACTTATGAATTTTCCCTACTAGCAATTTATAACCTCAAATGGCATTTTTAATGAAGAGATATAATTGGGCATGGAAGAAAGAAGATGATTTATTTAACTGATTGTTATGCCAAACAAACATGGTACTTTGAAGTAGATGAAGAGGGAACCGCATTCAGACAGGTTTTAATCGAAGAGGGGAAAGAAAGTAAGATTTCTAATCTGAAGAAGTTTGATTTTTTCTTATCAGATCAGGAGTTGTCTTTAGATGATCCAAATTTGAAAAGAATACCTAAGGAAATATTCGAAAAAGTATGGAATGACATTAATATAAATCAATTGGAGACATGGCTTGAGCTGAAAGTGCTTCTCCCTCTTGGAACCAAAGTAGAAGGATATATCGAAGTGTTTTATCCGCAAGGGGTGATGGTGAGCATCCCAAGTCATGGAGCATTGGGAGTAGCTGATTATGATGAATGTACCAAAAACTCACAAAAAGCTAATATGCATACGGACTTAATAGTTAGGGCTGAGATCATAGGATATGATGAAGTGAACTATTGGTTTATCTTGGGGAATCCAGAAGTTTTAGATTGTCGTTACTCCGCGAATTTAACAATGGAAGGTATCAAAAAGTTGATGCGGTAGAGTAGGTTTTTATTTTAAAACGCAGTGCATGAAGCTTAGAAATTACAAATAGAAAAGAATTGTACCTGCGCCCGGAGGCCGGGTGGCTTTTGTTTGCGCATCACTTGCTCAAACAGGTGCGCGTAGAACGAAAAAAGGAAACGGCAGGTTCAGGAATCTTCCTGAGCACTGCCATTTCCTTTTTTTGTATGATTTTTCAGACAGATAGGCTTCGCACAAAGGAATATACCTAATTTTGGAACATCGCATTCGCACTGGACGCGGTTGCTCCAACTTTCTGTAATAAACCTCTATATAGAACGTATGAAAATAACCAGAAAGCCAAGAGAAAAGAGAGCTTATTATAAGAGTCTTGAGTGTGATTAACGGCATTTTTGTACTTTAAATCTTCTAAAACTAGGGGCGATCGTAAAATAAGTGCAATATTGTACCTTAAATCTTCCAGAATCCCCTGGTTAGCATACTTTTTCGAAAAATAAGATACAAAAATGTCCTTATATCCCTCATTTATCTGCATTGAAGGAAAATATGGTGCAAAAATGCTCTTAGTTAGGGAGGCGGACCCTATTCTTCATTGTTAAGGCAACTGGTAAAGGGAATGTACCGCTTCTAGCGGATGAAATCTGTCGACAGCCTGCGCCCCGGTACGAGTGGAAGCTTTCCTATGGAAGGCATCCAGGCAAGCACATCGCGCTTACAGTTCCAAACCCCGTTCCTTTTCATAAGCACCATCCCCACCCGAGTTACTTCTTATTCTCCTCATTCCGTGCAACGATCATATCCACGAACAGATCGATCTGCGCGGTGATGGCGATGGGATCATAACGGTAGTAGGTATCGAAATCATTGTAGAACAAGTGATTGTTCTTGGCAGCCGGAAGTCCTTTCCACACTGGGGAATCTTTCAGCTCTTTAAGCTTGTCGCCTTTTTTCTCAGGATCATAGGTAGTCAGGAACATATAATCTGCGGCGTATTGCGGCAGCAGTTCCATAGAGAGCTGAAGTGTTTGGTTATCGTTTTTGTTTTTCTCCGGCATCTTCAGCTTGAGCGCATTGTAGAGAACTTGTCCACCACGGCCGGCGTTGTCTCCGAAGATCCACAGTTCACCTTTGTCAGTCAACTCGTAGATTCCGAAGGTGTCCTCTTCTTTGACAATGCCTTTCAGTTTCTCGCGGCCTTCGGCTGCTTTTTTGTCAAAGTCAGTTAAGAAGGCCTCTGCTTTGTCAGGAGCGCCAACGATGTCGCCGAACAGCTTGACAGTCTCATAGATGTTAGTGGCAGTTCCGTAAGGTACATAGATTGTAGGAGCGATTTTGGATAACGCGTCGTAGTTACCATCGTACATGACAACGATCAGGTCAGGAGCAAGCTCCAGGGTTTTCTCGGCGCTGATAGGATAACCGACGTCCGTGGTATTTTTGAGCAGATCGGTCAGGAATGGATTCTCAAAAGCACTTGGCTCAACGCCAACGACATTGGCTCCCACCGAGAGCAGTTCACCGCCGTAAAAATCAGTTACGATGCGCTGGGGTTTCGTAGGAATTTTCACGGTCCCTTTGGGAGTCTCGTAATCACGGAATTCAGCAGCCGGTGTATCGGTAGCGGCCGGTTGTTCTGATGCCGCCGGTGCTGAAGCTTCCGCAGTAGCTGCCGGGGAAGGGCTTGAAGCATTGTTGCTGGTTCCTCCGCAAGCCGTCAAAATGATCGTGAATAGCATCATCAGCGCGGCGACTGACAGTAGGGACTTTTTCTTTAACATGATGGACCTCCCAGTATAAATAGTGGATACCAATCAGATAATGATAATCATTATCATTTTGGACATTAATATAGAATCTACCAAATTACTTGTGAACCTGTCAACGAAATTGACTTGATTTCAGAAAAAGGGATGGAGAAATGTACGCTCATGCAGAAAAGAAAAATAATAAGATCACAATTATCCATTGCCAAAAGGAAGAGATTTCATTTACAATACAAAGATGATAATGAGAATCAATTTCATACGAAAACGGGTGACATGCATGAGTTTACAGGCAACAGGTAGAATAGAGGCCAGTAGCGAGGCGGAAAAGCAAAAAATCCGTTCACGTCCATGGGCAGCAACGCTGATATTGATTGGCGGATTGATTGCGCTGGCGCTGGGGATCGCGATATCGGTCTCATTTGGTGCGGCAGACATCAAGCTTTCCGTGGTATGGCAAGCTATCTTCCATTTTAATCCGAACCTGACGGATCATCAGATTATTCAGGATTTACGTCTGCCACGGGTGCTTGGTGGTGCCATGGTTGGTGCGAGCTTTGCAGTGGCAGGAGCTGTTATGCAGGGGATGACCCGAAATCCACTCGCGGATTCAGGGCTGATGGGGATAAATGCTGGAGCGGGCTTTGCGCTTGCGTTATGTTTCGCCTTTTTCCCGGGTCTTTCGTTTATGTATTTGATTATGTATGCCTTTATTGGAGCCGGCTTGGGGGCAGGTGTCGTATATGGTGTGGGATCACTGGGCCAAGGTGGGTTAACGCCTTCACGTCTGGTTCTTTCTGGTGCCGCATTCAGCTTGCTACTGCAGGCACTCAGTGAAGGAATAGCTTTATATTTTCGGATTGGACAAGACCTGGCCTTCTGGTATGCAGGTGGTGTAGCTGGAACGAAGTGGTTGCAGCTGAAGATCATGTTCCCTTGGGTTGGCGCTGCCATTCTGGGGGCAATTATTTTGTCCCGCTCTATTACGATGCTGAGTTTGGGTGAGGATATCGCCAAAGGTCTTGGACAGCGAACGGGTCTTGTTAAATTGGCTGGTGTCATCATCGTGCTGATCTTAGCTGGTTCCTCGGTTGCTGTGGTTGGTACAGTGGGTTTCATCGGACTGATTATTCCGCATTTAACCAGGTACTTGGTTGGTGTGGACTATCGCTGGATTATTCCATGCTCGGCGATTCTGGGCAGTCTGCTAACGGTTTTTGCCGATCTTACCGCACGAATGATCAACCCGCCGCATGAGACGCCGCTTGGCGCGATCATTGCTCTGATTGGTGTGCCTTTCTTCCTCTATCTGGCGCGTAAAGAAAGGAGGGAGCTGTAATAATGGAGAAGTCCGTATTCTCATCTTTTGAGCAAATCAGACATCGGCGTGGACTTTTTGTCATGACTATTTTGTCTATTCTCATTGTGGTTGTCTTTATAATCAGTGTTAACACTGGATACATACGCTTGAGTCCTCTGGACTTGCTCCGGACGATGTTCGGCCAAGGCACAGACAAGCAAAGCTTGATTCTGTTTGATTTTCGGCTGCCACGTATTGTCATCTCCCTGTTGATTGGGGCTGCACTGGCCGTATGTGGTGCAGTTATGCAGGGGATTTCACGTAATGCGCTGGCGGACTCTGGTATTCTCGGTATCAACGCCGGAGCGGGACTCATGGTTATGCTGTTGATTTCCTTTTATCCGACTACCGCAGCGGCTCCGGTCTTTCTGCTACCCGTTGTGGCCTTTGTCGGCGCAAGCTTAACCGCAGCCTTGATTTATATACTTGCCTACAAACGTCATCAGGGCTTGTCGCCTACGCGTTTGTTGCTGACCGGGGTTGCGGTTGCGGCTGGAATGAGTGCTGCGATGATCGTACTTACGCTTCGTCTGAGCCCGGACAAATATCAGTTTGTCGCAACCTGGCTCGCCGGTAGTATCTGGGGAACAAGCTGGAAGTTTGTGCTTTCTCTACTACCATGGGTTGTTATCTTGCTTCCTTACATATTCTACAAGTCGCGGGTTATGAACGTGCTTAATCTGGGGGAACAGACAGCGATCGGTCTTGGCGCACCTGTCAATAGGGAACAGTTCCGCCTTTTGGCTGCTGCGGTCGGCCTTGCTGGCGCAAGTGTGGCTGTGAGTGGCGGGATTGGTTTTGTCGGTCTAGTGGCTCCCCATCTGGCAAGACGGCTGGTTGGTCCGAAGCACCAGTATATGCTGCCAACTTCGGCCTTGCTGGGGGCACTGCTCGTCATTACAGCCGATACGATTGGTCGCTGGATTCTGCAGCCATCGGAAATTCCAACCGGTATTGTAGTTGCCGTTATTGGCGCTCCTTACTTCCTGTATTTGCTGGGACGCAAGAAATCCTAGCGGGGCAAAGGCCTCACTATTGCTGTAATCATTCTGTCCGGAGGAAGCAGACCGGGGGCTTGCAGCTCCCTCTTCTTCGGACCATCGGTAAGGAGTGTAACTGGAAATGCTGCGTCGTTTTTTTGCTTACTATCGGCCTTATAAGGGGCTGTTTATCCTAGATTTCACTTGTGCTATCGCCGCTGCTTTGCTGGAACTTGTATTCCCGCTCGCGGTCAACCGGGTGGTGGATGATCTCCTGCCTAGCGGCAACTGGAGGGTAATTCTATATTCCTGCTTGGGCTTGTTGGGCATCTATGTGGTTAGCTCGTTCATGCATTTTGTAGTCACCTACTGGGGACATAAGCTGGGTATTAATATCGAATCGGATATGCGGAAAAAGCTATTCGATCGGGTACAGAAGCTGTCCTTTAACTTTTTTGACAATACGAAGACTGGGCATCTAGTCTCCCGGATGACCAATGATCTTATGGATATCGGGGAAATTGCCCACCACGGGCCTGAGGATTTCTTCATTGCGATCATGACGCTGATCGGCGTGTTCGCGATTATGTTGAATATTAACTGGCAGCTTGCGGTGCTGACCTTTGTGATTGTGCCGCTGATGATCTACCTGTCCATGTACTTCAGCCGTAAAATGTCGGCAGCCTTTAAGACGATGTTCGCCGATATTGCTGATTACAACGCAAGAGTTGAGAATAATGTGAGCGGGATTCGTGTAGTGCAGGCTTTTGCTAATGAAAAGCATGAAATCTCCCGTTTTGCCGAAAACAATGAACGTTTCCGCCTTACGAAGCTGCTGACATACCGGATTATGGCCTGGAACTCTTCGTTCAGCTTTATCCTTATGAAGTTTGTTTCACTGTTTGTACTCCTGTGTGGCACCTGGTTTGTCATTCAGAACAAGATGACGTACGGCGAATTTATCGCCTTTGTGATGTTGTCTAATGTATTCTTTGGTCCACTACAACAGATCAACTCTGTGATTGAGACTTATCCTAAGGGCATCGCCGGATTCAAGCGCTATTTGGAGCTATTGGAGACGGAGCCGGACATCGATGATGCCAAGGATGCCAAGACTGTCCAGAAGCTTACCGGAAATATTGAGTTCAGGGGAGTTACTTTTGGATATGACAATAAGGATAAAATCCTCCAGAACGTCGATCTGTCGATCAATGCAGGGGACACGGTAGCGCTTGTAGGTCCATCAGGGGCCGGCAAGACAACGCTGTGCAGCTTGCTGCCTCGTTTCTATGATGTGAATGAAGGCAGTATTGCCATTGATGGTATGGATATCCGCTCGATGAAGCTGGAATCGCTCCGCTCCCATATCGGAATCGTACAGCAAGATGTCTTTCTGTTCGACGGAACCATCCGTGAGAATATTGCTTACGGCAAGCTAGGTTCATCAGATGATGAGATATGGGAAGCAGCCCGGCGGGCTCAATTGGTGGAACTGATCCAATCACAGCCTGCCGGTCTGGACACGATGATCGGTGAGCGCGGCGTGAAGCTTTCCGGAGGACAGAAGCAGCGTCTCTCCATCGCCCGGATGTTCCTGAAGAACCCGAGTATTTTGATTCTGGACGAAGCCACGTCTGCGCTGGATACGGAGACAGAACAGGCGATTCAAGAGGCTCTTGCTGAATTGTCGCAGGGCCGGACGACTCTCGTGATTGCCCATCGCCTGGCAACGATCAAACATGCAGACCGCATACTTGTTGTAGCGGAAGGCGGTATTGCCGAGCAGGGCAAGCATGAGGAATTGTTGAGAAATCCGGGGATTTACAGCCGTCTACACGAGGCGCAGTTCGGGGCGTAAAGTCATGGCGGTGCTGGAAGTCCAAACATTCATCGTATTAACGATGTAACCCTAAGTGAATATCTTAAGTTTGTCTTATATAAATACATTTGCGGAGGTTAGCATGAGCGACCAACTGGAATTATATGATGTGACGATTATTGGCGGTGGACCCGCTGGGATGTATACAGCGTTTTACAGCGGTATGAGAGATCTGAAGACCAAGTTGATCGAAGCCAAGGAAGAACTCGGCGGAAGAATGTTGATTTATCCTGAGAAAATGATCTGGGATGTCGGAGGTGTCACCCCGACCCTGTGTCATCAGTTGGTTAAACAGCTGAAGGAGCAGGCCATGACCTTTGAACCGACCATTGTTCTGGGACAACAGATTACGGGTCAGGAGCTGCAAGAGGACGGAACTTATATCCTGACTTCAGCCAGCGGTGAGAAGCATTGGACACGGACAGTCATCCTGGCAATCGGGTATGGAATCCTGCAAATGGCGAAGCTGGAGATCGAAGGTGCGAACCGTTATGAGGTGACGAATCTTCATTACACGGTTCAAGAGCTGGAGCCATTTCGCGGCAAGCATGTGCTGATTTCTGGTGGCGGGGATTCTGCTGTAGATTGGGCCAACGAACTGGAGCCGATTGCAGCGAGTGTGACAGTGGTGCACCGCCGCGAACGGTTCGGGGGCCATGAGAAAAATATTGCACGTATGAAATCTTCTTCTGTAGAGGTTCGTGTTCCTTATGCTTTGACACAGCTGCACAGCAGTAATGGCGAGACGATTGATCAAGTGACGATCAGCCATGTGGAGACCGGCGAGACCGAGGTGTTTGCGGTGGATGCTGTTATTGTCAATCATGGTCTAAAACATGACTTCGGCCCGCTGCGTGAATGGGGTCTGGATATGGGCGAGTGGTGTGCTAACGTCTCCGACAAGCTGGAGACGAACCTTCCTGGTGTCTTTGCTGCAGGGGATTTCGTGGACTATGCCAGCAAGGTTCGCCTGATCGCTGGTACCTTCACCGATGCTGTGCTGGCGCTGAACAGTGCCAAGCTGTACATCGATCCGACTGCGGATAAGGTGGCTTATGTCTCCTCCCATAACGACCGGTTCAAGGAAAAGAACAAAGCACTTGGGGTCGTAGACGATCATTAGAAGCGTTTAGATTATCTAAATCGTATAGATCGGCGTATAAGTATAGTATTTTCAAATAAAAGCGTACAGGGAAGTATCCAAGCGGATGATTTCCTTGTATGCTTATTTTTTAACATATAAATTAGATGGAGCTATTGGTTGTCATCGATCTGACTTAAACGTTTTTTGACCGATTCTTGGAGGGGTGTAGGATGGAACCGAATATTAGTAATTTAATTGCTGTAACAAAAGAACTTGAAAAATATTGTATTCCTTATGCTTTGGGTGGCAGCGGTTTATTACATAGCTTGGGATTAACAAATTCGGTTCTTGACTGGGATATTATGACTGAAGCCCCTATAGAGAAGGTATTGAAGGCTTTGTAAAACCTTTATGTACAAGAAATAACAAGTGGAGATTATCCGTTTGGAAGCGAATATAAACTTTTAGTTCATTCAGAGAATCCCCAAGTTGAGATATTAGGGAATTTCTCAATTTATACCGAAAAAGGTCTCTGCAAGATGCCGACTATTCCTGTTCGCCTCTGGAAGGGTATTCAAGTTAGCAGTCCTGAAGTATGGTATGTTGCTTATGCGCTGATGCACCGAAAAGAGAAGGCGGACGCCTTACTTTCATTTTTGCGGAAGAAGGGAGCGGATAAACAGATTCTTCAGATATTAAAAAATGATCGGCTGCCTGATGAGATTATTGAGGAAATGTTATCACTTGAATAAGCTAATCCGCTACACGAACGGATGATGATAGTTGGAAATTAGCTGCTACATAATCTTCATGCTGAATTTAATTAAAGTACTAACCTCTATATAGCGCTAGCCTTTACTGCTGGCGTTTGGTAAGACAGGCTCAGTTCACGATAGAAGGTGAAGCGGAGCTGACTGTTTCTTATCAAATTTCAAAAGCCAAGCAGCGACCCGGTAGTAACCAGAAATCGTTGCTTGGCTTTCGTTCTACTATTTGCCTTTTGTAAGCCAGTCCGCCAGTTCCTCCGTCTGGGAGAGAACGGCCATAGGATCGTAGTACCAGGACCGTTCCTCTTTCCAGACGTAGAGACGATCATTCTTCACGGCAGGCAAGCTACCCCAGAGGGGATCACTTTTGAAACTCTCGACTGTGCGAGTATTGGAGGTTAGGATGATGTAATCCCCAGCGTATTTGCTGATGACCTCTTCGGATAATTCAGCCCACTGCTTATCCATAATTTCGTCAGCGACTTCTGCCGGAGGTTTGCGGCCCAGCGCCTGATAGATGGGTTGGCCGCCTCGCCCAAAATTGTCGCCATAGACATATGTGGTTTTATCGGCATTTTCCATAATGCTGAAGGTAGCCTCTGCAGGAATGGCCTTGTCCACCTTGGCTTTGGCGGCGGCAATCCGCTCGTCGTATTCTGCAAGCCAGTCTGCCGCTTCCTTTTCTTTGCCCAGCAGCTGGCCAAAATAGGTAAGTTCTTCGTGAGCGTTCTTTAGTTCCCCGTAAGGTACGACTATTGTAGGTGCTATTTTACTTAACGTTGGATAGCTGTCGTTATTGCCCGTTATGATTAGATCCGGGTCTAGCGCGAAGATCTTCTCTGCGTTCATTTTCCCGTAGGTACCTGTGTCCGTAACATCTTTTAGTGCTTCTTGAAAATACATATTCTGCAGAGTCAGGCCGGGAGCGCCGACAGGGATGGTGCCTAAGGGAATCAGGCTGCCAATATATTCCTCTGCGACAATCCGCTTAGGCAGGACAGGGATTTCAATGTCACCATTCATAGTTTTTACGGTTTTGGTGGCCGGGGCTTCCGGCGTGCTGCTCTCGGCGGTAGTTGGTGCCTCTGAAGTGCCTGGCGTATTGGCAGTATTGCCACCAGTGCCTTCGGCTGTCGGAACGGTATTGCCGCAAGCCGATAAAATAAGAGTTAGTGCTAACAGCAGAGACATAGGAACCCATATCCCTCGGCTTCTGCGGCTCTTGTGTAGGTCGAGCAAGATGTATATCCTCCTTATGAATAACGATTATCATTCTCAATATAACTGTACAGACTTCACCGGCTAATTGCCATGACCTGAAATGATCTCCGCCTATGTATATTTATGATGTTAATGCCCGGAGCAGGACATGAAGCTGTGCCTGTGAGGAGAGGGGATCGAATCCGTAGAACATATCCGGCTGGTCCAGAATATGGACCCGGCTTTTGCGGACAGCTTCGAGTTGCCGCCACTGCTCGGAATGAAAGAGACGGTCAATCCGCTGGAGTCCTTGGGGATCATCTGGCAGGCCGGTAATAATGATATGGTCAGCAGGATAGTCTGGAATGTCTTCAATAGCTGCCTTGATAAATCCTCTGTTAGAGATATCTTGATCTATAATTGCTTGTGGTAACTTAAAGCCCAAATCGTTGTATAGTACCTGACAGCCTCGTCCGTAACTACTGCTGAAGCAGTAAGCGCAGCCGTGGCCGATCTCCCAGACAATCGCCGTGCCTCTTGCTTCCATATTCCCGTCAAGCTGCAAGTTGGCCTCGTGGCAAAGCTCATCATAGCGTTGGAGCCATTCTTCAGCTAGTAACCTTCGTCCAGCAACCTCGGCGATGAGGGTGAATTGCTCGCGCCAGCTCATATGCATAAAGGGCAGCTCAATGACCGGAGCAAGGTTAAGTAGCTGTTTGTTCTCCCCGTATAATGCGTAGCTGATAATTACATCTGGGCGGGCGGAGGCTACAGAATTGTAGACCGCAGAAGCACACCGTGCTTCCAAGGGCAGCTTCCGGGCTGTAGGTACAGTGTCCAGACTTTCCAACCAAGCGGAGTAGGGTCCCAATTGCGGTGTGATCTCCAGTGCCCTCAGACTAGCGGTATGGTTATAATTCAGTGTGACTATTCGCTTACTTTTGCTGTGGTAGGCAGTGGGAGAGAGCCCCACGATTTGTTTGAACTTTCGACTGAGATATGTACCCTCGCCATAACCGACCTCAAGTGCCAGATGACTCAGATTTGGTGTTCCGGTCAGGAGCTGCTCCTGAACTCTACGTATCCGAAGAAGCGAAAGATAAGCGCTAAAAGTCTGCCCAGTTGTCTTACGGAAGGAGCGGGAGAAGTGCTCCGGGCTGACCCCTGCCAATCCGGCCATTTGTGACCTCGTCAAATCTTCTGAATAATGGTCATCTATGTATTGCAGGACAAGGGGGAGCCAACGGCTGGGATTCTCCACAACATTGGTCACTACGGGAGTGCTGTTTACCTTCATGATTATATCGGTGAACAGGGCTTGTACTGCAAAAGGCTTGTCCACTCGGGGCTTGGTCCAAGCGCTATGCAGCTCTCCGCCCAGTCCCGTTATTTGAGAAGGGCATTTCCGTAGTTGAGGGATAAGATCATTGTTCAGTGGGGATTTCATTATCCCGTCCGGCATGACGCCTGTGTACTCAATCCATACCCCGTGCAGGCCGGACTGGGGAGGGAATTTGAAGCTCGTAGATCCAGGGAAGGTGAGGACACAGCCGGGGGCAAGGTGCAGACGTTCATTATTGATCTCAATATAGCCGTCCCCTCCCTGCACCATAATCAGAATGGAACAGAAGGAATGTGTTATTGTATTTTCGTCAGCACTAAGATGACTAAGGACAGTCACCCGGATGGGCATATAAAAGCAATGGCCGTGCTGATTGGGACTGTTAGAATAGCGGGTAGTCATGATGAAAGCTCACTTTCTTCTGTTGATAATAGTTCTCAATTATATTATAACGAAAGAAAACAGAGAATAATACCCCTCCACCTTGACGCGGAGTGTCCGGTTAAGTAGAGTGTAGAATAATCTATTCCCTCGAGCGGGGAAACAGTACATATGAAGGGAGAAGGAACGCTGAAGTGACGACTTGGAATCTGCAAGGAACCCAGTGCCATCTGCTGATCTGTAACGGAAGCAGCTGCAAGAAGCATAGAGGGAAAGAGGTAGCGGAAGCTATTGAGAAAGAGATTGATAAGCAGGCTGCGGGCAGCCTTATACATACAACGGTAACTGGTTGCAACGGAAGATGCTCGGATGCCTGTGTGGTCATCGCCTATCCTGAAGGTGTGTGGTACAGGGGGATCACCCCGAAATTAGGCAAAGTGTTGGTCCGCAAAACACTGAAGGGAAAACGGCTTATAGAAAACATGGTCTACAAGTTCGACAAGGAGTTTAGGGCCAGCTCCGAACGGGGGATGCGCGGTAAAAAGAAGAAGTAGCCTATAGGACAACAATTATGAATAAGCTACCGCCGAAATTTGGGTAAAGAACAAAAAGTGAGAAGGAGAGAAGGCTCACCTGAAAGTTTTACGGAGGAAAACTCGCATCGGAAGCCTAAGCTATAGCCAGTTTTCAACGTCTACTATGATGTGAAATTAAAATTCGAACAAAAGACTAGGCGTGATTCTGGTGAAGTTAGAACTTTAGGACACAAGTCTCCCCTCACCGTTAGTGATTTTTTAACAGTTGAAAAGGGAGGACTCTCCTAATTAACAGCATTTTTGCACCTTATATTTCTTGAATATAGGTAAAAAGGGGAATTAAGAGCAATATTGTATCTTATTTTCGAAAAAACATCTAAAATTGCCTATTGTAGGATATTTAAGGTACAATATTGCCTCTAATCCCCACTAACTCTTCGTTACAGAATATTTAAGATACAAAAATGCCCTTAATTACACGTCGAGCCTCATTATCGTAACCTCTCTTTTTTCTAGTTTTGTTTGTTGTTTTAATTTGTTCTACAGAGAGTCCAAACATCACCATAATTACGCTTGAACTTTAAGCTCTATTTGATGTATGAATCTTAAGTTCGGTTCTTAAGTTTGGTTCTTAAGTTCGTCTGATATAGCTGGCAGGATATATAGGAGTCAATATTGAATGCTTATATAAGTGCGCCCTTCCTAAATTAAGGAATTTACACACCGGGATGCACAATCAATCTCTAAAACTACAGAATGGCGGTGCTAGTGATGACGACAGAGACAAAGCTGGACTGGGTAGAGGAAGCATGGAGTAAAGCGCTGGAGAAGACCCAGCATAACAGCCTGCGGATTGGTGCGGAATTTCCGCATGCCAGCCAGGGCGGAAAATACATATTGGAAGAGCCTGGTTGGTGGACGGCTGGATTTTGGCCGGGTCAACTATGGCTGCTGTATAATGTTAGCAGGGATGAATCGCTACGGGCTATTGCCGAACAGTGCGAGCAGCGGCTGGATGAGGTCCTGAACGAATATGTGCGACTGGACCATGATCTTGGCTTCATGTGGACGCTGACAAGCGTAGCTTCCTACAAACTGCTGGCCAACGAAACCTCTAAGGTTCGGGCGTTTAAAGCGGCGAATTTCCTCGCTGCCCGTTTCAATCTGAAGGGCGGCTTCATCCGAGCCTGGAATCCTTGGTTAAACGGAGAAGACAATAGCGGGATTGCGATTATCGACTGTGCCATGAATATGCCGCTGCTCTTCTGGGCATCGGAGACCAGTGATGATCCACGCTATCGTCATATTGCTGAGGCGCATATGGACACGGTTGTGAAGCATTTTGTCCGTCCCGATGGTTCGGTGTATCATATCGTTCGCTTTGACTCGGAGACTGGCGAGTTCGTTGAAGGCATCGGCGGACAAGGCTATGATGCCGGTTCGGCCTGGTCGCGAGGGACAGCCTGGGCGATCTACGGTCTGACCTTGGCGTATCATCATACGGGTAAGATTGAGTATTTGCACACCGCACAAAAGGTGGCGCATTTCTTCTTGGCCCGCCTCCCGGAGGATTATGTTCCGCACTGGGATTTCCGCGCGCCAGAGGAGGCGCGAAGCTTCCGGGATTCCTCGGCTGGTGCTTGTGCCGCTAGCGGCCTGCTGCTTCTGGCTGAGAAGATTGGTGGCACAGAGGCTGCTGTGTACCGTGAGCCGGCGATCAAGATTTTGGAATCGCTTTACCGCAATTACGGGACATGGGGCAATGATGAAGAAGAAGGTCTTATCCTGCATGGAACCAGTCATTATCCGGCTGGTCAAAATATCGATGTGCCGCTGATTTATGGTGATTTCTTCTATGTTGAAGGACTCGCGAGGCTGAAAAATAAAGGACCGTTCTACTGGGAATAGGTGTTGTCACTCGTGACCAACCTAATTTTAGCAAGAAGATTTGGCACCGGAAATAGAGCCTTTTGCTAAATTTCGAGAAGGACTTATAATTACCCTTTACCCAAAACAGGTAGCTCCTGTGTTATTCCGCCGTGTACCTGAATGAAGGGACGCGGCGGTTTATTTTTATAGGGAAGAGAATTATGATGGAAAGAAAAGTATATTCGGAGGGGAATAAGATGTTTGAACATTTTTCAACTGGTGATAGTGTTCTGCTTGGGGAAGCGTTTGTAAAAGATGAGGTGAAATTCAACCTGATTCATATGATCACAGGATTTGAAAGAAATCTGAAATTGAAGACACCAGAGAATACTTTAGTGCTCGCCCACTCCCGCGGCTTTCATCCCTGGCTGTGGATTTCGTCTGAGGTCAGTCACAGTGAGAAGGAAACATTGATACAGGGATTAGCGGAGCATTTGAAGGAAGAGGGACTTCCAGGTATCATTGCGGAGCCGGACATAGCGAGACGGTTTGCGGAGGTCTTTTGCCAAGGGAAGGAGACGTCTTTTCACAATCATTTGCTGCTGGAAGTCTATCATTGCCCTGCTGTACATAAACCCATTAATGTCGATGGACATGTAGTACAGGCAACGATCGAAGATGCTCCGCTGATCGCCAAGTTTCTGGCTGGCTTCTCGGAGGATGCTTTTGGTAAACCGGTGGATCCTAAAGATATGCTGCCCACGGCCGAGGGAGATGCTGCCTCCGGTCAGATGTACCTGTGGGTGGTGGACGGTATTCCGGTATCTATGGCTAAAATCGCTCACCGCTCGCCTCGGCATGCCCGGATCAATGATGTCTATACCCCACGCGATCAACGCAAAAAGGGATATGCCAGTGCCATTGTTGCCGCAATATGCGAGCGAGTGCTGGAAGAGAAGCTGATTCCGATGCTGTATGCTGACCGTCACAATCCTGATGCCAACAAAGTGTACCAGAGCATTGGTTTTGTACATGCAGGCAGGATAGACGATCTCAAGTTCGGCTGATAAGGAAGACTGTGCTTAAAGCGTATTCTCAAACGGCGTATTCAGTATCCTGGCAGAACTCGTCCAGATCGAAATAAAGACTGTCCGGAGAAGCACGATTTGGAGTTTATTCTATGGATCTGCAACTTTCCGAAACGTAGCCGGGGCAAGATCATCAGTATTCTGAACAAGACCAATGAAGAGAAAAAGTGGTCGTTCTCGATAGTCGGAGGGAAGTAAGCGGCTTTCCGGAGGGCATTTCTGCCGAAATTTGACTTGTTGCCCTTACGTTGACTATGCTATTTGATAAGTGTCATTCATTCAAATGGAATTCAGTCAGAATGTTCATCGTAAGGGGGAAGGTGTTATGGAGAGGCTGCAGGTGTGGCCGGAGAGGTTCAAAAGGTTTTTTTTGAATAATAAATTTGTTGTGTTTTTGCTGGTGCTGCTGTTGATCGGGGTCAATATTCTGATCTTTGCGAAGGTACCGTTTATTTTCAAGCCGCTTAAGGTCTTGTTCCATACGGTGGCACTGCCGCTGCTACTGTCGGGTGTTGCTTATTATCTGCTTAATCCGCTGGTTGACCTATTGGAAAAGCGAAGTAATATCAAACGCACCTACGGGATTGTCATTTTATATCTGTTGATCGTGGGGATCATTACGCTCATCCTGTTAACGGTCATCCCGATCCTCCGCAGCCAGCTGCTAGGATTAATTGATAATTTCCCAAGGTACAGTCAACAAATTCAGGATGAATTCATGAACCTGACCGGCAGTGAGTTTTTCGGGCAGATTCAGCAAAGTATTGGAACCGATTTTACTGATATTACGAGAAAAGTCACGAGCTGGGCAACTTCTTTTCTGAACAATGCTTTAACCGGTGTAGGCAGTTTTGTGGGAGCGCTCACGGAGGTTGTGCTATCGGTTGTAACCACACCGTTTATTTTGTTCTATCTGCTGCGTGACGGCAAGAAGCTTCCAGATTATATCCTGAAGTTCATACCGTCCCGACTGCGTCCGCAGACTAAAGAAGTGATGTCCGAGATGAACGGCAAGGTGGCCTCTTACATACGCGGGCAGATTATTGTTAGCTGTTGCATAGGGGTGCTGCTGTACATTGGTTATCTTATCATTGGTTTGGATTACTCACTCGTGCTTGCTATTGTGGCTGCGTGTACAGCGGTGGTTCCTTATCTTGGACCAGCCATCGCCATTACGCCGGCCTTGATTGTAGCTGTGGTGACTTCACCGTTCATGCTGCTGAAAATGGTTTTCGTCTGGACAGCGGTCCAGCTGATTGAAGGTAAATTCATCTCGCCGCAAATTATGGGCAAGTCGCTCAAAATTCACCCGATCACGATTATATTTGTGATCTTGTTCGCAGGGAAAATGTTCGGGATCGTTGGTATTATTCTTGCGGTTCCCGGTTATGCAGTGCTTAAGGTGGTATTCACCCATTTGTTCGAATGGTTCCAGATAGAGTCGGGCTTATATAGAAACTTAGAAGAGAAAACAGAAGAGTAGACGAAAGAGGGATGAGTGCAATGGAGGGGCCAGTAGCAGTAACCAACTATGGCAGAATACGGGGACAGCACTTCGGTGATGTGAATGTCTGGCGGGGAGTTCCATATGGAGCTCCTCCTGTTGGCAAGCTTAGGTTCCGGGCACCGGAGCCGCCGGAAGCCTGGAATGGCGTTCGAGAGGCGACGAGTTTCGGTCCGGTTAGCCATCAGCCACCAGATACGCGGGGCACCCGGTTTGGAGGAGAGACTCCGCAGCATTCAGAGGATTGCTTATACCTGAATATTTGGGCACCCGCTGCCGGTGGAGAAGGGCTGCCGGTAATGTTTTGGATTCATGGCGGAACCTTTATTACAGGAGCGGGCAGCCAGCCATTGTTCGACGGCAGCAGTCTGGCCGCTCGGGGCGGGGTTGTTGTCGTAACGATCAACTACCGGCTCGGGCCTTTCGGCTTCTTGCATTTGTCGCCGCTTGGCGATGGGCTGGCCTCCAACCAGGGCCTGCTCGATCAGATTGCCGCGCTGGAATGGGTGCGCGGCAACATCGCCGCCTTCGGCGGCGACCCGAACCGGGTAACCGTGTTCGGGGAATCGGCGGGCAGCATGAGCATCGCTGCCCTGCTGGCCATGCCTGCCGCGAAGGGACTCTTCGCGGGGGCGATCATGCAGAGCGGGGCGGAGCAGACTCTGCCGCCCCGGCAGGGCAGCGAGATTGCAGCAGCCCTGCTCGCGGAGCTCGGGATCGCGCCTGGCGGCGATCACGGCGTGCTGCAATCCATCCCGGCGGAGGAGATTATAGCCGCCGCCGGACGAATGAGCTTAAAGCTGCCTGGTGGCTCGCTAAGCATGCCATTCCAGCCGGTCATTGACGGAGTAACACTGCCGGAAGACCCGGCGGTTGCGATCGCAAAGGGAGCGGCGGAAGGGGTTCCGCTGCTGATCGGAACCAATCAGGATGAAGGGAATCTTTTCTTCCGCGAGAACATGCCAGTGCCAGACTTCGCCGATTCATTAAAGGCATTGGAGATGCTGACGGGCCTCAGTGGCCTGGGAGAACATGTCGGTGGCTATAGTCACTCCTGGGAGGGGCAGGCGGAGATATTGACCGATTTCTACTTCTGGAGCAGTTCTATTTCTTTCGCGGAACGTCAAGAGGTTCATGCCCCGGTCTGGATGTACCGATTCGATCTGAAGGTTCCCGGCCATCCGTTATTTGGCAAAGCCGTACACAGCGCAGAGATTCCGTATGTGTTCCACAATCTGAATCATTTGCAGCGGTTGGGAGCGGAGATAAGCCCAGAAATAATTGCCTTGGCGGATGCCATGCAGGAAGCTTGGTTGGCTTTTGCTCATCGGGGAGATCCAAGCACATCCAAGCTCCTATGGCCGCAGTATCACCCGGGTGACCGTGCTACGCTTCTTTTTGCCGAAACTCCGCATGTGGTACAAGATCCGGAGTCACTAAAACGCAAACAACTGGAAGCTGCAAGGGGTGCACACTGATGACCTTGCAACCGCAAGGCAGACGAGATGATCTGCTGCGCCTATTCAGTCATGCTTACTGGGCAAATGAAGAGATTTTCAAGGTCTTGCAAGGTTCAGACGTCGTATCCGAGAAGCTCATGTCATTATTCAGCCATTTGCTGACGGCGGAGAAAGTGTGGCTTGAGCGCTTAAATCAGCGAGATAGTACAGTTCCGAGTATATGGCCTACGTACCCGCCTGAGGACTGCGGGCAGCTTCTTCGAGCGAATGCCGCAGGATATCATATATTTATCATAGAACTCAAGGATGAGGATCTGGACAGCCTGCTTACTTACCGTACCAGTAAGGGAATCGTGTTTAACACTGCCGTTGTCGACATTTTACACCATGTGTCCTTACACGGGAGTTATCATCGGGGGCAAATCTCAACCTATCTGCGACTGGATGGACTTGAACCGGTGAATACGGACTTTATCATGTTCGCAAGGCGGGATCCCGAATGAAGGTCACAGGCTTTAATCATTTGACGCTCAAGGTGAAGGATTTGGTGCACTCGCTTAACTTTTATACATCCATTCTGGGTTTGGCACTGATTCATCGAGGCAAGAACGACGCTTATCTGGAATGGGGGAGTGCCTGGATCTGCCTGATCGAAGTGCGTGCTGCTGCTGCTGAGAAGGTAGAGGCAGATGAGGGCGCTACTGAAGGCAATGAACAGACGGTTAGTTCAAATATTTTTCGGGAAGAAAATGGTGTAGATCATGTATCCTTTTCCATTACAGAGGAAGATTTTGCAGAAGCGGTACAGATCCTAAAGAGTCATAAGGTGCCTATCGTCAGAGGTCCTGTTCAGCGTGGCAGGGGCTGGTCGGTGAATTTTCTTGACCCGGATGGGATTCAACTTGAGTTACATACCTCTAATTTACAGGAGCGTATGACTGTCTGGAAGTAGCCTCCAATTAGAATGTCAGGCAGGTAATCTGCCCATTTTGTGAAAATCCATAATTTAACCCTTGATTAATAGACCTATCTCGAAATAAGTACTTGCTTCTTGTTGCATCTGGTAACGGACTCCGGAGACGCTATTGCCTAACCACCGATCGTTCCAGAAAATAACGGACTCCAGAGCTAATCCTGTATCACTGCAATAGAAAAAAATTACAGTAAAAAGGAATACGACTCAAACACTGTTCGAAAAGCCTGAAGACCTTTCCAGATAACCTTG